>CAZJVB010000007.1:0-69466 GCA_964549435.1 uncultured Ruminococcus sp.
TGGTGCGGCTGATGGGACTTGAACCCATACGGATAAACCACACGCCCCTCAAACGTGCGCGTCTGCCAATTCCGCCACAGCCGCAGAATTCTATTTTCTGTCCTAAAACGGGTTGAGGGAACTCCCGATCAAATGGACCTTTCTTATTATACACGGATCTCCACATTTGTCAAGTCTTTTTTGAAATTTTCCGAGCGAATTCTTCCGGATATTCTCAAAACAGCAGTATAGATACCACGCTGCTATCTATCCTGCCCCGACGGCAAGAGAGGCAGACGCGGCGTCACCTTCAGCAGATCTGCGCGAAAACGCCGGCAATGACCATCCGAACGCACAGCACCGCATTTTTGACAAATACAAACACCCGAATCAACCAACACCGTCGCATATTCGCAGTAAGCGCAGATCTTTTCCAATTCTTCCGGATTGTACTTCGCTTTCACATCCATCCCCGCCTTTCTACTGCTGTTTTTTAATTTTAGCACATTTTTCGACGGAAGTCAAGACAGAACCGTCGCAAAGACAGCAAGAAACGCCGCTTGCAGTAATTTCCCCAACAAATACGGTCGCAACGATAGCTTTCCCTTCGTTACGGATGACACTTGCGCCAATACGCAGAATCCGGAAAAACCGACAGCGAGCGCCGCCAACATTCTCCCCGTCTCCCCACCGAGAGAGGCTGCCTTTGCGCAACCGGAGGAAAATTCCAGTGTTCCCTGTGTGAGCACAGCTTTCCAACCTGTCAAGCCAAAGAGATGTACTGCGGTATCTGCAGCCACACCGAAAAAGATCAACATGCCTCCAAGCTCCAACATGGTGTGGGCGCTGCTCCCTATAGAGGAAACAAGGCTCTGCCCAGTTCCCGTGAGCTGTACCTTCAAACCGCAGCAGCAAGGTCGGAAAATTCCATACAGAACACAGGCGACAAGCAGAGCGGAAAGCAGCTGCAGCAACGCCAGTTTCACTCCAAACTGCAGATCCCCGAACAGGGCATTTCCAACCACCCCGGTAAGGAACGGCAAAGACGCAAGATTCGAAAAACCGCAGAGAAATTCCGCGCGCTTTTTGGAAATCTGTCCATTTTCATATAGCAGCAAAGCGCTGCGCGCACCAACCGGAAACCCGCAGAAAATACCGAGCAGCAGCACAGTTCCTTCAACGCCAAACGGAAAACGGTAGAGCGCTTTTGCCGGCGGTGAAGCGACCAAAACCCCAGAAAGGCAGAGCGACACAAACAGCGAAGGAAAAATTGCTCTTACAAAAAACAGAAGACGGGAAAGTGTCGCCTCGCTTGCGAAAGCAGGCTCGAATAGCAGTGCAAGAAAAAAGAGTAATAGCAATAGAAAGCGAAGAAGATTTCTCATGTTCATAAAATCACCACAAGACTAATATACTGGTCTTGCAAGCAATTGTATGAAACCTTTTTTCACATGCCGCACATGGAAAGGACGTGAATCCCATGAAAAAGCCACCGTTTACGGAAGGCGTTTACATTGAGCTGCGCGGCAACCACCGCCTGATAGCGGAAGGCATTGATTCCCTGCTGGAGTACGGAGAGGCACGCATTACCGTCGGCGCAGGAGAACAGCGCATCACCTTTGAAGGGGATGGTCTAGAAATGAAATTTCTTTCCGAAAACCGCATTGTTCTGGAAGGAAGCATCCGGGAAGTGCGATATGAATCCTGAGCAGGACGCATCTTGCTTTAGAAAGGTCTTTATTCATGTATCAATTCCTGCACCCACTATTCGGCGAATACGTCGTCCGGCTGCACGGTCAATCGGTTTTACCGTTTTTAAAACAGCTTACCTCTGATCACATCCTGTTTTGGGGCTTGCGTGGAGAGCAAAGCGAATGGCAGATCAAAACATCACTTGCCTGTGCCGAGCCACTGCTCGCCTGCGCCGAGGAAGCGGGCATTGACGCTGAGATCGTCGGCAAACACGGACTACCGTTTCTGATAGCAAAATACAAGCGGCGTCCGGGGCTGTTACTTGGCTTATTTTTAGGCTTTGCATTGCTCTTTTATGCGGAGCTGTTTGTCTGGAAAATTACCGTTAACGGCAACACTCTGCTTTCCGACCGGGAAATCATCCATGCACTGGAGGATTACGGTATTGGCATTGGCAGTTACATTCCAAGCATTCCGGTCCTGCGCGCGCAGAATGAATTCCTGCTGGAATACGCAGACATTTCCTCGGTCGCCATCAATATTAAGGGAACACACATCGAAGTGGAGGTCTTGGAGCGAACACATGCACCGGAAATTGAAAATACAGACGGGTATTGCAATATCGTCGCCTCTGAGGACGGGATAATTCTTTCTGTCGATGTCGCAGCCGGTACCGCGCTCGTTTCCCCCGGGGACGTTGTAACAGCAGGACAGCCACTGATCAGTGCCTATACCGTGAACGGACGTCAGATTTATCAGCTGCACCATGCGCGTGGAACAGTCACGGCAGAGGTCTACGGCAGCTATTCGATCGCCATACCGCTTGAAAGTACGGTCAAGCAGTATACCGGGCGAGAGGAAAAAAAAACAACCCTTACCCTGCTCGGCAAGGATCTGGATCTGTTTTGGAAAGAGGACTGCCCTTATGACCGCTTTGATACTGAGGTATCCGAAACGCCGTTTTTTCTGTTCGGCATCGCGGAAACGCCAATAGTCAGCACATCCGTAATTTACCGAGAGTATCAAGCGGAAACGGTCACTATTTCCCCAGAGCAGGCACAGCAGGCTGCGTTCGAAGCTTTCAACGCATGGTTGGATCGGCAAACCGATGAGATAACGGACTATGATTATAAAATTTCTTATGATGAAATACAAAACGCTTACGTACTGAACGCAAGCGTCGTATTCAGGAAAAACATCGGGGTTGACTTACCGATCTCCGCCGGCGAATTGCCTCCTGAACAGATCAAACCCCGGGAAGTTCAGTGAGCAAACAGATCCTTCCCGTAAGAATCGACCGCTACCGTCAATGGGAACGACCGGAATTCCAGCCGCTTGATCGATTCACAACCAAGATCCTGAAAAGCGATCTCCTCACAGGAAAGGATTTTACTGGAACAGAACGCACCGGCACCTCCGACCGCAATCAGGTAAATTCCGCCGCTTTCCCGAATCGCCTCTACCACTGCCGCCGATCTGCCGCCCTTCCCGATTGTCCCTTTCAATCCATGACGATACAGTTCCGGCGCGAAAGCATCCATCCGGCATGAGGTTGTCGGTCCGAAGGAACCGCAGACCCGCCCCTCCGGCGCCGGTGTCGGTCCCGCATAATACAGAAAGGCTCCATCCAAAGAAAACGGAAGAGCTTCCCCTTTTTCCAGCATTGCTTTGATCCGTTTATGTGCGGCATCTCGCGCCGTGTAAACCACGCCGCTTAAAGAAATCGTATCCCCTGCATGAACAACGGGAATCCAAAACGCAGCCTCCTCTACAAGCACCGACCTCATACTAGCCTGCCAATCGCTTTCTGTTTGATTTCTTCCATCGCTTCATCCAGCAACGCTTCCGTTTTGCAAAGCTCCGATGACACCGTATGCATCCGATCAGAAAATTCCGCAGCAGCCCGGCCAATGACCGCACACTTTTGACGGGTTTCCGCAACTACAAGTTCCGCTTCGTGTTCTGCACGCCGACGTGCATCCGCAAGCAAAGCGTCTGCCTGCTCCTGTGCGGAGGAAACGATTTCCTCTGCACGAGTATCCGCCGCTATCATTCTCTGTCCGATGCTCGCCTGCAACAAGGCGCACTCCCGTTCCTTCTCCTGCAGCCGTCCTTCATAGGTTACCTCTAAGGCAGAAGCGCGCTTCTCGCTTTCTGCAAGTGCTGCCTGCGTTTCCGTCAAGGATGCAGTCAATTGCCGGATTTGTTCCTTTAGTTCCGCTTCCTTTTCCGAAAAGGAGCGATTAAGCTCCAAAAGAAAAGCATCGACCTGTTCCCGGTCATATCCGCGCCCCGCCTTTGCAAAGATTGCTTCCGCCATTGTAGCACCGCCTTACCTGACTTTTACTTGTTTACTCGTTACGACAGTATGGTACCATATTTTCTTTCTTTTGTCAATGATTTTTATCAATACCTTGCTGTCGTAACAGCCGACTCTGATACAAAAAGGAGGACTCCCTTTTGTTCTTAGAAACGTTGCGCGAAGCACTCTGGAGCTTCCCGCTGATTGCACTGCTGACCGTAAGCGGCGGCTACTTTACCGTCCGGACAGGTTTCTTTCAGCTGCATCCACTGCGACTCTGCCACAGCACCGTCGGTTCCCTGTTTCTTAAAAAGGAAGGGAGAAAAGCGATGCTCGCGTCAGTTGCCACTGCCTTAGGCGGCACGGTTGGCGTCGGCAGCATCACCGGCGTCGCTTATGGAATCTCCGTTGGCGGTGCAGGCAGTATCTTCTGGATGTGGGTCAGCGGCTTCACCGGTATGGCGCTGAAATATGCAGAGGTATACCTCGCCGTGGCACATCGCAAGCGAATGGCGAACGGCGGATATACCGGCGGCGCTCCCTACGCGCTCACAGATGCAGGACACAAAAAGCTGGGTGTTCTGTTCGCCGGTCTCTGCATCTTCGCATCCTTCGGTGTTGGAAACCTCGCACAGATCGGCGCCCTGACGCAGGCCGCCGGCACGTTAGATATTCCCGCACCGGTCTGTGGAGGATTTTGCGCCGCTCTGCTTGCGGTCGCGGTTTTCGGAGGCAGAGAACGCATCGGAAAGCTCAACACTGTATTGGTGCCGGTGGCTTCTGCGCTCTATCTCGGTGCAACGGTCTGGATCCTTCTGTCACATCTTCCCGCTATACCCGGAGCGTTCATGCGGATTCTACAGGAAGCGTTCGGCTTTCGTGCCGCATTTGGCGGCATCTCCGGCAGCCTGCTGGCGCTTTCCCTCCGGGAAGGATTCGCGCGGGGTGTCTTTTCAAACGAAGCAGGTGTCGGCTCCTCCCCGCTGGCGCACGCGTCCTCCGGAGAGAGCGACCCGCAGCGGCAAGGAGAATGGGGCGCATTTGAAATACTGGCAGATACATTTCTCGTCTCCACGCTGACTGCGCTCGCTCTGCTCTGTGTCGGTCGAGAACAGGTAACCGAGCTATTCAGCGGAGCGTTCGGAAGTAGCGGCAGCCTATTGTTCACCATGCTGATGGCTGTTTTCGCTTTTGCTTCTATCCTCAGCTGGTGCTATTACAGTGAGGTTTGCCTTGCCTTTTTATCACTGCCGCATGGAGAGCTAATTTACCGGCTGCTTTCTGTCGCAGCGTCCTTCTTCGGTGCATTCATTTCCCTAAAAGCCTTATGGGCTGCGGCGGACATCCTTAACGCACTGATGATTCTGCCGAATCTATTTCTCCTATTCCTGCAAAGAAAAGAAGTTGTATACAGACACACATCAAAAAAGGAAAGGATATCATCGTGTGGTACTCTGAAGAAAAAGAAGCCGTCTTCCGCAGTCTGAACGCAAGCCCGGACGGACTATCTCAAGCGGAAGCCGCCGCCCGATTGGAAACGCACGGGCGCAATGAACTGCGGCAGCGCAAAAGAAAACATCCGCTGCTGCGTTTTTTCTCCGCCTTTGCGGACAAGATGACGCTCGTCCTGTTGGCAGCCGCCTGCATTTCCTTCGTGACCGACCGTCTCAACGGAGAATTCAGCGCCGATCCCTTTATTATTCTTGCGATTGTCCTCCTGAATGCTATGATCTCTCTGATTCAGGAAAACCGCGCAGAACGGGCACTGGAAGCGCTACGGCGCATATCATCACCGGAAAGCATTGTATTGCGGGACGGGCAGAAAAAACATATTCCCAGTGCAGAGGTCGTCCCCGGAGACATCGTCTTTCTTGAAAAGGGAATGATCGTCCCCTGCGATGGCCGGCTTTTAGAGGCGGTCTCCCTGATGACAGATGAGTCCGCGCTGACCGGCGAATCCGGCGGTATCCGGAAGGATGCTTCCCAAATCTTCCCTCCGGACAGTAATACCGGCGACATCGCCAACGCCGTTTGGTCTGGAACCGCCGTAATCAGCGGGCACGGAAGCTTTCTGGCAGCGCAGACCGGCATGAACACAGCGGTAGGCGGCATCGCGTCACTATTGGAAGGAACTGATGAAAAGACACCGTTGCAGCAGCGGCTGGCAAAGCTGTCCGGACTGTTCGGTAATCTGACTGTCATCATCTGCATTGTCATCTTTTTGTTGTCACTTTGGAAAGGTCTGGAACCGAAGGAAATGTTTCTAACCAGCGTCAGCCTTGCTGTTGCCGCGATTCCGGAAGGCCTGCCAGCGATCGTCACCATCGTTCTTTCCCTCGGTGTACAGCGCATGGCAAAGCAGCGTGCTATCGTCCGTCGTTTGCCCGCGGTGGAAACCTTGGGCTGTGCCGGCGTCATCTGCTCGGACAAGACCGGCACTCTGACCTGCAATCGCATGACGGTCACCGATCTGTTCGGAGACCGGGAGAAGCTCGCGCTCGCCAGCTTGCTTTGCAACGATCGTGCCTCACCAACCGAGGAAGCACTCTACGACGCTGCGCTCAAAAACGGTGCCGCCCCTGACTTAACAGAACACTATCCACGTCTTCGAGAGCTGCCTTTTGATTCTGAAACCAAGCTGATGGTTACCCTTCACCGCGAGGGAAACAGTTACCGCAGCTATCTGAAGGGAGCACCGGACGTCATCGCAAAATATTGCGGTGGACTGCCTCCGGAGGCTTCGACAGAACTGAGGCGGCTGGCGGACAACGCCAAGCGGGTGATCGGCTTTGCAGAAGCAAAATCAGATCACATTCCCACTGATCTGCTGCGGCAACCCTTCCGCTTTCTCGGTCTTTGCGGAATGGAGGATCCACCGCGCGAAGGGGCTGAAGAAGCGGTCAGACAATGCGCAGAAGCAGGCATTCTGCCGGTCATGATTACCGGCGACCATGCGGCAACCGCTTCAGCTATCGCACGTAAGCTGGGCATCCTGCACGATGGTACTGAATGCTATACAGAAGCCGAGCTTCGTTCCCTTTCCGATGAGGAACTCGCAGAAAAAGTAAAAACCTGCACCGTATTCGCCCGCACAACTCCCGCTTTTAAGATGCGCATCGTGGAAGCATACCGCAAAAATGGTTATGTAGTCGCTATGACTGGCGACGGTGTCAACGATGCGCCGGCACTCAAAAAAGCGGACATCGGATGTGCAATGGGAAAGGGCGGAACAGAGGTCGCGCGGGAGGCTGCCGATCTGATTCTGACGGATGACAATTTTTCCACCGTTGTGGAATCCGTCCGCGAAGGGCGAACAATCTACGGCAACATCCGCCGCGCAGTACACTTCCTGCTCTCCTGCAATATCGGAGAAATTGTCAGCGTCTTACTAGGCATCCTGCTTTCCCTTCCGGCCCCGCTGGAAGCCATTCAACTGCTTTGGGTAAATCTGGTAACCGATTCTCTGCCCGCGATCTCTTTGGGACTGGAAAAACCGGGTAAGGATATCATGCGGTGTCCGCCCGGTAAGCGTGACGAGCCTCTGTTTACCCGATTGCGCTGGCTGGAAATTTTCGCAGAGGGCATCCTGATCGGCTGTCTTTCCTTGATTGCTTTCGGTATCGGCACGCTCTCCGGAGACTTTACGGTCGGGCGCACCATGGCATTTACGGTACTTGCCGTGTCACAGCTATTCCACGCCTTCAACATGCGCTCCGGACGCTCGCTGTTCTCCCTCTCTCCCCTCTCCAACCCTTGGCTTCTCGGCTCCTTCTTCTTAGGCGCCGCGTTGCAGGTTGCAATCGTACAGCTCCCCTTCCTTTGCAAGATCTTTATGACCGTTCCCTTGAACGGCATGCAATGGCTCTGCACCACTGCCCTCTGTATTTTCCCGATCTTCTTCTGCGAGACATACAAAAAAATCCGTCAGGGAAGAACCAAAACCAAGTCATAACCATCGCTCGCGCCGGCTACATGCGGCTCGGCACCGGTCAAGCCTAAGCTTCCTGAAAGATCTGTATATTAGAAAAGGCGGCGGCAGAATCAACCTCTGCCACCGCCTTGACTCTATATTTAGTCTACAATCCCTGTTAATACCCGTATGCTGACGGTCAGAAAAAAAGCAGGGGCGGAATACTCCACCCCACCTGTTTCTTATGCCGTTTCGCCTTTGTTGACAAAACGCACGACCGCCTTTGCAATCGCAGCGGCAACCACAAAATTGACTGCCGCTTCTACTATGCCGTTGATGCCGACAAACGCCACAAGGAATACCCATACGGATTCTGTTGCGATACCCCAGTCACTCATTTGCCCGAGGAATGCATCGTTGTGCCAGAAGAACAGCAGAATCGCCCCCATAAAGAAAATTGTATTGAGCAGCGCCGTTGAAAGGCTCGCTGCAAAATAAGATGCGATTCTGGTACGGTCAATCCGATGCAGCGCGCGAAACAGCAGCCCGGACAGCCAGCCACACAAAACACGCGGAACCATGCAGGTCAAAAAGGTGAAAAACGGATTGACTCCCAGCAGAAAAACACCGATTGCAGAAGTGCCAAAGCACTGAATAAAGCTGGTAAGACCAAAAACACCGCCTAAAATCGCTCCGGCTGCAGGACCAAGGACAATCGCGCCGATCGCAACAGGAAGAACCATCAACGTCAATTCGATCGCGCCGATTTTCAGATAGCCGAGAGGCGTGAAAGCAAAGAGCAACATGATGGCGATGAGTATGGCCAATTGTGCCATCTCGCGGATTTTGTTTTTTTTCATAGGAATCTCCTTTTTCTTTTGCGTTTTCCTATCGCCCCGTTATCGGGTGCAATGCAAAACGCAGATTTTATTTATGAAAGCAGTTTCCCGCTATCATTTTCTATTTTTTTGATACAGCAGCCACAGACCGCAAAGCGTCAGATCCGGACGACGTTCCATTTTCCACCTGCAGAACGGTAAAACCGTATCGGCAAGACCACCAGTCACCACTACATGCAGCTGTTCGACGCGAAGCGTCCGACGGATCTCCTCCAAAAAGCCGTCAATTAAGAAGGCATGCCCATACAATACGCCGACATTCATTGATTCTTGCGAATTTTTGGCAATCAGACGTTTCGGGGAGGCAAGAGAAACATCCGGTAACTCCGATGCACCGGCAGACAGCGCATCTAACGACATCCGCAGTCCCGGCGCAATGATAACGCCCTCCAGCACGCCGTTACCGTCGAGAACGGTAAAGGTTGTCGCTGTACCGAGATCGACGATGACGATCGGTGTGGAACAAGAAGCAACCGCCGCAACCGCATTGGCAACCAGATCTGCGCCAAGCTCTGTCTGGCTGTCGATCCGGATCTTCAAGCCCGTTTTGATTCCTGGTCCAACCTCAATCGCGAGAAGCCCGAGCAATTCCTTCACCGCAGAGGAAACAATCGCCGTCAGCGGCGGCACGACGGAAGCAATGATGCAGCCGGTAATCTCCTGTAACGGAATCTGATGCAATTGCAGTATACCGTTCAGAATCACTGCATATTCATCTGCGGACCGGGTTTTGACCACGGAAGCCTTGCTTTTCATTTGCAAAACACCGTCTTCACCAAAGACGCCGAAATCGATACTCGAATTCCCGATATCGACCGCAAGCAGCATAACTCTCCTCACCACCGTTTATTAGCTACAGTTCTTTTGCTACAGTTCATATATAGTATAGCACAGACGTCGGCTGTCTGTCAATCCCTTTCGAAACGATGAAATGATAAGAACAAGCACTTCCCATCCCAGTTTTGCATATGATTATGATCACAGATACTCGGGACGCACCGTTTCCTTCCGGAAAACAAATCCGCTCCGAAAATCACGTATAGATCCCCTGCTCAAAGGCTATCAGATCCTTCACCACTTCGCCAGCGATAATCAGTCCCACAACCGACGGAACAAAAGCATTACTGCCCGGCACCTGTCGGCGCTGGGTGCATTTCCGTGCCGTCCCCGGCGGGCAAATACAATTTGTCCGGCAGCTGATCGACATATCCTCAACCGGTGTGATCGGCGTTTCCTTGGAATAAACGACCTTCAGCTTTTGAATCCCCCGCCGTCTCAGCTCGTAACGCATCACCCGCGCCAACGGGCATACCGACGTTTGATAGAGATCCGCAACCTCAAATGCCGTCGGATCAACTTTATTTCCGGCACCCATGGAGCTGATAATCGGTGTACCAGCGGCATCTGCCTGCAAAACAAGGGCTATTTTTCCAGTAACGGTATCAATGGCATCGACAACATAGTCGTATGCAGAAAAGTCAAACTGCACGGCTGTTTCAGGCGTATAAAAAGCCTGATGGGTATGCACAACGGCATCTGGATTGATCTCACGAATCCGTTCGGCGGCGACCTCCACCTTGTATCTGCCAACCGTCTTTCGCGTTGCATGAAGCTGCCGATTGAGGTTAGTTAGGCAAATTTTATCGTCATCAATCAAATCCAGCGTTCCAACGCCGGAACGGGCAAGTGCTTCTACGGTATACCCGCCAACGCCGCCGATCCCGAACACGGCAACACGGGAAGCTGCCAGCCTTTCCATAGCCTGCCTGCCAAACAGCAGCTCTGTTCTCGAAAATTGGTTCAGCACGGCTTCCCCTCCTGCACGGTAAAGGATAAACCGTCCGCAGAAAAGAGCGCGCAAATGTTTCTGCCTGCACAGTAGGCCTTGATAGAAGCGACCAGTTCATCACTGCTTTTTTCCAGTGAAAAATACTGTCCTCCGCAGCCATCATGAAAGTGTAGCTCAACAGAAAATTGGTCCCTCAGTTTTTTTTTCAGCTCTATAGCTTCGGAAATGGATAGAATCATAAACGCACCTCCGTTGACGTCATTTCAACAAGTGAAGCTTTTCCAGTGACTGACGCAGATCCTCAATTAAATCCTCCGCATCCTCAAGCCCGACACTAAGACGGAAAAAACCGTTATGAAATTCCGCAGGATACAGATACTGACGCTCGTCGTTTTCTCCTAAGAAAACAATCAGACTTTCATCATGCCCAAGAGATACCGCAGAGGTAATTACCTGCAGCTGGCTGACAAATTGATTGTGCGTATCGTGGTCGGCCTTGAGCCCGAAGGACAAAACACCGCCAAAGCCCGGAGACATCTGTCTTTTCGCAACGTCGTGTCCCCGATGGCTTTCCAACCCCGGATAAGCCACGAAGCTGACACAGGGCTGCGTTTCCAGCCACTGTGCCACTTTCATTGCATTCTCGTTATGCTGACGCATACGAAGCGGCAAAGTCACGCTTCCGCGCATAATCAGCCATGCGTTAAACGGACTGATGGTGCCCCCCAAATTGACCTGTGCCTGCGCACGAATTACATCCAACTCCCGTTTCCTTCCGATGATGGCGCCGCCCATCGCATCCCCATGACCGTTGATATATTTTGTCAGACTTTCCACTGTAAAATCGGCACCAAGCTCTATAGGACGCTGGTTGTAAGGTGAAGCAAAGGTATTGTCTACCGAGAGCTTTGCACCGTGTTCATGTGCCATTGCAGCTATTTCCTTGATATCCGATACTGACAGTGTAGGATTTCCGGGAGTTTCTATATGGACAAGCTTTGTGTTCGGACGGAACGCCGTACGCACCGCCTCTAAATCGGAAGTATCTACAATCGTCGTTTCCACATGAAATTTGTTGTTGAACAACTCATTAAAAAGACGGTAAACCGCAATATACGTGACGCTCGAAAAAATCACATGATCTCCGCTGGCAAGCAGAGAGAAAAATAAACCGGAAAGAGCGGCAACTCCACTTGCAAGCACGATGCAGTCCTCGCCGCTCTCCAGCGAAGCAAGCTTTTCCTGCAAATATTTTTGGTTAGAGCCGCCGTTTCTTGTGTAAAGATTGCCGGCGGCACTCGACCAATTGACATCGGTGGGATCATAAGGCAATTCATAACTGTTTGCCATGGTGATGGGACGTTTGATAGCTCCGGTTTCTCCATCCACATCGTTGCCCGTATGTACGGCCCTTGTCTGAAAACCATACTCTTTACCATAAATTCTTTTTGACATACACTCTGCTCCTAAAGGGAAATTACACTTGCTATAAACAGAACAGAAAGGTATAAAACCCATCTATTTTCTATATTATAAATGCTTTTCACCGGGTTGTCAAGAGGCGCTATTTTAAAAAGACAGTTCCCCCTTGACAGATGCGTCAAAGGATGTTATAATTCCGATGAAACAGATAGGTTTTGTGAAAAAGATTGAAAAAGGAGGCGTATGCGAATGGGAATCGTGAAGAGGAAGCTGCGCATCGGCGGTATGTCCTGCGTCAACTGTCAAAAGAAGATCGAACGGAAGCTACACCATATGCCCGGAGTGCAGGAGATCACGGTCAGTTATCGCAACAATTCGGCAGAAATCACATATGATTCCGATCTCCTTACGCTGCAGGAAATACAAACGGCCATTGAAAAGCTTGGATATCAGGTCCTGCCGGAAAATTCAGCGCCGGATATCGGCAGGACGGTCAGTTTATTGGTGATCATGGTCGCACTATACGTACTGCTCCAGCAGCTTGGAATCCTGAACTTTCTAGTACCGAGTCAATTAGCAGACACGAAAATGGGATACGGTATGCTCTTTCTGATCGGTCTGATGACCTCGGTACATTGCATTGCTATGTGCGGCGGCATCAATCTTTCCCAATGTATGCCGCATACGGAAACTCCAAACAGGGAGACCGGCAAGTGGGAAGTACTTCGTCCCTCCTTGCTGTATAATCTCGGACGTGTGATTTCCTACACATTGATCGGGTTTCTTTTGGGATTCGTCGGCATGCTGTTCGGCGGCGATTCCGGAACGGGAATCTCCACCCTGTTACAAGGTATTCTGAAAATGATCGCCGGTGTTTTCATGGTCATCATGGGAATCAATATGTTGGGCATATTTCCCTGGCTCCGTCGGTTTCAGTTACGAATTCCCCGCATGCTTTCTTCAAAAATAGACTGCCAAAAAGCGACGGGCAGACAGCCCCTAATCGTTGGTCTTTTGAATGGTCTGATGCCCTGCGGCCCGCTCCAAGCCATGCAGCTTGTAGCGCTGGCATCCGGTAATCCTTTTGCGGGTGCACTATCCATGCTTCTGTTCAGTTTGGGAACCGTCCCCCTGATGTTAGGTCTCGGTTCGTTGGTAACCGCATTAGGAAGAAAATTTGCTCGCACAGTGATGGGTGTCGGCGCTGTCCTAGTAACGGTTCTCGGACTTGCCATGCTGTCTCAGGGGGGCAGCTTGTCCGGGCTTCTTCTCCCGGACAGACTTTTAACACTCATCCTCCTCCTGTGTGTTATCGGGGTAGTGGCTTGCCTGCCTTTCCGAAAAAAGCTATATAGGACAGCCGGCATCACAGCAGTGATTGTGCTTGCCATTTGCAGCGGCCTCCTTTGGACTTATTTCCGCAAAACCGACCTGTCTAAGGACACCAATGTGGTATCCGGAGAAATAGAAATTGTGGATGGTGTACAGGTTTTGAGAAGTACGCTGGAGCCCGGTAAATACCCCAGCATAACCGTTCAGTCCGGACTCCCCGTTAAATGGGTAATCGATGCACCCGCAGGAACCATCAACGGCTGCAATTATAAAATGCTGTTGAAGGAATACGGGATTGAGCATACGTTTACAGAAGGAGAAAATGTGATTGAATTCACGCCAACCCAAACCGGTACGGTACAATACACCTGTTGGATGGGCATGATCCGCGGCTACATTTACGTAACAGATGAAGAATAAAATCCTTTGACTGCGATCCCTCAAATTATAAAGGTGATGAAAATGATAGAAGTACTCTTATCCCACTGGCATTGCATTCTGCCCGCCATGTGCATAATTATCGCAATCCTTTTCATTAGGAAAGATGAACATAAAGGTAAACAATAATCCTCCAAGAATCCAGAAAGGCGGAAAACAACATGGCAAACAAGAAAAAGACAGTCAAAAAAGGAAAAAACAACAATGTGCTGCTGATCACGGCCGCTGTCATTCTCTGCGCAGCAGTCGGCGTATTTATTGCAACCCGACCAAACACAGAAACCGGCGCATCGAAAAACACGGAGTCCACTGCCGAAGATCCGGATCATGTACAGGTAATCTCCCAAGGGGAGCGTCTGGTGATTCCTATCCACGACATTACCTCGACAGCCAGCTTTTACCCGGTAGAAGTCGATGGCACGCAGATGGAGGTACTGGCGGTTATGGATTCCCAAGGCAACATCCGGACCGCGTTCAACACCTGTCAGATTTGCTACAGCTCCGGCCGCGGTTATTATGTACAGAGCGGTAATGTACTGGTCTGCCAAAATTGCGGGAATCGCTTCACCGTCGATCAGATTGAAATAGAAACCGGAGGTTGTAATCCATGGCCTATCTTCCCGGAAAACAAGACGGTGACCGAAGATTCTATTGAAATCTCTTACGATTTCCTGCATGAAGCAAAAACGATCTTTACCAATTGGAAACTTCCGTACTAAAATGAAAAAAACACTTGACAAATACCCCTGCAGGGTATATAATCAGAGCAAATCAATACCCTTAGGGGGTATCTAATATGCATAGAGAGGTCGTCTCCATGGAAAAAAGGAATGAAGTCTGCGGAATCTGCCCAAACTGTCATAAGAAAAAAGAGCGTTCCGAGAAAGAATACAAAGATCTTTTGAATCGCTTGAGCCGGATCGAGGGGCAGGTACGAGGCATTCGCTGCATGTTGGAGAGAGATGCCTATTGTACGGATATCCTCATGCAGGTATCAGCGATAAACGCGGCGCTGAACAGTTTTAACAAGGTGCTGCTATCTGAACACATCCGCACCTGTGTCGCCGGAAACATTCGGGAAGGCAATGATGAGGTGATAGACGAATTGGTTTCGCTTCTTCAGAAATTGATGAAATGACGAAAGGAGATCACATACATGCAGAACGCAACACTTCGAATCCAAGGGATGTCCTGTGCGGTTTGTGCACAGCGCATCGAAAAAACAGCAGGTAAGCTGCCCGGAATGAAGCAAGCGACCGTGAATTTTGCCAGTGAAAAGCTATTCGTAGAATTTGATGACAGCCAACTCACTATAGAAGATCTCAAAAACGCGATCGCCCAGCTTGGTTATACGCTGGAGGATCCTTCCGAAGAGAAGAACCTTCAGATTCCGATCGGCGGCATGAACTGTGCGGCATGCGTCCAGCGGGTTGAAAAGGCCATCGGAAAGCTGGACGGTGTGACGAAGGTCAGTGTCAACCTCGCCACAGAGAAAGCGGCAATTTCTTACAACCCGCAGAAAATCCGGCTGTCCGCCATCAAGGAAGCGATCGTAAAAGCTGGATACCAGCCGTTAGAAAGCAAAGGCTCCGAAGCCGCTGATAAAGACAGGGCGCGCAAGAAAAAGGAAATCAGAACACTATGGATAAAATGCGGGGCCGCTGCGGTGTTTGCCCTTCCCCTGCTTTACATTGCCATGGTGCCTATGATTCAGGTTATCCGTCTTCCCGGAGCACAGGCGCTGGAAAGTCTGATGATGAACTATCCGCTGGTGTACGCACTGCTGGAATTTTTCCTAACTGTACCAGTTGTATGCGTAGGATATCGTTTTTATACCGTCGGATATCCGTCACTCTTCCGGGGGAGCCCCAATATGGACTCCCTGATTGCGGTCGGCACCACAGCTGCCGCGGCATTCAGCCTTTATAATATTTTTCGGATTGCAGGCGGCGACTACGCAGGAGTGGATTCCCTTTATTTCGAATCCGCCGGCGTCATCATTACGCTGATCTTATTGGGAAAATCCATGGAAGCTGTGTCAAAAGGAAAAACCGGCGAGGCGATC
The DNA here is from genome assembly GCA_964549435.1 of uncultured Ruminococcus sp. Taxonomy (GTDB): domain Bacteria; phylum Bacillota; class Clostridia; order Oscillospirales; family CAG-382; genus Coliplasma. The sequence continues at coordinate 15,829 of CAZJVB010000007.1, forward strand.
AAAAAGCTGATGGGCTTAGCTCCCAAAACGGCTCTCATATTGCAGGATGGCTTGGAAAAGGAGATTCCAATCGACGAAGTGGAGATCAACGACATCCTGATCGTAAAGCCGGGCGCAAAGATTCCTGTGGATGGTGTTGTATTGGAAGGATATACCTCCATCGATGAATCCATGCTGACCGGAGAAAGCATTCCGGTAGAAAAAAAAGCCGGAGACCGCGTCTACGCGGCCTCACTGAATACAACGGGTACCATCCGCTTTCGGGCAGAAAAAGTAGGAAGCGACACCGCGCTTGCTCAGATCATCAAACTGGTGGAGGATGCACAGGGATCCAAAGCACCGATTGCGAAGTTAGCGGACATCGTTGCCGGCTATTTCGTCCCAACCGTCATCGGGATAGCCTTCCTTGCCGGAATCGCATGGTTTATCGGTACTCGTGACTTTGCATTCGCGCTGACCATTTTTATCTCCGTACTGGTCATTGCCTGCCCATGCGCCTTGGGGCTTGCTACTCCGACCGCCATCATGGTGGGAACAGGCAAGGGCGCAGAAAACGGAATTCTGATGAAAGGCGGCGAGGCGTTGGAGACCACCCATAAAATCAATACCATTGTTTTTGACAAAACCGGTACCCTCACGGAAGGGAAACCCACCGTGACAGACGTCCTGCCGACCGGTATGCTTGATGAAAACAGGCTCCTGCAGCTGACCGCTTCCGCAGAGAAAAGCTCCGAGCATCCTTTGGGACAGGCAATCGTTTCCGGAGCACAGGAAAATGGGTTAAGGCTTCTGCCCGCAGATCAGTTCTGTTCCCTGACCGGACAAGGCATAGAAGCAGAGATCGACGGTCATACCGTTTTAGCTGGGAATCATAAACTGATGACGGAAAAGCAAATTTCTCTTGCCGGTCTGGAACGGGAAGCGGACAGGCTTGCAGAGGAAGGAAAAACACCAATGTATGTAGCGGTAGATCGGCAGCTTGCCGGAATCGTAGCAGTAGCAGACGTCGTAAAAGCCTCAAGCAAATCCGCAATCGAAAGCCTTCACAACATGGGAATAGAGGTTGCTATGATCACAGGGGATAACCTGAAAACAGCTGCAGCTATCGCAAAGCAAGTGGGCATCGACCGTGTTCTTGCGGAAGTCCTTCCGCAAGACAAATCCAACGAAGTAAAAAAATTGCAGGAGGAAGGACGCAAGGTAGCGATGGTGGGCGATGGCATCAACGATGCGCCGGCACTGGCGCAAGCGGATGTCGGCATCGCCATCGGCTCGGGCACAGACGTGGCGATGGAATCCGCAGATATCGTTCTAATGCATTCTGATCTGATGGACGTGCCGACGGCAATTCTGCTCAGCAAAAAAACCATTCGCAACATCAAGCAGAACCTGTTCTGGGCGTTTGCGTATAACACCATCGGCATTCCCGTTGCCGCCGGCGTGCTCTATCTGTTTGGCGGCCCATTGCTGAATCCAATGCTCGCTGCCGCAGCCATGAGCTTGAGCTCCGTATCCGTCCTTTCCAATGCTCTGCGTCTGAAACGATTCAAAGCGCCCGACAAGGAGGAAACTCAAGCATGAAAGCAACAAGCAAAAGACTCGGGGTAGTCATGGTTCCCGTTACGGCAATCGTATTCGTGGCAGCGGTATTAACCGGCATTCTTCTGATGACAGGCGGAACGCTGGACGTTATCGGAAAAGGTGCTGTTACCTCCTTTAGCAAGCTTCTGGACGCGGAAGAGGTCACTGTCACCGCTGACGAAGAACATGCCGGCTGGTCGCTTGAATCGCCGGACGGAAGCGTCCGATTCATCTGGAGCGGGGATTACAGCAGCAGCCCTCTCTATGATGTTATGCTGGAGTTTGATGTGCAGCCGTTTCTGGCTGCAGGTCTTGATCCGGAAAAGCTGTCGGAAAACTATACACTGCAAGACGGAAAGCTAACCGTCGGCATAAAATACGGAAAAGACCATTTTTCCCACGAGAACCAGCCAACACCGCTTGGCGCATTCGAGCACTTGGAAAAATCCTATCGGAGCAGCATCGGGTACCACAGCTCCATGGGACATTATAATATCACTCTGGGCGAAGAAGCGCTGTTCGAATGGGCACAGGACATGTCCGCTAACCATCAGGATATAGTATTCGCCTTAAGTCCGGAGCCCCTGATAAGTGCAGGCGTCGATCCGGAACAGGTAGAGGGCTGGAGTTATGCGCAAGTCATGGTAGGACACAGCGATGCTTCAGAAACCGCTTGGAAACTCCTGAAATCGTTTGACATACAATAGATCTAAAAGTTGCGGTCGTCATATGACAGCGAGCGTCATATGACATAGTCATTGGTATAACGTTCCCTCTGTTGATCGAGGATATCCTGCAGTGTAATCCCGTCGAGGTATTCATTGATTACACGGTACAAACCCTGCCATACCGGAAGTGTTGCACACTCCCCGCTGCGTTCGCATTCAATCGGATCCCGATCCAAACAGGCAACTGGAGATAAGCTCCCTTCGGTCAGACGGAGAACATCTCCCACCGTGTAGGAATCGGGGCTCCCGGCAAGCTGATAGCCCCCCTGAAATCCACGGTTTGTCTTCAGTATATGAGACTGATTTAATATGGGAATAATCTGCTCCAGATATTTCTTTGATATCTGTTGACGCTCTGCGATCTCTTTCAAGGCAACAAAACCGTCATTCTGATGCTCAGCCAAATCGACTAGCATACGTAATGCGTAACGCCCCTTTGTTGAAATTTTCATGTCTGTTCACCTCATCCGTTTATTATCCCATAATAACATATTTTTAGTAGGTTTTCAAGGGTGCAAATTAAAAAAAGCCGTTTGCTTTTCGCAGGAACCTACAAAACACGGAGGTCATTGATGACATTACAGCAACTACATTATGCGATCACCATTTCCGAAGCGGGCTCACTCAACAAGGCAGCGGAAATCCTATACGTTGCGCAACCCTCCTTAAGCGAGTCCCTGCATGATTTGGAGGATGAACTCGGCATTACGATCTTTCACCGCAGTGGCAGAGGTGTTACTCTCACAAACGACGGTATGGAATTCATTACCTATGCAAGACAGGTTTATCATCAATATGAAACGCTCATGGATAAATACGGAAAATCCGGGACGTTGAAAAAGAAATTCGGAATATCTACGCAACATTACTCTTTTGCGGTGAAATCCTTTGTGGAGATGGTCAAAAATTTTAATACGACTGAATATGAATTTGCGATCCGCGAAACAAAGACCCGCGAGGTGATTGAAGATGTCAGCAGCATGAGAAGTGAAATCGGCATCTTATATCTTAGCGATTTCAACCGGACCATAATGACGAAGCTCATCAAATCCAATGATCTCGAATTTCATAAGCTGATCGACTGCAAGGCATACGTATATCTCTGGAGAGGGCATCCCTTGGCAAAGGAACCGTCAATCCGGCTGGAGCAGCTAAGCGAATACCCCTGCTTATCGTTTGAACAGGGCGGCAACAGTTCTTTCTATTTTTCCGAAGAAATTCTCAGTACCAAGGAATATCCGCGAACCATCAAAGCAAACGATAGAGCCACAATGCTGAATCTGATGGTCGGATTAAACGGCTATACCCTTTGTTCAGGCATCATCTGCGAAGAATTAAACGGAACGGATTACGTAGCGGTGCCGCTTGAGGATGACGGGCAAGAAATAGACAGCCAAATGGAAATCGGATACATCATGAAACGAAATCAGATTCCAAGCCAAATGGGCAGATTATACATTCAGGAATTGGAGCAATATTTACGCACACATTTAAAAGATCAACTCCTCACGTCCGATGCCGAACAAAACTAAAAAGCGGAACTGCCCTTTAGCAGTTCCGCTTTTCCGTCGCTCAAAGATTCCTTGCAACCAGATCACCGATTTCACTGCAGGACGCTTTCTTACAACCATCCTGCATAATATCGGCGGTACGATACCCGTCATCCAGGACCTGATTGACCGCCTTCTCTATGGCATCCGCTTCCTCTACCATGGAGAAAGAATAGCGAAGCATCATTGCCGCAGAAAGAATTGTCCCCAAAGGATTAGCGATATTTTTCCCGGCAATATCCGGCGCAGAACCATGAATCGGCTCATACATACCTAATGTTCCAGAGGAAAGAGAGGCGGACGGCATCATTCCAATCGACCCAGTCAGCATTGACGCCTCATCAGAAAGGATATCTCCGAACATATTTTCGGTTACCAGCACATCAAATTGAGTAGGATTCTTAATCAATTGCATGGCGGTATTATCCACCAAAATATCGCTGTATATAATCTCAGGATACTCTTCCGCCAGCCGGTGCATGGTCTTTCTCCAAAGGCGGGAGGTATCCAGCACATTGGCCTTATCCACAGAAGCCAATTTCTTATTACGCTTCATAGCTGTCTCAAATGCCACTCTGCCGATTCGCTCAATCTCGCTTTCCGAATACGGCATCAAATCGGTGGCAACCAGTTCACCGTTAATCTCCTCCGTTTTTTTCTGCCCGAAGTAGACACCACCGGTCAACTCCCTGACAATCAGCAAATCAATCCCGTTTCCGACAATCTCCTGCTTTAACGGGGAAGCGGCTGCCAACTGCGGGAACAGCTTTGTGGGGCGCAAATTCGCAAATAGCCCCAGTTCCTTCCTGACAGCAAGCAGCGCCTTTTCAGGACGAATCGCCGGCGGACAAGAATCCCATTTCGGTCCGCCGACGGCACCCAGCAAAACACTGTCGGAGCTTTTACAAAGCTCCATCCCTTCCTCCGTAATCGGTACGCCGTACTGATCAATGGAGCAGCCTCCGATCGCGACATAAGTATATGCAAAGGAGTGCCCATACTTGACAGCGACGCGATCCAGTACCTTGACGGCTTCGGCAACGATTTCGGGACCGATACCATCCCCCGCCAAAACGGTAATTTTTTTCTCCATGCGTTTAGTCCTCCCTCAGCGAGGCAAGCAGCCCGCCCTTTGCGATGATATTCTGAATGAACGGAGGAAACGGCTGCGCCTGATAGGTTTTTCCGGTCGTGATATTCGTGATAACACCTGTGTCAAAATCCACATGCACCTCATTCCCTGCAGAAATTTCCTCCGCTGCCTCCGGGCATTCCAAAATCGGAAGTCCGATGTTGATGGCATTGCGATAAAAAATACGGGCAAAGCTTTTGGCAATTACACAGCCGGTCTTGCAAGTTTTAATAACCAGCGGCGCATGCTCACGGGAAGAGCCGCAGCCGAAATTCCAGCCTGCAACCATAACATCCCCCGGCCGCACCTTTTTCACAAAGTCGGTATCGATATCCTCCATGCAATGCAGAGCCAATTCTGCAGCATTGGACGTATTCAGATAACGTGCCGGAATGATAACATCGGTATCCACATTATCCGGATACTTAAAGACAGTTCCCTGCGTATTCATAGACGTACCTCCTTCGGATCAGTGATATAGCCGGTCAAAGCACTCGCGGCAGCAGTTGCAGGACTCGCCAAATAAACCTCGCTTTTTACATGCCCCATGCGTCCCACAAAGTTCCGGTTGGTTGTAGCAATACAGCGTTCACCTTCCGCTAAAATGCCCATATAGCCACCGAGGCAGGGACCGCAGGTAGGCGTCGAAACAACAGCTCCGGCATCAATGAAAGCAGTCACATATCCGCGCTCAACGCATTCCCGCATGATCTGCATGGTCGCCGGAATAATGATGCAACGAACGCCGTCGGCAATCTTTTGACCATTCAGAATGCGGTAGGCAGTTTCCATATCCTCCATCCTTCCGTTGGTACAACTTCCGATCACGACCTGATCTACCTTGATGTCGCCAAGCTCGCTTGCCGGACGTGTATTTTCTGGCAAATGCGGACAACTGACCGTCGGAACCATAGCAGAAAGATTGATTTCCATAACCTTTTCATACACGGCATCCGGATCTGCCTCATAAATAACCGGCTGCCGCTCGCTGCGACCATTCAAATAAGCGCGTGTCACTTCGTCCACCGGGAAAATGCCATTCTTCGCACCGGCCTCGATCGCCATATTGCATATACAGAGACGGTCATCCATAGATAAGGAGGAAACCCCGTCGCCGGTAAACTCCATGCTTTGATATAGAGCGCCGTCCACTCCGATCATCCCTATGATGGTCAGAATGACGTCCTTACCGCTGCAATGGGCAGGCAATTGTCCGGTCAAATGGAAACGGATTGCAGACGGTACCTTGAACCATGCAGTTCCGGTTGCCATACCTGCCGCCATATCTGTACTGCCGACGCCTGTGGAAAACGCGCCGAGCGCACCATATGTACAGGTATGACTGTCTGCACCGATGATGCAGTCTCCCGCAGTCACGACACCCTGTTCCGGCAAAAGGGCATGTTCAATTCCCATTTTACCAACATCGTAGAAATGACTGACGTGATGCGCGCACGCAAACTCACGGCATTGCTTGGATTGCTCTGCTGCCTTAATATCCTTATTCGGTACAAAATGATCCAGAACAATCGCAATTCGATCCCGATCAAAAACCTTGTCAAACCCCGCCTTCCGAAACTCATTCACGGCAACCGGTGTTGTAATATCGTTCCCCAGTACCAAGTCCAGCTTTGCCCGGATAAGCTGCCCTGCCTCGACCGACGGCAGTCCCGCGTGTGCCGCCAGAATTTTTTGCGTCATGGTCATGCCCATGATACGAACCTCCATTTCATCCTTGCTGCTTTTCTCTTTCTATCCCGCGATTGATCGCGGAAAACAAAGCGTTGACAGACGACGCAATGATATCGTCGTGTATGCCGGCGCCCCAAACCTTTTTCCCATTCTCCAAAGTGATACTGACATACGTGATTGCCTGAGAGGAAGAGCCTTTTGTGAGGGCATGCTCCTCATAGGTGAGTTCAGAGAACACAAGATGCAATTGCTGTTTTACAGCGTTGCTGACTGCATCCAATCTGCCGTTTCCGGTTGCAGTCAGCTCCTTGGTCTGTCCATCGATCTCGACAACCAAGGTCACATGAATCTCCGGCGTGCGCACAAAATGATAATCTACCAGCTTGATATACCGATTGATATTTACATAAGTACTTGTAAAAACATCAAGCACTTCCTGAGGAGATAGCTCCGCATGCGCATGATCGGAAACGCTCTTGATGGTGTATCCAACCTCCTCACGCATCTTGGCAGGCAGGATATATCCGAAATTACGTTCCAGTAAATAACCGATGCCGCCTTTCCCGGATTGCGAATTGATCCGAATGACATCTGTCTCATATTCTCTGCCCACATCGTTTGGATCGATCGGCAAATACGGCACTGTCCATGTATCGCACTGCTTCTCTTCCCGCCATTTCATCCCCTTGGCAATCGCATCCTGATGCGAACCGGAAAAAGCAGCAAAGACCAGTTTCCCGGCATAAGGCTGACGGTCGCTGACCTGCATTCTGGTCACCCGTTCATAAAGTTCGGCAACTTCAGGCATGTTAGTAAAATCCAGCTCCGGCTCGACACCTTGCGCATACATATTCAACGCCAGCGTCACAATATCTACATTTCCGGTACGCTCACCGTTACCAAACAGTGTCCCCTCGATTCTGTCCGCACCCGCGAGGATTCCCAATTCTGAATCGGCAACCGCACAGCCTCGGTCATTATGAGGATGCAGTGAAACGACAACGGCATCCCTGTATTTCAGATGATCGCACATATACTCCACCTGATCGGCGTAAACATGCGGAGAGGACAGTTCGACCGTAACAGGAAGGTTGATGATTGCTTTGCGGTCGGGGGTGGGCTTCCATACATCCAACACGGCATTGCAGATTTCCAACGCAAATTCCGGTTCCGTCCCGGTAAAGGATTCAGGAGAATATTCATAGCGGTAACAAGTGCCGCTTTCCGCTGCAATCCTTTCAAAAAGCTCTGCACCATCCGTGGCAATTTTGATAATTTCTTCCTTAGATTTACGAAACACCTGCTCGCGTTGAGCAAGGGAGGTAGAATTATACAGGTGAACAATGGCGTTCCGGCAGCCCTTCAATGCCTCAAATGTTTTCCGAATAATATGCTCGCGGCTCTGCGTCAGCACCTGAACAGTAACGTCATCAGGAATCATATTGCGATCGATCAGCGTTCTGAGAAACGTATATTCCGTCTCGGAAGCTGCCGGAAAACCGACCTCGATCTCCTTAAAACCAATTTTGACAAGCAACCGGAAAAAATCCAGCTTTTCTTCCAAACTCATTGGAACAATCAAGGACTGGTTCCCGTCGCGCAGATCTACAGAGCACCAAGTCGGCGCTTTCTCAATATAGGTCTTGTTCACCCATTTCCTCGTGGGGTTCTTGACAGGAAAAAACTGTCTCGTATATTTTGATGTATTGACCATGCGGTTGCCTCCTTTTATGATTCGCTTGCGTTCCGTCCCAATGGACGCAAAAGTGTTTCTCCACGGGGGCGCCTTATATAAATGGCTTCCTTTAGAAACGAATCTATGACATTGATCGAATCCAATGCTTCCATTGAATAACTAATATAAAAATACTGCAAGTGAGCTAATCCTAATGTATGAATCTCAAACACCATTAACTAAGTTGTTTTCGAAACGTTTTTATATCAGGCTATTGATAAACTGTTCGGCGGCACGAGGAGATCGGTTCCCTTTGGCAAGAGCAAACGCCTCCGCCTTGAGCCCCAACTCCTCCTGCCCCATGGAAATTCCGTTTTTCTCAGCCAGTCTATGAACAATCGAAAGATACAACCTTTTATCCGGCTTTGAAAAATACACTGTCAAACCAAATCGGTCAGACAAAGACATCAACTCCTGAACGGTATCATTATGATGCACATCATCCGAAGTATCGCGATCAGAAAAATGCTCCTTCACAATATGCATCCGGTTACTTGTAGCATAGATCACTGCATTTTTAGCTTTTGCCGATGCAGAACCTTCCAAAGCGGCCTTCAGCATGCTGAAGCAATCATCATTCTTATTAAAGGATAAATCATCGATGAAAAGGATGAATTTCAGCGGGTTTCCGGCGATCCAGCCCATAATATAGGAAAGGCTGAACAGTTGATCCTTCCGAAGCTCGATCAGACGGACACCCTGATCGTAGAATGCATTGGCACATGCTTTCACAGTTGAGGATTTACCGGTACCGGCATCCCCAAAGAGAAGGACATTAGCAGCAGGTTTGCCCTCCACCAATGCTTTGGTGTTATCCAATACTTTTTTTCGTTCTTCTTCATAGCCGACAAATTTATCCAATGTAATATCGTCCGCAGCACTGACCGGAATCAGTTCCTTCCCTTCCATGCGAAACATCCCAGCAGATGCAAACACACCGTAGCCGTAACGTTCGATATGTGCCAGCCGCTCTGCATACTTCTGTTCAAAATCCGTCGCTCGGTTTTCAAACCGAGGAATATACCCGTGATAGCCCAAAGCGCCACAAAGCGATTCCGCGTCTAGGTAAGACAGACCAGAAAGCAGAATTAATTCCGCTTTGGCATTGTCTTTCAGAACCGCAGGCAGCTCCGCTTTCTGCGCCGCAGCAATTATATATGGATTTTCGTCCTCGTACAAGCAGCGGCATAAAAAATCGGAAAAAGAGTAGTGATCATCTGCAAGGGAACAGACAAACTCACCGAACAGTTCCATCCTTTTCTGCACACTTCCCTCGCTGCATAAAAAGGAAAGAAAGGACGCCATGGCTTTCTTTTTCAGAAGCCCCCGGAATACGCAAAGCGACGAAAGCTCACACCCCAATGCTTTCAAATCCTGTTCTGTCATCGAAACTACCGTGCCCTCCTGAAAAATCAAACTTAGAAGTCTATCTCCCTGTTAACTCCCCTATTCTGCAAACCGGTTGATAATAGCGCCTTTATCTGCAGAGCTCACCTGCGCGGCATATCTGGCAAGGCTCCCCTTGATCCCATCCTTTTTTTTGATTTGCATGGAAGCCCTGCGAGCCTGCAATTCCTCTTCGCTCACCTTAAGTTCAATGGAATAGGCGGGAATGTTGATGGAAATTAAATCGCCGTCCTTTACATACGCAATCAGACCGCCACGAACAGCTTCCGGAGAGATATGGCCGATCGATGCTCCTCTGGTAGCGCCGGAAAATCTTCCGTCCGTAATCAAAGCGACCTCCTTATCAAGTCCCATTCCCGCAATTGCAGAGGTAGGTGAAAGCATTTCACGCATCCCCGGTCCGCCGGCAGGACCCTCATAGCGAATAACAACGACGTCACCCTTGACAATTTTCCCGGCATAGATGGCCGCGATCGCTTCTTCCTCACTGTCAAATACCTTCGCGGGACCTTCATGTACCAGCATTTCGGGAGCGACTGCACTGCGCTTCACCACACAACCGTCCGGTGCGAGATTCCCTCTCAGCACTGCAATTCCGCCGGTTTTGCTGTACGCATTGTCTGCTGTACGGATGACCTCGGGATCCCGATTGACGGCATCCTGAATGTTTTCTCCCAATGTTTTACCGGTACAAGTCATCACAGAGGTATCCAACAATCCCAGCTTCGACAACTCCCGCAATACCGCATATACACCGCCGGCCTCGTTCAGATCCTCCATATAGGTATGTCCTGCAGGTGCAAGATGACAGAGATTCGGCGTCTTTTCACTGACCTCATTTGCCATATTTAGGTTGAACGCAACACCGCATTCGTTGGCGATCGCCGGAAGATGCAGCATACTGTTGGTAGAGCATCCGAGCGCCATATCCGCAGTCAGCGCATTCCGGATTGCCGCTGCAGTCATGATATCACGCGGACAGATATTTTTTTGCACCAGCTCCATGACCTGCATACCGGCGTGCTTAGCAAGCTCAATCCGCGCGGAATACACCGCAGGAATAGTACCGTTACCACGAAGCCCCATGCCCAAAACCTCAGTCAAGCAGTTCATGGAGTTTGCCGTATACATGCCCGAGCAGGAGCCGCAGGTAGGACAGGTATGCTCCTCACACGTACGGAGCTGTTTCTCATCAATTTTTCCGGCAGTGTAGGCGCCTACAGCTTCAAACATGCTGGAAAGGCTGGTTTTCTTTCCATTCACTCTGCCCGCAAGCATCGGCCCTCCACTTACAAAAACCGTAGGAATATTTACCCTCGCAGCTGCCATCAACAAGCCCGGCACATTCTTATCACAGTTCGGCACCATAACCAACCCGTCAAAGCCATGAGCAAGTACCATCGCCTCAGTGGAATCAGCAATCAAATCTCTGGTAATCAGGGAATATTTCATGCCGGTATGCCCCATGGCAATGCCATCGCAGACCGCAATGGCGGGGAACACGATCGGTGTCCCGCCTGCCATTGCAACGCCGAGCTTAACAGCCTCGACAATTTTGTCCAGATTCATATGTCCCGGCACAATTTCGTTATACGAACTGACGATTCCAATCAACGGACGCGCCTGCTCCTCCTTGGTCATTCCAAGCGCATGGTACAGACTGCGATGCGGCGCATTCTGAAAGCCGTCAACAATCGTATCCTTAATCATCATTCATGATCCTTTCTCACGGAATCGTGGCTGATTTTGCGAAGCAAAACCGCCGCTTTTTTAGTTATTGATCAGCTTATCCTCATCGCTCCAGCTATAGAGCTTGCGAACTTCCTTACCAACCGTCTCTGAGGGATGCTCAGCAGCAAGCTTACGCATTGCATTGAAGTGGACCTGTGCGCCCGCATCAGACATATCCAGCAAAAATTCCTTGGCAAAGGTACCGTCCTGAATATCCGAAAGGATCTTCTTCATGGTTTTCTTGGTCTCAGCAGTGATGATCTTCGGACCGGTCACATAATCACCGTATTCAGCCGTGTTGGAAATGGAATAGCGCATCCCCTCAAAGCCGCTCTGGTAAATAAGATCGACGATCAGCTTCATCTCATGGATGCATTCGAAATAGGCATTTCTGGGATCATAACCCGCCTCAACCAGCGTTTCAAAGCCTGCCTGCATCAATGCGCAGACGCCGCCACAAAGCACTGCCTGCTCTCCGAACAGATCGGTTTCGGTTTCGGTTCTGAACGTCGTCTCCAGCACGCCTGCACGAGCGCCACCGATACCGAGCGCATAGGCAAGTGCGATCTCCAACGCATCCCCGGTCGCATCCTGCTCCACGGCAACCAAACAGGGAACCCCTTTGCCTGCCTGATATTCGCTGCGAACGGTATGACCGGGGCCTTTCGGAGCGATCATAATCACGTTCACGTTTTTCGGAGGTCTGATGCACCCGAAGTGGATATTAAAGCCATGCGCAAAGGCAAGTGTCTTCCCCTCTGTCAGATGCGGTTCGATGCTTTCCTTGTAAAGCTTCGCCTGCTTTTCATCATTGATGAGGATCATAATCAGATCCGCGTTCTTTGCCGCTTCTGCGGCAGTCATCACTTTCAGACCTGCCTTCTCCGCTTTTGACCAGCTCTTGCTGCCTTCATAAAGACCGACAATCACATTTACACCGGAATCCTTCAGATTCAGTGCATGTGCATGCCCCTGAGAGCCGTAGCCGATAATAGCCACGGTTTTACCGTTCAATTTTGCCAAATTGCAATCCTGCTGATAATAGATATTTTGCATGATAGAACACTCCTTATGATGAATTTGATTTTTATCTTTATTTTTCTTGCGTTTACTTTTCCATGATGCTGCTGCCCCGCTCCAAAGCAACCGCACCTGTCCGGCACATTTCCACGATTCCGAGAGGCTTCATCACTTCAATGAACGCCTTAATCTTGGACGGCTCGCCGGTCACCTCCACGCACATCGAATCGGTAGTATAATCGATGACTTTCGCTCGGTAAATCTCCGTGGCAGCTATGATCTCACTCCGGTTTTCCGGTGTGTTTCTCACCTTTACCATCAAAAGCTCCCGTTCGACAGAGGTTTCTGTCTCCAACAACTTAACTTGCTTGACATTATGCAGCTTTTTCAGTTGATTGATCAGCTGTTCCCGCGCATAGTCATCGCCATTCAGTGTGATTGTCATTCTGGAATAGTTCGGATCATCCGTTTCCCCTACCGTCAGCGAGTCAATATTAAATCCTCTCCGCATAAACAGACCGGATACCCGCGCCAACACACCGTATTTATTCTCTACATAGACCGAAATAACGGATCGCATCTCCATGCACCTCCTATTTCACTGATGTAATGATATCGTCTATGGAACCGCCCGGCGGAAGCATCGGAAGAACGAATTCATCCATATCGATGAGTGTATCAATCAGATAGGGCCCGTCGTGTGTCATCGCTTCCCTGAAAAGGTTCCTAAACTCCTGAATGGTTGCCGCACGCCCCGCCTTGGCACCAAATGCCTCGGCAAGCTTGACAAAGTCAGTCTGACGATCCAGCACCGTGTTAGAATAGCGCTTACCGTAAAAAAGTGTCTGCCATTGCCGGACCATTCCTAAAACACCGTTATTCATCAGCACAATCACAATTGGTGTCCGGTAGGTGACCGCCGTGGCAAGCTCATTCAGATTCATGCCAAAGCTACCGTCACCGGTGATCAGAACGGTTTTGTCCCCACTGGCAATCTGTGCGCCGATCGCTGCCCCGAGACCGTATCCCATCGTTCCAAGTCCGCCACTGGAAGCAAAGCGTCTTGTCCGTTCAAAATCCACATATTGTGCCGCCCACATCTGATGCTGTCCGACGTCTGTGGCGATCACCGTATCTTTATCTTTCAGCTCGTTGATCACATCAAAGATCTTTTTCGGCGTCATTTCCGTCAAGGCATTTTTTTCTGCCTCCTCGCGGATGCGCTTACCCTCTGCTTTGAATCCTTCTACCAAAGCGCGCCACTCCGGATGCGTCTGCTCCCGGCACCGCTCCAAAATTCGGGTAAAGGAGGAAACAAGGTTCCCCACCAATCCGACGTCTACTCTGATATTTTTATTGATTTCCGAAAGGTCGGTATCCAATTGAATAATCTTTGCTTTCTTAGCATACTTTGCCACATTGCCGGTTGCCCGGTCACTGAAGCGGATGCCAACCCCGATAATCAGATCAGCGTCCTTATTTGCCATGGAAGAGGCATACTGCCCATGCATACCCTGCATGCCAAGAAAACGATCATAAGAATTCGGCAGCGCGGAAAGCCCCATAAACGTACAGCCAATATATCCGTCTATTTTCTCCGCAAACGCCATGATATCCTTCGTCATGCCGGCACCTGCTGCACCGCCGCCGATGTAGATATACGGTCTTTGGGCAGCATTGATCAGCTCTACCGCTCTATCGATATCACAGTCATCTGCCACATCCTGCGGAAACGGCTCGACGATTGCTTTCTTAATAAAATCGCACTCCGCGATCTGTACATCCTTAGGAATATCCACCAATACAGGCCCCGGTCTTCCGGATTTGGCAATCCGAAATGCCTCCCGGATCGTATCTGCTAATTCACTTACATGGCTGACAAAATAATTGTGCTTTGTAATTGGCAAAGTCAGACCGGTGATATTGATCTCCTGAAAAGCATCCTTGCCGATCAGGGTAGTCGGAACATTGCCCGTGATAGCGACCATCGGAATGGAATCCAGCATCGCCGTAGCAATCCCCGTCACCAAATTGGTAGCGCCGGGACCGGAAGTGGCAATCACGACGCCAACCTTACCGGTTACTCTGGAATAGCCATCCGCCGCATGGGACGCACCCTGTTCATGCGCAGTCAGGATATGGCGAATACGGTCGCTTGCCTTATACAGCTCGTCATAAATATGCAATACCTGACCGCCGGGATATCCGAATACGTCCGTGACACCCTGCTCAATCAGCGTTTCGATGACAATTTGTGCACCTGTCATTTTTTCTCCGTTTGTTTGTTGCATAACGATACCTCCCGGTTTAAGGATATATAATAGATAACAAATAAAATAACAAAAAACACTTCCATCTCTCTGTTATCCAATAACGAAAGAGACGAAAGAGTAAAGCAAGATCAGTCTGTATTCTTCCGCGGTACCACTCTTCTTCATTCCCGGCTGACGGGAATGCACCTTCAGTGCCAACACACCTTTGCTCTGTTACGGGAGCCACCCGTCTGCATTTACTTTCATAAGATTTCATTGCAGCCGCTCCATGGTGAGTTCGGCAAGTTTCTCCCGATGCCTCGCACCGCCCGGCACCTCTCTGAAGAAGAAAAACCCAACGACAAATTGCCTACTATTCCACTTCATCGCGTTGTTTTCTAATTGATTTTATTGGTATTATAGCACGGCAGAATGTTTTTGTCAATCATTTGATGCATGAAAATAATGAGAATTTTATAAATCTTTTGTTCTGTCTGCCGAAAAAAGACTCTTTTTTAGATCCCGAAGAATCGAAAAAGAGTCTTTTCACATTACAGAGTCATGAAAGCTTCAATGTGCACTTTCCGCAAAGGCGGCAATCAAGTCGCTCAAATCCTTTTGCGCTGCCGCCTCCAGTGCTTCATAGCTGGAAGCAAAGGTACCGATCGGCTTGGAAATTAAATTCGTCAGCATCGTAGAAAGACCACCGATCTGATAGACAGAGCCGAGATCCGATCCTGTACTTCCAAAAATCAACTCCAGCATCTCCACGTCATCATCCGTTCGAAGTTTCTGGTACTGCAACACCACATCATAATAAACCTTCGCCACCGTGTCAACGGAATAGGCGCCCAGCGCATCCAGAATCACCTCCGCACAGTAAGTCCGGTTCTCGTCCAAACCGTAAGGAATGCAGTAAGCATTGGTAGACCATGCACCAATCTGCGTGTAGTATTGTTCCTGCAAAATATCATACATCGGTGAAGGCAGGATGCCGAAATCGCTTTCCATATCTCCTAATTTCAAGGCATCCTCAACGCTGCCGGAATAAAACAGGCATCGATCCGCCTTAAAGGCATCAAGCAGAAGTAGCATCGGTGTAGAGGATTCGTCGAAGTAATCATCTCCGCAAACATAATCCGTCCGGTTCTGCAGTAAAGAAAGTATCTTATCTACTACAGCTGTACTGCGCTCATTATAAACAGATATAATCGGAATACCGTTTTCAGCTACCTCGGCAATGCGTTCACCGGAAGCATAGAACAATTTCTGCATGTCGCCGTTCTGTCCCGCCCAACCGAAACGGTCATGATAGGTGATACTTCCATCATGATCAAGATCCTCACTGATATTCGCCTGTTTAATGATCGCAAGCACCTCGTCAATCGTCCATTGCATGCTGCGGACAGTTTCATAAGGATATGTAATCTTGTAAGTGTCAAACAGTTCCTTATTAAAAAAGGTACATCCAGCCGCATTTTTAGCGCGCAGTCCAATATCTCCTGTCAAATAATAGGTGCTGCCCCCGACCGATGTATCCTGAATAAAAACCTGATCCCACCAAGAGTTGCCGATACCAATTCCTTCAGCACTGCCGAGATCGACCAGCAGTCCTTCCATTGCCATCGTACCGGCATCCAGCAAGCAGGGGTAGTAGATATCATAATCTCCTGTCGCGGAAACGGCAAGCTCCCGCACCATAGAAAGGAAACTGCCGCCATATCGCTTCGCATCAATTACAATTTCCTCTTCGATTTTTACACCGTAGGCGTTCTCCACCGCTTCCGTGCGCTCCTTGATCGCAAGGCATAGCACTTCCGCGCAGGATTCGTTTCCGGTGTTATCTCCGATCTCCGTCACATAGGAGTCATTAAACGCTGCACTCAGCACCTTAACCGTTTGTCCGGCAAACTCCTGCGTCTGCACGAATCGGTCGGAAGGCGCAGATACCGCAGCGGAGATTTCCGACTGCTCGGATACAGGCATACTGCTTTCTTCCGAAGAATCACGGCAGCCGGTTCCCGCCGCTAAAAAAAGCGAAACAAGCACCAAGAAGCAAAAGATACGTTTCCCGTTCATCGTTAGGTTACCCCTTCCCTGTCAATATGCAAATCCATAAAAGGAATACGCGGCTTCAATCTCGACCATGCAGAAAAACAGGGCTGCCGCAATTCTGCGACAGCCCCTTTTCATGCGGCAAACCGCATTCTGTTTTTACCGACCGATCTTTATACTAAAGATCCTTCTGTAAAGCTATACGTGCCGAGATATACGCGCTTCAGCATGATATAGTCCTTTGCTTCTACTACGCCGTTCAAATCGACATCAGCTCTCGCATATTCTTCGTCCGTCATCGTATAGGTTTCCAAAATATGCCGCTTCAGGATCATGTAGTCCTTGGCATCAATCTCGCCATTGCCGTTGATATCGCCTCTGACAAACTCATCGGCAGCTTCTTCAACCTTAAACTGCGTCAGACCGACAAATTCCCAGTACGCCTTACCGTCGGAGGGACTGTCGCCCAGAACCGCTTCATTGCTGCCAACCTCGAAGACCACCTTGACATAAGCGGCTTCAACAGCTTCAAACGTAAATTCACTGGTCACTGTTCCGAAGTCGCCCTGAATCAGCACGGCTTCCGCAAAGTCAAATGTACCGATCTCCGTATAATTCTCGCCATCGGTGGAAACCAGAACAGTCGCCTGTCCTTCCGGATAGCCGATCATTACGCCCGCATTGTGATAGAAAGAGAGTGTAACGCCGTCAATCTTCTCGGTTTCACCCAAATCATGAAGCAGAGTAACGATCATACCAACTTCGGTGCATGCATCATTTTGGATTAAGTACACATTGTCCGCGCTCGCGCCTGCGCCCCAATCCGCATCGACATCGGGATTTTCCTGTGAAAGAACATCGATACCGTTCGTCTCAACGGTCTTTTCAACAGGGGTCAGAGCTGCGAATGTGAAGCCGGCATCGGTCAGTACCGCATTGTCTGCAACGCCTCTCATTGCTTCCAAATCGATGTTATACAACGTGATAATATCCCCAACTTCAATACCCGTCATAACATCGTAGCCTGCTTTATTGCAGTTATAAGAGATGATATATCCTCCCTCCGGGCACTCAACATCCGCCTTCGAGACCTGCATGCCGCAATTCACAGCAACCACCGCATTGGAAGCATCAACAACGATGATATATGCATAATTCATATCTTTCGCAATACCATTGTTTCCGAGCGCAGTCAAATCCGAAACAGTCAGGTTATCACCGGCAACAATGGAAACGTATGCATCATGCTTATATCCCGCATAATCGATCGCGATTGCACCGTCCGGCAGAGAAACCAGCGTATCAGGCTGTGCCTTGACCGCAGGAACCACATCCGAAGTGTAAGTATCACCGCATTCGCAGGTGTAGGTCGTATAGCCATCTTTGGAAAGCGTCGGTGCAGTCACAACCGCCGTATAGGAATGCTCATGCGTTTTCGGCGCCGCATACGTAAAGCCCGCATCGGTCAGTACTGCATTGTCTGCAACGCCTCTCATTGCTTCCACATCGATGTTATACAACGTGATAATATCCCCAACTTCAATACCCGTCATAACATCGTAGCCTGCTTTATTGCAGTTATAAGAGATGATATATCCTCCCTCCGGGCACTCAACATCCGCCTTCGAGACCTGCATGCCGCAATTCACAGCAACCACCGCATTGGAAGCATCAACAACGATGATATATGCATAATTCATATCTTTCGCAATACCATTGTTTCCGAGCGCAGTCAAATCCGAAACAGTCAGGTTATCACCGGCAACAATGGAAACGTATGCATCATGCTTATATCCCGCATAATCGATCGCGATTGCACCGTCCGGCAGAGAAACCAGCGTATCAGGCTGTGCCTTGACCGCAGGAACCACATCCGAAGTGTAAGTATCACCGCATTCGCAGGTGTAGGTCGTATAGCCTGTTTTGGAAAGCGTCGGTGCAGTCACAACCGCCGTATAGGAATGCTCATGCGTATATTCATCGACAGTCACTTCCGTCAATGCAACAAACTCCCAGAAAATCTTCCCGTCCGAAGGAGTTTCACCGAGAACTTCGGCATTGCTGCCGACAGTGAAGAGAACCTTCACATAGGCCGCTTCTACGGCGTCAAAACCAAACTCATTCTTTACTGTACCGTAGGAATTCGTGGAAAGACCCGCATTTACTAATTCAAACTTACCGACCTCGGTATAATTCTCGCCGTCAGTGGAAACCAGTACGGTCGCTTTTCCTTCCGGATACCCGATCATTGTGACGGCTTCATGGAAGAAAGACAGAGAAACGCCGTTGATCTTCTTAGTCTCGTCAAGCGCATACAACACGGTGACATCCATTCCGGCATTTTTGCAGTTCGTATTTGCAACCAAAACAGATTTGCCGTTTGCGCCATTGAACCAACTTTCAGTAACATCCGACACACCGTCGGTCAACACTGCATTCTCATTAACATTGACAGTAACCTGCGTATTCGGCGCTGCATACGTAAAGCCCGCATCAGTCAGTGCCCAGGACGACGTAGCACTCCGAACTGCATCCAGATCGATATTATAAAGGGTAATTACATCGCCAACTTTTACATCAGGAGGCGTAAGATTCTGATGGTAACCGATGATATAGCCGCCAACCGGACAGGTAACATTAGACTTATCACCGTCAGGACGACCATAAGTCAAATATGTCTCGGTAACGATATTGTCAGCGTCAACAACAAACAATGCAAACGCATTGAGATCCTTCGCCTGACCCAATGTCTGTGTAGTCAACTCTGTGACGGTCTTATTGTCGCCGGCAAGAATAATGGAAACACCTACGTCATAGTAGCAGCCCGCATACATGATTGTGCTGGCATTTTCGGGAAGCTGCTGCAGAACGGGAACAGAAACAGATCCGCCGACAGCATCAATTAGACCGGCCGCAGTCGCAACACTTTCGACAGTGACCGTGATCTCCGCAGTAACAAGAGCCTTGAGCGGATAAAAGGTTGCGGTAAACAAGGCTCCGTCCGTGATGTAATCCGTAGCAGAAGCAGAAACAACGGTGACACTGCCCTCCTGCGTATTGACCGAACGGTCAGCGCTTGCGCCTTCGGCAAAGGAAATGCCGTCCGTAGCAAGTGCCAAAACGGATGAATCCCAGCTAACGGTAACATCATATGCGGCAAAGCTTTCGATGCCGTCAGCAAGAGAAGCGTTGATTGCGACCTGGAAGCCATCCTTATCGGAATCGCCGGTATAGCTTACTTTCATGTCCTCTGCAACGGCGGGAGAAATCTGCGTTGTTTCCAGCGCGAATGCAGAAAGAAGCGAAGCAGGCACCGCGACGACAGCAAGAACTGCTACCAGCAGGAGCGAGACGATTCTTTTCATGATTTAAAATCCTTTCCTATAAATTTTCTTTATGATCACATTATACATTACTTTAGCCTAAATTGCAAGTACTTTTTACAAAAAAAAGAAAAAGAAAATTCGACTTTTTCCTTTTTTATCAGAAAAATATCATCCAAGAATCACCGGATAAAGTTCATTTTTACTTTTTGGTTTTCCGGGTGCAGGACGCCTGCCCCGCGCGCCAGTTCAATACAGCGGAGCAGCCATGCCATATTTTTACCGATATTGCGCATGGTCATCATCCCCTCCTCATCCAGCCGCGCTTCTTCTCCCGTTCTCCCGTACGCCTGATTCCAATATGTAGAGGATACAATCGGCATAGAAGAAATTGCAAAGTATTTATTCAGCACATCAAAGGAGGCGACGCTCCCCGCACGGCGGGCACAGAGCACCGAGGCAGCCGGCTTAAATGCAAAAGCCCGGCTTCCGCAGTAAAACGCACGATCCAAAAAGGAAAGCAGGCGGCCGCTCGGGTGGGCGTAGTAAACCGGAGAACCAAACACAAAACCGTCGGCTTCCCTCGCTTTTTCCACAAAGCGGTTGACGCCGTCGTCCAGAACGCACCTTCCCAATTGCACACATTTTGCGCAGACAAGACAATCGGAAATCGGTTTGGAACCGATCTGCACTATTTCGGATTCCACCCCCGCTTGCTGAAGTGCATCCGCCACCTCCGCAAGCGCCGCAGCGGTGGTACCGTCCTCATGAATGCTGCCGTTTAATAACAAAACTTTCATCCTTCACACATTCCCTTCCGTTTTTCTCACATTTTACATAATTTATATGCACCAAATCATAACGGCATGAAGCATTTGCTTCTTCCGTAAAAAAACAAACAACAAAAAGAAGCAGAGCTTCTGAAGAAACCCTGCTTCTTTTTGTTCCCGAGAAAGATAACCCTACTTACAATTTATATAAGTCGATTACTTGGTTCTCTTTGCCGCGAAGCACTCGCTGCAAAGTACCGGTCTGTCGGTCGACGGCTGGAAAGGAACTCTCGCTACTTTACCGCAGTTGGCGCATACGGTCTCGAACATCTCTCTGGGTGCTCTTGCAGCGTTCTTCTTTGCATCTCTGCAAGCTTTGCATCTCTGAGGCTCGTTCTGAAAGCCCTTTTCAGCATAGAATGCCTGTTCACCAGCAGTGAACACGAATTCATTACCGCAGTCTTTGCAAACCAAAGTCTTGTCTTCGTACATTTGCTTACTCCTTGTCAAATTTTTATAATAGCCCCCGTTTGAGATCAGACAGGAGATATTAGCACTTGGAAAACCGATCACCACTATACGAGAAGCGCTTTCAACTTCCGACGGATCCGGCAGATTGCATTCGCGATACTCTTTTCCGTTCTTCCGGTTCTTCCAGCGATCTCCAAATAGGATAAATCGCTAAGATATAATTCAAAGACCGCTTTTTCATATGCAGAAAGCCCGGAAAAAATGCGTTCATACAGCAGCGAACTGCTTTCACGGTCAATAAAATCACTTTCAGGGGAATTCCCGGAAATCAATTCTGTTTCATCCAGCGGGATCAACGTACCGTTTTGCTTCTGATAGCGGCGGGCAGCACTGATAACACTATGGCTGATGCAGGAGGAAGCATACGTCGAAAAAGCAGAGGAAACACCATCATATGTGCGAACCGCTTTCAGGAGACCAACAAGTCCCTCCTGAAAAAGGTCCTCTCCATCCGCATTCGGAACGACTGCAGAGGAACGAGAGATATGCCAATAAACCAAACGCTTATACGAATCGGCAAGTGCGGCAAATGCCTCACCATCCCCAGCACGCGCGCGGGAGATCAGCAGCGCCTCAGGCGCTGTACCCACATGACGTTTTCCTTGGTTCCTGTTAACGTCCTGCACGGTTTCTTCAGTTCGGCAATCGGATATCATTTTCAAAAGAGCACCACCGGTTCTCAAATGCAGTACGCTTGCAATCTCATGCTACGTTTATCAATTATACTCAACTTTTCGCGTTTGTCAACAGTTTTTTGAATAATTTTTAAATTTTTTGTGGAGGTCACCAAATTTTTTCCGCTTTATGAACAGGAAGCTCCTGCAGCAGACGGTGCATCTCCGGCAATTTCAAAGCGACATCCTTCGCCAACGCAATCTGGCAATTTGCGCGAAGCAGGTTATGACGGTCAAAATGGCATTTAAAATAGACATCCCCGTCCAAATAATCCTTCAGAAAACGGGCGGCAAGCTCCAGCGTAATGATCAGCACACCCTCAGGCAGGGTTTCATACTCCGTATCGGTGAGAATCCCTTGCAATTCGCCCACAAACCCGCTTGAAAACTGCCGAAACGCCTTCAGAGACAAGGAG
Organism: uncultured Ruminococcus sp.; assembly: GCA_964549435.1. GTDB lineage: Bacteria > Bacillota > Clostridia > Oscillospirales > CAG-382 > Coliplasma. The sequence goes on from CAZJVB010000007.1 coordinate 38,426, forward strand.
ACGGAGGAAAGCTCCCCTGCATCCTCTGCAGCAGTATTGCAGGCAAAGCGAACTGCATCCCCGAAATCATGCGCGACAAAGCCGGGCATTACCGTATCCAAATCGATAACAGCAAGCGGACGAAGGGTTTCCCGGTCAAACATGACATTGTTACACTTCGTATCGTTATGCACGACACGAAGCGGCAGCTTTCCCTCTCGATGCAGGCGTTCCAGCAAAAGCACCTCCTGTTTCATGGAAAGCAGCCAATTCAAAGCCTCCTCTGCTTCCGCTTTTCGACCGCAGATATCCGCATCGGCAGAGACCTCCAGATCTCGGAAGCGTTTGGGCGTATTATGAAAATCCGGAATGGTTACGTACAGATCATCCACAGGAAAATCTGCCAAATACCGCTGAAAGCGACCGAAGGCGACACCCGTGCCATACAGAATCCGATCATCCGCTTCACTGGTGTTCAGAGAATCATAAATATAGGAAAAGACGCGCCAATAATTACCGTCCGGTCTCTGGTAAAAAAATCTGCCGTCCCGCAAGCGATAATAGTGAACCACCCCACGCCGGACATCCGTTTCTCCCGCCTCACGCATCTTCTGTGCGATATGTTCCGTCACCGCGTATGCGTTGCCTGCAACCTGTTCCGGTTCCCGAAACACGTAGTGGTTGATCCGCTGGACCGTGTAACGTCGGATAGTTCCATCCGGCAGCAAAGTTTCCAAGATATAGGTATCATTGATATTCCCCGTTTTAACGGTCGTATAACCGCTCCGCCTACCTTTCAGACGGAACGCCTCCATCAATTCATCAAATACAGCAAGCAATTCCTGCTCAGTCATAGGTATTCAGGCTCCTTACGAAAGTTTCCCAACAAAATAGTACGCATTTTCACGATATTTTGCATCCGCCTTTTCCCACATCGGCACGCAACGCATCAGATCACAGGGGGCAGACAGAATCCTTCCCTTTTGCAATTCTTTATCGGTCAGCAGCGCCTCCACCCGATTATATGCCTGATAAACCCCGCGAAAATCATGAGCAAGGCAGCGCTGCTCCGAGCGGCTTCCATCCTCATGGATCATGGTATACGTATAGCAGTTCTCAAACAGATAATCCGGACGTGTGAGCTCCTCCACCGCGTGCATGGACGTATTACAATTAGTGCCGCACCCAAGAAACAGAATACTTCCATCTAATTCCATTACTCGATGAAACGGCGAATTTCTGCCTGCAGGAGTGTCATCCAGATGATGACCGCCGACGACAGTATCCCGCTGCTCACCGATCGCGCAGCAGGAATGCGTTGGGCAGAGGCTGCGTCGGACGCCGGGAACAGAGGTCCGAAAATATTCCGGCAAAGCGCCAACATTGGAAGGCGTGTTCCGCACATCGAAGGTCAGGGAATGCGCCGGTCCGCAAAATAGATAACTGAGCGCCGGAAATACCAGCGTACCATGATCGCCAAGTGCCAGCCGCAGACCGTCAATAACTTCCTGCGGGAGCAGCCCCGGTCTGCCAAGCGAGCGAAACGAGGCATGTACCAGCAGCACACTTCCCGGACGAACGCCGAGCGCCAGCGCGTCGGAAGCGATTTCTTTCACAACTTCATTCATAAATTCCGTAAATTCCTTTCGTCTGCCGGCATCCGTCAGTCAGATCTGCCTTTATACCATTTGGTCGTCACCGGCGGTATGAGTACCTCCCCAATCGTAGCATCATTCGTAAACAAGTCAACCGTTTCGGTATCAAAAACCCACTTTACTTCACGATTCGACCGATTGGAGATGACAGTCAATTTTTCATCCCCAGCATAGCGGCAGAACACAAAAGTTTCCGGTGGACTTTCCAATACGGAAAAGCCTTCCGCCGATAGAAGCGGCTCCTGTGCGCGACAGCGATTAACGGAACGGAAGCTATCATACAGCGTCGGATCGATCCGTCCCCACGGAAACGGAAGCCGGTTGAACGGATCATGATATCCCTCTAGCCCAGCTTCATCCCCATAGTAAATGCAGGGGACTCCCGGAAGCGATGCCAGCAACGCATACCCACATCGCAGCAGATCCATCGCCCTTTTCCGCTGCTCCGGCGTCATGCGACGAACGGCAAGCACGGCATTCTCCTCACCGGTATCCGGTTCTCCGCCGAGGACTGTCAGAATACGCTCGGTATCATGTGTCCCGATACTATTCATCGTATGCGCGAGCGCCTTCGGAGGATAATGACAATACAGCGTTTCCGTCACGGCACGCAGAATGGAAGCATCTCCTTCCCTCAGAAATGCGATCATACCGTTTCTGAGCGGATAATTCATCACACCGTCCAGCTGTTTTCCACGAAAATAGCGCTTGCGTTCATCATAAGCGATCTTGTTGGAAGCATCCTCCCAGACTTCCCCGATTACGGCAGCGTCCGGTTTTTCCGCCTTAATCGCCGCGACTATTTCTTCCAGAAATTCACTTTCCAGCTCGTCAACAACATCCAAACGAAAGCCATCGGCGCCCATACGCAGATATTTCGGAATCACCTGTTTACAGATGAACGAACGATAAGATTCACACTTTACTGTTTTTGGCAGATTTTTGATTCCCCACCAACATTCATAATCATTCGGATAACTCCGGAAATGAAACCATGGAAAATACGGAGATTCCTTCGACTGGTACGCGCCTGCGGACGGATACTTTCCATAGCGGTTAAAATAAACGCTGTCATCCCCGACATGATTGAACACGCCGTCTAAAATGACATGCATTCCCCTCGCGTGCGCCTGTTGCAGCAAAAAAGCCAGCGCGGCGTCCCCGCCGAAGGAAGGATCTACCTGTAAATAATCGCCAGTATCATATTTATGATTGGAGAAGGCGCTCGCCACCGGGCTGAGGTACAATACCGTTATCCCCAGATCCTTCAGATAGTCCAGCTTTTCTGCCACACCGTACAGATCACCGCCGAAATGCGTATTATTCGGATAGGGTTGTCCTGCGACAGCGGGATATTCGGGAATCCCGTTTGTCCAGTCCTCGCAGTATACTGCGTCCGGACGGCGCGGCGAACGGCCGCTCTTGTAAAATCGATCCACAAAAACTTGATAAAACACACCGTTATCCAGCCAATCCGGCGATGGATAGGCGGAACGGTACACCGTCAGCTGAAATTCATTCACAAAATGATCCGAGAAGGCAAGCCGATTTTCCTCGCAGACAGTATAGCGGCGGCCGCCGGAGGTTTCTGCTTCAAAGTGAAAGAAAAACAGCCCGTCTCCCTCCGGCGCAATTTCTTCTGTCTTTACCGTACAGGCAAAAACGCGCAAAGAATCCTCTTCACACAGGAAAGGCGCTTCCTTCTGAAGAAGCACCTTTTCATCATTACCCAGATAAAAACGGACTTGCCCAGCATCGAAAATTCCCAGTTCAAACCGAATTTCACTGCCGAACGGAATGGTATACGACCCGGTCTCGGAGCCGTCCCGCAGGACACGAAGAAAGGATGCCTTCATATCGACTCCCCGTCTTTATGAAGCGGTCTGATTTTCCAAATGCGTTCAGCGTATTCCCGGATGCTTCGATCCGCAGCAAAATAGCCTGCTTTCGAAATGTTCATCAAAGACATCCGGTTCCAGCGCTGCCGGTCCGCATATGCCCCGATCATTCTATCATGTGCCTCAGCGTAAAAATCATAATCTGCAAGACACATGAATGGATCAGAAACTCCGTAAGAATACAGCAGGTATTTCGCAATGTCCGAGAAAGAGCGCCCAGCATACCCTGCCTGCAAACTGTCAAGGGCACGTTTGAGCCGTTGGGAACGGTTATAGTATTCCGAAGAAAAATATCCCTTTCGCCAAAGTTCTTCCACCTCCTCGGCGGTATGGCCGAAGATGAAGATATTGTCTTTGCCGAGCAGATTTGCCATTTCCACATTGGCGCCGTCCAGTGTTCCGATCGTCAGCGCACCGTTAATCATAAACTTCATATTGCCAGTACCGCTCGCCTCTTTTCCCGCCAAAGAGATCTGTTCGCTGATTTCAGCGGCAGGCATTAAATGCTCCGCCAGCGTGACATTATAGTTTTCCAGAAAAACGACACGCAGTTTTTTCCGCAGAAGCGGATCACGATCGATATCCGCACCAAGGAAGCAGATGAGACGAAGGATATCCTTGGCAAGATAATAGCCGGGCGCCGCTTTAGCGGAAAACAGAAAAGTTTTCGGCGGAACTTCCAGCGAGGGATTCTCCTTCAGCTGCTGATACAGGTCAATAATATGAAGAGCATTGAGCAGCTGCCGTTTATATTCGTGCAGACGCTTCGCCTGCACATCAAAAATGCTTTCCGGATCGATCTCAATTCCCTTGGTATCCCGGATATATCGCGCAAAATCCTCTTTGTTCCGTTTCTTGATCTCTTCCAACCGTTCCAGCACGGCACCGTCCTCCGCAAACGCGGCAAACTTTTCCAGTTCCTCCGGATGCTTCCGATAGCCGTCACCAATCGTTTCATCCAGCAGTGCCGCCAAACGGGGATTGGAATAACAAAGCCACTTACGATGAGCAATGCCATTGGTTACATTAGTGAATCGTTCGGGATACAGATCATAATAATCTCGGAATACTGCGGTTTTCAGAATCTCCGAATGCAGTCCCGATACACCGTTGACACAGTGAGAACCGACGACAGACAGGTTTGCCATTCGGACCAGTCCGTGATCCAGAATCGCCATACGACCGACTTTATCCCAATCGCCGGTAAAACGTTCCCAAGCCAGCTTACAGAAGCGCTCGTTGATCTCCCGGATGATTGAGTGGATGCGCGGCAGCTTGATCGAGAAAAGATGCTCATTCCAAACCTCCAGCGCCTCCGGCAGAACGGTATGGTTGGTATAGGAAACCGTCTGGGTTGTGATCTCCCACGCGTGCTCCCAAGAAAAATGGTGCTGATCCATCAAAATCCGCATCAGCTCGGGAATCGCTAAAGCTGGATGCGTATCGTTGATATGAATAGCAACCCGATCCGGTAAATTTTCCAACGTTTTATACTGTGTAAGATGATTGCTGACGATATTTTGCAGAGAAGCAGATACCAAAAAATACTGCTGTGAAAGACGCAGCAATTTTCCCTCATGATGATTGTCAGCAGGGTAAAGTACCTTGGAGATGGTCTCCGCCATAGTGCTCTCTTCCAATGCTTTGATATACTGCCCCTGCGAAAATGCCTGCATGTCAAAATGATCCCGGTCGCGGGATTTCCATAAGCGAAGGGTATTGACCGTATCCGTACCGCCACCGGTAACGAACATATCGTAGGGCACTGCCTCTACCTCATCGCAGCCCTCCAGAACAACATTGCAATAGCCGTCCTGCCATTCCTCACGCACGGTGCCGCCGAACCGGACAATGACCTTCTCATCCTGACGCGGAACCAACCAGCAGTTGCCGTCCGGCAGCCAGATATCAGGCAGTTCCAACTGCTCGCCATCTACAACGCGCTGCTTGAACAGACCGTATTCATATAGAATGGAAAAGCCTTTGGCTGGATAGTCCTGCGAAGTCAGCGCATCCAAAAAACAGGCGGCAAGTCTGCCTAAGCCGCCGTTTCCAAGTCCCGGATCCGGCTCCATCTCATAGATTTCCGTAAGGGAAAACCCATACGTTTCCAATGCCCTTCGGTAAAATTCCTCCAAACCGAGATTACAGAGATGGAGTTTCAGGGTGCGTCCCATCAGAAATTCCATACACAGATAAAACACCTGCTTGGCGGATTGCTCCTTGGTCTTTTGCAGAAGTTTCCGGTTGCGGCTTCCCAACAAATCGCGCACTGAAAGAACCACCGCCTGATACATCTGCTGCGGTGTTGCCTCCTCCGGCGCGGTACCGAAATAGCGGGACAATTTATTAAGCAATGCCTCATTGACAGAGGACTGTTTGATTTGTTCAGACATAACTTGGATACTCCGGTTATTGATGAATAGTTTCAGAAAGGGGATCAAGGGAGCGATACAGCTCAAGATACTTTGCAGCTGAAAGCTCCCAAGAAAAATCGGTCAGCATCACACGGCGGGTCAGCTTTTTCCATACATCCCGATCCCGGTAGCACTGAAGCGCGTTGCGAACCGCACAAAGCATATCCCACGCATTGTAGGAAGAAAACGTAAAGCCGTTTCCACCGCCTTCACAGCCTGCATCCCGGATACTGTCATACAGCCCGCCGGTCTCATGCACGACCGGAACGGTTCCGTAGCGTGAACAAATCATCTGCGCAAGACCGCAAGGCTCGGTACGTGAAGGCATCAGGAAGATATCTGCGCCGGCATAAATCTGCTTTGCCATAACCTGATCAAACCGCAGAAGCACGCGGCAACGATCGGCATGACGTTCCGCAAGATGCCAGAAGAAATCCTCATAATAGAAATCCCCCTTTCCTAACAGCACCAGCTGTACATCCTCCTCCAGCAGGTCGTCCGCACCCAAGGTCAACAGATCCAAGCCCTTGGAATCCACCAGTCGGGTAATCATGGCAATGAGCGGAACTTCCGGACGCTCCGGCAGGCCAAGCTGACGCTGCAGCTCTGCCTTGCATACCGCCTTACCCGCCATGCGATTGACATGAAAGTTTGCGGGCAGCTCCGTATTTTTAGACGGGCTGTAGGTCTCCCGATCGATCCCATTCAGAATGCCGGACAGCTTTCCGCTGCACAGATGAAGAACAGAATCCAGCCCATAAGAGTATTTTGGAAGAAGGATTTCCTTTGCATAGGTAGGGCTGACCGTTGTGACACGGTCGGCACAGATCACCGCTCCCTTGAGCAGATTGATGCAATCGCCGTATTCCACAATCTCGCGGTCGGAAGGCAGCAGATCAAACACATCCCCCAACAGCTCAAAGCCGTATTTCCCCTGATACTGGATGTTGTGAATGGTAAACACCGTACGAATATCCGCATAGCGCTCTATCAGACCGTACTTCCTCTTGAGATAAATCACAGAAAGTGCGGCCTGCCAATCATGGGCATGGAGAACATCCGGAAAAAAGTCGATAACCGGCAGCAGATCGATCACAGCGCGGCAAAAGAATGCAAACCGCTCAGCGTCGTCAAATTCTCCATACAGAGATCCGCGCTTGAAGTAATACTCATTGTCCAGAAAATAGTAGATCACATTCCGGTAAGTAACGGTAAAAATACCACAGTACTGATTCCGCCAACTCAACGTGACATATTTGCTGGTCAGAAAAGTCAGTTTTTCACGCCACGCAGCGCTCATAGTGCCGTACAGTGGCATGATGACACGGATATCGTCTTCCGGCGACGCCTTTTTCAGGGCGACAGGGAGAGACCCGATGACATCCGCAAGTCCGCCGGACGCGGCAAAAGGGGTGGATTCCGAGGCGACAAACAAAAGCTTCATAATGGCAAACTTCCTTTCCTGAAATAACTCGAAGCACGCTTGATCATATGCTACACTTCGGCAAGCTTCTCGATATAGAACGGATGGCTTTCGTGCCCGGAAAGCACACGTCCATCCCGAATGGTCACACACTTATCCGTAATGACGCCGTTCAGATAAACATGATTGCCGACATAGGTATCCTGCATCAGAATGCAGTTTTCCACGCTGGTGTTTTTCCCAATATGAACACCACGGAAAATGATCGAATTTTCAACAATCCCTTCGATCACACAGCCATCTGCTACCAAAGAATTTTTGACCAGCGAATCCTCGGCATAAATCGTCGGTGCAGAGTTCCGCACCTTGGTCAGAATCGGACGATTCTTCACCTGAAACAGCAGCTTTCGGATCTCCGGGTTCAAAAGCTCCATATTCCGCCGATAATACTCCGATATATTCCCGACCGTTTCACAGTATCCGTCATATCGGAAAATCCGAAAATTGCTCGTTCTCGCACAACGTGTCAGAAGATCACGCGTAAGGCTGGTATATCCGTGAGCAACCGCCTCGGTCAACTGAGAAAGCAGAAAATGCCGGTTCATCACCAGAATATGCATTTGCACATCTTTATTTCCGGAAACACTGTCATTATAATCGGTTACATCAATAATTCGGCCATCTCCCGTTGCATGCACCACGCTAACATCGGCAACATCCGGCACAAAACGGTTGCAAACCGCGACGGTAACATCTGCACCGCTATCCCGGTGCGCACGCAGCATCTCGCCGAAATCCAGATTACAGATCAGATCACAGTCGGAAAGCAGCACTTGCTCCTCCTTACACTCGCTGATAAATCGGCGAGCGCTGATCAACGCCTCCAGACGCGAAGCGTACAGCCCGTTCCCGCGATTGGCGAACGCCGTGATAAACGGCGGAAGAATTTTGATCCCTCCGTTGCGGCGCGCAAGATCCCAGTCCTTTCCGGTGCCGACGTGATCCATCAATGACTGATAATTATAATGTGCCAGAATACCAACCTTAGTAATCCCCGCATTAACCACATTGGAAAGCGTAAAATCGATTAAACGGTAACGGCATCCAAACGGAACCGAAGCCATCGTGCGTTCCCCGGTCAGTTCTGGAATATGACGCTCATTCATGCCGGCAAATAAAATCGCAACGGTACTCATACGACTTCCCTTCCCTTCTTTACCTCTTCCAGTTCTCTTGCGCCGAAACGGGAATGATCCGGAACGACGATATCTGCAGGAAGCTCCAGTCCCCCGCCGACCAGCGTAATGCCGTCGGACTCCTCCATCGGTTTCCCAACGCGGGCGTTTTCACCGATTTGGGTATCACTGTCTATGACGGCGTAATGTACCTCCGCACCTTCCCGAATGGTTACATCCTCAAAAATGACACTGTCACGAACCACGGCATTGCGCTCCACCACAACGCCGGCGGAAAGCACGCTGTTAATGACCGTGCCGTATATTTCACAGCCCTCGGTAATCATTGCATTACGAACCAAAGCGCTTTCTCCGACAAATTGCGGCGGACGGGCATCGCTGCGTGAATAAATCCGCCAGCCGCTGTCCTGCAGCGTCAACCTCGGATGTGCTCCGAGAAGATCCATATTCGCTTCCCAGAGACTTTCGATGGTGCCGACATCCTTCCAGTAGCCGTGGAACGGAAATGCATACAAATTCTCACCGTTTTCCAGCATAGCGGGAATGATATTCTTTCCGAAATCCTTGGCGCTCTCCGGCTCCTTTTCATCCGCAATCAGATAAGCATACAGCTTGTCCTTGGAAAAAACATAGACACCCATAGACGCCTTGGTACTCTTCGGCTGCTTGGGCTTCTCTTCAAACTGGTAAATCCGGTCATTTTCATCAGTATTCATGATGCCGAACCGCCCGGCTTCCTCCAGCGGAACATCAAAAACCGCGATGGTGCAGTCGGCCCCTTTGGCTTTATGGAATTCCACCATCTCGGAGTAATCCATCTGATAAATATGGTCACCGGAAAGAATCACCACATAATCCGGATCAAACTTATCGATAAAGTGCATATTCTGATAAATTGCATTGGCAGTGCCTTTGTACCATTCGGAACGGTTCATCGCCTGATACGGCGGCAAGGTCATGACACCGCCATAAATGCGATCCAAATCCCATGGCACCCCGTTTCCGATATACTCATTCAGCGCAAGCGGTTGATACTGCGTCAGGACACCGACCGCATCAATTCCGGAATTGACGCAATTGGAAAGGGGAAAATCAATGATACGATACTTGCCGCCGAAATGGACGGCGGGTTTTGCAGTACGCTCTGTCAGAAGATACAACCTGCTGCCCTGCCCTCCCGCAAGCAGCATGGCGACTGTCTCTTTCTTTTTAGCCATAGTCAGTTTTCTGTTCCCTTTCTTGAATTTTTGGTTATATAGGCAAGTTTTTTTGACAGTTCCCTTTATTTTCCACGTTTTTCAATCCGGTTCGGATACATCAGAAATCAACTCCGCCTCGGACTGCACGACATAAACCGTGCCGAACACATCGCCGTCCTCCTGATAGGGCAGGAGGTTTTCCCGGAAAGCGAAAAGCAGCGCAAGCGTCAGTCCGAGCAGCACTACAAAACCAACCACCTGCATCAGCCGGTCATAAAGCAGCTCCGGTTTCAAGAAACACCCGTCCTTTCTATAATTCCTTCTTAAACTTATAGGCAGTATATCACAAAAACCAATCCTTGGCAAGAGCTTAATCGTCGAATCCGAAAAGTTTACGAAAAAATTGCAGGGGAAATTTTACAAAGACTCTTTACAAATCGGGAAGATTGTGCTATATTAACATGAACGGATTCCGTATCCATTCCGAGCGAATTTTGAGGTTCGCCGTGTTATTACTGAAGATAGGCTGGGTTTGAGGCGACGCGTCCGTTCACCGGACCTCCGGCTCGGCTTATCCCGAAAAAATTTATGGAGGTGAACAAAAAAATGCTTTTGAAGGATGAAAAGCAGCAAATCATCAAAAACTATGCTGTGCACGAAGGTGACACTGGTTCTGCCGAAGTGCAGATCGCCATTCTCACCACGAGAATCAAGCAGCTCACCGAGCATCTGAAAGCCAATCCGAAGGACAATCATTCCAGAAGAGGTCTTCACCAGATGGTCAGCAAGAGAAAGAAATTCCTCGGCTATCTGCAGAAGAAGGATATCAACCGCTACCGTGCGATTGTGGAAAGCCTCGGTCTCAGAAAGTAAAACAGATTTGCCACGCATGTACAGGCAATGCGGCTCAAAACGCATTGCCTGTGCTGCACCGCCCCTTCCGTAAGCCGGTTTATCATTTAGATATGCTCCGAAAACCTTTCCGTATGTTCAGAAAGGACTTCGAAGCCGTATGTAAGTGTTAAACTTCGCTTGCGGCAACAAACATTCATGCTAAGAAAGGAATTGCCAAGATGTTTGAACACTACAAAAAATTTGAGTATACGCTTGCCGGCAGACCGCTTGTCATCGAAACCGGCAAGATGGCTCAGCTTGCCAATGGCTCCTGTATGGTTCGTTACGGCGACACTGCGGTTCTCTGTACTGCGACCGCTTCCGCCGCGCCGAGAGACGGCATTGACTTCCTCCCCCTCTCCGTGGACTACGAGGAAAAACTTTACTCCGTCGGCAAAATTCCGGGAAGCTGGAACCGCCGGGAAGGCAGACCGACAGAGCATGCCATCCTTTCCTCCCGCGTCATTGACCGCCCGATCCGGCCGCTGTTCCCGAAGGATCTGCGCAACGATATAGTTCTTTCGCTGACCGTAATGTCGGTGGATCAGGATTGCTCCCCGGAAATTGCCGCCATGATCGGCGCTTCCATCGCGCTCACCATTTCCGATATTCCTTGGAACGGTCCGATTGGCGGTGTATTCGTCGGCTTGGTTGACGGTGAACTTATCGTCAATCCGACCGAAGCACAGCGCGAAAAGAGCGAACTGCAGCTGACTGTTGCCGGTTCTGCACAAAAGGTCGTTATGATCGAAGCAGGCGCTAACGAGGTAGACGATCAGGTCATGTTCGAAGCGATCATGAAAGCACATGAGGAAATCAAAGGCGTCGTCTCGTTTATCGAATCTATACGCGCAGAAATCGGCAAGCCAAAGTTCGCTTACGAGTCCTGTGTTGTGGATCCGGCAATGTTCGACAGAATTGAAGCGCTGGTCTCCGAGGAGGTCAAGGCGGCACTGGATACAGACGACAAAAAGGTCCGTGATGCACGTCTGCAACCGATTTACCAGCGGGTTTATGACGAACTGGAGGAGGAGTATCCCGACAGCAAGCCGATGATCAACGAATGCCTTTACAAGCTGCAGAAAAAGATCGTCCGTCACTGGCTGCTGACTGAGCAGAAGCGTGTAGACGGTCGGAGAATGGATCAGATCCGACCGCTGGCGGCAGAAGTTTCCCTCCTGCCCCGTGTCCACGGCTCCGGCATGTTTACCAGAGGACAGACGCAGGTTCTGACTACCTGCACATTGGCACCGATGAGCGAGGTGCAGATGCTGGACGGCATTGATATTGAAGAAACCAAGCGCTATATGCATCACTATAATATGCCCGGCTTCTCAGTCGGCGAAGCAAAGGCTTCCCGCGGAGCGGGCAGAAGAGAAATCGGTCACGGTGCGCTTGCAGAACGCTCCCTGCTGCCGGTACTTCCCTCCGTAGAGGAATTCCCCTATGCGATCCGCTGTGTTTCGGAGGTCATTTCCTCCAACGGATCCACATCACAGGCATCCGTCTGCGGCTCCACGCTGGCGCTGATGGACGCGGGTGTACCGATCAAATCTCCCGTAGCAGGAATCTCCTGCGGTCTGATTACGGAAGGCGAACGCTGGATGACCATGATCGATATTCAGGGGCTGGAAGATTTCTTCGGTGACATGGATTTCAAGGTTGCAGGCACCAAAAAGGGAATTACGTCTATTCAGATGGATCTGAAAATTGACGGTCTGACGCCGGAGATTATTAAATCCGCCTTTGAAGTAACTAAAAAAGGTCGCTTCTTTATCATTGACGAATATCTGCTCAAGACATTGCCTACTCCTCGTGAGGATGTTTCCCGATATGCGCCTAAGATGATTACCACCAAGATTGACCCGGACAAGATCCGCGAGGTCATCGGTTCCGGCGGAAAAGTCATTCAGAAGATCTGTGCAGACACCAATTGCAAGATTGATATCGAGGATGACGGCTCCATCTTCATCGCGGCGGTCAATAAGGACGACGGATACCGTGCACTCGCCATCATCGATGCGATTGCAAAGGACCCTGAACCGGGTACCATCTTTATGGGCACGGTAACCCGTCTGATGAACTTTGGCGCTTTCGTAGAAATAGCGCCCGGCAAGGAAGGATTGGTTCACATTTCCCAGTTAGACAAAAAGCGTGTTGCCAAAGTGGAAGATGTCGTTTCCGTCGGTGATCAAATCAAGGTTATGGTAACCGAAATTGATGAGAAAGGTCGTTTAAATCTCTCTCGCAGAGACGCACTCGCCGCGACCGAACCGTAAAAATTCATTTCAAAAACAAAGACAACCCTGCACACCGAACGGAACTGCACGGTTGTCTTTTCTTTTTCCTGTCTGCAGCATACGATGACCACCGTCGCCGTCGTATTCGGTGCACTTTTGAAGGGAAGCCCGAAAGGATTTACCTCCGTAGAAGAAATCCCGGTCAGAAGCTGCCGTCAATATGCGAATCTGTCCAACCTACACATATCGCAGGATGCCCGCCGGCAGAGCATCGGCAGCCAAGCGATTCCTCCATGCAAAAGCAGTCATCTACCGAAAAGCTATCGCCTGCAATAGAAGGGCAGGACTTTTATCGCGCGAAGGAGTACGCAGGAGCGGAAGAATCGCAGAAACATATGGAGCCTGCCAAATTGGAATGCAACGCAGATTAGTATCCGTACCGCCTGCGCTCTGCGATGAGAAAGGATACGGAAACAAACGCGGACAGCAACTCCGTCAGCGGAACCGCAAGCCAGACACCGTTTAGTTCCAATGCCTCCGGCAGAATCAGCAGCGAAGCGGTTTGCAGCAGCAAAGTGCGCAAAAAGGAAATCAAAGCAGAAATTTTGCCGTTGCAAAGAGCGGTAAAAAAGGCGGAAGAAAAGATATTCAGACCGGAAAGCAGGAAGGATAGCGCATACAGCCGGAAGCCATGAACCGCCATCTCCCGCAGGCCGCTTTGCTCACTGAGGAAAATACCCACTAACGGTCCGGCAAACCCTTCCGCCAGCGCTGCCATGGCAATAGAAACCACCGCTACAACCACCATACACTTTTGAAAAACATGGTGCAGTTCCTCACGATTGCGCGCGCCGTAATGAAACCCAAGGACCGGCGCAACGCCGATCGAAAAACCGATCAAAATAGCGAGAAAAACAAAGCCGAGGTATATAATCGCCGTAATTGCGGAGACACCATCCGAGCCGACCAGACGCAGCATCTGGCGGTTGAACAGAAAGGTCACGATCGCCATGGAAATGTTGGAAACCATTTCCGACGATCCATTGGCACAGCTTGCCGCGAGCATACGAAAATGCGGAGATGTATGCGTTAGCCGAAGCAGGCTGCCATTCGGAAAGGCAAAATAGAGCAGCGGGAGAAAACCGCCGACGCAGAACCCCGCAACCGTTGCCGCGGCAGCCCCCGCAATGCCCCAACCGAGCACCGCAATAAACAGCCAATCCAAAAGGCTGTTCACCAAGCCAGAAGCAATCGTCAGCACCAAACCTAATTTCGGCTTTTCCGCCACTACAAAAAAGGAATGGAAGGTCGTCTGCAGCATAAAAGCAACTAAGCCGACTGACAGAATGATTCCATAGGTCGTGCAGTTTTCGATCAGTTCCTCATTTGCCCCTAACAAAAAGGAAAGCGGGCGGATAAAGGCAATACAAAGCGCAGACAACACCGCACCGACCAATATTATGGTCAGAATCAGCGAAGTAAAATACTGCCGCGCACGGTGCGGCTCCCCTTCCCCAAGCGTACGCGCTACCTGTGCACTGCCGCCGGTGCCAAGCATAAAGCCAAAGGCTCCGACCACTGTTATCAGCGGGTAGACAATATTGATGGACGCCAGCGCACTTTCTCCAACAATATTGGAAACAAAAATGCCGTCCACCACACTATACAAGGAAGTAAAGACCATCATCACAACAGATGGCAAAGTAAAGCGAAGTAATCTTGCAAATGAAAAATGGTCCGAAAGCTGAATGCTCTGTTTGATATTTCATCCCCCCATTCCGGTGCAGAAATACTGAAATATTTTTCGTGTTGCCAAGAGAGCGTCCTATAAAGGACGCTCTCTTGGCAGGTTTCATGTCACTGCAATCACACGCCATGCTTCACACAGACGCGAAAAGGACCAAGAAGCATTCGCCGGACTGGTAGACGGAAGACAGGTCGCCTCCCGTCCAGTCAGCGGAAACTGATAACGACGGTAGCAAGCATCCGAAGTTTTTCCGTTGGTAAAGATCCGAATCTCCGGACACAGGGCAAGGATTGGTGTAAGATCATTTGGCTGTACCCCGGTGATGCTGCTGTCTGCACTGCCGGCAATCTCGCAGGAAGCGATCGTATCCCAAAGTGCTACCCCGTTATGAAGTAACAACTGCCGCTTCTGTTCCAATGTCTGTGGCGCCGCCTCTCCGAGAACTGCCGCCAATACCTTCCAAAAACGGTTTTGCGGATGTGCGTAAAAGAACCGCTCCTCCCGCGAGCGAACCGAAGGAAAGCTTCCTAAAATCAGCACGCGGGAGAGTCTGTCGTACACCGGAGGAATCGGATGTTCCTGCCGCTGCTTCGGTTGCTCCATGTCAACTCACCGTAAGTAGGACTGTGCATACCTCAGACTCCCCGAGGTAATTATTATACGTATATGTGAAGGAATCCTCACCCTGATATCCTTTATCCGGGAAGTAAAGAAAGCCTCCATCCGAAGAAAGAGAAACGATCCCATGCGCGGGTGCACCCGCCAGCGTATACAGTGCAAGCTCCCCTTCTGTTCCCAGCGTTCCGCCGAACACTGCGTCCGCTGAAGCAGAGAAAGACAGGGGTTCCCTCACCTCCGGCACCAGCTCCAGCGTCCCCTTGACAAATGCATAAGTTGCGTCATACTGCATGCGGCAGAGCGCACTGTCGCTTTGTGCCATCAGCGAAAAGTTTTGGAGATCGTCATAATAAATATGAATCGCGTCCTCCATATATCCGGTTACTGCACCATAATACAGATACAGCATATAGTTCCGAGCATACAACGGATCGGAAAGCGCTTGGTAAGTATGTTCGATTTCTACGCACATCTGCATCCGACGGGTACGGCTGGCAGTGGTAGTAAAACGATACAGAGGCTTCTCCAAATCAAATGCATAGTTCGGCTGCATAGAGATCAGATCAAAGCCGAGTTCATATCCGAGAAAATACCGGTTCGCCGTGTAATAGGGAATCCACAAAAGATAAGAACCGGCATCGTGAACGCAATCAGCAATTTCCTTAATAAGAACGGTATCGTCATATTCCCAAGTGACGGCTTCGTTAATCCAATAGAAACCGCCCAATTCCAAATTTTCATATCCGCGTGCGGCAAACTCTGTCTGGCAGCGGGTAAGGTACCATTCTAACACCTTACGTCGTCCCTCTGCGGTGGCAAGGCTTTCCGTCACGCTGTCGCCGTCCACATCCCCGAAATCGGTCACCGTTTCGTGCGGATACAGGATCGTGATATAGACCTGCACACGATATTCCGGTTGATTCAGCGCTTGCTTGACCGTACCGACAACCTCTTCCAGCCGGTCGAATCCGTTGATACCGTTGAATGTGTTATCAAAAAGGAAATCCCAGTCCGTTTTTATGCTTTCCTGATGCGGCGCGACGCCGGACGGCAACCCGCCGGTCGGACAATAGAGAAATCCATCCATCAGTGTATCCGCGATATTGCCTTCCGCATCAAGATATGCGACCAGCGGCAGAAGAGTATTTTCATCTCCCTTCTCTCCGTATACAAGCACGATATCCCTTGCCTGGACAGGCGTATTTTCCGTATTGGCGTACTGCTCGCTTTCCTCATTGGTATAGTAAAGCACCGGTGAAATACCACTGTCGACCAGCCGTGCAGTTTTCTCCGTCACTGCTTTGGTGCCGTATGCTTCCAGCTCGTCCAGAAACAGAAAGCCGGATTCGATACGAAAACGGACAAAACGCGCCGCATAGGCGGTTTCCAACGGAAGGTCAAAAGACATCTGCGTTGCGCCGGTATGGAGCACCTC
This sequence comes from uncultured Ruminococcus sp., assembly GCA_964549435.1. Taxonomy (GTDB): domain Bacteria; phylum Bacillota; class Clostridia; order Oscillospirales; family CAG-382; genus Coliplasma. Next base: position 55,127 of record CAZJVB010000007.1, read on the forward strand.
ATCACCGCGATCATATATGGCAACCGGATACCAATTTTCTGCATCTTCGGACAGGAACACGGTAATATGTGTCGGGCGGGCGATCCCCCAATCCAGCTGCTCCAGCAGGCTCACCCGGAAAGAGGAAACGGTGGAAAGCTTTTCGAGATCGTAGAAAATATCCAGCGCACCGCCACCCCTGTGAAAGAACCATTCGCTGCCGTAGCAGTACAAATCGGAAGCAAGCTTACCATCCGTCAAAACCGTGGTATCCGCAGGCGTTTCATCCCCATGCTCCGTCATTCCCATATAGAAGGAGGCCGCGATCTGCTGCGATCTTCCCAACAGCAAATTCTGCATGTCGAGGTAATCTTCCTCCGAAGCATCCCAGAAGAGCTCCTCCGTCACGACCGGGAAAGAAACCGGCGGATATAGCTCATCGTCAGGCACCTCGTCCAAGCCGGCAAGCACTTCAATCTCTTCCAGCCAATAGTATCCCTCCGCTTCGGAAAAAGCAAAGCGCAGATACCGCGCGTGCACATATTCGGGCAGCAGGAGCGTATATGCATAAGTATCGCAGGCCACCGGCGCATACATACGCCCAAGAAGCGTATAGGTATCCCCATCCTCGGATGCATACACATCCACTGCGTCCGGATACAGGACGGAAGGACCGCCGCTTCCAAGCGCATACAAGCGGAAGGAATAGAGGTTCTGGCAGGACTTACCAAGATCCAGCGTTAAAGACGGCGCGTTCTCCCCGCTGATTCCAACCCACACCGGTTCTCCAAACAGCCTTCCGGTACGGGCACCGTCTGTCAACAGCGCAGCGTCTTCCGGCGCCCGATCGTCAAACAGACAATTATCAAATTGATAAGAAGCGCCAAGGGCAACATTCTCATTAGCGACAGGAGCAGACGGCGCACCAGTGGACAATGCCCTCCAAGCAGAGCGGTCAATTGTCTCCGACTCATACGCTGCCTTAACCGTACTCTCATGCTCCGTCGCCGGTATATCCGCAAAGACCTCCAGCTCATCTACGAAAAAGAAGTAGCTGCCGCTTTTCAGCGTAACGGAAATCCGTACATATCGGAAGTCCCGCGCCTCCTCCAATTCCAGTCGGGCGCTGCTTACAGTTCGGTCGCCGGTGGAACTGAAAAATGCACGTCCGAGTATTTCCCAATCGCTGCCGTCTGCGGAGCCATAAAAGCGCGCCGATGTAGCAAGACTGACACCGTCCTGACTCATATCCAAAGAGCGTGCGGAAACAGCGGACAAATTTTTGCCATCCTCCCCGAGATCGATATCAAAGCTACAGGTGCTCGTATAGCCAACCATACGCACATCTGTATAAGAGACACCGACATCCGGCGCCTTTTGCCCATCAGTCAACTGCTGTCCGAACAAGTCAGGGTATGTATCGTTTGCAGCGGTTGAAGCGGTATACGGCTTTCCGACACTAACCAGTGTATATCTCATTCCCGTTTCCCCCTCATCAATTGCTTCAGACGACGCAGAAGATGTAGTTTCCCCGCCCGTCGTGCAGGCGGAAAGCAGAAGCATTCCCGCGAGCAGCAGCATCAACCATTTCCTCATACTGTTCCCTTTCCTTTCTTTCCCGACTCTTATATCCGTTCCTTTTCCTGTTTGATGGTGATCGGAATACCGTTCACCGTAAGCGTTCCTTCTGCGCGGATGATAATACTGGGCTTTCCGTCCAAAAGGCAGGTCTCTACAAGATCGCTATGCGCTGCATCTATACGAATCGTCACATCTTCCGTGCGCAGCTCCAGTTCCCCGCTTCCCACCAGATTCTGCGGACAAAGCGCGGTTTCTCCGCCGAAGGACTCGTTGTAGTGCTGTTCAAAACCGGCAATCTTTTCTTCCGCGATGCCGCAGCTTTCCAATACACGGCTCAGCTCCGCTTTGGTTACCGGAGCAACCGGCTCCTCCCGATGCTCCTTTTGCTCCTCTACGCGAGCAAGCAGAGCATCATGTACGGTTTGCACCACTTCATAACTGCATGCCTCCTCCAAAGAATCCGAAAGCATGCCGCTGAACAACTCCTTCTGGGTATCCGCCGGCATCGGAAGCGACGTACCGAACAGAACATCCACCAGTTCCTGATGGCTGTCGGTCAGATTCCTTGTGCTGTATAACGCGCCGTAGAGGTTGGCGCAGCGATCATCGAAGGCCGGAAACAGAAACCCCAGCTCCGGCGATGCAACAACCTGGTCCGCATCCTGACTCTGGAACAGGCTGCGGAATGAATCATACCGCAGTGACGGCTTAGTCAGCTTCACCGGACAGATACAGCAGATGATATAGGAAAACATCGTTTCGGATCCGTCCTCAACCTGTTCCCCGTCTTTTCCGTAGGAAGGTACATCATATACATCATGTGCCAGCAGAATCAGATAATTTCCTTCCAGCTGTAAACTTCCGATGATGTTGGAGAAGATACGCTCCACCGCTTCCCCATCTGTCAAACCGGAGCTCCTGAGAGCAGTCAACAGGCGGTGTTCCTCCCCATTGGTCACCTGTTCATTGGTAAAGGCAATGTCTAACAGGTTTTTTCCTACCCCTCCGGACAGGGAACGGCGAAAGAGCGCGAGATATTTCTCCGCTTCCTCCTGTCCCATGGCAGGCATTGACTGGCGGAATGTTGTTACAATCTCCTTCTGTTCATTGACATAACAGCCGCAAAGGACGTCTATGGCATTTTTTTCATAACGAAACCGGCGGCGCAATTCTGCAATTTCTTTTTCAAGCATGGTCTTCCTATTCCTTTCTATATCCACTCAGGCGCTCCTCTTTCCGGTTCACTTAACCGAAGGTAGGTTCTGCCAAGCGTATGTTGCAGTTTACCATATTTTTATTCGGATTGCAACCACTTGACAGATGTTTTTCGATGTGATAAACTTCAAAAAACGACATTCTGAATAAAGCAAGGTGATTCTTATGTCAAAGCTCTACATGATCCGTAAGGACTGCGAAGAAACATGGAAAGAAAAACTTTCTCCGGAAGTATACGCCCGCTTCACCGAACAAGGATTTGATATCGACGACGTGGTGGAGCTGTCTAAGAACTGGGATATGGCGCTGCAGCTCGTACTGGATCAGACCCGCGTCATCCGCGACGACGCCTGATAGCCTTCGCGTCTTTTCTGTCCGCTGTTTTTCCGGATGCTTTTTTCTCATTCTTTTTCTTCCCAGAAGGCTTCCTGCTTCCCGAAGAAACCGTCCTCGGCTTCACAAGGCAATCCGGTCCGAATCCAATCAGTTCCTGCCTGCCGGCAAGGAAAAGTGCTTTTCGAACGGTCTCGGCATTTTCCGGACGGTACCATTGCAGCAGCGCGCGCTGCAGCTTTTTTTCTTCATAAGTACGCGGGACAAAGACCGGCTTTCCCGTAAAGGGATTCAGCCCGGTCCAGAACATGCAGGTTGACGCCGTACCTGGAGTCGGGTAAAAATCCTGCACCTGTTCGGGATTGATATGATTCTTTTTCAGATAAACAGCCAGTTCCACTGCGTCCCTCAGCGTCGAACCGGGATGGGAGGACATCAGATACGGAATCAGATACTGCTCTTTTCCGATTTCTCCGGTATATTGATAGAACTTTTCCCGAAAACGGTTATATGTCTCAATTGAAGGCTTCCCCATCTGCGCAAGCACATGGTTAGAGCAATGCTCCGGCGCCACCTTCAGTTGTCCGCTGACATGATCTGAGATAAGCTTCCGAAAAAATGCATCGTCCGGATCGGCAAGCATATAATCGTACCGCAGCCCACTGCGGACAAATACCTTACGCACGCCGGGAACCGCCTCTATCGCCTTCAAAAGCGAAAGGTATTCGCTGTGATCCACCTTCATATTCCGGCAAACCTCCGGTGTCAGACAGTTTTTATGCGGGCAAACACCCGCTTTCTTTGCCTTTTCGCAATTATTGGAACGGAAATTGGCGGACGGACCGCCGACATCATGAATATACCCCTTGAAGTCGGGCTGCTGTACCAAAAGCTCCGCCTCCCTGACACAGGATTCGATGCTGCGGGAAGTTACAATCCGCCCCTGATGGAAGGCGATGGAGCAGAAATTGCAATTTCCGAAGCACCCGCGATTGTGCGTGATAGAAAACCGCACCTCCTGAATTGCCGGGATCCCGCCTGCCTTTTCATACATCGGATGATAGGTCCGCATATAAGGCAAGGCATATACTGCGTCCAGTTCCTCAGTCGTCAGGGGCGGCATCGGCGGATTTTGCACCAATAGCTTCCTATCATAGCCTTCCAACAGAGCCTTTCCGTAAACGGCATCCTGATTTTCACTCTGCAAGCGGAATGCTTCAGCATAGATCTCGCGGTTATCACGAATATCATCATATTCGCCGGTAAAAACCGCTTCGAAATGCGGTTGAAATTCTCTGGACTCCAAAAAAACGGTGCCGCGCACGTCCCGGATTTTGCGGATCGGTATCCCTTTGTTTAGCAAATACGCGAGCCGACGCAAAATATTTTCCCCCATCCCATACGTCAGCATATCCGCACGACTATCCACCAGTATGCTGCGTCGAACCGCATCCGTCCAGTAATCGTAATGCGCAAACCGACGGGTGGATGCCTCAATGCCGCCGAGAATGATCGGCACATCGCCATATGCCTCCCGCAGACGATTACAGTAGACGATGACGGCGCGGTCCGGACGGAAACCCGCTTTACCTCCGGGAGAATAGTAATCGTTGCTGCGGCGCTTCTTGGCAACTGTATAATGCGCCACCATGGAATCGATATTCCCACTGTTGACCAAGAAAGCAAGCCTCGGCTTTCCCAACCGCTTAAACGGCTCGCAGGAACGGTAATCCGGCTGAGGCAAAATGGCAACGGAATATCCCTCCGCCTCCAGAACGCGGGAAACAATCGCCGTTCCGAAAGACGGATGATCTACATAAGCATCTCCAGTCACAATGATGAAGTCCGGCTGACCGATCAGCTCTTCCGGTTTGACAGGCAAAAAAGGCATACGATTTCCTCCCGATCATCATTTTTTGGTTCTTCTTTGATATTTTAACATATTTCTCTCTGTTTGTCAAGAAAGGCCTTGACAAATGATAAAAACTATGTTATTTTAATTTTAATAATAATTCTTATTATTAGGAGTCAGGCATGACTAAGCAGCGCCAACTGATTTTTCAGATCATTATGAATACCGACAATCATCTTTCCGCAGAAGAAATTTTTCGGATTGCCAAGAAACAATTTCCCTCTATTGCACTGGGAACTGTCTACCGGAATTTGCGGCTGATGGTAGCGGACGGAGAAATCCGTCAGATTTCCTCGCTCGATGGTCCGGACCGCTACGACCGCAACATGAATCCGCATGACCATCTTCTTTGCGAACGTTGCGGAAAGCTGGTGGATATTACCTTCGGCGGTTTGAAAGAAGTACTGGAGTCCCGCGCGGAAATCACAGTACTGGACTATCAGTTGAATATCCGCGGACTTTGCGCAGCCTGCAAAAAAGGAAGTCTGCTTTCTGCGGGCAGAACAGATGGCATAAAAGCAAACCATATTTTATCATAAAAGGAGACAATAACCATGGAACTTAAGGGAAGCAAAACCGAAAAAAATCTGCAGACCGCTTTTGCGGGCGAATCGCAGGCATATACCAAGTACGGATATTATGCCGACGCTGCCCGTAAGGCAGGCTATACCCTGCTCAGCGACCTATTTGCCGAAACCGCCGGCAACGAGAGAGAGCACGCCAAGATCTGGTTCAAGCTGCTGCACGGTGGCTCTATGCCCGACACTGCAGTCAATCTTCAGGATGCAATTGACGGCGAAAATTACGAATGGACGGACATGTATAACGGCTTTGCCAAAGAAGCGCGGGAAGAAGGCTTCGAAAGAATCGCAATCCTCTTTGAAATGGTCGGTGCCATTGAGAAGGAGCACGAGGAGCGCTATCGCGCACTGTTAAACCGCCTGAACACCCAAACCATTTTTGTCTCTGATGAGGTTTGCGTTTGGCAATGTACCAACTGCGGTCACATTTGTGTCGGCCAGAAAGCGCCACAGGTATGTCCTGTCTGCGCACATCCGCAGTCCTATTTCCAACGCAGGGCGGATCGCTATTAAAAGTAATGTACGGGAGGCAGCCGCCTCCCGTACTTCCTTTTTTAGAAAGCAAGCTCTGCGTCACAGAAAAAAGTAAGCTGAACATACTCCGATCCTTCTTCCTCCAGCTCACATACGCCCATTTCCTCCGCCTGCCCATCCTCCAAAGATGCCGACCGTTTGCAGAACGCAAGCCACTCAAAGAAGTCAAGTCCATCCTCCTGGCAGTTCTCCATGTCAAGGAATTGTTTTTCCCATAGTTTCATCTTTCAAATGACACCCTTTCCTACCATTTTTTGTTTTAAGGAGTTTACACAGCTCCCCGAAAGCTGAATTTTAAGATATTTCCCCGTCATTTTAGCAAAGTAAACGCAGCCCGTCTTGAAGAAAAATGTGCTGCAATCACTCTGCCATACCCACCACCAACTATATACCACCCTGTCTTTTGCCAACGTAATCTTCGGGTATTTCCCCTTTATTTTACCGCAAAAACCGAACTTCACTTTATCAATTTAGGTTTTGTCTGCAAATAGAATAGCATCTCCTCTGTACAATAAAACGAACATTTTCAAGGGCGCTGTCAAAATATTTCGCACATTAGTTTGCATATTGCCCAAACCTACCGCAATTTTTTTGTAAAACTTTTCAAAAAGGTATTGCAATTTCACCAAATTTAATGTAGAATAGAAGCCGAATTCATAAAAACACACATGCAGAATTTCGAATAATCAAATGGAATTTGCTATGTAATTTCCCCTCTTAATCAGGAAAAGAACATTGCATCTCCGCGAGAAAGGAATGGTCATACAACATGAGCAACAAATTGTTTCAGGGGCTGGTTTATCAAATGCGGGAGGCAGTAGACCGCGATATTGGTATTATTGATGAAAAGGGAACCATTATCGCCTGTAGTCAGCTTTCCCGAATCGGCGAAAGCCACAGGGAAATCATTGAAGAGATGTCCTATAACTTTGATACACTGACCGCCGACGGCTATACCTACCGTCCGATCGGCTCCCATGCACGCATTGAATATATTGTTTTCGTGCAGGGCGAAGATGATTCCGCCAAAAGCACAACCATGTTGCTTTCCATCGCATTTGCCAATATCAAAACGCTTTACGATGAGAAGTATGACAAAACCAATTTCATTAAAAATATTATTCTGGACAACATTCTGCCCGGCGATATTTATATCAAATCCAAGGAACTGCGTTTCGACAATGAAACAAACCGTGTCGTACTGTTGATCCGCTTCCAATCCAAATCGGATATCGTTCCCTACGATATTATCCAGAACATGTTTCCCGATAAAACGCATGATTATATCATCAGCGTCGGAGAAACAGACATCGTTTTGGTCAAGGAACTGAAATCCGGCACCGACAGCAAGTCGATCGACGCAATTGCGCATTCCATCGTGGACAGTGTCCAGAGTGAGTTCTACCTCAAATGCGTCGTCGGCATCGGTACCGTTGTCACCTCTGTCAAAGAGCTTGCCCGCTCCTACAAGGATGCGCAGGTCGCTTTGGAGGTTGGTCGCGTATTTGATACGGAGCAAACCTGCGTCAATTATGAAAATCTCGGCATCGGTCGCCTGATTTATCAATTGCCGACCACGCTTTGCGAAATGTTTCTGCAGGAAGTTTTCAAGAAAGGTTCACTGGAAAGTCTCGACCGTGAAACGCTGCTGACGATTCATGCCTTCTTTGATAACAACCTCAATGTTTCCGAAACATCCCGCAAGTTATTTGTTCACCGCAATACGCTGGTTTACCGTCTGGAAAAGATCAAGAAACTGACCGGGTTGGATCTGCGCGAATTCGATCACGCAATCACTTTCAAGGTCGCACTGATGGTCAAAAAATATCTGGTCAGCAAACCAAATATGTATTGATCCATTCCCTGTTTACGATATGATCCATTTTCAAAATGTCTCTATGGCATATCCCGACGGTACGGTTGCCCTGAAAGAGATCAATCTGCAGATCGAAGACGGCGAATTCGTTTTCCTCATCGGTCCGTCCGGCGCCGGCAAAACCACGCTGACACGCCTGTTGCTCTGCGAAGAGCGGGTATCCTCCGGTTCACTGGAGGTCAACGGATACCGACTGGACAGGATCCGTTCCCGGAAAATTCCGTACCTTCGACGTACGATGGGCGTTGTCTTTCAGGATTTCAAGCTATTCGAAAAAATGACAGTATATGAGAACGTGGCATTTGCTATGCGCGTGATCGGAGAAAAACGCACAGTCATCCGCAAGCGCGTCCCGTTCTTTCTGAACGTTGTCGGTTTGACGGATAAAGCCGGTTCGTTCCCCGGTCAGCTTTCCGGTGGCGAGCAGCAGCGAGTCGCATTTGCGCGCGCTATGGTCAACAACCCCTCGCTGATCATCGCAGACGAGCCTACAGGCAATATTGACAATGCGCTACGGGACGACATCATGGACCTGCTGCTTCGTGTCAATAAGTTAGGGAAAACCGTACTGGTTGTCACACACGATGAGGAGTTGCTGCGCCGCTACCGCAAACGGACTGTAGAGATCCGCTCCGGCGAGATCGTTTCGGACCGGATCGGTTTTTCGGACAGCGAAGAGGAAATGGGAGGTGCCTTGTCATGAGATGGCTACGCTCTTTCCGCTACAACCTCGCGCAGGGCGCTAAAAGCATTTTCCGCAACAGCGTCATGTCTACCGCCTCTGTGCTGGTACTGCTGTCCTGTATGATCATTCTCGGTACTTTCTATCTTGTCATCGCTAATATCGATGAAAACTTCAACAGGATTGAAAACCTCAATGTCATTGAAGTTCGCATTCCTGCCACCTATTCCGACGACCAAATCGCGGAAATCGGCAGCGCACTTCAAAATATCTGTGAGCAATCGCCCATGATAGAGGGAGACGCCGTATACGTTTCCCGCGAGGAACACCTCGCCCTGTTTCAAGAGTTGTACAAGGATCAAACATGGAGTTCTTTTTTCAATGAAGATCTGAACCCATTGCGTCCGAGTTATAAACTGACTTTCTCCAATTTTTCGGAGATCACCGAAGTTGTGCAAATCGTCACGCAAATTGAAGAAATTCGCCTTTCCGACGGCACCGCCGCAGTCACCAGTGGAGATATCAGCTCCTGTATCGACCTCTACCGCAATGTAACCGGTGTCAAAAAGACATTGGCAGCAGTCGGTTTTTGGCTGATGGGTATTCTCCTTCTGATCTCGCTGTTTGTGATTATGAACACCATCAAGCTTGGTGTCTTCGCACGCAGAAACGAAGTCATGTTCATGCGCTATTGCGGTGCTACCAAAGCGTTTATCCGCACGCCATTCCTTGTTGAAGGTGCCATCTTAGGTGTATTTTCCGCTGCGGTTGCTTTAGTGCTGGAATTTCTGCTGTATCGTTATGTGCTGTCCGGCGTTGTTTCCTCTATGACCACCGTGATATCCGGCGGCGGCATTGAGCTTTCTCCGTTCCTGCATCACCTGCCACTGCTTGCCGCTGCTTTCTGTGTCATCGGATTGTTTGCAGGGCTGGTTTCCGGTAGTCTCTCCCTTAAGAAGTATTTGAAAGTTTAACGGTCCGGATTCAGAAAAGAGTTGTCAGTCATGTTGTTCATAAATAATAAGCAAAAAAATTGTCGCCGTTCTCTCTGCAAAATACTCTGTGTTCTGCTTTGTATCTCTCTTGCCGGCTGTACCTTACTGTTGGCACTGGACCGGCAGCCTGCTATGCAGGCTGCCGCGACGCGTACTGCACAGGATGTAGATCAGGATATTTCTGATTGCGAAGCGCTGCTTTCCCGCCTGCAAAGCGAGCAAAGCGATCTGATTGCGCAGCTTGCAGACCTGAAAACACAGTCCGACAGCGCTGAGAAGCAAGCACAATTATCTGCCGGACAGGTCGCACTTCTGGAGGCACAGATCGATCTGAATGAATCCCTGCTTCAATCCTGCGATATGAAACGCAGCACCGCGCAGGCAGAGTTATCGTTGGTACAAAACGAATACGAATATTATCAAGAATTATTCTCGGAATTGATGCGTTTCGTCTATGAAAACGGAACAGTCAACGATTTCGAATTGCTTTTTTCATCCGAAAGTCTCTCGGATTACCTGGAGCGCAGGGACAACTTTAACTCTATCATGGAATGCGTCAGCGACCTGACCAGTTCCATGGAGCAATCCCTTCTGCGGTTGACAGATCTGGAAGAAGAATATGCTTCCGTCCAGGAAAAATACGAACGGTATCTCCGAGAGCTGAATGCGGATAAGGATAGTTTGGTAAGAGCGGTCGAAGCATTTCAGCAGCTTGCAAGCGAACTTCAGCTGGATACCTCCCTCCTTTCCGAAAATTACGCTGGCCTCAGTGCCACAATCTCTGATGCGAAAGCAAAGCTCGCGGAGCTGAAGGAGGAACGTGCGTCGCTGAACCAACAAAATCAAGTTACTTTGGAGCCGTCGAATCCGGTTTCCGGCTCCGGTTTTGCTTGGCCGCTGGAAAAAGGTATTTCCTACCGGATTTCCAGTTATTTCAGCACGCGAACCAACCCGATTACCGGTGTCGGAACCGAATTTCACGAAGGGTTGGATATTGCTTGCTCCGCCGGCACGCAGATTCTGGCTGCCAAATCGGGCATTGTTACCAAATCCGCTTGGTATGGCGGATACGGCAACTGCGTGATTATCTATCATGGACAGGACAGTCAAGGTCGCGCCGTTACCACACTTTACGGGCACGCAAGCGCGCTCAAATGTGAGGAGGGACAGCAAGTTTCGCAGGGCGATTGCATTGCGCTGGTCGGGACCACCGGCCGTTCAACCGGCAATCATTTGCACTTTTCTGTTTTGTTGGACGGTGTATACGTCGATCCGGATGACTACTTACCTGACGGCTATTATACCAAAATGCCCAACTCCTGAATGAAAAGAGGAGGGATTTATAATGCAGCAAAACAGTCATAACGAAATTGAGAAAGAAGAGCCCCAGCAGCCCATTTCCGAGGAAAGACCGGCGACATCCACTCCCAGAAAAGTAAAAAAGACGAGAAAAATTTCGCTTGCAGCTGCCGTTTTTCTCACCCTATTTCTCTGCGTTGCAGTCTTCATTTCCACATACACCATCATGATCGTGCAGATGAATGCCGCTGTCAATGAGCAAAAGACCGCTTCTGCAAAGTTTTCCAAGCTGGACGCCCTGCTCGCCTATATTCAAAGCAACTATGTACGGGATTATGACGAGAGCGATCTTTGGGACGGGATCTACGCCGGACTTTTCGATGCAATTGGTGATCCGTATACCGATTACATGACAGCTGAAGAATACAGTGCGTATACCACAGACCGCAGCGGCAGTTATGTGGGTATCGGTATTCACGTAGTTTACGATCCGGACGCCCAAGGAATCCACATCTACCGCGTCAATTCCACCTCCCCTGCCGCTGATGCGGGTTTACAGGCGGGTGACATCATTACTGCGGTGGAAGATCTTGCCGTGACTGCCGAAACCTACGCAGAAGCGGTCAGTGCGGTCGCCGGCGAGGCGGGTACCTTTGTTCATCTGACCATTCTGCGCGGAGAGGAAACCTTTGAAAAACAAGTAGCCCGCGCCGAGGTCAAGAGCGAAAACGTACTTTATGAGAAACTGGAAGGCGGAATTGCCTATATCACCATTCTTTCCTTCTCCGAAAGCTCAGTTTACGATCAATTTTCTGCTGCGCTGGAGCAAGCGAAGACAGATGGCTGCAGCTCCTATTTGTTTGACGTGCGGAACAATCCGGGCGGCAATCTGGATGTTATCTGTCAGGTTCTGGATCTACTTCTACCAGAAGGCATCATTGTCAATATCGTCGCAAAGGACGGTTCCACGACCACGCGTGAGTCGGATGCCGAACATTTCTTAGACGCGCCAATGGTAGTTCTCTGTAATGCTTCCACCGCCAGTGCCGCAGAACTCTTCACCGCTGATCTACGGGATTATCAGCTGGCGAAGATCGTCGGAGAAACCACTTATGGGAAGGGAACCATGCAGACCATTTCCCCACTCGGAGACGGCAGCGCCGTCAAACTCACCACCCGGTATTATAATCCCGCCTCCAACAACAGCTATGACGGTGTTGGCATCCAGCCGGATGTCGAAGTTGCCTTGACTGCGGAACAGGCATCCCGATTCTATCTCCTTTCCCACGAGGAGGATCCGCAGCTGCAAGCGGCGATCAGTCTGCTGTTGGATGATCAAAACTAAAGTTTATCACCTTAAATAGATGAAGGGAGTACTGACAATGTCAAAACAGATCATCGTTTCCCACGACGGGTTTTTAAAGCTTCAAAATGAGTTGGAATATCTCAAAACCGTCAAACGCAAGGAGGTCGCACAGGCCATCCAGAAAGCGCGCGAGTACGGCGATCTTTCTGAAAACAGCGAATACGATGAGGCAAAAAATGAGCAGGCAGAAATTGAGACAAAAATTGCCGCTCTGGAAGATACGCTGGAAAATGCAGTCGTGATGGACGACTCCGAGTTGGGCACCGACAAGGTCAGCGTCGGCAACACTGTGGAAGTCCATTGCATTGATGACGACCGAGATTATACCTACAAAATTGTTTCTGCAGCAGAGGCGGATCCTCTGGAGGGACGCATCAGCGATGACTGCCCGCTTGGCAAAACATTGATTGGACAGAAAATGGGAGATTCCATCAGCGTTGAAACGCCAAGCGGCATCCGCAAATTTACCATCACAGAAATTTCCAAGTGATGAGCTTACCGAAGAAAGGAATCGGCAAATAAACATGGCAGAAGAAAACAATACTGTCGAGGAAACGCTTTCTGACGTCCTGCGGGTACGCCGCGAAAAGCTCTCGGAATTAAAAGAAGCGGGAAAAGATCCGTTTATCATCACCAAATATGAAGTAACCGCATATGCGACGGATATCATCGCCCACTACGAAGTTTGGGAGAATAAGACAGTTTCCGTCGCCGGGCGCATGATGAGTCGCCGCGACATGGGCAAAGCGTCCTTTCTTCACCTGATGGACGCTACCGGAAACATTCAGGCATACGTTCGTATTGATGAGGTCGGCGAGGAATGTTATAAAGAATTTAAAAAATATGACATCGGGGACCTCATCGGCTTATCAGGCTTTGTTTTCAAAACCCGCACGGGAGAAACCAGTATTCATGCCAAAGAGTTGAAACTATTGGCAAAATCTCTCAACCCGCTTCCTGAAAAGTTTCACGGACTTAAGGATACCGATCTCCGGTACCGGCAGCGCTACGTAGATCTGATCGTCAATCCGGAGGTTAAGGAGACCTTTATTAAACGTAGTTTGATCCTCCGTGAAATTCGCGCCTATTTGGACGGCAAGGGATTTCTGGAGGTAGATACACCTGTGTTAACACCGTTTGAAATCGGCGCTACCGCTCGTCCTTTCAAAACGCATCATAATACACTGGACATGGATATGTTTCTTCGCATCGAAACGGAGTTGTACCTCAAGCGACTCATTGTAGGCGGGTTTGATAAGGTATACGAAGTAGGACGCATTTTCCGCAATGAAGGAATGGATCCCAAGCACAATCCGGAATTTACCACCATTGAACTGTATCAGGCATATACTGACTATAAGGGTATGATGGATCTTGTCGTGGAAATGAATACCCTGTTGGCAGAAAAAATCTGCGGCAGCAAAGTCGTCACCTACCAAGGAACCGAAATTGATATGGGGCATTGGGAAAGACTTACCATGGTAGAGGCAGTAAAAAAGTACGCAGACGTAGATTATGACAGCTGGCAATCCGATGAGGAAGCGCGCGCATGCGCAAAAGCGCATCATGTTGAAGTTCCGGCATCTGCTACAAAAGGAACGGTGCTGATTGAATTTTTTGACGCATATGTTGAAGAACACTTGATTCAGCCAACTATTATCTATGATTATCCGGTGGAAAACAGCCCACTTGCTAAGCGTAAACCGGATCAGCCCGCTTTTACGGAACGGTTTGAATACTTCATCAATGCAACCGAATTCGGAAATGCTTTTTCAGAACTGAACGATCCGATTGATCAGAAGGAACGTTTTGAACGGCAAGTAGCTGCTAAACGCGCAGAGGATCCACATACCACGGCACAAGTAGACTATGACTATATCAACGCGCTGGAATATGGTCTTGCACCAACCGGCGGTCTCGGCTTCGGTGTAGATCGTCTGGTTATGCTGCTGACCGACAGTGCTTCCATTCGCGATGTTTTGTTATT
>CAZJVB010000008.1:0-42576 GCA_964549435.1 uncultured Ruminococcus sp.
CGATGGACTGGATGGAGCAGGAACAGGAGCGCGGGATCACCATTACTTCCGCTGCTACCACCTGCTACTGGAAGGAACACCGGATCAATATCATTGATACGCCCGGTCACGTGGACTTCACCGTTGAGGTGGAGCGTTCACTGCGTGTTCTGGACGGTTCGGTAACCGTTCTCTGCGCGAAAGGCGGCGTCGAGCCGCAGTCTGAAACCGTTTGGCGTCAGGCAGACAAGTATCATGTTCCGCGCATGTGCTATGTCAACAAGATGGATATCATGGGCGCGAATTTCTATCGCGTCGTGGATATGATCCATGATCGCCTGAAAGCGAATGCTGTTCCGATCCAGCTTCCGATCGGCAAGGAAAGCGACTTCAAGGGAATTATCGATCTGGTGCGGATGCGCGCCGAGGTCTATCTCAATGAAGACGGCACCCAGTATGAAGAGCAGGATATCCCGGCGGATATGCTGGAAAAAGCACAGGAATACCGTACTGCGCTGATTGAGCACTGCGCAGAGGTAGACGATACGGTCGGTGAGAAGTTCCTCATGGAGGAGGAGCCGACTGAGGAGGAGATCAAGCACGCAATTCGTGTGTCTACCATTGCGAATAAGATGGTTCCCGTTTGCTGCGGATCCTCCTATAAGAACAAGGGCGTGCAGATGCTGTTGGACGCGATCGTCGAGTATATGCCCGCTCCGACAGACGTTCCGAATATCAAGGGCGTCAATCCGGAAACCGGCGAAGAGGAAGAGCGAATTTCCGGCGATGATCAGCCGTTTGCCGCGCTGGCATTCAAGATCATGACCGATCCGTTCGTCGGCAGACTCTGCTTTGTACGCGTGTATTCCGGAAAGATTTCGTCCGGAAGCACGGTGTATAACTCTACCAAGGATAAGTCCGAGCGATTCTCCCGTATCATGCTGATGCATGCGAACCACCGCGAAGAGGTGACGGAGATCATGGCGGGCGAAATCGCCGGCGTCATCGGCGTCAAGGATACCACGACCGGCAATACCCTCTGCGATCCGGCACATCCGATCGTTCTGGAATCCATGGTGTTCCCGGAGCCGGTTATCCGCGTCGCGATCGAGCCGAAAACCAAGGCGGGACAGGAAAAGATGGGGATCGCGCTTGCCAAGCTGGCAGAGGAGGATCCGACCTTCAAGGCGTATACCGATGAGGAAACCGGTCAGACCATTATCGCCGGTATGGGCGAGCTGCATCTGGAAATCATCGTGGACCGTCTGCTGCGCGAATTCCGTATTGAAGCAAATGTCGGGAAACCGCAGGTTTCCTACCGTGAAACCATTACCAGAAGTGCGGATGAGGACTGCAAGTATGCGCGTCAGTCCGGCGGTAAGGGGCAGTACGGTCATGTCAAGATCCGGATTGAGCCTAACGAGCAGGGCAAGGGATACGAGTTTATCAACAGCGTTGTCGGCGGCAATATTCCGAAGGAATATATCCCGGCAGTAGATGACGGTATTCGCGGCGCTATGCAGGCCGGCGTGCTGGCGGGCTATAACGTCGTGGACGTCAAGGTGACGCTGTACGACGGCTCCTACCATGAGGTGGACTCCTCGGAAATGGCGTTCAAGATCGCCGGCTCGATGGCGTTCAAAAACGCGATGCGCAAGGCGGCGCCGGTGCTGACCGAGCCGTTCATGAAGGTGGTTGTGGTCGTTCCGGACGATTATATGGGTGATATCATCGGTGACTTCTCCTCCCGCCGCGGCAATATCAAGGAGATGGAACCGCTTGCGGGCGGTGGACAGCAGATCACGGCCTATGTGCCTCTGGCAAATATGTTCGGGTATGCGACTGACCTGCGTTCCAAGACGCAGGGGCGCGGCACGTACGTTATGGAGCCGTCGCATTACGAGCAGGTGCCGAAGTCTGTTCAGGAAACACTGATTGCCGAGAGGGGCAAACCCGAACGGTAATAGGACGTTGCCAATGCGCCGAAGAAACGCTCTTTTTGCGAAAAAAGACAAGTTTCCTCTTGACAGGGCGCAAAAAAACAGTATAATATATCACAGAAAAAAAGAAAAAAATTCTATTTCATGAATTCTTCACAGGAGGATTAAAGCAATGGCAAAAGCGAAGTTTGAAAAAAACAAGCCGCATGTAAACATTGGTACCATCGGCCACGTTGACCACGGCAAAACGACCTTGACCGCGGCGATCACCAAGGTGCTTTCTCTGGGCGATCCCAACATTGAGTTCCTTGCATACGATCAGATCGATAACGCGCCGGAGGAAAAGGCGAGAGGCATCACGATCAATACCAGACACGTTGAATATCAGACGGAGAACCGTCACTATGCACACGTTGACTGCCCCGGTCACGCTGACTACGTCAAGAACATGATTACCGGTGCTGCGCAGATGGACGGTGCGATTCTGGTTGTTGCTGCTACTGACGGACCGATGCAGCAGACGCGTGAGCACATTCTGCTTGCCCGTCAGGTCGGCGTTCCGGCAATCGTTGTGTATATGAATAAGACGGATCTTGTCGATGATCCCGAGTTGCTCGAAATCGTCGAAATGGAAATCCGTGATTTGCTCTCTGAGTATGATTTCCCGGGTGATGACATTCCGATCATTCAGGGTTCTGCGCGCGAAGCGCTGCTCTGCGAATCCAAGGATCCGTCCGATCCCGCATACGAATCCATTCACAAGCTCATGGCTGCGGTTGACGAGTATATCCCGACACCGCCCCGTGACGATACCCAGCCCTTCCTGATGCCGGTCGAGGACGTGTTCTCTATCTCCGGTCGCGGTACGGTTGCTACCGGCCGTGTCGAGCGTGGCGTCGTGAAGATGAACGAGGAAGTCGAAATCGTCGGTATCACCGATACCCGTAAGACGGTTGTCACCGGTATCGAAATGTTCCGCAAGATCATGGACTTTGCAGAAGCAGGCGATAATATCGGCTGTCTGCTGCGCGGTATCCAGAAGAAGGAAATTGAGAGAGGGCAGGTTCTCTGCAAACCGGGTTCCGTGCATCCGCACACCAAGTTTGTCGGTCAGGTCTATGTCCTGACGGAAAAGGAAGGCGGTCGTCATAAGCCGTTCTTCTCCAACTACCGTCCCCAATTCTATTTCCGCACAACCGACGTGACTGGCGTGATCACGCTGCCGGACGGCGTCGATATGTGCAAACCGGGCGATAACGTCGCGATGAATGTCGAGCTCATCACGCCGATCGCTATGGAAAAGAACCTCCGCTTCGCTATCCGTGAAGGCGGTCATACAGTCGGTTCCGGCGTCGTTACCGAAATCGCTGAATAAGGTTCTCTTTACAAATTCACATCACTTCGGGGTTGGGTGAGAATCCCTACCGGCAGTATAGTCTGCGAGCCGCAAGGCAGGAACAGGTGTAATTCCTGTACCGACCGTATCTCGGAACCGCTGTGTAAAGGCATGCGGAACCGATAAGTCGGGATGAGAGAAGTATTGTGTATCGTAACGGATAAACAAGCACCCCGTGGATGCAGGCGCTCAATTGCGCCGCAAGGCTCCGCGGGGTGTTTTTATTCGGCGGAAGAAGCGTCCCCTGCTTCTTCCGATTGCAGCGATTCAGGATCACTTCTTGGGCTTTTACGTTAGATACGGCACAAATGCCAAGGAGGACATCATATCATGTATGCAAATGCAAACAGTAAAAATAAGTTAAAACCAATTTCGCCGCGCGCAATCGCAATGACGGCGATCATGGGCGCAGCAGCCGCAGTGCTGATGCTTCTGGAGTTTCCGATCCCCTTTCTGATTCCGACCTTTGTCAAGATGGATTTCTCAGAGCTGCCGGCACTGATCGCTTCCTTCGCAATCGGTCCGGTGAGCGGCGTCGCCGTCTGCCTGATTAAGAATCTGGTAAACCTGCCGTTTTCTACGTCCGGCGGTGTGGGAGAGCTATGCAACTTCCTGCTCGGCTGCGCGCTCGTTTTGCCTGCCGGCTGGATTTACCGGTGGAAAAAGAGCCGCGCGGGAGCACTGATCGGAAGTGTCTGCGGTGCGGCGGTCATGGCGATTTTCAGCTTTCCGCTCAATCTGTTTGTTACGTATCCGATCTATACCAAATTTTTTCCGCTGGATACGATCATCGGAATGTATCAGGCGCTTCTGCCGGGCGTGAATTCGTTGGAGGCATGTCTGTTGATCTTCAATCTGCCGTTCACACTGCTGAAGGGCTTGTTGGTGACTGCACTCGCCTTCCTGATTTACAAACCGCTTTCCCGCTTTATCAAAGGAAAAGACAGGACGGAAAGCAGCGCCGCTTCTGCCTGATGTTTTGAGGCATGGCTTCTCACGTCTGCTCTGAAAAACCGATTCGACGGATTTCGCCTTTTTGCGAAATCCGTTTTTTCTATTGACAAGAGGCGGGAATCGTGTTATGATAAATTCATTATTATGCAAAAACTTTTTTCTGATTTTGCGGAGAATCTCGGCAGAAATCCGAAAGTTGAGCGATGAAACGGCAGAGAATGCTCTGCCCGACGGGGAAATGGATGGAGCAAACGTATGAGGACGATTATAGATTTGCTGGCGAGGAACGCGCGGGACTATACGGACGAGGTCGCGTTGGTAGAGCTGAATCCGGAGCAGCAGGAGAACCGCCGGACAACTTGGCGGGAATATGCCCTTGTGGAGCCGACGCATCAGCCGCGCTGCTACCGTCGGGAGATCACATGGGGGGTGTTTGAAGAAAAGGCGAACCGTCTTGCGAACGCGTTGCTTTCGAGGGGGATTCGCAAAGGGGATAAGGTCGCCATTCTGATGATGAACTGTTTGGAATGGCTGCCGATCTACTTCGGAATCCTGAAAACCGGAGCGTTGGCGGTTCCGCTGAATTTCCGGTATACGGCGGAAGAAATTGCTTACTGCCTGCGGCTTGCGGAGGCGGACGCGCTGATCTTTGGTCCGGAGTTCGTCGGGCGGATTGAGGGAATCGCGGAGGAGCTTTCGGTCGGCAGACTTCTGATCTATTGCGGCGGAAGCTGCCCGACCTTCGCGGACGATTATAACGACCTCTGCCAGAACTGCTCCAGTACGTTTGCCGAACGGCATCTGACAGAGGAGGA
Organism: uncultured Ruminococcus sp.; assembly: GCA_964549435.1. GTDB lineage: Bacteria > Bacillota > Clostridia > Oscillospirales > CAG-382 > Coliplasma. The sequence continues at coordinate 5,085 of CAZJVB010000008.1, forward strand.
CGACGCTGCCATTTACTTTTCCTCCGGTACGACCGGCTTTCCTAAAGCCATTTTACATAAGCACCGCAGCCTGCTGCATGCCTGCCGTGTGGAGCAAAAGCATCACGGGCAGACGCGGGAGGACGTGTTCCTTTGCATTCCGCCGCTGTATCATACTGGTGCGAAGATGCACTGGTTCGGTTCGCTGCTGTCCGGCTCCAAGGCGGTGATTCTGAAGGGGACCAAGCCGAAGTTCATTTTGGACGCCGTGTCCGAGGAGGGCTGTACCATCGTCTGGCTGCTGGTACCGTGGGCGCAGGATATCCTTGCGGCACTGGACAGCGGGGAGCTGCAGCTGGAGGCATTTCGGCTGTCGCAGTGGCGTTTGATGCACATCGGCGCACAGCCGGTTCCGCAAAGCCTGATTCTGCGGTGGAAGCAGTATTTTCCGAACCATGAGTACGATACGAATTATGGACTTTCCGAGTCTGCCGGACCGGGCGCCGTTCACCTCGGCGTGGAAAACATCCGCAAGGTCGGCGCCATCGGCGTCCCCGGCTTCGGCTGGGAGGTAAAGGTCGTTCGTCCGGACGGAAGGGCGGTTGCACGCGGGGAGGTCGGAGAGCTTTGCCTGCGCGGACCGGCGGTGATGGAATGCTACTATCACGATCCGGCGGCAACGGCGGAAGCGCTGAAGGATGGCTGGCTGTACACCGGAGATATGGCGATGCAGGATGAGGAAGGCTTTTTGTATCTTGTTGACCGCAAGAAGGATGTCATCATCACCGGCGGGGAAAATCTGTACCCGGTACAGATCGAGGACTTTCTTTCTGCGCATCCGAAAATCAAGGATGTGGCGGTAATCGGTCTGCCGGATGCGCGGCTGGGGGAAATTGCGGCGGCGATTGTGGAGCTGCTCCCCGATGCGTCCTGTACGGAAGAGGAGCTGGAAGCGTTTTGTAAGGCGCTGCCCCGCTATAAACGTCCGCGGCGGATCATCTTTGCGGCAGTGCCGCGCAATGCGACAGGCAAGATTGAAAAACCCGCGCTGCGCAGACTTTACGGCGCGGAGGGCTTGGTTGCGGCGGAAAACCATGCGTGAGCAGCGGATAGGAGGAAGGAATCTTACCATGAAACAATTATTGATCGGAAATGAGGCGGTGGCACGCGGTCTGTATGAGGGCGGCGCAGAACTGGTGTCCAGCTATCCGGGCACACCGTCCACTGAAATTACGGAATTTCTGTCGAAGTATGACGATGCCGAAGTGAAAAGTGAATGGGCTCCAAACGAGAAGGTCGGGCTGGAGGCGGCATTCGGCGCCTCGCTGGCGGGCGGTCGCGCGGTCTGCTGTATGAAGCATGTCGGTCTGAACGTGGCGGCGGATCCGCTGTTTACCCTTTCCTATACCGGAATCAACGGCGGGCTAGTCATTTGCGTGGCGGACGATCCGGCGATGCATTCCTCTCAGAACGAGCAGGACAGCCGCCATTATGCGGTGGCAGCCAAGCTGCCCATGCTGGAGCCGTCCGACTCCGCAGAGGCGTATGCGTTTGCAAAGAGCGCGTTTGCGCTGTCCGAACGGTTCGATACGCCGGTGCTGCTTCGGATGTGTACCCGAATTGCGCACAGCCAGTCCATTGTGGAAACCGGGGAGCGTGAGCGACCGGAACGGAAACCGTACCGGAAGCAGCCGGAAAAGTATATCATGATGCCGGGAAATGCAAAGAGGCGGCACCCGGTCGTGGAGGAGCGGATGCGGGCTCTTGCCGCGTATGCGGAGGAATGTCCGTATAACCGTGCGGAATACGGCGGGCGGGAGATCGGGATCATCACGTCCGGCTGCTCCTATCAGTACGTTCGTGAGGCGCTGGGGGACAGCGTTTCGGTGCTGAAGATCGGTATGCCGCATCCGTTGCCGGAGAAGCTGATCCGGGAGTTTGCCTCCCGCGTGGATGTCCTGTATGTCATCGAGGAGCTGGATCCGGTTATGGAAACAGCGGTGCGTGCGATGGGAATTCCGGTGATTGGCAAGGAGCTTTTTTCCTTGACCGGAGAGTTCTCGCAGCAGACGATTGCCGCCGCGTTCGGCAAGACCGGGGAGGCAGGCGTCTGTCCGGATAGTGCGCTTCCCGCGCGACCGCCGATGATGTGCGCCGGCTGTCCGCACCGCGGGATGTATTACACGCTGGCGAAAAACAAGGTCACGGTGTTGGGGGATATCGGCTGCTATACACTGGGCGCGGTTCCTCCGCTCTGCGCGGTGGACTCCACGCTCTGCATGGGCGCGTCCGTTTCCGGTGTGCATGGCTTCAACCGTCTGTGCGGGGAGGAGACGTCAGGCAGGACGGTCGCGGTGATTGGGGATTCTACGTTCATTCATTCCGGCGTAACCGGGTTGATCAACATTTCTTATAATGCGTCCGATTCGACGGTCATCATCCTGGACAACTCGATCACCGGCATGACCGGACACCAGCAGAACCCTACGACCGGATACAATATTAAGGGGGATCCTGCCGCGAAGGTAGATCTTGAGGCACTCTGCCATGCAGTCGGCATTGAGCGGGTGCGCGTGGTGGATCCGTACGATCTTGCTGCCTGTAACCGCGTGCTGAAGGAGGAGCTTGCGTTCCCCGGACCGTCCGTCATCATTTCCCGCCGACCATGCGTGCTGCTGAAGTCCGTGAAGCCTCTGCCTGCCCTGCAGACAGACGCGGACCGCTGCAGGGGATGTCGGCGCTGTATGTCGCTGGGCTGCCCCGCAATCAGTATGAAGGGCGGCAAGGCGGCTGTGGATGGGACACTCTGCGTCGGCTGCGGCGTCTGTAAGCAGCTTTGCGCGTTTGACGCGCTGGGCACGGGAACGGAAAGGGACGGAGGAAACGGATGAATACGAATACGGTAAGTCTGATGATCGTCGGCGTCGGCGGGCAGGGAAGCTTGCTTGCGTCCAAGCTGCTTGGCAGACTGCTGACCGGGCAGGGCTACGACGTCAAGGTGTCCGAGGTACATGGAATGAGCCAGCGCGGCGGCAGTGTGGTAACCTATGTCCGCTACGGCGAAAAGGTGTATTCGCCGGTGATCGGAGTGGGGGAGGCAGACTATATCATTTCCTTCGAGAAGCTGGAGGCGGCGCGCTGGGCGGAATGTCTGAAGCCGGGCGGCCGCATCATCACGAATACCCAGCAGATCGATCCGATGCCGGTTATCACCGGTGCGGCGCATTATCCGGAGCATGTGCTGGAGGAGTTGGCGTCGAAGGGCGTCGCGGTGGAGGCGATCGATGCGCTGACGCTTGCGAAGGAGGCAGGCAGCGCGAAAGCCGTCAATCTGGTGCTGATGGGGAAATTGGCAAAGCACCTGCCGATTCCGACGGAAGCGTGGCTGCGAGCGATCGAGGAAACGGTTGCGCCGCGGTATGTCGAGCTGAACCGGAAGGCATTTTCGCTCGGCAATGCCGCTCAATAACAAGGAATAACGGAGAGGGAAACGATGGAAAAACGCTACTACCAAAAAGAGATCGAGACAATGGATCCGGCGGCGCTTCGTGCCATGCAGTCGGAAAAGCTGGTCAGGCAGGTGCGGCATGTGTATGAACATGTCCCCTATTACCGCGAAAAAATGGAGGAAAAGGGCGTGCGTCCGGAGGATATCCGCGGCGTGGAGGATGTACATAAGCTGCCCTTTCTCTCCAAGGCGGATCTGCGGGATGCGTATCCTTATGGCTTGCTTGCCGTTCCGCTGAAGGATTGCGTGCGCATCCAGTCTACCTCCGGCACGACCGGTCGACGGGTGGTTGCGTTTTATACGCAGAAAGACATCGATCTTTGGGAGGATTGCTGCGCGCGCGCCATTGTGGCGGCGGGCGGAACGGACGAGGACGTCTGTCAGGTTTGCTACGGCTACGGTCTGTTCACCGGCGGTCCCGGTTTGAACGGCGGCTCTCACCGGGTGGGCTGTCTGACGCTGCCGATGTCCTCCGGCAATACCGAGAGGCAGCTGCAATTTATGATGGATCTGCGCTCCACCATCCTGTGCTGTACGCCTTCCTATGCCGCATTTCTCGGAGAAGCGCTGAAGGAACATGGATACCGTCCGGAGGACAACGCACTCAAGGCGGGCATCTTCGGCGCGGAGCCATGGACGGAGGAGATGCGCCATGATATTGAGAAATCGCTGGGCATCAAGGCATACGATATCTACGGGCTGACGGAAACGTCCGGTCCCGGCGTCTCCTTCGAGTGCGAGGAGCAGGCGGGCATGCATATCAACGAGGATCATTTCCTTGCGGAGATCATCGATCCGGAGACCGGAGAGGTGTTGCCGGATGGAGAAAAGGGAGAGCTGGTCTTTACTTCTCTGGATAAGGAGGCGTTTCCTCTGCTGCGCTACCGGACAAGGGATATCTGTGTGCTTTCGCACAAACCCTGCTCCTGCGGGCGCACCCATGTCCGGATGAGCAAGCCGATGGGCAGAAGCGACGATATGCTGATTATCCGCGGCGTTAATGTATTTCCCAGTCAGATCGAGACGGTGCTGCTGCGCGAGGGATATGCGCCGCACTATCGCATCGAGGTGGATCGCGTCCGCAATACGGATACGCTGGACGTGTTTGTTGAGCTGACGCCGGAGCAGGAGAAGGCGGATTCCGCGCAGGTCGCTGCGATGGAGACTGCCTTGCAGGGTGCGGTCAAAACCATGCTCGGTATCAGCCCGAAGGTGCATCTTGTTTCGGCGCATACGATTGCACGGAGTGAAGGAAAAGCCGTGAGAGTGATCGACAGAAGAAAGCTGCATGATTAAGGGATGCCCGGCGCGCATTGCACAGCTTCCGCCGTGCGGGGGCTGCTGAAGGCGATCAATAAAAACGGAGGTGCTCTATGGCAATCAAGCTCCTGTTTCTCGTGCTTTTTGTCGCTCTGACAGTTGGTGTCGGGGTGTATTGCCGCCGCAAAGCGACGGATGTGAATGCGTTTGTGCTGGGAGGCCGCGCGGTCGGTCCCTGGCTGACGGCATTCGCGTTCGGAACGTCCTATTTTTCCGCCGTGATCTTTGTCGGCTACGCCGGGCAGTTTGGCTGGACGTTCGGCGTCGCCTCCACGTGGATCGGGCTGGGCAATGCTTTCATCGGCTCGCTGCTGGCGTGGGTGGTGCTGGGAAAAAGGACGCGCCTGATGACGCAGGCGCTCGGTTCCCGCACCATGCCGGATTTCTTCGGGCTTCGCTATCAGTCGCCTGCATTGCGAACAGCGGCATCGCTGATCGTCTTTGTGTTTTTGATTCCCTATACCGCGTCGCTGTTCAACGGGCTTTCGCGCTTATTCACAATGGCGTTTCCGGGAGTGGATTACGCAGTGTGCGTGGTTGTGATGGCAGCGTTGACCGGCGTTTATGTGATCATCGGCGGCTATGTAGCCACTGCGGTTAATGATTTCATTCAGGGGATCATCATGCTGATCGGTATCTGCGCGGTCATCGTTGCGGTACTGCGCTGCAACGGCGGGCTGACCGGCTCCCTCATCGAGTTGGCAAAGCAGACCGCCGTAACGGCGGATGGGCAGGCGTTTCCGGGCGGTTTTTCCTCCTTTTTGGGACCACAGCCGTTCTTTTTGCTGGTCGTCGTGCTGTTGACGTCGCTGGGGACGTGGGGGCTTCCGCAGATGGTCGGCAAGTTTTATGCAATCCGTGACGAGGCCGCAGTGCGGAAGGGGACCGTCATTTCGACCTTGTTCGCCGTAATCGTCGCGGGTGGCTGCTATTTTATCGGCGGATTCGGGCGGCTGTTTGCCACGCCGGAGCAGGTAGCTGCGAACGGATACGATTCGATCATTCCGACCATGCTGCAGGGCATGCCGGATCTGCTGGTCACGTTGGTTCTGGTGCTGGTGCTTGCGGCGTCTATGTCCACGCTGTCCTCGCTGGTGCTGACCTCCGCTTCTACGCTGACGCTGGACCTGCTGCTTCCCTGCTTTGGGAAGAAGAGGACAGTCGGGGAAAAAGGAAAGCTGCATCTCATGCGCGCATTGGTCGCGGTCTTTCTGACTGTTTCGGCGGTGATCGCCGTGGTGCAGGCGAAATCCAAGGTGGTTTTCATCGCACAGCTGATGGGAATTTCTTGGGGCGCTTTGGCAGGCGCGTTTCTTGCGCCGTTTCTGTATGGGTTGTTTTGGAAGCGCGCGCCCCGTGCCGGTGTGTTTGCCGGGTTCCTTTCCGGCGTGGGGATTATGCTGGTGCAGCTGGTCAGGACGCTGACCGGTTATTCCTTTGGGGTGCCGGTGCTGGATGACCTGCTGTTCGCTTCCCCGCTGCATGCAGGGGTGTTCGCCATGCTTGCGGGCTTGATCGTCGTGCCGCTGTTTGCGATCGGAAGAAGGAAGCCGGAGGATCCCGCGATGCAGCCGGTATGGGATGAAATCAGGAGTAAAGGGTAAAAGCGAAGAGAGTTGAGGAACAGAAGATGAAGCTTGTTTTTTTGGAACGGGATACGGTGACGGCGGGAGATCTGAATTTCGCAGGCATCGAGGCACTGGGAGACGTAACATATTGCGGAAACGGCAATACGGATTGGAAGGCGGGCGAATTTCCCGCGCCTCTGCGGGAGGCAGAGGTGTTGATTCTGAACAAGACCAGAGTCACAAGGGAGTTTCTTGCCGAATGTCCGGCGCTGCGCTGCATTTGCCTGCTTGCGACCGGCTATAATAACATCGATGCGCAGGCGGTCCGGGAACGGGGCATTGTCGTCTGCAATGTTCCCGGCTATTCCACGGATGCGGTCGCGCAGCTGGTGTTTGGCTTCTTTTTGCAGCTTGCTGCCTCCATGCCGCAGTATGAGCGCTCGGTCCGCGACGGAGTTTGGTGCTCCTCCACCCGCTATACGTACCTGTCGTGGCCTATTACGGAGCTGGCGGGCAAGACGCTTGGCATCATCGGCTACGGTTCGATCGGGCGCAGGGTTTCCAAGATCGGCACCTCCTTCGGGATGCGGGTACTGGTTTATACGAGGACAGTGCCTACGCTGTCCGGACCGGATGTTTCGGTATACGATCTTGCCGCGACCTTCTGCTCGCTGGAAATGGTGCTCCGCGAATCGGATTTTCTGACGCTGCACTGCCCGCTGACAGAGGAGACGCACGGTCTGATCGGCGCGCCTCAGCTCGCTATGATGAAGCCGACGGCATTTCTGGTGAACACTTCCCGCGGCGGCGTGGTGGAGGAGGCTGCTCTTGCCGATGCACTGAATGCCGGTCGTCTTGCCGGCGCCGGTATCGACGTGCTGGAGACGGAGCCGATGACCGCCTCCTGTCCATACCGCACTGCAAAAAACTGTCTTGTGACGCCGCATATCGCTTGGGCGTCCCGCGAAGCGCGTGCCCGTTTGTTAAAGGAGGTCGAAAAAAATATCCGTGTGTTTCAGAACGGCAGTACGCGTAATCGTGTGATCTGAACCTTATTTCTGAGGGAGGCGCTCTTGCGGCGCCTCCCTCAAATGCTCTTTCCGGCGCGGGTTCACGCTGTCTGCCGGTATTTTCCCGCCGTACAAGCGTCATTTGCAAAAATGGCGGGATTCTTCCGTTAAATTTTGTTGAAAAAAAGATGAAAAACCTATTTACAAACGCGGAAAAGAACGATATAATAAAGAGGTCAAGCCGTAGTGCTTTGCTGCATAGCAGCGTGTTGCTGCGGTTTATTCTGACCGAAACGGAGTGCCTGCTGCGATGTCTTGTAACGGGAAACGGAAGGAATATGAATTAACGGTCGCCGGCTGTACCCGTCGGCTGCCGATCTGCCCGCTGAACGAAACGCTGTCCATTGCGGGCTTTGTTATTTTTGGAGATCCGGAACTGACCGTGAAGTGCGCCGCAGCTCTGCTGGAAAAGGCGCCCGCCTACGATTTTCTGCTGACTGCGGAGGCAAAGGGCATTCCTTTGGCGCATGAGATGGCACGGCAGCATGGGGATGCGAAGTATCTGCTGGCGCGCAAATCCACCAAGCTGTATATGACGGATCTTTTCGAGGCTTCGGTGCGCTCGATTTCGACGGATCGCCTGCAGCATTTGTATTTGGATGGGCAGGACGCTGCGCTGATGAAGGGCAGGCGAATTCTGTTGGTAGATGACGTGATTTCCACCGGAGAATCACTGCTTGCGTTGGAGGCGTTGGTCGCTAAGGCGGGCGGTACGGTCTGCGGACGGATGGCGATCCTTGCCGAGGGAGATGCGCGTGCGCGGGAGGATCTGCTTTATTTGGAGCCGCTGCCGCTGTTTGATGCGCAGGGGCGCCCGTTGGAATAAACGAAAGAAAACGCCGAACAGGAGGATGAGCGTGTGAAGCTGCTGGAGGAAAGAATACAGAAGGATGGGAAGATCGGAGAGGGCGACGTGCTCAAGGTGGACAGCTTTCTGAATCATCAGATTGATGTCGCCTTCCTGACCGAGCTGGGCAGGGAATTTCACCGCCTTTATGCGGATGAGCAGGTGGATAAGATTCTGACCATCGAGGCGTCCGGGATCGGCATTGCTTGTCTGACAGCGCAGCAATTCGGCTGTCCGGTCGTGTTCGCCAAGAAAACCAAAACCAATAATATCTATGCGGATGTGTATACCGCCGAGGTGTTTTCCTATACGCATGGAAAGACATACGATATTGTTGTTTCCAAGGAGTTCCTGAGAAAAGGGGAACGCGTGCTGGTGATTGACGATTTTCTGGCGAAGGGCAGTGCGCTGAATGCGCTCCTGCAGCTGATCCGTGCAGCGGGCGCTGTGCCGGTCGGCGCGGGGATTGTGATCGAGAAGGCGTTTCAGCCGGGCGGTGAACTGCTTCGGAAAGAGGGCTTTCGCGTGGAATCGCTTGCGCGCATCGCATCCATGAGCCGTGCGGACGGCGTTTCGTTCTGCTGACCGTTCTGTATTATAGGGGAGAGGGACAAGCCCTCCGCCTTGTAATAAAATCAAAGAAAAAGAGGAAAAAACATGAAAAGATTGCTTTGCCTGTTTCTCGTCTGTGTTCTCATGGTGGCAGTTGCGCTGACCTGCGCATCCTGCGACAATAAGGAGGAAGCCGAATCCGACATCTCGGTTGACGAGCCGACCACATACGGATTTGAAGGGACCAAGGAGCTTGCTGCCTCCGGCGTGCAGGCGCTGACCGCTCCCACCGTGACCGGGGATGCTTCCGCTGTAAAGATCGGCATCATTCTGGTCGGTGACGAGACGGAGGGGTACACCAAGGCGCATATGGACGGCATCACGGAGGCTGCCGCCAAGCTCGGCATTTCCGAGGATCAGCTGATCTGGAAAAAGAAGGTAGAGGAGACCGACGCGGTTACGGAAGCCGGCGAACAGCTGATTTCCGACGGCTGCACCTATATCTTCTCTAACTCTTACGGTCATCAGTCTTATATGACGGAATTGGCAAGATCGCATTCGGATATCCATTTCGTCGCAGTAACCGGTGATACCGCCGCTTCCGACGGGCTGTCCAATTTCTCCAACGCGTTTACCAATGTGTTTGAATCCCGCTATGTGTCCGGCGTTGTGGCGGGCCTGAAGCTGAAGGAGTTGGTCGAGGAGGGCAAGCTTTCCGATTCCAACTACGACGGCGAAAATATCCGGGTTGGCTATGTGGGTGCGTATACCTATGCGGAAGTCATTTCCGGCTATACCGCTTTTTATCTCGGCATCCAGTCGGTTGTGAGCAATGTCGTGATGGATGTGGAGTTCACCGATTCTTGGTTTGATTTCGATAAGGAAAAGGCGGCGGCTGCGAAGCTGATCGGTCAGGGCTGCGTCATCATCGGACAGCATGCCGACTCCGCCGGCGCACCGACGGCTGTACAGGAGGCGTTCAACGAGGGAAAGGTCGCATACTCGATCGGCTATAACGTTTCCATGCTGGACGTCGCGCCGACGGCTGCACTGACCTCCGCTTCCAATGTGTGGGAAGTGTATTATGAATATGCGTTCGCGACCGCGATCAACGGCGGTGATATCACGACCAACTGGGCTGCCGGCTATCAGGAGGGCGCCGTGACCGTGACCGAGTTCGGTTCTGCCTGTGCAGATGGCACGGCCGATAAGGTGGCAGAGGTGGTTTCCAAGATCAAGAGCGGTGAGCTCAAGGTGTTCGATACCTCCAAATTCACGGTGGACGGAAAGACCGTCACTTGGGCATATGCGACCGATAGCGACGGCGACTTCGTATATGATATGAACAACGTCATTGCGGACGGCTGCTACTACGAATCCCGTGTACAAAGCGCGCCTTCTTTTGCGCTCCAGATCGACGGGATCAGATGGCTGAATAAATAAGCGGGCTGTAAAGTCTACGCGTTGGGATGGGGCTGCCGCAATGATTGTTTTGCGTCAGCCCCGCACCCGATGTTTGCTTTCGCAGCAAATATCCGGGCGGCTGCGGAGGATGCGGCTGCCCGGATTTGCCTCTTGTTTTCTTTGTGCCGCGTCCCGGCGGAATATCGTAACATCAGAACTCGGAATTCGGAACCCGGAACGGAGGAATTGCATTTGTCTGAACAACAGGAAGCCTGCGCCGCAATTCGGCTGCAGCATGTAACCAAAACCTTTGGCGAGGTGGTCGCCAACCGCGATATCTGCATGGAAATCAGGAAGGGGGAGATTCTGTCTCTGCTGGGAGAAAACGGCAGCGGCAAAACTACGCTGATGAATATGCTGGCGGGGATTTACTATCCGGACAGCGGGGAAATCTATGTACACGGGAAGCGTGCCGCTATCCGTTCCCCCCATGATGCGCATCTGTTGGGCATCGGTATGATTCATCAGCATTTCAAGCTGGTGGATGTTTTTACCGCAACGGAAAATGTGCTGCTGGGACTTCAGGACGGATCCCGCTATGACAAGGCGGCGGCCGGAGAGAAGATCCGGGAGATCTGCCGTCTGTACGGCTTTGAACTGGAACCTTCGCAGAAGGTGTACGATATGACGGTGTCGCAGAAGCAGACGCTGGAAATCGTCAAGGCGCTGTACCGTGGCGCGGAGATCCTGATTCTGGATGAGCCGACCGCCGTGCTGACGCCGCAGGAGACGGAAAAGCTGTTTTCTGTTCTGCGCAATATGCGTGCCGAGGGCAAAGCCGTCGTACTGATTACCCATAAGCTGCACGAGGTACTTGCGGTTTCCGATCGCGTCGCAATCCTGCGAAAGGGGGAATATATCGATACGGTGGACACCGCTTCTGCGACTGAGCGGTCGCTGACGGAAATGATGGTCGGCAAGCGGGTGGAATTGAACATCGAACGTCCGATTGTGGAAAATCGGGTAAAGCGTTTGCAAATCACCGGTTTGAACTGTGTCGATCGTGAAGGCGTGCAGGTACTCAAAAACGTCTCCTTTGATGCTTACGGCGGCGAAATTCTGGGCATCGCGGGCATTTCCGGCTGCGGGCAGAAGGAATTGCTGGAGGCAATCGCCGGGCTGCAGAAGGTAGAGCCGGGCGGTGAGATTCTGTTTGATGCGCCAGACGGCAGGCAGGAGTCCCTGATCGGGAAATCTCCCAAGAAGATTAAAAAGCTCGGCATATCGCTGTCCTTCGTGCCGGAGGACCGGCTGGGGATGGGACTGGTCGGCGGCATGGGGATGACGGGCAATATGCTGCTCAAGCATTACGGCGAGGGGCATTCGCCGCTGACGGAAACCAAAAGCTCCAAACAGCTTGCGGAGCGTATCCGTGAAGAGCTGGAGGTTGCGACGCCGTCTCTGAACACACCGGTGCGCAGACTGTCCGGCGGCAACGTGCAGAAGGTGCTTGTCGGCAGGGAGATCGCCGCGGCGCCGACGGTATTGATGACGGCTTACGCAGTGCGCGGGCTGGATATCAACACCTCCTATACCATTTACCATCTGCTCAATGAACAGAAGAAAAAGGGAGTCGCCGTAATTTATGTCGGTGAGGATTTGGATGTGCTGCTGGAGCTGTCCGACCGCATTCTGGTGCTTTGCGGCGGACGAGTCAACGGTGTGGTGGATGCAGCGGCTGCTACCAAAGAGCAGATCGGCTATCTGATGACCAATTTGAAGGAAACGGAGGCGGACGCGGGATGAAAGCAACGCAGAAGGAATGCCGGGCGAAGGAGCCGTTTTTCCATATTATACGCCGTGACCGGATGCATCCGGCGGCGGCATGGGGCGTTCGCGTCGGCGCATTTGTTTTGGCGCTGGTTCTCAATGCGCTGTTTGTCTGGTGCGTGGTGCGCGTGGATCCGCTGACCTTCTACCGGACCATGCTCAAGGGCGCGTTCGGTTCCTCCAGCTACCGCTGGGCGACCTTCAAGGCAATGGCGAAGCTGCTGTGCATCGGTGTGGCGCTGGCGCCTGCCTTTAAGATGCGCTTTTGGAATATCGGTGCGGAGGGGCAGGTGCTCGCCGGCGGTATGGCGGCGGCATTTGTGATGTACCACGGCACGGCGCTGCCTACGCCGGTCCTGTTTCTGGTGATGATTGTGACCAGCCTGCTTGCCGGAGGTCTGTGGGGGCTTATCCCCGCGTTCTTCAAAGCGAAGATGAATGCCAACGAAACGCTGTTCACGCTGATGATGAATTATATCGCCATGAAGGTCGTCGATTACTTCTATAACGCGTGGCGCGGCGCGAAATCTGCACTCGGCATGATCAACCAGCGCAACCAGATCGGCTGGCTGCGTTCGCTTTGGGCAGGCTCAGAGGGTGACAGCTGGCTGCTGAAGGAGGACTTTTGGTTCATCGCGATCATACTGGTGGTTGCGGTTCTGATGTATTTTTATCTCCGCCTGACCAAGCAGGGATATGAGATCGCGGTCGTCGGGGAGTCCCATAATACGGCGCGGTACGCCGGCATCAGCGTCAATAAGGTGATCTTGCGTACGATGCTTCTTTCCGGTGCTATCTGCGGACTGTGCGGTTTTCTGACCGTTTCTGCGCAGAGCCATACGATTTCCTCCAGCATTGCCGGCGGATATGGCTTTACGGCGATCATCGTCGCGTGGCTTTCCCGGTTTAACACGTTTACCATGGCGGGCGTTTCGCTGCTGATCGTCGCGCTGGAAAAGGGCGCCGCGCTGATGGCGAATACCTACGGCAATCTCGGCTTTTCCCTTTCTGCGGCGGACGTCATGGTCGGCGCGATGCTGCTGCTGATTGTCGGCAGTGAGTTCTTCATCCAGTATCGGATCCTCTTCAGAAAAAAGGAGGCGCAGGCGGTATGACGTTTGATATTTTTGTCGGCTGGGTGCAGCAGGCATTCCGGTTCGCTGCGTTCATTATGCTGGCGGCGCTCGGTGAGATGCTGACCGAAAAATCCGGCTCGCTGAACCTCGGCACGCCGGGGACCATGTGCGTCGGCGCGTCGGCGGGCTTCATTGCGGTTTTTACCTACTGCAATGCGGTGGAAGCACCGTCCGCTGCACTCATCATCCTGATCGCATTGGGCGTTTCCTTCCTTTCCGCCGTGCTGATGGGGCTGCTTTACAGCTTCTTTACCGTCAGTCTGCGGATCAATCAGAACGTCATCGGTTTGCTGCTGACCATTTTCGGCTGTGGGCTTTCCGAGTTTTTGTCCCTGTACTTTATCAAGTCCGAGAGCGGCAACGTACGCTGCGATGCGGCATTCCGTGTCTTTACCGCTAAGATCCCGTTTCTGTCGGAGAAGCTGGGCAGGGTTTCCGATCTGTTCTTCAGCTACGGCTTCATGCTGTACGCGACAATTCTGCTTGCCGTCGGGATGATGCTGTTCTTTAAACGCACCCGCGTTGGACTGAACCTTCGTGCAGTCGGTGAAAACCCCGGTACGGCAGACGCTGCGGGGATTCCGGTCACACGGTATCGCTATCTTGCCGCTTGCGTCGGATCCGGTCTGGTCGGCATGGCGGGTATCTTCTGTGTCATGGAATTCAAGAGCGGCGCTTGGGCGACGGCAGACATCTCGACGATCGAAGCCTTCGGCTGGCTGGCGGTGGCGTTGGTCATCTTCGCGCTATGGAAGCCGATCAACCTGCTCTGGGGTTCCGTTGTGTTCGGTATCTGCTATTGGGCGTACCTGTATCTGCCGCAGATGCTCGGCATCAAGGTTTCTACAGATCTTGCGCAGATGCTGCCGTATATCATTACCATTCTCGTGCTGATCATAGTCAACCTGCGGAAGAGCAAGGAGAACCAAGGACCGGCGTCTCTGGGGCTGTCTTATTTCCGTGAGGAGCGGTGACGTGTGTGTCGGCTTGTAGGGGGATACACGCTTGGGCTGGAGTCTTTGTAAAGGCTCCAGCCCTTTCTTTCTGTTTGCGGAGACGTTTGGGGCTTGCATTCCGTGGGGAAATGTGGTAAGATAGGCTTGATAAAACAGGGAAAGGAACGGTCGTGGATATGGAACGGAAACTCAGCGGGCTGCAGCCGGAGCGGGTATTCTATTATTTTGAACAGCTTTGCGGAATTCCTCATGGTTCGGGAAATGTGCGGAAGGTTGCGGATTATCTCGTCTTTTTTGCCAAGCTGCACGGGCTGGACTGGGAACGGGACGGTGCGGACAACGTGATTCTGCGCAAGGAGGCAACGCCGGGCTACGAAGACGCGCCGACCGTAATCCTGCAGGGGCATACGGATATGGTATGTGCGAAGCTGCCGGGCGTTGTCCATGACTTTGAAACGGATGGGCTGACCTTATTGACCGACGGGGAAACCGTCCGCGCTGACGGCACGACGCTGGGCGGGGACGACGGGATTGCTGTGGCGATGGCGCTCGCGCTGTTGGAATCCGATGAGGCAACGCACCCCGCGCTGGAAGTTGTTCTGACATCGGATGAGGAGATCGGGCTGCTGGGAGCGAAAGCGCTGGATTTTTCGCGGCTGAAGGGCAGACTGCTGCTGAATCTGGACTCGGAGGAGGAGGGAATCCTGACCGTCTCCTGTGCAGGCGGATCCGTGACAACGGTGACGCTGCCGTTTAGCCGTATGCCTGCGGCGGGCGACGTCTATACGGTTCGGATCACGGGGCTTACCGGCGGACATTCGGGCGCGGAAATTCATAAAGGGCGCGCCAATGCAGCGATGCTGGCGGGCGAATTCCTGCGGAAAAGCGGCTGCGGTCTGGTTCGTATCGAGGGCGGCAGCGCGGATAACGCGATCATGCCGGCCTGTACGCTGACCGTCTGCGGCGGGCAGCTGCCGGAGGCTGCCGCAGCGTGCGAAGCGGAGTTCCGGCAGCGCTATCCGGAGGAAGCAATTCGGATCTGTGCAGAGCCGACCGGTGCAAGCGGTGCGGAGGTGGTGTCTGTGCCGTTCGGCGCCTTTCTGGAGCAGGCTCCTTTCGGCGTGCAGGCGATGAGCCGCGAGATCGAGGGGCTGGTGCAGACGTCGCTGAATCCCGGTATCCTGCGGACGGAGGACGACCGGCTGGTTCTGACCTATTCGGTTCGCAGCTCGGTTGAGCGGGAAAAGGATGCGCTCAACGAAGCCCTGCACGCTTTGGCGGAACGGTTTGGCGGCAGCGCGGTCACATCCGGCGCGTATCCGGCGTGGGAGTACCGCAAGGAATCGCCTCTGCGCGACCGCATGGTATCCGTCTTTGAACGTCTGTACGGCAGAAAGCCGAAGGTGGAGGCGATTCACGCGGGTTTGGAGTGCGGTTTGTTTGCCGGCGGCATTGCCGATCTGGACGCCGTTTCCTTCGGACCGGATCTGCGTGAGATTCATACTCCGCGCGAGACGCTGTCCGTGCCGTCTGTCGCCCGGACATGGGCGTACCTGCTCGCGGTGCTTGCCTCCTTTGAGGAATCGAAGGCATGAGCGGAACGGAAGCGGCATGCGGCGTGTTGGCGGTGGTCGGTACGCCGATCGGAAATCTGGGGGATTTCAGCCCGCGCGCGCTGGAGGCGCTGAAAGCTGCCGACCTGATCGCGGCGGAGGATACCCGTACGACGGCGCAGCTGCTGGAGCATTACGGCATTACCGGCGCACATCTTTGCCCCAACCATAAATTCAATGAACGGGAGACGGCGGATCTTTTGGTTTCCGAGCTGCAAAGAGGCAAGCAGATCGCACTGGTAACGGATGCAGGCATGCCCTGCATTTCCGATCCCGGCTATCTTTTGGTGCAGGCAGCAGCGGAGGCGGGCGTTCCGGTCACTGTGGTACCCGGTGCTTGTGCCGCAGTCGCAGCGGTCGCTGTTTCCGGCTTCAACGCGCTGTCGTTCTCCTTTTATGGGTTTTTGCCGCGCACATCGGGAGAGATCCGCAAGGTACTTCGAAGGGTGGCGGGCGAATATTCGCCGCTCTCGGTTTTTTATGAATCGCCGAATCGGATTCTGCATACGGTGTCGCTGGTTGGTGAGGTGCTGCCGCATGCGTCGGTTTGCGTCTGCAACGATCTGACCAAAAGGTTTGAGCGCATTTATCGCGGGACGCCTGCGGACGTGCTTTATGCCCTGCGGGAAAATCCGAATGTCGCCAAGGGCGAGTATGTCCTGTTGCTTTACCGAGCGCCGGAGCCGGCGGAGAAGGAGAACGCCGAGCGGCTTTCACCGGAGGCGCTGCTGGCGGACAGGATGGCAAAGGAGGGGCTGACCGTCCGGGATGCCATTGCCGCGCTGGTCAGAGAGAAGGCGGCGCCAAAAAGCGTTCTGTACGATGCTTCCCTCCGCCTGCGTGCCTTTTTTGAAACGGAAACATAGAGACTGGGAGTGAAGATAGAAGATATGGAGAGTGAAGAACAGGTAAGGCGGCTGGCAGCGTATTTTCTGCCAGAGGCAGACGGCGCGACGGTTCGTCCGCTGGGCGAGGGGATCATCAATACGACCTACTGTGTGACCGCGCGGGATGGTCGAAAATATGTTTTGCAGCGTGTCAATACGCATGTATTTCCGGATCCGGAGGCGGTGATGCGGAACACGGTGCTTGTGACCGACTGGATGCGAAACCGTCTGCTTTCCGAGGGAACCGATCCTACCCGTCGTGTCCCAACCTTTTTGCCCTGCGCGAGCGGCGGGTATCTGTACCGCGATGCGGACGGCGGGTGCTGGCGGTGCAGCCGGTTTATCGACGGTGCGTCGGCGCATGTCACCCTGTCCGACGAAAGGCTGCTTTACGAGGCGGGGCGTGGGTACGGGGAGTTTCAGCGGCTGACTGACGGATTCCCTGCGGCGTCCCTGACCGAGGTATTGCCCGATTTTCACCATACAAAGAAGCGGTTTGCGGATTTCGTTGCTGCGGTGGAGGCGGATCCCGTGCATCGTGTCTGCGAAGCGAAAAAGGAGATTTCCTTCTTGCTTGCGCAGGAGGAGCTGGCGGGGGCGGTCGTTTCCCTGTTGGAAAGCGGGGTTCTGCCGCTGCGCGTCACGCATAACGACACCAAGCTGTCTAATGTGCTGCTGGACGACGAGACGGGCGAGGCGGTCTGCGTGATTGATCTGGATACGGTGATGCCGGGCACGGTGTTGTACGACTTCGGTGATGCGATCCGCACCGGTGCGGCTTCCGCAGCGGAGGATGAGCCGAAGCTGGACCGTATGAACTTTCTACCGGATTACTGCGAGGCATTTCGGAAGGGCTTTTTGGAGCGCTGCGGGGATTGTCTGCTTCCCGTTGAGCGTGACCGGCTGATGCTGGGTGCCCGCGTGATCGTCTTTGAGCAGGCGCTGCGGTTTCTGACTGATTATCTGAATGGCGATACCTATTACAAGACCGTGTTTTCGGGGCACAATCTTGTACGCGCAAGGACGCAGATTCGCCTGTTCAGCCAGCTCCCGGAGTAAACAGGATAGGAGGATGATGGACCATGCGTTTAGAGACAGTGGACATCGCGGGGCGTCCGCTGCGGGCATATCTGCCGGATGCGACGGAGCGCAGCTACTACCGCGGGAAGCGGCCTGCACTACTGATTTTTCCCGGCGGAGGCTATGCGTTCACCTACGAAGGGGAGGCGGAGCCAATCGCACTGCGGTTCGCAGCGGAGGGAATCGCGGCGTTTGTACTGGATTATACCTGCACCGATTCCGCGCCGCAGGCGTTTCCGCGGGCGGTGAGAGAAGCGTTTGCAGCGGTGCTTCATATCCGGCTGCATGCGGAGGAGTACGGGATCGACGCCGGAAACATCGCCGTTTGCGGGTTTTCGGCGGGCGGACATCTCTGCGCCTGCACCGGCACGCTTTGGAATAAGCCGGAAGCGGAACGGGAGGCGTTTTTCGCGCCGGGCATGGCGAGGGCATGCAGACCGGATAAGCTGGTGCTTTGCTATCCGGTCATCCGTGGGCAGGCGCCCTGCCATAACGGCAGCTTCTGCAACTTTTTCGGAGAGGAGCAGCCGGCGGAGGCGCAGCTCGCCGCGTACAGCTTGCAGAATCGCGTGGACGCAGAGACGCCGCCCACGTTTCTTTGGGCGACGGCGGAGGACGACGCGGTACCGGTTGCAGGTGCTCTGGAATTCGCTGCCGCGCTGTCTGCGAACCGCGTGCCGTTTGAGCTGCATGTCTGGCCGCACGGCGGTCACGGGCTTTGCCTCGGCAATCAGGTGACGCAGGCGATACCGTTCGGCAGCGCGCATGACGTCGCTGCGTGGACGCAGGCGGCGACGAGATTTCTGTATACGGTACCGGAAAAATCATAAAGCATATAGGAAAAATTTCTGAAAAAGCAGGGGCTTTTTCAGAGGCGGAGTTTCCGACTTGCCTGTCGGGGACTTCTGTTCTGCAAAAAGAAAGGAATGGTTAGCATGATGGCAAAAATTGGCGCTTTGCTCGGTTATGGAACCGAAACTGACATCGATTTGGAGTTTTCCAAATTTCAAAAGCTGGGGTTGAACTGCTGCCAGCTGTCCGTCTGGGACGTCAAAAACATGTATACGCCGGAAAAGGCGCAGGCTGCGCGTGCCGCGGCGGAGAAGTACGGCATCGAAATTACCGCACTGTGGGCGGGCTGGACGGGACCTTCTGCTTGGAATTTTACCGAGGGACCGCAGACGTTAGGTATCGTGCCGGAGGAATACCGGGAGGCGCGCGTCGAAGAGCTGATCAGCGCGGCGGATTTTGCAGAATGGCTGGGAGTAACGGATATCATCACGCACGCGGGCTTCCTGCCGGAAAATCCCGGAAGTCCGGAATATCCGCCCGTGGTGGAGACCATCCGTAAGATTGCACTTGCTTACCGGGAAAAAGGCAAGTGGTTCCTGTTTGAAACCGGACAGGAGACGCCGGTCACTATGCTGCGCGTAATCGAGGACATCGGTACCGGAAATCTCGGCATCAATTTCGATACGGCAAACCTGATTCTTTACGGCAAGGCAAATTCCGTGGATGCGCTGGAGGTGTTCGGCAAATATGTGCGCAACACGCACTTCAAGGACGGCATGTACCCTACCTGCGGCAAGGAGCTGGGCAGAGAGGTCGCGCTGGGCGACGGTCGTGCTGACGTGCCGGGCATTATGAAGAAGCTCAAGGAGCTTGGATATACCGGTCCGTATATCATTGAGCGCGAAATTTCCGGCGATCAGCAGATTGCGGATATTGCGCGTGCAAAGGCGCTGATTGAGGAATCGCTCTACTCTGCGTGAGGGACGACCGATGGCTTTGACAATCCGACCGCTGACGGAAGCTACCGTCGCCGATTTCTTCGATTTTTTTGACCATCGGGCGTTTTCGGAGGGTTCTCCCTATGCGCCTTGTTACTGCACCTGCTTCCAATTGACGCCGGAGGAGGTCGGCACCGGCATTCGTGCGCGCGCGGCTGCTCTTGGCGCCGGCAGGCAAACGGATGGATTGCGGCTGGCGCTTCGGGAGTCCGCGGAGGAACTGATAAAGAAGAACATGCTGCACGGGTATTTGGCATATGAAAATGGCCTTGCAATCGGCTGGTGCAATGCAAATGACCGGCAGAACTATCTTCGCGCGGGCTGTTTTTCGCCCGATCAACGCCGGGCGGAGGACTACTGGATCTCCTCCGGTGAAAAAGGGCGCATCAAATCACTTGTTTGCTTTGAAATTGCGCCGGAGTATCGCGGAAAAGGCGTTGCGAAGGCGCTGCTGCAGCGGGTTTGCGAGGACGCAAAGACGGAGGGATTCGAGCTGGTTGAGGTTTATCCGCAGCTTACCGGAGCTTACTCTTCGCTCGATTTCTGCGGACCGGTCGCGATGTACCGGAATGCCGGCTTTGAAGAAACGCATCGGCATGGAAAAACTGTTGTGATGAGCAAAAAGCTGTAAGCATGCAGCAAATCAAAAAAGTGCAAATTTTTTTGAAAAAGACGGATTTTTTAAGGTTATTTTAAGCTTTCTGTGTATAATAAAAGCTGTCGGGAGGAGAACAACTTCTGACGCTGAAAAACGCCATTGCAACCATTTCCCCCTTTTGGTTGTGATGCATAAATCCCCCAAAAGACCCCAAAGCCAGAAAGAGAGCAGTTTTGCTCTCTTTTTGGTTTTATTCGGCAAAATCGGAAAAACAGATGTGAAATACCGGTTGCTTTTCCGGATGTTTTATGTTATGATAACATTGATCAATTGTCGGATGCTTTCGGAGGAAAGGTGGGGCGTGCAGCATGAAACGACCGGAGGAGATGACCGGAGAAGAGCTTTTGGAGCGGGTGGAAGCCGGTGCGCTTTCTCCGGAGGCACTTCCGCGGGAGGCGTCGTATGCGCTGTTTGCCTCTTTGACAGAGCGTTATCAGAGCGGCGCAGGCGTGGATGAAGAGCTGTATCTGCTTTTAGCGGAGCGAATTCGTTCGTTTGCCGCTGCGGACGGTCTCTCTGATTCTCCGAATGAGGGTGTGGCGCTGGCAAATGCGGAAGCAGAGCTGAAACGGAAGATGGAGCGGGAGGTATTGCAGGAGAAGCGTCTGCGGGCGGTTCGGTGTGCGGTGGTTTTGCTGTTGGCGGCATTTGCGATCGCGCTGGGGAGCTGGGCGGTTCTTCGGTTCCGGGAGCTTTTTTGGTAGACATACGCCATTGCTGTGACGAAAATTTACAGGGGAACCTTTTTGTCCAAAAGGCTCCCCTTTGAAGGAAGACGCCGGGACGGGAGGAAATTGCCTCCCGTTAATCGGTCTTTTTTTATGGTTATCGGCGGTCGAATTCCGGATTGTAGGCGTAGAAATTCTTGTAATCCAGACTGTCCTGAATCAGGCGCATACATTCGCCGAACCGCTGGAAGTGTACCAGCTCGCGCTGGCGCAGGAACCGAATCGGGTCCCGCACGTCGGCGTCATCACAGAAGCGCAGAATGTTGTCATAGGTGGTGCGCGCTTTCTGCTCTGCTGCCATGTCTTCCTGCAGGTCGGTGATCGCGTCGCCTTTGGACTGGAAGGAGGCGGCACTAAAGGGGATGCCGGCGGCGGAAACGGGATAGATTCCGGAGGTATGGTCCACGAAGTAGGCGTCGAAGCCCGCTTCCTGCCACTGTTCCGGCGTAAGGTCGCGCGTCAACTGGTAGACGATCGCACTGATCATCTCCATGTGCGCCAATTCTTCCGTCCCGATATCGGTGAGAGCGCCGATCACATGGGAGTCCGGCATGGTGTAGCGCTGAGAAAGGTAGCGCAGGGAAGCCCCCAGCTCGCCGTCCGGCCCGCCAAACTGCGTGATAATCAGCTTGGCAAGCGCAGGATTGGTATTTTTGATTTTGACGGGGTATTGCAGCTTCTTATCATACGTCCACATATCAGTTCACTCCTTCCCTGGTTTGCCCGTCCTGCCATGGCCAGGAGTCGGCTCCCCATGTCCAGCTGCCGGTGTTTTCCTTGACGCCGAACGAGGTCAGCGGACCATAGGCGGCTTCATATTGCGCGGTCAGCTCATCCACTTTTTTTCGGTACGTCTGATAAAGCGCAAGCGCTTTGCGGTTGGTAGGATGGGTATCGAGGTAGAGCACCAGC
Source organism: uncultured Ruminococcus sp. (assembly GCA_964549435.1). Classification (GTDB taxonomy): domain Bacteria; phylum Bacillota; class Clostridia; order Oscillospirales; family CAG-382; genus Coliplasma. Next base: position 26,923 of record CAZJVB010000008.1, read on the forward strand.
TCATGCAGCGTGAAGCCCGCCTCCTGTATTTTTCGCAGCAGAGCTGCTGCCTGTTCTTTTTGATTGTTCATGATCGTTTCGCCCCCACAAACGGAAAGTCCAGCGCCTTAAAAAGGGTTCCGCGGGAAAACGCGGTGGGTTCGTCGTAAAGATTTTCGAATGCCTGATACGGTACATAGGACATAGCCAGCGAAATCTTCGCAGGGAAGAGACTGGCGTCCGGCATGACCGATTCCAGGGTTTCCTGATCAAACGGTTCCAAAACAGTTTTTTCTCCTTTTCCTGTTGGATTTGACAGAGCATGGATGCGCGTGCTTGGGCGGAGATGCTTTGCCCGCGTTTTCCAACTTGCAGCTTTTATCTGTCCGATAACAGGATATGGCGGATTCTGTCGGAATGTGAAAAAGGCGTGACATGCGGAGCGGAAGCCTGCTGTCATAAAAAAAGGAAAAAGCACTTGCTTTTCCTGCGCCGCAGTGCTATACTGAATGGGATTTCGTTTGGCGTAAGAAAAAGGAATGGATCGTATGTGGATCATCACTCTTTATATCGGCGCAGTGTTATTTTCCTGCGCGCAGTCCGCGCTGACCAAGCAGAACTCCCGCTGCGGAGGGGAGGTCTCCTCTTTCAACCTGTGCAAGGCGATCTCCTTCTTCGCCGTGCTGCTCTTGATTTTCGCGTTTGACAGGGCATGGAATCTTCCGACGCTGCTCTACGGCGCAGGCTATGGCGTGCTGCTTTGCATTTCGATGCTGGCGGGTTATTACGCGCTGAAAACCGGACCGATGGCGCTGACCTCGATGATCGTAACGTTTTCGCTGCTGATTCCTTATGGGTACGGGGTAGTGTTTCTGCGGGAGGTGCCCGGCGTGCCGCAGATCATCGGCATCCTGCTGTTTTTCGTTTCACTGTTTTTGATCAAGGCGCCGTCCGGCGAAAAGAACGCTGCTGCACCGGCTGTTCCGGAACGGAAAACCTCCGGGCGCTGGGCACTGTATGTCGCGCTGACACTGCTTGCCAACGGAGTCGCTTCGATCGTGCAAAAGCAGCATCAGGTTGTCTACCCCGGCGAGTATACCGCCAGCTTTATGGCGGCGGCAGGGCTTGTCACCTGCGTGCTGTTCGCACTCGGCAGACTGGCTGTCGTGCGGCGGACCGGAACGCTTGTGGCGCAGAAGACGTCGCAGAGGGCGCATTCCCTGCTGTTAGGAATGCTTTCCGGTGCGGCAAACGGTCTGTACGGACTGGCACAGCTGGTGTTAGCAGCTACCGAGGATGCGAGCATTCTGTACCCTGTGCTGTCGGCGGGAACCATGCTGGCGGTGTTCGTGACCGGACGGGTGTTTTTCCGGGAAAAGATGACGGCGCTGCAGACGGCAGGCTTTCTGGTCGGTCTGGCGGCGATCGTCTTGCTGAAGCTGTAGGATCTGAAAAATGCAATCTTCGGTGAAGAGTAGGTCATAAAAACGAAAGCATGGTGATGGATGTGAGTATATTGATCGTTCGTCCGGTGGGCGCACCGGATGCCTATCGGATTGCGGCGGAGACCTTTGCGGAGCTTTGCCGCGCGGTCACCGGTGTTCGCCCCGGCATTGTGACGGATGAAGCGGCGCGTGACTCGCTTCCGGGAGAGCCGACGCTTTCCTTTGTTCTGATCGGAGCGGATGACGCGAATCTACTGACGCGGGATTGCATTTGGGAACACGGAGAGGCCGGACTGCCGCTGCGGTACGGGACGGATGACTATTGCGTTCGCTCGTCTTCTCTGCGGGGGCACGCGTCGTTGCTGCTATGCGGAGGACGCGGCAGAAGCACGATCTATGCCGTCTACCGCTATTTTGAACGCTGCGTCGGCTGCCGCTGGTTCTGGGACGGCGACCGAATCCCCGCGCGGAACGCCTTGCCTCTTACCGGTATCGACTTTTCGGAGAGCACGCCGTATCTGTATCGCGGCACGCGGTATTTCGCTCACCGCGGATTGCACCGGTTTCAGGCGGAGCACTGGGATTTGGCTGACTGGCAGCGGGAAATCGATTGGCTGCTGAAAAAGCGGCTGAATCTGTTCATGCTGCGCATCGGAATGGATGACCTGTTCCAGAAGGCGTTTCCCCATGCGGTGGACTATCCCTCTGCGCAGGAAAAGCTGCCGGAAGCAGGGGATGGCTTTGACGATCGGACGCTATTTTGGGATCTCCGGTTCCGCGGGGAACTGCGGAAGCAGCTGCTTGCCTACGCGCGGGAACGGGATCTGCTGCATCCGGAGGATTGCGGTACCATGACGCACTGGTATTCCCGCACGCCACAGCAGTTTTTGGAAAAGCTGCGTCCCACGCTGCTTTCCCAACCGGGCGGGACCAATTATGCGCAGGCGACCGGGCTGGTTTGGGATATCCGGGAGCAGCGGAATCTGGATCTTTACTTTCGTCTGACGGATACGCATGTCCGGGAATACGGCGCGCCCGGTCTGTTTCATACGATCGGGCTGGCAGAACGCGCCTTTTCCGATGACAGGGAGGAAAACCTGCGTTTGAAGCTGCAGGTCTATCGTCTGATCTCTCGCCGCCTGCGGGAGACCTACCCCGGCTCGCACCTGTTGCTGGCAAGCTGGGATCTCTGGATGTTTTACCGACCGGAGGAGGTGCGCCGTCTGCTTGCACAGATGGATCCCGAACAGGTCATCCTGTTCGATTACACGTCCGACTCCGCGCGGGAAAGCAATTTTTCCGAATGGGGCGTGGAAAAGCGCTTTCCGTGGATCTTCGGCATCTTTCATGCGTATGAGCCGAGCAACGAGGTGCGCGGCGACTATCCGATGCTGACGGAGCGCCTGCGCCGCACCAAAGATGATCCGATGTGCAGGGGTATCGTTTTTTGGCCGGAGCTTTCCCACGGGGATCCGTTCATGACCGAATTTTTTGCTGCCAACGCGTGGAACGTCTCCGACGAGCCGGTGGAAGATCAGCTTGCAGCATTCTGCACGGCGCGATATCCTGCTGCCTGTGCGGAGGAGCTGTTGGCTGTCTGGAAGGCGGCGCTGCCGCTCGCAAAGCTGATGTCTTGGAGCCGATACGAGGAGGTCACGCCATGGGCGGAGACGGACGTTTTCTGCCGCGCGCCGTATGAGCTGCGCTTTGACGGAACATACCCGCCGCGGTATGACGATGTTCTTTCCCCGCTCGCAGACGCACGGGATACTTCTGCTGCGGCGCTGAAAAGGCTTGCCGCCTGCTCCCGCACAGAGGATCCGTTCGCCCTGCGGGACTGCTTCGATCTTGCGAGAACGTTCCTCGGCAGGTATCTGAACGCGGGCTGTCTGGCAGCGGAAAAAGGCTATGCGCTGGTACGCGCAGGAAAGCTGGCGCCGGCGCGTGTTTTGACACAGATGGAACAGACAGAAGCGCTGCTTGCCCTTTATACCGCGTTGTTGGAAGCGCACCCGGACTATTCACTCGCGGCAACGCTGGAGCGCTTGCAGGCGGCGGCGCCGGTCAATCCGGTGTTTCCGGAGACGCTCAAGAAGAACTGCGACAACCTGTATTGCCGCTCCTGTGTTGCGGAGTGCGCGCGGGAGCTGTATCTGCCGGAGCTGCATGCGTTGTTTGCCTGCGTACGCGAGTCCTTATCCGGAACGGAAAAACCGCTTCCGGATCTGGAAGCGGTGCGGGAATTTTGTCGGGAGAACCAACGACGGTTCGAACTGGCGCCGCTGCTTCCCTTTGCCGGTCAGCGCGCGGTGGATGCTCTGCTGTGCGATGCCGCCGAGCTGATTGTGCGCATGGAGCTTCTATAATAAAAGCTGTCCGCCGCCTCTATGAGGCGGCGGATTTTTCAATGGGGCACTTTCTTGATGAGGGCGGCTGCTGATTCTATGTTTGCCGAACCTGCTCTTTGCGCCGGTTCAGCCGGCAGCTGATCCGGACGAACCGATCTCGCCTTTTCCGAGAAGCTGCTCCTGAATTTCCTGAGCGGTCCGCAGCAGGACGGCGGCAAGCTCCTCCGTAACCTGCTCGATGGCGGCGGCGGCAAAGCGTTCATCCATCGCGCCGGGTTTTTTTCCCGCGTCCGCTGCCTGCCGGATTTTGTTCCGCAGGGATTTATATAAGCTCAGCATCTCGTACGGATCGTGGCGGGAAATGACCGTGCGGTATTGATCGGCAAGCGCCTTGGAGTTGGTGCAGGGGAACTCCCGCACCTCGATCGTCGGGAAGTCGTTCATGACCTGCCTCGCCTTCTCCGGTGTGATCAATGCCCGCATAAAAACGCTGCTTTCCACGGGGACGTAGGCGGTCAGACCGGAAGAAAGACGGATCACATAAACCTGCTGCTGCTCTCCCAGCAGCGCGTTTTCCCGCATCGCGATCTCTTCGATCCTGCAGACGCCGTTCCCCCCGTAAATGATCTGTTGCCCTTGCTGAAACATGACTGCCTCTCTTTCTCGTTTTCTTCACATTCGGGCGTTTATTCCGCATGCTTTTTGAGCGGAAACCCGAGCCTCCACTCATATTTTAACATTTTCTTATTGATTTGTCAAGATTTTTTTCACATTTTCACTTGCCGCCCCGTGAAATCCCGTTTGCTTTTTCAAAAGAGCTGTGATATAATAAAAATGAAAACAACCTTGTCAAGGATAGAAGGGAGAACGCGTTTTGGACCTGCTGCAATTTTTAGGCGCATCGATCGATGAGTTTTCGTTTCAGAAAAATGTGAAAAAGGATACCGGCATTCGGCTGGAGGCGTCGGTCAAGTTTTCCATGCGGTATAACGGGGAGCAGAAGCAGTATGCGGGGGACGCACTGATTACGGTGCAAGATGCAGGGCACGAAGGGCTGTTTCGGCTACGGTTTCATCATATCGGCGTGTTTTCCTGTGGCAGTGTTGTTTCCTGTGCGGAAGAGAAGCGCCGGCTGCATCTGGAGGCGGCGGCCATTCTGCAGCCGCTCTGGAACCAGACGATCGCGCTGTTTGCGGCGCTGGTGGGCATTCCCCCGATCAAGCTGCCGCCGTATCAGGTTTCGGAAGAGAAGATTCTGACGGAACAGCCTGAGTAACCGCCGTGCAATTGATCTGAAAAGGGAGGGATCCTCTTGAAGCGCAAACGTTTTCTTTGCCTGCTGTTAGCATGCCTGTTGACGTTTGGGGGCAGCTTGCCCTTTTCCGCTTCTGCGGCTTCGGCACAGACTGCGACGGCGCGGTTTCGGCAGGTGCTTGCGCTGATCGAACAGCTGGATGCCGCGACTGCCGCATATTACGGCGTCGGCGATACGTTCGGATATACCGTGCGCTACCTTCGCTCCGAACGGTACGGAGACGCGGCATGGAAATGGATGGTCGGCAGCCCGGACGAAGCGTATGTCTCGGCGATGGCGCCGTATGCGTCGCTGCGGGCGATCGAAGAGCTGCAGGTGCTATCTGGGGAACCCGGCCGCGTCGTGGATTTTACGCATCTTGCCGCTGCAGCAGATGCAAGACAGGATTTTGCCGGTTGGGCGGGCGATTTGATCTCACTTGCTGCCGATATCGGAACGCTATATGAAGCGAGGCTGTTGCTCGGCGGTGAGATTGGCGCGTTCAATCTTCCGGATTACTATGCGGATATCGACGCCTGCAATCTGCTCGCATATGCGGACGAAAACGGCGGCGGTCTGGCAGCCGCAATGCGGCAGTACTACGTAGAGGGGGGCGTCACGCATGCGGTGACGGATTTCCTGCTGCGGGAGACCGGTCTTGCCGCTGAGGAGCTGACCGTGGACGCTATCGAGGCTTGCTTTCTTGCCCGCCTGAGCGGGGAGACCTGCCAGCCGGAAACGCTGCTGCTGGAGGGGATGTACGGACTTGCCGGCGATGTGCGGCTGGGCTATGTATGCCGCGCGTTCGCGGAGCGGCTGTACAGCGGGTACTGCGGGGAAACGCTCGGACATCGGGAGGTGACCGTACTGACCGTGGAACCGACCTGTGTGCAGCGCGGCTATACCTGCAAGCTCTGCACCCGCTGCGGCGCAGTATGGGAGACGGATTTCCTGCCGGCGACCGGACACCGGTACGCTCTGATTCGGACCGAACCGAGCGCGACGCTGCCGGGGATTGAGGTGCAGGTTTGCGTTGCGTGCGGGCAGTATACAGAGACGTATTTCGATGTGCTCGCTCCGGGGGACCTGAACGGCGATGGTTTGTTGAATGCGAAGGACTACCTGCTCCTGAAGCGCGGTATCCTGCAAACCTGTTCACTGACGCCGCGGCAGGAGTTTCTTGCTGATCTGAATGGCGACGGCGTTTTGGATGCACTGGACTACCTTTTGCTTCGAAATAGTCTGCTAATAGAATAGCGAATGAAGACGGGAAGGTCTCCCGTTTTTTTTTTGAAAAAAATTAGAAAAATCTATTGACAATCAAATGATCTTGTGTTACAATCATATTGCAAACAAAAAAGGAAGGGAGAACGGCATGAGTCTGCGCATGAAAATGAAACCGCGGGTTGCGGTGCTGGGCGGCGGCGCCGCCGGGTTGTTTGCTTCCATCGCAGCGGCAGAGGCGGGCGCTTCGGTCGTGCTGGTGGAAAAGAATCCGTTCTGCGGGAAAAAGCTGAATCTGACCGGAAAGGGCAGATGCAATCTGACCAATGCCTGTGACCTTGACACCTTTCTTTCCAACGTGCCGGTCAATCCGCGCTTTCTATACCGTGCGCTGACCGACTTTTCCCCTGCGGATACGATCGTCTTCTTTGAGGCGAACGGCGTTCCGACCAAGACGGAGCGCGGGCGGCGGGTGTTTCCGGTCAGCGACCGCGCGCGGGAGGTGACGGAATGCCTTACCCGCGTGGCGAGGACGTCCGGTGTGCAAATTCTGCATGCGGCGGGAGAAGCGCTTCTGTTTGCAGACGGTGAAAACGGCGCCCGTTCCGTATGCGGGCTGCGGCTTCGCCGCGGCAGTCTGCGGGAGACGCTGCCCTGTGACCGTCTGATCCTTGCGACCGGCGGCGCTTCCTACCCACTGACCGGTTCCACCGGGGACGGCTACCGTCTGGCGGAGGCTGCCGGACATACGGTTGTGCCACCGAGGCCGTCGCTGGTGCCGCTGGTTTCTTCCGACTCGCTTTGCCGGTCTTGCATGGGGCTTTCGCTGCGCAATGTCGGTGTCTCTTTCCTGCGGGAGAGGAAGCTTCTGTTTGCGGAGCAGGGGGAAATGCTGTTTACCCATTTCGGCGTCAGCGGACCGGTCGTGCTTTCCGCATCCGCGCATCTGCGTGACGGCTATCCGGTAACCATGCGGTTGGATCTGAAGCCGGCGCTGGATGAAAAAACGCTGGACAACCGGCTGCTTCGGGAATTTGCGGAGAACCGGAACCGAGATCTGCGCAACTGCATGAACCGGCTGCTCCCCGCAAAGTTGATCGATCCGTTCCTGCAGCGCTTGGGGCTGACCGGTGCGGAGAAGGTGCATTCGATCACCAAGGAAACGAGAAGGTGTCTTTGCAGTGGGCTGAAGGCTGTCGATCTGGAGCTGACCGGCACCCGCCCGCTGGCGGAGGCAATTGTGACCAGCGGCGGCGTCTGTGTTTCGGAGGTTGATCCGCGGAGCATGGCGTCGAAAAAGGTCGGCGGGCTCTACTTTGCCGGAGAGCTGTTGGATGTGGATGCGTATACCGGCGGCTATAACCTGCAGATCGCGTTTTCCACCGGCAGACTGGCGGGGCTTTCGGCTGCACAAGCATGAAAAAAGAAATAAGTATTGAAATAGAGAAAGGAATTTACGATTATGGGACTCTTTGTATTTGGACTTGCGGTGATTGTCGCTCTCTTTATTCTTTTTGGCTTTAAAACGGAAAAGGTTTCCGAAAACGGCCATGTCAAATCCAAACCGATCTGGCGGCTGAATGCGAAGCAGCTGCTTTCATTGCTCGGCTTGGTGATCGTCGGCGCCTCCTGCATGAGCTCCGTGCCGACCGGACATACCGGTATCGTCACGACCTTTGGCAAAGTGGAAAACTATACCTATGAAGCAGGCGTCCACGCCAAGCTGCCGTGGCAGGAGGTGGTACGCATGGACAATCGCAACCAGAAGGGCACGCTGGACATGAACTGCTTCTCCAGCGATATTCAGGAGGTCAATGTGACCTATTCCATCAACTACCAGATCGAGAAAAGCAACGCGCAGACGATCTACCGGACCATCGGCGTCAATTATTATGAAACGGTCATGGTGCCGCGTATTCAGGAAGCGGTCAAGAGCGTGATCGCGCAGTATACCGCCGACGAGCTGGTGGAGAGCCGCAACGAGCTTTCCAATAAAATTCTGGATATCCTGACCGACGATCTGGCAACCTATAATATTGAGGTGGTATCCACCGCGGTGGAGAATATCGACTTTACGGATGCCTTCACTACCGCTGTCGAAGCCAAGCAGGTCGCCGCGCAGAATAAGCTGCAGGCGGAAATCGAGCAGGCGCAGGCGACGATGGAGGAGAATGCGGCTGCGGAGCGGAAGCTCATTGCCGCCGAAGCGCAGGCGCAGACCGATATCATTGAGGCGAATGCCGAGGCGGAGATCCGCAAAATTGCTGCGGATGCTGCAGAATACGCGGGCGAAAAGGATGCCGAGATCAATAAGCTGCTGGCGGACTCGCTGACCGAGGCGCTGCTGCAATACTATCTGATTGAGGGTTGGAACGGCGAGCTGCCGCAGACCTACGTCGGGGACGGCGAACCGCTCTCGATTCTCGATATCGCTGCCCTTGCGCAGGCAGCACAAACTGCACAGAGCGCAAATCCGGCGGACTGACGGATTGCATTTGAGGGACGCTCCCCGGCAAAACGGGGAAGCGCCCCTTCGCGGCTTTCGGCAAAAAATGACAGGAAAGGCGGCGCTTTTGCATGGAAATGGAAACGGAAAGATACTTGGAGAAGCTGTTTGCGGGGTTGTACCGCGTGATGGATGAATGGGAGGCGGAGGCGTTCTGCACCGACGAGCCGGTGCCGTTTGCCGAACGGGAAAGCGGCAAGCGCCTTTCGCTGACTGGCGGAACCCGCTGGGGGCGCGGCTGGGATTGCGCATGGATCCGGCTGCACGGACGGGTGCCGACGCCCGCGCCGGGGGAAGCGCCGGCGCTGCTGTTGGACGTCGGCGGGGAAGCCTGCCTGTATGACGGGACGGGGCTTCCGCTGAAGGGCTTTACCAACGTGCAGAGCGAGTTTACCGTCGCACTGGGCAAGCCCGCCAAGCAGGTCTGGTTTCCGCCGGAAACGCTTTGGGGGAAGGAGGTCACCCTGTGGGCGGACGCCGGCGCCAACGACCTGTTTGGAGCGAAGCCGGAAAGCGGCATTTTTCTGCGGGCGGAAGCGGCGCTTTGCAGCACCGAAGCAAGGGCGTTGTACTATGATCTGGAGGTGCTTGCCTGTGTCGCGGACGCGGCGGCGCAGGAGGACGTGCGTGCCGCGGCGCGGAATTGCTTTGCGCGCGCCTATGAACGGCGAGATGTACCCCTCGAAGCGCGTGCGATTGCGGCGGAGTTTCTGCGAATGCCCTCTGAGAGCGGGTTTACGGTGACGGCGCTTGGACATGCGCATCTGGATCTGGCGTGGCTTTGGCCCCTGCGGGAAACCCGCCGCAAGGCGATCCGTACCTTTTCCACGTTGGTTTCCCATATGAGCCGCTATCCGGACTATGTGTTCGGGGTGAGCCAGCCGCAGCTGTTGCAGTGGGTGAAAGAGGATGCGCCTGCTCTTTACGGGCGCCTGCGCGAACTGCATGCCGCCGGCAGACTGGAGATACAGGGCGGCTTCTGGGTGGAGGCGGATACCAATCTGCCGGACGGGGAAAGCCTTGTGCGGCAGCTGCTGTACGGCATGCGCTTCTGGAAGGAGGAATTCGGTCAAACGCAGACGTTGCTATGGCTGCCGGACGTATTCGGCTATTCGGCGCAGCTTCCCCAGCTGATGAAGCGCGCAGGGCTTCCGTATTTCCTGACCATCAAGCTGTCGTGGAACGCCGTCAACCGGTTTCCGTATACGTCTTTCCGATGGGAAGGCGCGGATGGCAGCGAGGTACTTGCGCATATGCCGCCGGAAGGAAATTACAATTCGGCTGCGCGGGCGGATTCTCTGCGCCGTACGGAAAGCGGCTGCGGGCAAAAGGAGGCGTTTCCCGGTGCCATGCTGCTGTACGGCATTGGGGATGGCGGCGGCGGACCGGGGATGGAGCACCTCGAACGGCTTGCACGCGAAAAGAATCTGCGCGGATTGCCGAAGGTGAAGCAGGCGCCGGCGAAGGCGTTTTTTGCGGAGCTTCAGACTGCGGCAGACCGGCTGCCGGTCTGGAAGGGAGAGCTGTACCTCGAAAAGCATCAGGGAACCTATACGTCTCAGGCGCGCACCAAGGCGGCAAATCGCGCCTGCGAACGCGCGCTGCATGAGCTGGAGCTGCTCGGCGCGATGGCGATCCGTCTTTGTGCGGAATACCGATACCCAAAGAAGCGGGTGGAGGCGCTCTGGAAAGAGGTGCTGCTCTACCAGTTTCACGATATTCTGCCCGGCTCCTGCATCGCGCGGGTGTATCGGGAGGCAGAGGAACGGTATGGAGCCATGCTGCGGGAGCTTGCCGAATTGCAGGAGGAGGCGTATTCGGTGCTGCTGCACGGTGAGGGCGTCAGTGTGTTCAACCCGACCTCCTTTTCCCGCAGGGATGCGGTGCAGCATGACGGGGACCGGCTGTTCGGTAAAACGGAGGCGGCGCCGCTTTGCTTCACGCCGTTTGAACGCCGGCGCAATCGAAGGATGTCCTTTGGGCGGGATACTTTGGAAAACAGCCGCCTGCGCCTTACCTTTTTGCCGGACGGGAGCCTTGGCTCAGTCTTTCTGAAATCGTCCGGACGAGAGTTTTTGCGCGCGCCGGGGAATCGGCTGGCTGTTTATCGGGACGAAGAAAATGCGTGGGAAATTCCTGCGCCGGAGGCATGGGGGCGGCCGTATCCGATGAAGCTGACCTCGGTGCGTGTTTCGCAGCGTGGCGGCGCGCTGGTGCGCACCTGCCGCTACACCTGCGGCAAAAGCGTGATCCGGCAGCAGGTGGTTTTGCAGGAGGGCAGTGAACGCATCGATTTCGTGACCGAGGTGGACTGGCGGGAATCGCACCGCCTGCTGCGTGCGGATTTTCCGGTTGCCGTGCGGAGCGAAACCGCGCTTTGCGGCATCCAATTCGGCGCGGTGCGCCGTCCGACTGTCTGCAACACCTCGTGGGAGCAGGCTAAGCGGGAGGTCTGCTTCCACAAGTACACGGATCTTTCCGACGATCTCTGCGGCGCGGCGGTGCTTTCCGACGAAAAGTATGGCGTCTGTGTGCGGGACGGAGTGTTGTCTCTGACGCTGCTGCGGTCACCGGAGGAGCCGGGCAGAGGTGCAGATTTGGGAACACATCGCTTTACCTATGCTTTTTTGCCGCATGACGGTGGCGCGGAGGCTGTTCTGCAGCCGGCATATGCGCTGGCTTATCCGCTGCGGCTGCTGCGGGGGCGATGCAGCCTGACCGAGCCGTTTGTGACCGCCGGAGAGCTTTGTGTGGAGACGGTCAAGCCTTCGGAGGACGGAACCGGCGTGATCATTCGGCTGTATCAGCCGCGCAATGCTGACGGGAGGGCGACCGTGCAGACCGCCGCCGCGCTGGGCTTTACCCGTTGCTTCCGTACTGACCTGCTGGAGCAGGAGGAAGAGGAGCTTGCCTTGTCTCCTACGCTTTCCGTTGGACCGTACGAGATTGTGACGCTTAAATTCTGCTGATGCCGTGTAAAAGAATGGCGCGTGACAAAAAGACTACGGCTCCCGGATCTCCGGGAGCCGCAGTTGTACAAGACCTGCTTGCTTTTGAAAGGGATGCGCGCAAGCGTTAGAGAGCTCTACTGTGAGCTATACAGCCCGATCGAACCGATGACAGTGGGCTGCAAAAGACCGGATTCTGCCAGCAGATTGATTTCTGCGACGGTCAGCTGTGTTTTGATATTGGCAAAGCTGATGGTCTCGACTTCCCGTCCGTTGATCGGGTCAATCTGCAGAGAGCCGCCGAACGGTGCGAACCACGATTGATAGAACGCCATTGCATAGGAGTCGTCCTCAAGCGATTGGTAGCAGTTGTCCGGATCCATCGCCCAAACCCAAACCTCCAGAAGCTCGGTCCCGTCCGCCTGCTCCATGGCCTGCGCCAAAGTTTCACTGATGATACGGGTTTCGAGCTCCGGATTAGCGACGGCCGCATCCCACACGGAAGCGGTCATGCCGTTTGTCGGAAGAACCTGCGGTACGTTGATCGAAGAGGTTCGATTTGCTTCTGCTTTCTTTTCCAGCTCGGCAAACTGCTCTTTCCAAGCGGGATCATAAGCTGCAAGCTCCCGGTAGGCGTCCAGCGCGTTCTGCCAGTCCTCCAAACCGAAGTCCGCACGATAGTCGTTTTCTAAGAATTCGCTTCCCTCTTCGTAGTAGAGCAGAATCTGCTCGATCCAATCCGCCTTTGCTAAAGCCTGCAATTCAGAAGCAGTCATTTCCGTGCAGAGACCGTTGATGCCGTAATAATGCGTGTTTCGACCGGCAAGCAGTTCGCCCAGCGTACCGTCAATCCCCTCCAAGCGGGTTTCGGTGGTCAGGCGCCGGATCCATGTAATCGCAAGCGTGTCCTTGGCGTCTTTGATTTGGTCCTGAATCCGATAGTATTCATCAATCTGCTCATTTGTGACCGGCATGCCTGCGTATTCTAACATGTTCAACGCTTTGACCTCCCAAAGGAAGTCCCCCCGCAGGACGGCGATTTCCAGATAGCGATCGACATCCTCCTCTGCAAACGCCTTTCGGATGGAGACCTCCTCGATCTCTGCGGGTGTTAAAAAGACGCCGTCAAAAATGTCATTGTATTGATATGGAAAGAGCGACAGGCTGCCAAGGCAAATATAGACGCGGATCAGCTCCTCCTCTCCCGCCTGCTCCATCGCTTCCAGCAAGGCGTTCGAGAATACTTCCCCGGCTGGGATTTCCTGCTCCATATAGGGGATTCCGTATCCGATCGCAGGGACTTCGTCCGGCGCAGAGCCTGTTTCCCCTTCCTCTGCCGAGAGGGAGCATGAGGAGGGCGTGTATTCTGCTTGACTGTCTGCTTGTGCTGCCGCAAGGATGACACCTACTGAAATCAACACTGCGAGAAGGGCGCAAAGCGCAAGAACCCAATAAAATCGCTTATATTTCACTGATAATACCCCCTGATTTTTATATATTCGTTTCTTAATTCTACTCTATCACAAAGAAAATCTGTTGTCAAGCCAAAATATCCGAAAAACAGATTTTCGTCGAAGCGCTCAAAAAGAGGCGGATCGATTTATGGAAAATGCTTCCTGCCAAAAGGGGACCGCTGCTTTTTTTGGCAAATCAACCGGAAGCGGTACTGCCGAAAGCAGCTTGTCGGGATTTCCTGCGGGGAAACCTTGACAAACGCCAAAAAATGCATATAATAAAGGATGTATTAGTATACAGGAAGAAAGGAAACGGAATTTCATGAACTATCTTGCGATTTTAGGTTTCGGCACCGTTGGCAGCGGCGTTTATGAGGTGCTGAAGGAACGGCGGGATACGGAAATTCAATACATTTTGGATTTGCGGGAGTTTCCCGGACATCCGCTTGCAGACCGTGTGACCGGAGACTACGACCGCATACTTGCGGACGACCGTGTAAAGGTTGTGGTGGAGACGCTGGGCGGGCTGGAGTTCGCCTACAACTGTACAAAGAGGGCGCTGCTTGCCGGCAAGAGCGTGGTCACCTCCAACAAGGCGGTGGTCAACGCTTACGGACCGGAGCTGGAGGCCATTGCGCGTGAGCAGGGCGTTTCGTATCTGTACGGCGCAAGCGTCGGCGGCGGAATTCCGATCGTCCGTCCGTTGCGGGACTGCTTTACGGCGGACCGTATCCGGAAGATTTCCGGTATTCTCAACGGCACGACCAATTATATCCTGACGCGCATGGCGGACAGCGGCTGCTCGATGGAGGAAGCCTTGCGGGAGGCGCAGAAGCTGGGGTATGCGGAGCAGGATCCGACGGCGGATATCGAAGGGCACGATACCGCGCGGAAAATCTGTATCCTTGCCGGATTGGCATTTGGCAAATATATTCCTTATACGCAGGTCAAGTGCCTGACCGGGATCCGCGAGGTGACCGGGGAGGACATCCGTCTTGCCGGTGAGCTGGGCTGCGGAATCAAGCTGCTGGGTACTGCCGAGCGCGTCGGAGATCGGCTCCGGCTGGCGGTCGCGCCGTATCTGGTTCCGGCGGACAGTCTGCTGCACGCGGTGAGAGGCGCGTTCAATGCGATTTCCGTCACCGGTGAGGCGGTCGGTGAAGTGTTGTTTTACGGACAGGGCGCCGGCTCGCTCCCTACTGCTTCCGCTGTCGCCTGCGATATTTTGGAGGCGTTTTCGCGCAAGCCGCTGCCGGAGCAGCGCGTCGTCTGCGAGGACGATTACGTGATTCCCGATTTGACGCAGCATCGCACCGTAACGCTTGCAAACGGAAAGACCTATTTTGCGTTATAGGAATGCGCGAAGAGGCGGCGCTGCTTTCCATGTATGCATAGGAATGAACTCGTTATCCGGGCTGCGGATAGCGAGTTGTTTTTTCGGGGGTTTTTCCTGAAAGAGGCGGGACGCTGACGGTACGGGACTGAAAAAACGAAAAAAATGCAGAAATCTCTTGACAACGGAAAAAAATTGTAGTAACATCATAATATCATATAAGTTTTTGTATCCATTTTCGGGATACCCATCCGGTAAAAAGTGTTTCCCCCTTTGCTTATGCCGAAATGAAAAGCTTGTGCGATAACAAACGGGGGAGTCGCTTTTTTCGGTGTGCCCCCTTTGGGGCACATCTTTTTCCGTTTCGGGAGGGGGCGCATTGGCGCTTTGCCGTTGATGTTCCCCTTGTCCTGTTCCGCCATGGTAATATCCGGGCTGCGATTCGTTTTTTGTGTTAATATGGAGGAAAAACGGTACGCATGAGATCAGGAGGTACTATGATAGATAAACGAGTCGGGAAACGAATCAAAGCGTTTCGTTCCAAGAAAAAGCTCACGCAGGAGCAGCTTGCCGAATTGCTCGATATTTCAACGAATCATCTTTCTTCGATTGAACGCGGTGTCTATAGTGTTAGGGTGGAGTTGCTGGTTCGCATCGCAAATTGTCTCGACTGCACGACGAATGATCTGTTGAAAGATGTCATGATAAACGGATATCAGGTGCATTCCTCCCGCCTGTACCATGCGATTAAGGATCTGTACCCGGAGAAGCGGGATCTGGTCTTACAGGTTGTTGAGGCAATGGTCAACCATACTCCCTGAACTCCGAAATATATGCCCGCGAGCTTTGTATCAAGTGCCGCGGGCTTTGCTTTTCTTTCTGCTGTTGCATAGACGAGTTTGATCATAAACCCGGTCAGTTTCTGTCAGGGTTTTCGCCTTTTTCAGCGGTGACAAAAATACGGAGGAGTTTTGTGCGCGGTCAGAAAAAACAGTGAATGGCAGGGAGATTGATGAATTTGCTGCGGCGTTGGAAAAACGGAGGGGGAACCCTCCGTTTTTAGGCGCAGTCGGAAAACGAGAAAAATGGTAAGAAGATGAATGAATTTGCTGCGGCGTTGGAA
>CAZJVB010000008.1:42676-47422 GCA_964549435.1 uncultured Ruminococcus sp.
GGCGTTGGAAAAACGGAGGGGGGAGCCCTCCGTTTTTAGGCGCGGTCGGAAAACGAGAAAAATGGTAAGAAGATGAATGAATTTGCTGCGGCGTTGGAAAAACGGAGGGGGGAGCCCTCCGTTTTTAGGCGCGGTCGGAAAACGTGAAAAATAGTAAGAAGATGAATGAATTTGCTGCGGCGTTGGAAAAACGGAGGGGGGAACCCTCCGTTTTTAGGCGCGGTCGGAAAACGTGAAAAATAGTATGAAGATGAATGACCGCGCTGGTTACCAATCAATCTCAAATTCCAAAATTTTTCCGGTTGCGGCGTCCAGCGTATACTCGTATTCCGCATTGCCGACGCGGAACTCGATCTCGTATTCCAGTCTGCCGTCGTCTCGATCCAGTTCGATTTTATATCTGCTGATCTCCGCTTCGGAGACGCCTGCATGCGCAAGGGCGATGGCTTTCGCTTCCGTTTCGCTGATCTTCTCGCCGGAGCTGACACCGGTCGGCTCTTCGTTCTTAAAGCCCAGAATGTCACCGGAGGAAGCGTCCAGCGTGTACTCATATTTCGCATTGCCGACGCGGAACTCGATCTCGTACTCCAGTCTGCCGTCGTCTCGATCCAGTTCGATTTTGCATTGGCTGACCTGTGCTTCGGAGACGCCGGCGTGCGCAAAGGCGATGGCTTTGGCGTCTGCCTCCGTGAGGTAACTGTCCGTTCCGGTGTCGGTTGCACCCTTGTGCTTGTAGCTCAGAATATCACCGGAGGAAGCGTCCAGCGTGTACTCGTACTTTGTATTGCCGACATAAAACTCGACGTCGTATTCGATTCTGCCGTCGTCGCGGTCCAGCTCCGTTTTATATCTGCTGATCTCCGCTTCGGAGACGCCGGCGTGCGCAAGAACGATGGCTTTAGCGTCTGCCTCCCCGATATAGTTGCTCGTGTCGATGCCGGTTGTTTCCTTGCATTTGGCTTTCAGAATGTCGCCGGTTTCGGCGTCCAGCGTGTATTCGTACTTAGCAGAGGCGGTGCGGAATTCGATGTCATACTTGTATCTGCCGTCGTCACGTTCCTTTTCCAGAACAAAGCCGCTGATTTCCGTTTCGGTGACGCCTGCGTCCTCCAGAACAATGCGAGTGGCTTCCTCCTCGGTGAGCAGTGCCGGCGTTTCTGCACCGGATACGGTTCCGTCGGGGGCGACGTCCCCGGAAAGTTCCGTGTCGGCGGGATAGATGGTTTCGCGCTCATGCTTCAGAATGTCGCCGGAGGAAGCGTCCAGCTCATACTCGTAGATTGCAGAAGCGGTGCGGAAATCGATCTCGTATTCGGCTCTGCCGTCATCGCGGTCAAAGGAAACGCGCAGGTGCGTCACCTCCGCTTCGGATACGCCCGCATGGGAAAGCGCGATCTGCTTGGCGGCAGTTTCGGTCAGGTACCCGTTGGAGAGGGAATCGGAAACGGTGCCGGGGGTGCTTTCAGATGCGGTCGCGTGCAGACCGATGGCGAGGAAGCCGGTGCCGGCGATCACGACAACGGCGGCGATCAAAAAAATCCAGATGGTTTTACTCATAAAACATGCTCCTTTTCCTGTCGGTATTCTTTCCTGTTTACGCACACAGAATACCATACCAAGATGAAGGGAAGATGAAGAACAGAAAAAAACGAAAAATTTTTTTAATGGATTCTATAGACTCTTCTTACATGTGTCCCTGCGGGTAAAAAACAGTCTGAAAGGAAGGCTTTCCGTATAGCACGGTATATCCTGCCGTACCTCATATGAGATGATTTTGTAAAATCGGGCACTGGTTTCACGCCAGAAACGAAATATACCAAACACGCAAAGGGTGGGAATGCATGGCAAAGCTTGTCTGTGTCAATAAAAAATCAGATCTGTTCTATGATGCGGTTTATATTTTCTTCAATCGCCTTTGTTCCGTCAATTCTTATGACGGGACAATTTAAGCTCCGGACCCATTCTTCAACAAGATTCTCTGGTTTGGCATTGACAAGCTGAAAAAAGCGTTCCTCCTGCTCATAGCAATCTCCGCCGATGAACATTCTGTTACCGAATTTTTGAAGAGAGCGATTTTTAACCCGTTGTATCCGGAGATCCTTTGGGACGTCTATTTGTACAGCATACTGAAAAAAAGGAATGATCGTTTCACCATAATCTCCCTTGACAGAAGAAAAAACAAAATTTTCGTGTGCTTGTATTTCGTTAAAAAGAAGCTTTTCAACTTCATCACGAGTGCGGGGAGCATCATAAATATACTTAGGGTTTGTTTTGGGAAAATATAGATCTTCAGCATCAATAAAATAGAAGTGCAATTTTTCGGCAAGGGCTTTTCCTAATGTACTTTTTCCGGCACCATTTAGGCCGCATACAATGATTCCTGTCCCCATAACCTTCTCCGTCAGACTTCGTTTTATCCATTCCGTTATCGTTTGCATTCTATCAAGAACAACTGCGTTTCCCCATCGGTTTTTCCGGCTTTCCGGTCTACGCCCGCCGAAGTCAGGATTTACAAGGGGGCGCGGTTCCATGACGCTTGCGGTTGGAAAATCAAGCTTCCGGAGACAGGGGAAGGGTGAAGGTGAACAGACTGCCTTTTCCCGGTTCGGAGCGGACGGAAATATCGCCGCCGTGCGCTTTCAGAATGTACGCGACGGTCGGAAGTCCCAGTCCGAAGCCGTCCGTGCCGGTATGCGCGGATTCGCCGCGGGCGGCGTCCGCCCGGTAGAAGCGTTCCCAGATATGCGGCAGCTGCTCTGCGGTCATGCCGATGCCGTCGTCCTCAACGGTTCCGATGGCTGCCTGACGGTCGGCGTCCTTGCGGAGCGTCAGGCGGAGCAGACCGCCCTGCCTGCCGTATTTGCAGGCGTTTTCCGTCAGGTTCAGCAGCATCTGCAGCAGGAGCGTTTCGTCCCCGGTGACAAAAACCTCCGGTTCGAGATCGGTTTCCACGCGGATGCGTTTCTGCGCGGCAGCTTCCTCCGCCTGCTCCGCAACCAAAAGCAGCAGCGCGGAAAGATCCGTGCGCTCCGTTTGCAGGCGTGTCTGCCCGCGGTCGGCGCGGGAGAGGGCAAGCAGACGGGCGATCAGCGCCGCCATGCGATCCAACTGCTGCCGGACGGTCTCCAGCGACTCCCGCCATTCCTCCGGCTGCCCGTCCTGTCCGAGCGCATAGTCGCACTGGGCGAGCGCTACGGAAACCGGCGTACGCAGCTCGTGGGAAGCGTCCGCCGTGAAGCGCGTCTCCCGTTCAAAGGCGGCCTGCAGCCGGTCGAACATTCTGTCGAAGGCGTCCGCGAGAGCCAAAAGCTCCCGCGGTCCGGTCCGGAGGTCGATGCGGCGGTTCAGGTCGGAGCCGTCTCCGATCTGCCGCGCAGTCAGCAGCAGCTTCCCCGCCGGACGCAGTGCACGACCGATCAGAAAATAACCGCCGATAAGCGCAAAGAGGCAAAGCGCCGGCAGCGCAATCCAGACGAACCGCGTCATGCTGTCCAGAACGCCGCTGCCCTCTGAAAGCATCATGCCCCGGATCCATAGCTCCTGTCCGTCGGACAGAGAAATGCGGCTGTCCAGCAGATACCAGTAGGCATTTTCGCTGCCGACAGTGCGGAGGACGCCGTCCGAGAAGGGCTCTTCAATCGCGCTCGCGTCCGGTACCCGCCCGTAAAGCGGTCGTCCGTCCGCTGCGAACAGGGACAGGTACACCCCGCCGCGGGAGGATTTCAGCCCGCTGTCGATCTGCAGCGTGCCGTCCGCAGAGAGGGAGACGGCCCGTTCGGCATGCGAAATTTCGCGGTTGATAGCGTCGGAAGCGGATTGTACGGCGGTTCGACGGGCGGCAGTCAGCATCAGTCCGATCTCCAGCGCTGCCAGCAGCAGCAGAAAGAGCGAGAACCACAGCGTGATACGCAGGCGGAGCGAAGGGTGCGGCACCGTGCGCTTCATGACGGTTCCTCTCGCAGGACATAGCCGCTGCCGCGAACCGTATGGAGCAGCTTCGGGGTGAAGCCGTCGTCCAGCTTTTTGCGCAGGCAGCGGATGTAGACGTCCACGACGTTGGAGCCGCCCTCGTAGTCGTAGTTCCAGATAGATTGACCGATGCGGTCCCGTGTCAGCACACGGCCGCTGTTGCGGATCAGGCACTCCAGCACGGAAAACTCCTTGGAGGTCAGCGAAATCGGCTTGCCGGCACGGGTGACGGTGTGTGCGTCGAAATCTACCGTCAGGTCTGCGACGGAGCAGCTGTTCGAGACGCCGCCGGCGCTGCGCCGCAGCAGAACGCGCAGCCGGGCGAGCAGCTCATCAAAGGAGAAGGGCTTGACAAGGTAATCGTCTGCGCCGGCGTCCAGTCCCTTCACGCGGTCGGAAACGCCGTCCAAGGCGGTCAGCAGCAGAACAGGCGTGGTGTTTCCGCCGCTGCGCAGCTCCCGCAGTACCTCCAGCCCGCTTTTTCCGGGCAGCAGGATATCCAGCAGAATCGCGTCATATTCTGCACAGCGCAGATAGTCCAATGCGTCGCTGCCGTCGGTGCATGCGTCCACGGCGTAGTGTGCCTGCGTGAGCGTTTTCTGCAGCAGGCGGTTTAGGTGAGGTTCATCTTCGACAATCAGAATGCGCATAACGGACTCCTTTCTGTACGATGGAAGGCCCCTTTGGAGGAAAGCTTCGGAGCCGGAAATCCGGCCTCCATTGACTTGTTTATATCAAACCGGCAGACTTGACGAACGTTGCAAAGGAAAACAGCGC
>CAZJVB010000008.1:47522-67605 GCA_964549435.1 uncultured Ruminococcus sp.
GACTTGCTTATATCAAACCGGCAGACTTGACGAACGTTGCAAAGGAAAACAGCGCTTGGCGGTGTTTTCTGTAAGCCGGAAATCCGGCCTCCATTGACTTGCCTATATCAAACCGGCTTTTCCGTCCAACTCCGCCGCAACAAGTCGTTCGCCGCTGTAGACCAGCTTGAGCGAGAAGAAGGGAGCGTCCTCGCGCAGCAGGCGAAGAAAGAGCTTGTCCCCCTCCCACATCGGCAGGGATGCGAGCGCGTCCTTTTCGATCCATTGCAGGTCGCCTTCCTCGCAGACGCGTTGTGTTCCTTCCCAATCGCTGACCGTGAACAGATGCATATATTCGGTTTCCGACAAACGGTCGGAGACAAACGTCACGATGCCACGGTAACGCCATGCGCGGACGGCGAAGCCGGTTTCCTCAAAAATTTCCCGCTTCATGCAATCCTCCGGGCTTTCTCCCTGCTCAAACTTCCCGCCGACACCGATCCATTTGTCTTTGTTGATGTCCTGCTGCTTTTTGGTGCGGTGCAGCATCAGGTACTGGCTGCCGCGCTCCAGATAGCAAAGAGTGGTTTCCTTCATGGCGTTCACTTCCTCTTCATTCCGCAAAGAGCCAGCAGACGCCAGTCGCAGGAATGGTCAGAGAAGCGCTGCCGTCCCGCAGGGAAAGCGTCCCGTTCAGATCTCCGTGCAGCGGGTATTCGCCGTCCGGCAGCTCCGCAGAGAGGGCGGTTTCCGCCGCGACGGTGCCGGCATTGACCAGCAAAAGCAGCTTTCTGCCGGATTCCTTTTCCTTCCAGAGCGCGCCTTGCACGGCAGGGTAGTCCACCGTGTGGAAGTACGCCTGCGTGATCTTTTCGCTGTGCAGACGCGGCGCGTTGTCGGAAAGTACCGGCGGTCGCAGCATAATTCCGTGGGAAAGGAAGGAGCGGAGCCGGACGCGTGTGCCGACCAGCTTCCGGAAGAATGTCTTTTCCGCCAGATTGCGGTAGTAGGCGGGGGAGAACCACCCCATTTGTTCCCCGAACAGCAGCGACTGTGCATAGAAAATCGCCATGCCGTCGCGGTCCTGATCTGTGATGCCGTGATAGCTGCATCCGAAGGTGATCACCTTGTCGGAGTAGAGTACCGGGAACGCCGGTACCTGCTTGTTCTTGATCCAGAGCCAGGAAAGGTACGCCTGTATGTGCTTCATGAACATCTCGCCGGTGCATTCGGTGGCAAGGACGGCGGGATTCCCGTTGCGGGAGACATGGTCGATCAGGTTGTTGTAGCTTTCCGCCCACCAGCCGCCTCCGCCGGGCAGGTGCGTGTGACGTCGGTCGGCGCAGGGCTGCGCCTTGGCCGCCGCGATCTGATCCATATAAACGCCGTCAAAGCCGATATCGTTCAGCAGCTTTCCGGTTACATCCCGGAGCTTTTCCTGCCAGAGCGCCGTGGACGGGCACATGACTGCAAGGACGGTATGCTCGCCGTTGGCTTCCTTGGCGGAATAGCTTTCGGTAAAGACCTTGCCGTGCCGATCTTTGGTCGCCATCGGATAGGCAACCTCGGTGAACTGCCAATCCTCGATACCGCGGTCGCGCGTGTCCCAGAGCCTGCCGTTGATGTACGGGATGACGCGGACGCCCGCGTCCTGCAGCTTTTTCAGCTCCCGGCGGACAGTCGGTCTCTCCGGGAAATAGTGCGGGTAATCGTTGTCAAACGGGTTGCCGTGCCAAAGGTACAGGTGTACAGCACAGTTGGCGCCGGTTTCGTTCCGTATGTCGGCAACGGCGTCGAGAATCTCGTCGGCAAAATCGTCCTTATCGATGTGAACGAGAAACCACATGTCGTTATCGGCAAGCCAGCCCGCGTCCTTGCGGCCGTGCTCGTCGGTTTCCGGCAGCCAGGACGCATTCTGCTCCATCCAGCTGCGGTAGAGGAGCGTCGCATCATACCAGTCGCCGTCGGTAAGCTGCCAGACGCATTCCCCATACAGCGTCTGCCCGTTGCAGCCGCGGTCGGTCTCGCAGAGCGGCTGGGAAGCCTTGCAGTACATGGTCGGCGCACCCGTTTCCCGCACGAACCAGAATTTCTTGGCGGCTGGCGCGGGATCGTGAATGCCATAGTATACACAGCGGCGGGTAGCTTCGTTCCAAGCCGCCATATACTGAAAGGAAACGCCGTAGGAGGGATAGTCCTGTCCGGAGCGGTAGCCGTGACCGAACTGCTCGCTGTCCGCGTCCAGCGCCTCACCGCAGCCGTAGGGAGACAGGAAGCGCACGCTGTCCTTCACATCAAACCATAAGGTCGGATAGTCGCAGGAGGTGAGCGTGTATACCGGATTGCCGGACGTCAGGACCGTGCGGAACGAGATGCGGCTGTTTGCCGGATCCGCAGTCAGAAGCAGCGTCACGGAGACGTCGGGAAGCCTGTCGCATCCGGCGCAGACGACGGTGCACAGATTGCCGGAGACGGTGATTTTGCAGTCCCGGAAATTGGTATCGGAAGCGACGGTGCGCTCCTCTCCGTCAGAAAGCCGTTCGGCGGTCAGCGTGAAGAGCGCGCCGGGCGCGGATAGAATCGGACGCGCTGTTTTTTTGTCGAAAATGCCGGCGAGGGAGACGCCTCGGTCGGTTCCGGCGAGGGCAAGCTCCAGCTCGCCTGCGGAAAACAGGAAGGTTTCCATGATGTTCATTCCTTTCTTGCACATGCTTACGGGCTTATTTTTGTCCGTTCTCCGGTAAAAATTCTTTCAAAATGTTGGCGAGGATCTCCACGCAGAGCTCCATGTCCTCTGCGACAGAATGCTCGTAGGGGCCGTGGAAGCCGTAGGAGCCGGTGCCGAGGTTGGGACAGAGCAGTCCGTGCTCGGTCAGCACCGCACCGTCCGTTCCGCCGCGGATCGGGACGACGATAGGCTTCAGCCCCGCTTTTTCGGTGGCGCGCAGGGCAGCCTCGACGATTTCAAAGCGCTGCTTTACCTTGTCCGCCATGTTGCGGTAGCCCTTCCGGATCTCCAGCGAGACGGTGCCCTCACCGTATTTTTCATTCGCCGTTTTTTCGATATGGCGGAGCGTTTCCAGCCGGTACTCCAGCTTTTGTGCGTCATGGTCGCGGACGATGTAGGAGAGATGCGCGAGGTCGATGCCGCCGGACATGGCGGTCAGGTGAAAGAACCCCTCGTAATCCTCGGTATGCGCCGGGGTTTCCCCGGCGGGCAGCATCGCGTTCAGCTCCATTGCCACCAGCGACGCGTTGATCATGATATCCTTTGCGGAACCGGGATGCACGTTGACGCCGTGAACCGTGAAGCGGGCGGAGGCGGCATTGAAGTTTTCATAAATAACCTCGCCGGCTGCGCTGCCGTCCAGTGTATAGGCGAAGTCGGCGCCGAAGCGCTCCTGATCAAAGCAGACGGTGCCCAGCCCGACCTCCTCGTCCGGCGTGAAGGCGATACAGACCGTGCCGTGCGGCTCGCCGGAGGAGAGAAGCCGCTCACAGAGGCAGACGATCTCCGCGACACCCGCCTTATCGTCCGAGCCGAGCAGCGTATCCCCGGATGCGGTAATCAGCGTCTTGCCCTTCATGGCGGGCAGATGCGGGAAATCCGAAACCCGGATGACACGCCCTTCGCGGGGCAGGGGGATATCCCCGCCGTCATAGTTTGGCAGGATCTGCGGCTCCACATGCTCGCCGGAAAATTCCGGCACCGTGTCCAAATGGGCGATAAAGCCGATCGCGGGAGCCTGCTCCATGCCGGGGGTTGCCGGCAGTCTGCCGTACAGCACGCAGGCGTCAGACAGGGATACATCCTGTACGCCGAGCTCCTTCAGCTCGGTCTCCAACAGCCGCGCAAGGTCGAATTGCCGCGCAGTCGTCGGAGAGACGGACACGCTGTCGTCCGACATGGTATTGATGCGGCAGTAGCGGATCAGCCGTTCGTAAGGTTTCTGTGTCATGGGGTTGGACTTCCTTTCTTTAACAATTGCTTCCGTTCCCTGTAATCGGGAAGATACCGTTCCACCAGCGCCCAGAACGCGGCACTGTGGTTATGGTGCCGGATATGACAAAGCTCGTGAACGACGACGTATTCGATCGCTTCCGGCGGGTATTGCATCAGAAACAGGGAGAAGCACAGTCCGTTCTTTCCGGAGCAGGAGCCGAAGCGCTGTCTTGCCGCGGTCACCCGCAGGGAAGTCGGAACCAACCCGGTCCTTTGCGACCAGTTCTGCACCATACCGGGCAGGAGCGCCTTCGCCCGTTCGCGCAGGATCTCCTGCTCCCGCCTGTCCGGCGGGGGCGGAAGCGTTTTGCAGTGTGAAACGGTCTTTTCCAGCCATGCGCGGTGGCTGATTACCGCCCGTTCAATTTCGGCAAGCGGCAGCCGGCGCGGGGCGCGAATCTGCACGTTGCCGCCCGCTCTGACCGTAATTCCGACGGTTTTTCGGTCGGAACGTATCAGCGGGTAGCCGCAGACGGTTTCCGGTTCCCGCTTTGTCATGGCAGCCTCCGCAGGACATAGAATTCTTTTTCGGGACGGTCTTGTGCGGTGTCGAACGACGTCGAAAAAAAGACGCCCGAAACGGAAAAGCCGGTTTCCTCTGCGAGCGCACGCAGGGTGCGTCCGGTATGGAGGAATTCCGTCTGCGTTTCCGAAAGGCGGCGGTAGGAGCCGTCCGGCAGGCGGGAAAACCAGTCCAGCAGAAAGCGGCAGCCGTGGGGGATGCGTTCGTTGCGCCAGAGCAGCAGCCCGTCCTCGAATTCGTAAGAGAAGGTATTTTCTCCGAATACCGTTTCCAGCCGGTAGCGCGTGTTGACGTCGAACAGGAACAGTCCGCCCGGCTCCACGTAGTTCCGGACCAGCAGGAATACCTTCCGCAGATCGTCGGCGTTCCGAAGGTAGTTGAGGCAGTCGAAGGAGGAATATGCCGCCTGTACCGTGCCGTACAGCTCGAAAGCGCGCATGTCCTGACAGAGCAGCAGCGTGTTCTTTCCCGCGTTTTTCTCCCGCGCGATGCAGAGCATCTCCGGCGAGGCGTCCAGCGCAACCATGTCGTACCCCGCGTCCGCCAACAGTGCGGTGATGCCGCCGGTGCCGCAGCCGAGATCCAGCACCTCCCGCACGGGAATTCCGGCAAAGCGGCGGAACGCTTCCTGCAGAAAGGAAGCGTAAGGAGCATATTGATCGCCGTTGATGCGGTCGTACAGCGGCGCGATAACGGAATAACGCATGCGGTTGCTCTCCTTCGGCTTGCGGGAATAGCGGGGAGGAACCCTTTTTGAAGGGGCTCCTCCTACTTCTCTATTTGGGAATCTCCCGATGGTTACTGCTTGGGCGGCTCCTCGTCCGTGTCAAAGCCGTCGGCGGGGTAGGTGCCCTTGATGAAGCGGTAGGTGTCGTCATACATGGAATGCAGCACCGGATCATCGGAATGGTACGCCTTATAGAACGCACCGGGCATTCCCTCCTGATAATACATGTGCGCCGCGTCCTTCATATATCCGGTCACCGCGCCGGCTGCATAGTAGTTGCGGGTGTGCCCGACGTTCCAGCGCGCCGTGCCGCCGACCTCCAGCTCGATGCACATGCCGAGCAGCTTGGCGGTCTCCGCAGCATCGAACAGGCGCTGCTCCGGGATGTCCTGCCGGAACGCGTAGTTCGGCTGGTAGCAGGCCATGTCGAAGCCCAGACGTCTCCAGTCGTTATAGCCGGAGGCGAGGTAGTAGGGAATCCATGTGGTGATCATGTTCTTGCTGCGGATGTAGTCCGTCGTGAACCGGATCATCTCCAGAAGCTGGCCGTCGTTATAATCGATCTCCTCCGTAAACCAATAATAGCCGGAAAGCTCGATATGCTTGTAGTGCTTGTCGCGGAAGCGCCGCTCCTGCTCGTCAATCAGCCACTTCAGCGCCGCGTTGCGGTCCTCCAGCAAGGTAAAATCGCGCATCTTGCCGTCGATTTCACCGAATGCATGCTGCTCGACGACCGGATACAGGATGGAGAAGAATGCCTTGACCTTCAGCTCCGGCAGTCCAAGCTCCTGCTGCACCTGCTCCGCTGCGATCTCCAGCGCGTCGAGGTTCTTGCCCTCTAAAAACTGCTGATCCATATAGTACTGCCAATCGCTCTTTTCCAGCGGGCGCTTTTTGTAGCCCTCATACAGGAAGGAGACGAACGGCAGAAAGAGATAGCCGTCAAACAGGGTATCCTGTGCTTTGCCGTCCTTCAGATAGCCGACGTAGGGAAGAAAATGCTCCGGCTCCAGCGGGGCGCGGTCCCTGTGGCAGAAGTACGCCAGCAGAACGTCCTTGGCGCCGCCGAGCTGCTCTGCCGTGCAGTACCGGTCAGGATAGGTGGTTTCATTCAGCTTGTCCGGCACCACCTCGCGTGCGTCGGTGACATCCTTTTTGCCGATGGCTTCGATCTGATCGATATAGACGTGAACCGGGCAGCAGAAGGTTACCCGTACGAAGCGTGCGCGGACGGAGGGCTTCAGCACCGCACGGGAGGAGACGATATCCGCCTCCCGGTCGGAGCGCAGGTCGTCCAGCAGCGCGACATTTTCGAAATCTGCGCCGTTTTCCGAGACGGCGAATGAGACGTTGTTCGGCAGACGAACCGACGTTTCGTTTTCCTTCAGCAGGCGGATGCGGAATTCGCTGATCGCGGCAATGCCGCCGAGATCAAAAACGATGCTGCGGGCGACGCCGCGGGAGAACCGCGTCCATGCGGGATCGTTCATGGTCGCGCGCTCCGCCGTCACACCGTCGGTCAGACGGTTTTCGGTGTCCGGTGTGTTGTACTGCGGACTGTCAAAGGGCGCTTCGATGCTGCCGTAGGAAATGACCGCGTACTTTTTGCCGGAAAGCAAATTTTTCTCCTGCCGGTAGTCCGGTTCGTTTTTGGAGAACAGCTTTTCCGGTACCCTGCGGTAAGCATAAGGGGAGTAATAGCAATTGTTTGACTTCAGTTCCATAATTAAAGATCAACCATCTCTTTCGGTTCCAAAATGGGAGGTTCTGTCTGTTCCCGATTCTACCATATCCGGTTCCGTTTTGCAAGGGGAAGAGAAAAAAACAATGTATTTTTTGCCGTCTTTTTCCGGGGGCATGTGAGCCGGGCGGTGAAACGGTCGGGTATGACGGGGATGTCAACGGGCGCGCCTGCTATCTTCCGGAGGCATTCGGAAAATGGCTGACCGGGAACGCCCGGCGAAGCATCTGCAGAAAAAGCATGACTTAAAAGAGAAACGGCCCGGATGACAGGCGTCCGGGCTGTTTTTTTTATTGATTTTATAGACGAAAATCATCTTATGATTTCTTACAAGTGTTTATAGAAACGGGTAAAAAGCCTATATTTTCAATGATTTTTCCGTTTCTGCCTGTATCTTCTCATATCGCTGCATAAGTTGATTTTGTAAAGTTGGGCACCATTTTAGCACCACAAAAAAGAATATATTTGGAATATAAAGCGGTGTTTCCACCTCATAAAATGAGGACAAGTGATACCGCTTTTCTTATTCTCGCATGTTACGCACTTGCACCCTAATAAGCCTTGAAATTAACCGCAAAGGGTAAAAATATTCCTCGCTCAAGCAGAACATTTCAAGAGCAAAAAATTCCGTAGCAAGCATAGGAACAGGGTACCCTTTCCGTAAAAATCACTCGTTTCTGCCTGCAACAGTAAGAGAGGTTTTTGCTTGTTGGAAATATCCCAAACCCTTACGCAAACTGGCAGTTATACCTTTTATTGTACTGTAAATTCTGTCCATTCTATATGGTTATATTGCATAACATCATCTGCTTTTTTCATGCCAAGTTTCTCGTAAAATGGAATAGCATTTTCATTTGCTATCAGATATATTGCAATGTCCTTTTCGCCACCAGCTTTAACATGTGCCATTTTCATAAGTTGTTTACCAATTCCGTGCCCTTCATAATCTCTGTCAACTCCCAAATCTGTCACATAAAGCCAATATACATAATCTGTTAATCCAAACAAAACACCAACAATTAAGCCGTTCTCATTTCTTGCAACAAGGCTTATTGAAACATTGTTAACGAGTTTAGATATTCTTTCGTTAAACCGTTCTTTTGGATATTGTGAACCTAAATCGGTTCTCTTCAAGAAATCAATATATTCCGCCGCAGTTAATCGTTCTTCATTTATTTCCCACATGAGATGTTCCTCCCTTTAAATTCTTATTTGTCGATTTATATACCATATATCATAGCATCCATACACGAATATTTCAATCATAACGCTACCCTATACAAATTAGTAAAGTCAGCCATCTTTGTCAACAGTCAAGATAAACGGGCTTTGCCCGCCGTTGACGAGGGTGACTGACCATGCTTATGTGGTAGACAACAAGGCGAAAGCAACGAGTGCTTTCGCTCTCGAAGATTATGATAGTTCCTTACATCTGCTTATAGGATTTTATATCGTCATAGGAAATCTGAGCACCATTCGGGCACCAAAACATCAGAATTTGTTGTAGTTTCAAATGGCTTAATAGGCGAAAAAGTCAGTATTTACAATGGTCTTCACAGTTTAATGATTTTAGGCAAACCAAATTCAAATACTATTATTTTTGACTATGACGGTTTGGCGGCAGGCAGCCGTTTCCGGAGGAAAAAGAAGCAGCAGAACAGGGAAAGGAAGGTCAGCGCCCAGGAGATAGAGTAGGACAGGAACAGCATCTCCAGTGTATGAAAGGCTTCTGTGCGGAAGATCGTGTAGATCCAGCACAGCCGGGTGCCGCAAATGCCGATCACCGTGATAAGCATCGGCGAGATAGAAGCGCCCATGCCGCGCAGGATGCCGGACATCACATCCATCAGCCCGCACAGGAAATACGGCACGCAGACATACAGCATGCGGATGACGCCGTAAACGATGGCCTCCGCATCGTCCTTCAGGTAGATGGAGAGCAGCGGTTCGGAGCACAGATAGCAAAGCCCTCCCAGCAGAAGCCCGGTGCACGCGACGGAGCACAGGCAGATCCGCAGGATTTTTCCGAGGTTTTCGTATTTGCGAGCGCCGACATTCTGTCCGACAAAGTTCATTGCCGTTTGGTGGAACGAATTCATGGAGACGTATACGAAGCCCTCGATATTGGCGGCGGCGGTACTGCCGGACAGGACGAGCGTGCCGAAGGAATTGATCGAGGATTGGATCATGACGTTGGAAACGGAAAACAGAGAGCCCTGCAGCCCGGCAGGCAACCCGATGCGCACGATCCTCGCCAGTGCGCTTTTATGGATCCGGAGTTTCCGGAAATACAGCCTGCAGGCGTCCGTCCGGCGATGCAGCGCCCGCAGCACCAGAATGCACGCGACCAGCTGCGAAAGGGTGGTTGCCAGCGCGACGCCCGCGACGTTCAGATCGAGCAGAATCACGAAAGCGAGATTCAGAACCACGTTGATGACGCCTGCGATCGACAGGAAAAGCAGCGGGCTGCGCGTGTCGCCGGCGGCGCGCAGGATGGACCCGCCGAAGTTATACAGCAGGATCGGGATGATGCCGGCGAAATAGATGCGCAGATAGAGTGCGGAGAGGTCGATGACGTCCTCCGGCGTCGCCATCAGCTCCAGCATCTGCGGGGAGAACGTGATGCCGACGAAGGTCAGGAGTACGCCGCCGATGCAGGCGGCAGGGATGGCGGTATGTACCGTGCGGTGTACTGCTTCCTCGTTTCGGGCGCCGGTTCCCTGCGCCACGCAGACGCCGGCGCCGACGGAAAGTCCGGTGAAGAGATTGACCAGCAGATTGACTAAGGAGCCGGTGGCGCCGACCGCGCTCAGCGCTTGGTTGCCGCAGCATCGACCGACGACGATCAGGTCGGCGGCGTTGAACAGCAGTTGAAGCAGTCCGGTCAGGATGATCGGCAGCGTATATGTTAGAATTTTTTTGAAAAAAGGTCCGCTGCAAAGATCGGAGGTCTGTTTTTGCAGGGAGACCGGGTTGACAGCGGTTGACATGGCGTTTCCATCCTCAACAATTCCGGGGAATGATCGTGCTCATAATACTCCCTTTTTACCGGAAAAGCAACCCCGTTTCCGTCGGTTTGCGTGTCGCATTGAAAAAAAGAAAGGATTTTTTTGCATGGGGACTTGACAATTGTGAAAGAATCGTGTATACTGAATCCGTTCTGTGGGTGTAGCTCAGTTGGTTAGAGCACTTGCTTGACATGCAAGGGGTCGTTGGTTCGAGTCCATTCATCCACACCAACATAGCATCGTATCGGAATTGCGTTGTACGCAGTTCTGATACCGACGCTATTTTTTGTTTTTTACCCCTTGCGCAGAACGGCGCCGCCCATTCACAGCCGGTGTTGACTCCGAGCTTCTTTTGCTAAAGAACGATCGGAAGGTAGTCGTTGAAACATTACACTGTTTCAAATATGTACGCTCGCTTGGGGGCAGCCCGGTCTTGGCGCGCTGTTTTCCGATGCCCGGATCGTTCTCGTTTTCTGCGTTGTATGCAATTGTCAAGATGCCGATTATGGACGGATCGGCAGGAAATGAAAAAACCGTGCAAAACGCATCTCGCATTCGGCACGAAATAAAATCAGTCCTGACAAAACAAGTTTTTATGGTATCATTACTTTTGTCAAGAGACAAAAGTATGGTTACACAAACGCAATTCCATCGCGCTGGTCCCGATTCAGCCGATGCGAAGGATTCAAGGAACGCTGGTAGCGTTCCCGAATCCGGGTTTAAGAGGTCATGGATGGCGTTGCTGTTCATTGACTTCTTTTTCGTTTCGCCTATATATTACCATCAAAAGCATTCTGTCAAGAGTTTTTTCGGCAGGGGTGCGTCTTGCAGGAAGAAGGCGGCTCGTTCTTTCGGAAAGCATGGGTAGATTCAGAAGGGAAAAACAAAAGAGGATGAGCGGGCTATGCTTGCTCATTCTCTTTCACGTTTTCTTAGATCGTCCGTCCTTTGCGAACGGGTGCGGATTGTTTTTGAGCGGAGGCGTTTGCACCCTCAAGGCAATAATCAAACTGCCATTGCTTTAGGCTTTCCATTTGACCGCTTTCATAAAACGCGACCAAACGTTCCTTAAATTGACCGTCCGGCTGGTACATTAAACAACCCGTTTCCGCTCTCAATGAGAATTTTATTTCCCAGCAGGCACGCGACCCGCTTATTGCCGTCCTGCAGTTCGCGGATCACGTTCAGACCGTAAGGGGAACGGTTGAGCGGCTTATCGACGGGCAGCGGTTCTCTTGCTGTCAGCATATCAGCTGTTCTGACGCCGCTCTGACCATTCGGGAGCCGCCGCCGCGTCTCGTTGCCCTGCTGATCGACGCAGATCCGCAGGCATCAAAGATTTCTATCCGTCGTTGATAAGCCGATTAGATATGTATATGTATTGATGAGGTTTGCACCGCTCAAATTTCATTGTTTTACAGGTTTTACAGCTTCTTTGCAGAAGACCGGCATTTGCCGGTTTTTTCTTTTTCTGTCGGGGTTTCCGGTTGACGAACGGATTTTTCTGTGGTACAATAAAAAGCCGGCTTTAAAGAGCTGCGTCAATGGAGGACAGCTGACCGGCTACACAAAAACAACGCTTTGCATTGTTTTTCGGAAGGAACTGTGTCAAGCTCGCCGGATTCAGGGAGCTGCGTCAAGATATTAAAGAGGACTTTGGGTAACTGCAATTGAAAAGGACGGGATGATATGGAAACGCTGATCGTTTTTGACGGGAACAGCATTCTGAATCGCGCATTTTACGGAGTGCGTCCGCTGAGCAACAAGGAGGGGCTGCCGACGAACGCCGTGTTCGGGTTCGTGGGCATCCTGCGCAGGGCGCTGGAGTCGGTCGGCGGCGAGCCGGCGTATGCAGCGATTGCATTCGACCGGAAGGAGCCGACCTTTCGCCATCAGGCCTGCACATTTTATAAGGCGAACCGCAAGGGCATGCCGGAGGAGCTGGCGAAGCAGCTGCCGTATGCCAAACAGGTAGCTGCGGCGCTGGGCATTCGTGTCGTGGAGCTTCCCGGCTATGAAGCGGACGACCTGCTGGGCACGCTGTCGGCGGCGTTTGCATCGCGCGGCACTGACTGCGTGCTGGTCACCGGGGACCGCGACAGCTACCAGCTGATCGGAGAGCATGTCAAGGTACATCTCGCTTCCAATGACGGGACGAAGGTATTCGGCGTGCAGGAAATTCTGGATCTGTACGGCATGGAGCCGGCGAAGCTGATCGACGTCAAGGCGATCATGGGCGACCCCTCCGATAACATCCCCGGCGTCCCCGGTATCGGGGAAAAGGGAGCGGTTAAGCTGATCGGGCAGTACGGCGATCTGGAAGGCGTCTATGCGCATCTGGAGGAGATCAGGGGCGGGCTTCATGATAAGCTGCTGTCCGGCAAGGAATCGGCATATCTCTCCCGCTTTTTAGCAGAAATCCGGCTGGATGTACCGATCGATTGCTCGCCGGAGACGTATGTGTACCGGGGACCGGATGTTCCCGCTCTGCGCGCGCTGTATACCGAACTGGAATTCCGCAAATTTCTGGAGCAGTTGCCTGCGGAGGAAGGGGAGGCGCCGGCAGCGGACCTGCCGAAGATCG
This sequence comes from uncultured Ruminococcus sp., assembly GCA_964549435.1. Lineage (GTDB taxonomy): Bacteria > Bacillota > Clostridia > Oscillospirales > CAG-382 > Coliplasma. Next base: position 60,088 of record CAZJVB010000008.1, read on the forward strand.
ATGCGTTCCTGCCTGCGGAGGCGGTTGCCGCAGACCGGCTTGCCGTCCTGCCTGCGGAGGAGCAGGTGTACGTTTTCGACGGAGAGCAGGCGTATGCCGTGGCTTGGGAGCATGCCGGTGGGGTATTCGCGGAGGGAAAAACGGTGCTGCTTTGGTCGGTCAAGGAGACGCTGCATCTGCTCTGGGGGCGGGGAATGGAGCTGCGCGCGGCGGTGGAGGATCTTTCTCTGCTCGCTTACCTCGCTTCACCGGCGGATAACGGCATTTCGTTTGCCGGCGCGGTGTTCCGCTGTGCCGGAGTGACGGTAGAGGACGTGCCGGCGGTCGCGTGGTACTTCCTGCTTTGCGAGCGGCTGCATGCGTCCCTGACGCCGGCGCTGGAAAAGCTGTATACCGATATGGAGCTGCCGCTGGCGCGCGTGCTGGCGGACATGGAGCGGATCGGCTTCCGGCTGGACCGCGAGGGACTGGAACGGTTCAACGATGCGCTGGGACGCGAGGTCGCCGCACATGAGGCGAACATCTATGCGCTCGCAGGGCACCCATTCAAAATCAATTCCCCCAAACAGCTCGGCACGGTGCTGTTTGAGGAACGGAAGCTGCCGCATTACAAGAAAACCAAATCCGGCTATTCGACGGATGCGGAAACGCTGGAGAAGCTGGCTTTCTACGATCCGCTGGTACAGTGCATTCTGGAGTACCGCAAGGCGGCAAAGCTGAAGTCCACCTACGGGGACGGTCTGTTAAAGGTGCTGTCCTCCGACGGGCGGGTGCATACCACATTCAAGCAGACCATGACCATGACCGGTCGCCTGTCCTCTGTAGAGCCGAATCTGCAGAACATTCCGGTGAGGACGGAAAAAGGGCGGGAGCTGCGTCGGTTTTTCATTGCGGACGACGGCTGCGTGCTGATTGACGCGGACTATTCCCAAATCGAGCTGCGCCTGCTGGCGCATATTTCCGGTGACGAAGCGCTGATCGAAGCGTTCCGCAGTGGGACGGATATCCATACGGTGACCGCTGCGCAGGTGTTCGGCGTTCCGCAGGAACTGGTCACGCCGGAGATGCGGAAGTCTGCAAAGGCGGTCAATTTCGGCATTATTTACGGGATCGGGGAGTATTCGCTCTCACAGGATCTCGGGATCACTATGCGTGCGGCGGGCGAGTATATCCGACAGTATTTTGCAAAATATCCCGCTATTCGCGATTATATGGAAAGCACCAAGGCGTTTGCGGCGGAGCATCTGTATGTGGAGACGCTCTACGGCAGACGGCGGGAGATCCCGGAGCTGAGACAGAAGAACAGGAAGCAGCGCGCTTTCGGGGAGCGGGTTGCGATGAATACGCCGATTCAGGGGACGGCGGCGGATCTGATCAAGCTTGCGATGATCCGCGTGTCCGATGCGCTGAAAGCCGCCGGTCTGCAGGCGCGGCTGATTCTGCAGATTCACGACGAACTGATCGTGGAGGCGCCGGAACGGGAGGCGGAGGCGGCGAAGGAGATTCTGGAGCGTGAGATGACCGGTGCGGCAACCCTGTCCGTGCCGCTGGTCGCGGAGGCGAAGATCGGGAAGAGCTGGTATGAAGCGAAGAGTTGAAGAGCGGAATGCCACGGACAGATTTTTGAAGATTCTTAAGGAGCGCGGATGAGGCGGCGCCTCATCCCAAATCGATCAGGAAAGGCGGAACCGGATATGTGCGGCATTGTCGGATTCACGGGCGACCCGGAGGGGAAGGAAGCGATCCTGCACGCGATGGCGGACTCCATCGCGCATCGAGGACCGGACGGAGAGGGTTATTTCTGCGAGGAGGGGATCGCGCTGGGGCACCGGCGGCTTTCCATCATCGACCTTGCGGGCGGCGCACAGCCGCTTTATAACGAGGACGGCAGGCTGGCGCTGGTGTTCAACGGCGAGATCTATAATTTTCAGACGCTGCGGGAGGAGCTGCTGGCTGCCGGGCATACGTTCAAAACCCGTTCGGACAGCGAGGTGCTGCTGCACGGGTACGAAGAGTGGGGCAGGACGCTGCCGGAGCGGCTGCGCGGCATGTTCGCGTTTGTCATCTGGGACCGTGCGCAGAAGGAGCTGTTCGCTGCGCGCGATCCGTTCGGAATTAAACCCTTCTACTATTACGAGCGGGACGGTCTGTTCCTGTTTGCCAGCGAGATCAAAGCGTTCCTGCGGCATCCGGGGTTTCGCAAGGAATTCAACGAAAAGCAGCTTCCGCTCTATCTTTCCTGCCAGTATTCCCCCGGCGAGGAGACCTTCTTCAAGGGGGTGAGGAAGCTGCCCGGCGGGCATCGGCTGTGCCGGAAGGACGGTGTGCTGACCATCGAACGCTATTTCGAGCCGACGTTTGTGCCGACCGCAGGGAAGAGCATGGAGGAGTGGACGGATGAGATTGACCGCGTGATGGCGGATTCGGTCGCGGCGCATAAGATCAGCGATGTGGAAGTCGGCTCGTTCCTTTCCTCCGGTGTGGATTCCAGCTTTGTCGCCTGTATCGCGCAGGTGGATAAGACCTTCACGGTCGGGTTTGAAAACCGGGCATACGATGAGGCGGCATACGCGAAGGCATTTTCGGCGGAGATCGGCGTCCGGAATCAGGTGTACTATATTTCGCCGGAGGAATATTGGGCGACGCTTCCGACCATCCAGTACCATATGGACGAGCCCTTGGCGGATGCCGCCGGCGCCGCGCTCTACTTTTTAAACCGCGAGGCGGCGAAGCAGGTCAAGGTCTGCCTGTCCGGTGAGGGGGCGGATGAGTTCTTCGGCGGCTATAACGTCTATCAGGAGCCGTATGCCCTGCCATGGTACGACCACGTCCCCGGCTTTCTCCGTCGGGCGCTCGGCGCGCTGGCAGGCAGATTCCCGCGGATGCACGGGGCGAACTTCCTCCTCCGCCGCTCCCGTCCGCTGGAGGAGCGTTACATCGGCAATACCAATCTGATGAGCGAGGCCTATAAAAAGCAGCTGCTGCTTCGGTATGACGGAGACGGGAACCCGGCCAAGCTCACGCTTCCCTACCGGGAGAAGCTGCGCGGCATGGATGCGGTGACCAAGATGCAGTATATCGATCTGCATACCTGGCTGATCGGCGATATCCTGCTCAAGGCGGATAAGATGAGCATGGCGAACAGTCTGGAGCTGCGCGTGCCGTTTCTGGACCGCGAGGTGTTCGCGCTGGCGTCCCGTATCCCGACCTCCTGCCGCGTGAGCAGGGAAGGCACCAAGCTGGCGATGCGGCGGGCGGCGGAACGGCACATCCCGCAGACCGTGGCGCAAAAGAAGAAGCTGGGCTTTCCGGTGCCGGTGCGCGCGTGGCTGCGGGAGGAGCGGTATGCGTCGGTGGTGCGGGAGGCGTTCTCGTCAGACTATGCCGCAGCGTTTTTCGACACGTCGCTGCTGCTTCGGCTGCTGGAGGAGCACCGGACGGGGAAAAAGGACCATTGGCGTCAGATTTGGTGCGTCTTTATGTTTTTGGTGTGGTACAGGGAGTATTTTGTCGAACGCTGAAGGCGGCGTTCTGCCGGAACGCGTTCCTGCGCTGTGATTCATCGCTTCGCTATTCACCGCGTTGCTATTCATCGCGTTGCTATTCATAATTTATTTTCAAAATCCCCTCTTGCAAAAAAGGGAATCGCATGGTATCATATAGCTGTATCATTATAGAGAGACGCCCCGTCTTTCCGACGGGAGACTTCAGATATGAAAGTTATCGGAGGGAAATGTATGACCCGTAACGTAAAAATGTGCCTTTCGCTTCTGTTGGCGCTTGTATTGCTTTCTTTGTTTGCATCCGCCGTGCTGGCGGAACCGGAGGAGCCGGTGGAGAGCAGCACGGAAACTGAAAGCACCGCGCCTTCGACGGATGTCCGCGCGGTGTCTGTCACCGGCGATACCTCGTTCGTTTCTGTGTACTTCGCGGGGGCGGCTTCGCCGGCGACGCAGTACGAAGCGAAGGTCGGCGATACCGTGACGTTCCGCGTCGAGGCGCTGGACGGGTATCGTGTGGACAGCGTGAAGCTGTTCGGCTATCTGTCCCTTTTGGACGATAACGGCGTCTATTCCTTTGAAGTGACTGCCGATGCGGACCAGTATACGGTCCGGGTTGCTGCATCCCCGATCAGCGGTGTTTCTTCGGATGAGCCGACGCCGTCTGACGAGCCCTCCTCCGAGGAGCCGTCTTCGGAGTCCTCTGCCGTCGAGCCTTCCGACGATCCCTCGTCTGAACCGACGGAGGAGGCGGAGCTGCGCGTCACGATCACCGGCGCAGGAACGGTTTCCGCAAACGGGCAGAGCGTTTCCGGCACGGGCGACGCCGCAAAGACCGGCTCGATCAAGCTGGAAAAGGGCGTTGCGACACAGGTCTCCCTGACGCCCGCTTATGGGTACCGGCTGACCTCGCTGAAGCTGGACGGGCAGACGCATGCCCTGCAGGAGCAGCTGACGCTGACCATCACCGAGCTGACGACGCTGGAGCTGACGTTTGAGCCGGATACCGTCGTGCCGACTACGTATCAGGTTCTGATTTCCTGCGCTACCGCAGGCGGCTATCTTTCCGCCGGCGGCTATACCGTCACCTCCGGCAATGCGACCACCATCAGCGTCAACGCGGGCGGCTCGCTGACCATCAGCGTGTACCCCGACGAGGGATATGAAGTGGACGCCTTCCGGGTTGGCGGCGCGGCGCAGAACCTTTCCGGCGGCACCTATGTTCTGGAGAATATCGCCGCCAGCACCAACATTACGGTCAGCTTCAAAGCGAAAACTTCTGCGATCGTTCCTGTGGAAGCGACCGATTTCGCCTGGACGGCAGATGCAGACGGTCTGATTCAGATTGATCTGGGAACCAATACGTATATCGGCAGATCCGTTTTTGATAAGATCAACACGCTGTCCGACGCGGACGGCAACTATGTCGTTTTGAAAACGCAGTATATCCGCTGGTATATTCCCTGCGGCGGGCAGGTGACCGGTGTGACGGAGGAGACGCTGCACCTTTCCGTTTCGCTGAATGCCAACGGCTCCTATTTCAGTACCATCGACGCTTCCATCCGCGCGCAGGATCCGGATACGGTCTACAATTACTATGAGCTTTCTGCGACGCCGGAATTTCCGGACGGAACGCTGGCGGCCTTCAATCTTGCCGATCTGGCGACCGCTTACGGCGGCAACGGGGTGGATTTGATGGTCAAGTCCGGACAGTCGCTGGTGGTTGCCGGCGAAGGCACTGCGGGTGCGGACGGCTGGACCTCCCGCATGACGTTTCAGAATTCCCGGTATCTGGTGGTCCGCATTCAGGTGGCGGATCAATATACCATCGAAGCGAACGCCGGCGTGAACGGCAGGATCGATCCGTCCGGCAGCAACAGCGTCGCTTACCAGTCGGATTGCGCGTTCACGGTGACGGCGAACAGCGGCTATATCATTTCCGCCGTGTATGTAGATTCGCTTCCGGTCGCGGGCGCGGCGGGCAACGGAAGCTTCCAGTACACTTTCACCGGTGTGACCGGCAATCATACCATCCGTGCGGAGTTTATTCCCTCCGGCAGCGATTACTCGATTGTCAACAATGTGGCGGTCGTGCAGGGGGCGTCCTCGGAGGAGCCCGCCGGCAGGTCGCATGCAGGCTTGATCGTTGCACTGGTCATCATTTTTGTAGCGGTTGCAGGCGCTGCGGCGCTGTTCATCGTCAAATGGCGTCAGGAGAAGTTTTAACTTATGGCGGACCGTGCATGGAAAACACGTCTGCGGCAATGGATTCTGCGGGACCGTGAGCGGGCGGGCAGACTGCTTGTGGCGGGGCTTTGCCTGTTGCTGGCGGCAGTGGTGCTGCTTCTCGCTCTGGTATTCCGGAGGGAAACGCCGGCGGAGGAAAGCTCTGCGGTAGCGGAAAGCACGTCCGAATGGCCGGACTGCGAGCTGACCGCCGGACTTGTGCCGCCGGAGCAGGGCGCGATCGTTGCCGTCCGGCAAACCGATTCGTCGGTCGCCGTGTACTTTACGGAGGTGACTGCGGAAAGCGTGCGCGCGTATCTGCAGTCGATGGGCTTTTCTGTTCCGGAAACGGCTGCGTCGGACACCTCCCCCTATGTCGCATATGCGGACGGGCGGATCATCGCCGTAGAGTATGAGGCCTTGGAGCAGCGTCTCTCCCTGACCGTGGTGAAGGAATAAGAAGCAGGAATAGAAAACCGTGGGACGGAGCTGTCAGTCAGGCAATTCGGACCCCTTCGAAAGACGGCTTTTGCATCAAGAAAGCTGCCGGAGCGTGCATGCGCACAGTCCGGCAGCTTTTTTATTTGGTTCTGCTATTTCCTGCTTTTCACGTTTTTATGGTCACATCCGACACTTTAAGCGGAGAAAAGCCCCCGTTTTACGAGGATCCCCTGTATCCGACGCCTTAGGCGAAGATGGGACCTGATTTTATGAAGATACCCCAAATCCGACAATTTTGACAGCTTTTTTGACGCGTTGAGCCAAGAGCCGACGTTATGCGCAGGGCGCGATATGAATGACCGACTTCCCCTCCTGCGAAGCATATTGCAGGGCGGCTTGGGTTATTTCATCGAGGGAATCGTATACGGCGATCACCTCGTCCGCATCGGCAATCATTCTGCGGTCGCAGATCTGCTCGCAGTCGGACGTGTACCGGGTTTGCACCATCACCTCCCTGTCGCAATGCTCGGCGGCGTTGAAATACCGGTCGCGGAAGCCTTCGGGCCATTTCTCCGCCTGCTCCTCAAACGGGAGAAAGCATTCCAGTGCAATTTCCGGGTGGGAAGCCTTCAGACCAAGGATGATCTCCGCGGCGTACATCGGGATGCCGAGGGACAGCCCGCAAAGGAACCGGTTGACATGGTTTTCTGTGATCTGGTGTTCGATGGTTTCTTGAAGCTGCTGCTTCAAATGAACGCATTTCTCTTCCGCTTCGTTGAGTCCGAACGGGAGTTCCGGGTGACGCTGTCCAATGAGACAGCAGCTTTTGACATGAACCATATTGTTTCCTCTCTCCATGCTATTTTTAGCGTGTTTTGTTTTTTGTATGCACAGTATAGCATAGGAGGGATACGAAGGTTGTCGAAGCCTGTCGCGCTGATCAGGAAATTTCACTTTTTTTGAAATTTTTTTCAAAGAAGCGTCTGGATCCGACAGAAGAATCCGACAAAGTCATTGGAAAATCGCATGCGCGGGGGGGAGCATGCGCAGACAGCTCCCTAGGAAAGCGTCCTGCGGGAGAGCAGGTCGCGGGCGACAAAAACGCCGCTGGCAGAGGCGTGGGAAAGCGAGTGCGTGATGCCGCTGCCGTCTCCGATGATGTACAGCCCCTGATGGCTGCTTTCCAGATGCTCGTTCAGCTCGACTTCCATATTATAGAACTTGACCTCCACGCCGTAGAGCAGCGTGTCATCATTGGCGGTGCCGGGCGCGATACGTTCCAACGCGTACAACATTTCTATGATTCCGTCCAGAATGCGCTTGGGCAGGACAAGACTGAGGTCGCCCGGCG
>CAZJVB010000009.1:0-7709 GCA_964549435.1 uncultured Ruminococcus sp.
ATTAAAGCCCTATGAGGAGCAGTAACTACTTACGAAATCGTGGTTTTCAAATTCCAGTTTATTTATGAAATCATATAAAAACGATGTGTTTTCAATGTTCCCTTGTCTTTTCCTGTATGAGCCGAAATAAGGGAAGCCGTTCATCCAAATGTGAATCTGCTTGTTCGGCAGGTGTCGAGTTCTCGTCGTTTGAGAGCGAAATATGCCTCTCGCACAGGCTTACAGCTTGTACGCAGCGTATTCATTCATTGCGAAAAACATCCGACAATCAGTTAAGCTTGTGTCGTTTGCTTATTTCTTGATCCAAAAAAACATCCAAGGTTTCGGGAACATCACCGCTCACCATTGCATCTGTAAGTAAACGAACCGCATTTTCTTCAAAAGCATTCAATATTCCCAATTCATCATTATTAAGATAATACGAAGTATCAATATCGAGATTGGTAAAGTCGCAACACAGAATTTCGTCTTTCCGGTCATGAACAATAGGGTATACAATATGATGAAGAAATTCGTGTATTATCGATTCTTCGCTCAGTGAGCCTGAGCAATAAATAAATTTATTATCCTGTATATGATGATCGGCGGAATATACACACTTGATTGGAGTTAGAATGATCCGTAAATTTTGAATAGGCGACTGAAACCTTTTCCTACAAAGTGCAATGGTATCCCCAATTCTTCTCAATTCATTTTTGTATTTTTCTTTCTGTTTTATTATCCAATTGTTTTCCCATTTTAAATAACAGCTAAAATTATCACTTTGCAAAATGGTTTTTAAGGCCTTGGGAAACCGAGAAATTCAATCCCAAAATAACTTGTTTTCATTTCTGTGCTTTAAGATTATCTTAGTTTGTAAGGAGTTTTATAGAAGTAAATCCTTTTTCTCGTACTGTTGTAAGGTACTCTATCGGCTGATAGCAAACCATTAAAGGAAAACCAACCTATTGGTTTTCCAGCTATCTATTTTCATCTTTCATCGGGATCGTTTTCCCATGCAAGCACAGTTTGAACTCGATCTTGAATGGTTGTCGGTATTTCATTTAATCTATCAAGAGCAAAGGATGGTTCATAAGCCTAAACAAGAAATCTGCATCCCGTAGTGTGGTCCTTTTCATTTCAAATTTTCCCATGATATACCTCTCATAAAATTGGGAGTTGTCAGCGAATCACTTTATAGCGCAATCCGATCTAAAACAGGTGGTTTCTGCCTCTCACAGGCGTTAATACAATCCTTTAAAATATTTGAAAGCAAAGGATTTATCGAAACTATTTTATATGGCTTTTTCTCCTACATCCTCTAACGTCACATAATGCTGTAAACCAAAGAGCAGTTAACTCTGTTTCTGATAGACAAAAATCAACATTTTGTGCCTATGTGTATCATCTTGTTGGTTGTTTTGAAATGGCAACCAATAAAGGCGGATTGCAGGGTGAAATGAGAATTTACAAATGGAAAAGAGGAACTTCTTGAAGATGCAAGCTTTTTTAGACGATTTTTGTTTATATAATCATAAAAAAGATTTGACAAACAGGGCGAAGCGTGCTATACTAAAATCAAATTTTTTGAAGTGAGTATTGTATGAAACGTTTGATTCTTGTTACCTCGCCTCCCGCATGCGGAAAAACATATATTTCCAAAAAACTTGCCGAAAATCTGAAGCATGTCGTTTATTTGGATAAGGATACGCTGATCCCGCTTTCCAAGGTGATTTTTCAGGTTGCAGGTGAACCATATAACCGCAGTTCGGATTTTTTTAAGAAATATATTCGTGACGCCGAATATGTAACGGTTCTGGAACTGGCATATGAGGCGTTAAAATATGACGATATCGTTCTGATCAATGCCCCTTTTACCAAAGAGGTTCGCGATGCGGCTTATATAGACGCGCTCAAGAGGAAGCTCGTACAGTTGAATACGAAGTTGACAGTGATATGGGTGCAAACGGACGTAGAGGTTTGTAAGCAGCGGATGCTGGCACGCGGTTCGGACCGGGATACGTGGAAGGTGCAGCATTGGGAGGAATATATCAAGGATGTAAACTTTGAAATTCCTGAAGCACTGGACGATCCGGATGTGCTGGACGATCTTTTGATTTTCCATAATTCCAGTGATGTGGAGTATGAGGAGTCTATGCGGCGCATTCTTGATATCATTGAAAACAGCTGAAACCGGGGCGTTGCATTTTTTACAGCGGATAAAGGGCTGTCGCAAAAAGGATATTTGCGGCGGTCCTTTTTTTACGGATGCTCGTTTCCGAGATGGGATAGATCACCGATATAGATGGCGCGGGGGATCGCATATCCGGAATCGTCTGACTGAAAACGGAACAATGTAACCGAAGTTGTCAGGATATCGAACTGATACCAGTTCAAGAGGGGATAGTTTCCGAGAAGATGGGAAATCCATGCAGAGCCGAATCCGGCATGGCAAAAACAGCATATCTTGCGCTTATTCGGTACGACTGCACGATAACGGTAGCCTTCACGCACATATCCGTGTCGGGAAAAGAAGTCGTCGGAACTGCGTATCATGTTTTCAATCGCTTTTGTTCGCTGCGGTGCAAAGTCCTTGATCAGCTTTGCTCCCTCTTTTATAGTTACCGAAAATCCCGCCTCGCCTCCTGGAATTTGATCGTCGGTCCATCGGTGCATATAATCCATACTCTCTGTCATCCAGTCTTCGACAGTAAATTCCATTCCCAATGCTTTGCAGGAAGGGCGGGCGGTATCCTGCGCCCTGCCGCGCGGGGATGCATAAAGATCGGTCGGTTGGATGTATAGCAGGCGGGGAACAAGAGCCTCCGCCTCTTTCCACCCCAGCGGTGTCAGGGTATCATTGGTGTAGTCCGGATCCCCGTGGCGTATGATGTAAAGTTCCATGGTCTTTCTCCTTAGATCCGTTCAGCCGTAATACCGGATAGCCGGAAAATGGTAGTTGCTTCGTAATGCTCGCCCATGCGGAGAATATTTCCGTCAAAATTCATCGAATTCGGTTCAAGCTGTGTTTCTATGCAGAACGCGCGGTGACGAATCTGCGCGGCTCCGTATTTCATTGTTTTTTTATGGGAATCATTAGAGGTGTAAAGCTGTAAGCAGGGAAGATCGGTCAGCACTTCCATGGCGATTTCCTCGCCCTCGATCCTTGCGCCGAGTGAAAGCCTTTCGCTCTTGCGTAAGATATAGTTATTGTCGTAGCCGCCCCAAGGAGTCAGCTGTGGATGTGGTTTCTCTATGTCCTGTCCGATTGGTTTCGGGATATTGAAATCCAACGGCGTACCCCAGCAGGGGAGATGTCTGCCGGTCGGAATATGAAGCTCGTCACATTCGCTGATGTGATAGGCAGGGATGTAGAGTTTGTGGTTCAGAACGGTACCGCCGATACCGTTCAGATTAAAATAGGAATGGTTAGTTAGATTGACCGCCGTATCACGGTCAGAAACGGCTTCATAATGAAGGCGCAATTCGTTTTCATGAAGGGTATAGGTGATGCGGACATCCAGCGTACCCGGATAGCCTTCCTCGCCGTCCTGTGAACGGTGGGTAAAAAGTAGCATGTCTTTCCCGGTCTGCACATTCCAGATTTTTTTATCAAATCCGACGGCACCTCCATGTAGGTGGTTGGTACCCTTTTCATTCTGTGTAAGGGAGAAGCTTTTCCCGTCAATTTTTAACTGCTTCATACGATTGCAGCATCTGCCGATGATTGCACCGTAATAACATCCACTGTCCAGATAGGAGTCGGCATCGTCGAATCCGCATACGATATCTTTGCGGTGGTAGAAAAATTTCTGTATTATGCCGCCTAAAGACAGAACTGTGACGGAAAGCTGTCCGTTTTCAAGAAGATAACCGTCAATTGCTCCCAGTCTGCTTTGCGAAAAAAGAAACTTGGTGACACTCATGTGGGGACTGCTCCTTTTGCATCCGGCATACTGCCGTTTTTTCTATCATAACATAAATCCATCGTTTTTTCAATATTGACTTTTGCAAAAAAGAGTGGTATCATAAAACAGTATTCGAATACCAAGGGAGTGTTTTCTATGACGAAAATTGATATTTTCTCCGGATTTTTAGGTGCGGGGAAAACGACGCTGATTAAAAAGCTGATCGGAGAAGCGTATTCTGGGGAAAAGCTGGTCTTGATCGAGAATGAGTTTGGTGAGATCGGTATCGACGGCGGTTTTTTGAAGGATGCCGGTATTGAGATCACGGAGATGAATTCCGGCTGTATCTGCTGCAGCTTGGTAGGCGATTTTGCAAAGGCACTTGGAAAGGTGCTGGAACAATTTCATCCGGATCGTATTCTGATTGAACCGTCTGGCGTTGGGAAACTGAGTGACGTTATTCGCGCGGTCCGCACTGTTCAAACGGAGGATGCGGTTCTGAATGGCTTTACAACTATTGTCGATGCGAATAAATGCAGGATGTATATGAAGAACTTCGGTGAGTTTTTCAATGATCAGATTGTACACGCGAGTTCGATCATTCTCAGCCATACCGCCGGACTTTCGGAGGAAAAGATCGTCCGCTGCGTGGAATTGATCCGCGAAAAGAATGCGGATGCTACTTTGGTCACCACGCCTTGGGAGGAGCTGAACGGTGCACAGATTCTCTCCGCGATAGAAAAGAAAAATACAATAGAGGAGGCACTGGAAAAGCTCGCGGCGGAAACAGCGGAAGAGCATCATCACGACCACGATCATCATGATCACAACCACGGTCATCACGATCATGACCATGATCATCATGATGCAGCATGCGGCTGCGGTCATGATCATGGTGGGGAGCATCACCATCACCACGCAGATGATGTTTTTGTCAGCTGGGGTGTTGAGACGACAAAGAAATTTACCCGCGAGGAGCTGAAAGAGATTCTTGAGCAGCTTCTGCGTGAATCTGAATACGGGACGGTGCTGCGTGCAAAAGGAATTGTTCCTGCGAAGGATGGCAGCTGGCTGCATTTTGATTATGTACCCGGAGAACCGGATGTAAGAACCGGCAGCGCAGATGTCACTGGACGTCTTTGTGTAATCGGCGCCGGGTTGAAACAGGAGCAGTTGGAAAAGCTGTTTGGCATTTGAAGAGGTTGTCGATATGGATATGCCCGTATATTTGTTTACCGGTTTTTTAGAAGCGGGGAAGACCAAATGCATTCAGGAAACGCTGGAGGATAAAGATTTCAATACAGGGGAGCGTCTGCTGCTGATTTGCTGTGAGGAAGGGATAGAGGAATATGATGCCAGCAGCTTCGCCCATGCGGATGTTGTGATTGAGAAGGTTGAAGAGCCGGGTGACCTGACAACGGAATGGCTGAGCGGCTTAGAAAAGAAGCATCACCCGAAAATGATTCTTGTAGAATATAATGGGATGTGGATGCTGGACCTATTTTACTCCCATCTGCCTGAGAACTGGTTTGTTTATCAGGAAATGCTGTTTGTGGATGCCACAACGGTGAAGACCTACAATGCCAATATGCGGACACAGATGGTAGATAAGCTGCAGAGCTGTGAAATGGTAATTTTTAATCGCGTTCCGGAGCAGCAGGATGTTATGGAATTACATCAGCTGGTTCGTACAATCAGCAGGCGCGCCGCAATCGCTTATGAATATCTTGACGGTCGGATGGAGTACGATGAGATTGAAGATCCGCTGCCGTTTGATATCAATGCGCCGGTGATTGAGATCAAAGATACCGACTATGCGGAATGGTATCGTGATTTGTCTGAAGAAATGGAGAAATATGAAGGGAAAACGGTGCAGTTTAAGGGAATGGTTGCTCGTGGGAGTAATCCGTTTGAGCCGGCCTTTGCCGTAGGGCGCCACGTTATGACCTGCTGTGCCGAGGATATCACTTATCGCGGGCTGGTTTGCACCGGAACTTCTCAATGGAAGCTCAAGACCAAGGATTGGATTCTTATAACTGCAAAGATCCATATCGAGTACCATAAGTTATACGAGGGGGAAGGACCGGTTTTAACGGCACTTGATGTGCAGAAAGCGGATGCGCCGGAGCAGCCGGTTGCAACCTTTTATTGAAAATAGCAGTAAAAAAGAAGGTCATGCCAGTTTGAACCGCCCTAATTTGTGCGGACAGCATAACAAAAACCTCCTATGGTAGTTTTTTTAATTCTACCATAGGAGGCCTTTTTTGTCACTGTCCGTTTTTACCGGACCTGTTCAGTTGGCATGACCTTCTTTGCGGTTTGCGAATTCTGCGTTTACTGGGTTTGCTGCACCAGCTGAATAAACTGGTCGATGGCAGTCTGATAAGCACTCTGTTTTCCCTCAAAGGTAGACATATGAGAGTTGGTTCCGGAAAGCAGGATGCCGGTATAGAAATACAGCATATCGCCAAAATTGAATACAGCGCCCATATCAAAGGTTCTGTTGCGGAAAATCAAATCCAACATATCCTCGGATTCGGTATCCTCAAACCGTTTGTTTTTCAAGGTGCGTTCGTAATATTCCGGCGTCACCTGCTCTTGACCGTAATAGGCGAGCGCTTCCATTGCATAACAGGTTGCATCAAAATGTTCGACATTGGTTACGGGAATCGCCAGTGCGGAACACCAATAGACGGTGACGGTGGAAGTATAATCATCTTGGTCTGCATTTAATTTTGGCATCGGAAGGATACCGTAACGGATATCCGCTTCTCTCAATTTGCTGTCTGAGACAACTTCAACTTTATAGGGCATAAATAACGCTTTACCGTTTGCGAAGATTTGCACCAAATCGTCGTAATATGTACTGGTTCCTTGTCCCGCGCGTTCTGCAATAGCAACATAGGCCGAGTCGGTCAAAAGGTCAAACACCTTTGCAAAAGCGTTTACATTTGCCTCATCTCCAATGGTGATGATCGGACCGGTTTCCTCGTTGCGCACTAAAGTCTGTCCGCATCCGGCAGTCAGTGCATAAGAATCGTAGCACTGTGCGACGATTCCCCATGTATCCGACGTATTGGCGGAAAACTCCATTGTTCCGTCTCCGGAGTCGCTGGTTGCTACCTTTGCCATTTCATGCATGACATCCAATGTCCAATTGCCGCTCTTGACGATATCATACAGGGAAGCAGCATTGTAGGCATCGGCAAGGGCGTAATTTTCCGCAATTTCTTTATTGAAGAAGATCGCCCAAGTAGATTCGTCATCCGTGACGATGGCATCTCCCGTTGCAAAATAAACGCTGCCCAGCAGAGAGAGATCGCGGGTAAGCGACTGATCCCAGTAAGATTGGCTTAAATCGATATAATCGTTGCTTTGGATATTTGCCAAGTCTACAAAGAGATCGTCAACACACAACTGGGAAAGATAGTAGATTGCACCGCAATAAATCTGATATTCATCCAGATTGGAGGTAATCATGGTGCGTGCGGTCTCCATCAGTGTCTTTTGATCCTCTGCAAATACCTGCTCCAAGTTAATTCCGTATTCCTGTGCAATCAGAATCGAACGGTTGTAGGAGGCATCGTTGACCGGTTCGGAGTTGATTGTTTCCGGTGCAATTTCGCATTGGAAATAATCTGTTTTTTTGTCTGTCAACACTTTGATTGTGACGTCTCCGAAATTCTTTTTCTCCAATCGGAAGCCGGATTCATTTTGATCTTCGCTGCTTTCGTCGGGGGGGGGGGGGGGGGGGGGTTTTTTTCGTTCCTTTTTTTTTGTGCCGACAAAAAGAGGGTGGCCAGGGAAAGCCCACAAAAACAG
>CAZJVB010000009.1:7719-66014 GCA_964549435.1 uncultured Ruminococcus sp.
AGCTCGGTTTTTTTTTTGTTTTCCTTTCTGCGGTGGGGGGGGGGGGGGAGGAGGTTGTTCCATCGTCGCTTTTGTTGCATGCGACCAAAGAGATGGTGGCAAGGCATAGCACCAAAAGCAGGCATAGAAAGCGAGAAAATAGCTTCATTTGTTTGTTCCTTTCTGTAAATGAGATTTATTTTGGGCTTTTTATGAAAAATAGGAAACTGCAGCGGCAAACATGCCAATTTCATAGTTGCCTGCTACGTTTTTGTAGAGATCCTTTCCATAACGTTCGGAATGTCCCATCTTACCGAAAATCCGCCCGTCCGGAGAAGTAATCCCCTCGATCGCAAATGCAGAGTTATTGGGGTTGAAACGGATATCGGAAGTTGGCTTGCCGTTTAAGTCCACATATTGCGTGGCGATCTGTCCGTTTTCGGCGAGCTTGTGGATTAGGTCATCGGATGCATAAAACCGTCCTTCTCCGTGGGAGATTGGTACTGTATAAATATCACCGGGCCTGGTATTTCTCAGCCATGGAGAGAGGTCAGAACAAATGCGCGTCCGAACCAAACGGGATTGATGCCTTCCAATGGTGTTGTATGTCAGGGTGGGACTGTCTTCATCAGTATCTCGGATTTCACCGTATGGCACCAAACCGAGTTTAATAAGCGCCTGAAAGCCGTTGCAAATACCTGCCATCAGGCCGTCCCGCTGCTTTAACAGGGTATGTACGGCGTCCTTGACGCTGCCGGAACGGAAAAATGCAGTGATAAACTTGCCGGAGCCGTCCGGTTCGTCGCCGCCGGAAAAGCCGCCGGGAATAAATATTATTTGCGCTTCCGAAACGCGTTTGGCAAAATACGAGACAGATTCCGAAACTTTTGCGGCGTTAAGGTTGTTCAGGACAATAATTTCTGGTTCTGCTCCTGCTTTTTCAAATGCCTTTGCTGTATCATATTCACAATTGGTGCCGGGAAATACCGGAATCAGAACGCAGGGCTTTGCAGATTTTGAAAGGTGTGCGCTGACAGTGGCGGAGCCTACATGAGTGAAGGCGGGGATCTCTCTGTGCTTACCCTGAGGAATATTGCAGGGGAAAACAGGCTCCAGCTTTTCTTCGTATCGTTTCAGAAGATCCTCCAGCGGCACTTCCTCCTTCCGGTATTCGATGCGCTGCCCTGCAGTGGTCTGACCGATCCGCACGCCTTCCTCAAACTCCTCCGTACTCTCCGCTAAAATGCTTCCGTAGCAATATCCGAACACAGTTTCTAAAGAAACCGTATCCGCGAAGGAGAAGCCGATTCCGTTTCCGAAGCACATCTTCATGACGGCCTCTGCAATCCCGCCGTATGTCGGCGTATAGGCTGCAAGAAGCTTGCCCTGACGCATAAGGGAAGTAACCGTTTGGTACACGGTGAGCAAAGACGCTGTCAGCGGCAAGCCGTTTTCGTCATATGCCGGGCGGAACAGATAGACCGGATGACCGGCTCCTTTGAATTCCGGAGAAAGGATATGAGAAACCTCCTCGGTAGTGACCGCGAAAGAGCATAGTGTTGGCGGAACATCAATGTTTTCAAATGTGCCGCTCATGGAATCTTTTCCGCCAATCGCAGCGATACCGAGATTTTTCTGTGCCATAAAGGCGCCAAGCAGAGCGGCAAGAGGCTGTCCCCAACGGGTGCCGTCCCTGCCGGGCTTTTCAAAATACTCCTGAAAGGTCAGGTATACTTCCTGAAAGGAAGCACCGGTTGCGATCAGCTTGGAAACCGATTCGATAACCGCCAAATATGCACCGTGATATGGGCTTTTTTCGGAAATAAACGGATTGTAACCCCAACTCATCAGGGAGCAGGTGGAGGTTTCTTTTTTCTCGGTAGAGATCTTGTGTACCATCGCCTGTATGGGCGTCAGCTGATTGGCTCCGCCAAACGGCATCAGGACAGTTCCTGCACCGATGGTGGAATCAAAACGCTCGGAAAGTCCTCTTCGGGAGCAGATGTTCAGATCTTCCGCCAGTGCAAGCATGCCATTGGCAAAGCCGGAGGGAATCGTTTTTTCATATGGCTGCATTTTTTTTGGCGTGATTTCAATATGCTTTTCCGCGCCGTTGGAGTTTAGAAATGCGCGGGAGATATCCACGACGGTATGTCCGTTCCAACTCATGCGTAAACGGGGCTCCTCGCAAACAACCGCAACTGCGGTTGCTTCCAGATTTTCCGTATCTGCCAGTGTCCGGAACCGATCGGCGTCTTCCTTGGCAACCACCACAGCCATTCTTTCCTGCGATTCGGAAATGGCAAGCTCGGTTCCGTCCAGTCCCTCATATTTTTTCGGTACGCGGTTCAGATCGATGGATAGACCGTCCGCCAATTCTCCGATTGCAACGGAAACGCCGCCTGCTCCGAAATCATTGCAGCGTTTGATTAAGCGCGTGGCTTCCGGATTGCGGAAAAGCCGCTGCAATTTGCGTTCCTCCGGCGCATTGCCCTTTTGCACCTCAGCACCGCAGGATTCCAAGGATTGCAGTGTATGTGATTTGGAAGAGCCTGTTGCTCCGCCGCAGCCGTCTCTACCGGTACGTCCGCCGAGCAGAAGAATCACATCTCCCGGGATCGGGCGCTCACGGCGCACATTTTTTGCGGGTGCAGCGGCGAGGACGGCACCGATTTCCATGCGTTTGGCAATATATCCGTCGTGGTAGAGTTCGTCCACCATGCCGGTTGCAAGACCGATTTGATTGCCGTAAGAGGAATACCCTGCGGCGGCAGTCGTCACGATTTTTCGCTGCGGTAATTTTCCCGGCAATGTTTCGTTGACTGGAACGAGGGGATTTCCGGCACCTGTGATACGCATAGCAGCGTAGACATAGGCGCGACCGGAAAGCGGATCGCGGATCGCACCGCCGATGCAGGTGGCAGCACCGCCGAATGGCTCAATTTCCGTCGGATGGTTATGTGTTTCATTTTTGAACAACAGTAACCAGTCCTCCTGTTTTCCGTCGATTTCTACCTGAATCTTGACGGTGCAGGCGTTGATCTCCTCGGACTCATCCAACTTCTCCAGCTTTCCCTCGGCTCGAAGATACTTGGCAGCAAGCGTGGCGATGTCCATTAGATTGATAGGCTTAGTGCGTCCCAATTGTTTCCTTACGGCGAGATATTCACCGTAGGCATGCTCCAAAAGCGGATCCTCGAAATGCACCTTATCTATGGTGGTGGAAAAGGTAGTATGACGGCAGTGGTCGGACCAATAGGTATCGATCATTTTGATTTCCGTAATCGTGGGATCCCGGTTTTCCGACCGAAAATATTGTTGACAGAAGCGGATGTCGTCCGCATCCATGGCAAGCCCCGCCTCTGAAAGGTATCTCAGCAGTTCCGCATCTGAAAAATGACAGAATCCGCTAACCGTCGCGACCTTGGTTGGAACCGTGTAGTCCGCCTGCAGCGTATCTGGTTTTTCCAGAGAAGCTACGCGGCACTCTACCGGATTTATAACATACTTTTGCACGGCAGCGAGCGTTTCATCCGGAATCGTACCGTACAGAAGGTAAACTTTTGCCGTGCGAACGGTTGGACGTTCTCCCTGCGAAAGGATCTGGATGCATTGCGCGGCGGAATCCGCCCGCTGATCAAACTGACCGGGCAGATACTCCACAGCGAATACTGCATCCGCTCCTTCCGGCAATTCCCGGTATACGGTATCAAGCTGCGGTTCGGAAAAAACGGTTTTGACAGAGGAGGCAAACAGTGCTTCCTCAATGTTTTCTACGTCATAACGGTTGAGAATCCGCACCTGTGTCAAACCGTCGATCTGTAATAGGGTGATGAGGTCGTTTTTCAGGCTTTCCGCTTCTGCAGCAAGTCCTGCCCTTTTTTCTACATAGATTCTGAAGACCATTCAGCCATTTCCCCCCTTTTGTAAGATCGAAAGCGCCCGTTCGCCGATATCCTTCCGGTAATATGCATGTTCAAAATGAACCTTTTTCACGTCCTGATAGGCGGCTTCGACCGCCTCTGGCAAAGTTTCCGCTTTGGCTACGACACAAAGTACACGTCCGCCGCCGGTTACAATCTGTCCGTTCTTCTGTTTAGCACCTGCATAGAGAACCTCAGATTTTATGCTGCTTTCTGTCTTAATCGGGAAGCCGGTTTCGTATTTCTGCGGATATCCCTCTGAGGCAACTACTACGCAGCAAGCCGCGCCGTCAGACCATGTCACTTCGGTTTCGGCAAGCGTACCGTCGGTAACTGCCTGCATGATAGTCAGCAGGTTGCTTTCCAGAAGAGGAAGCACCACCTGTGCTTCCGGATCTCCGAACCGACAGTTATATTCGATCACCTTCGGGCCGTTTTCCGTCAGCATTAAACCGAAATACAGACAGCCACGGAAGGTGCGTCCCTCTGAATTCATTGCGCGTATGGTTGGCAGGAAGATGCGGTTCATGCATTCCTCTGCGATTTCCTTCGTATAAAAAGGATTTGGGGCAACAGTACCCATACCGCCGGTATTTAACCCTTGATCGCCGTCCTTGGCACGCTTGTGATCCATTGAGGAAACCATCGGTTTAACAACATGGCCGTCCGTAAATGCTAATACGGACACTTCCGGACCTGTCAGAAACTCCTCGATCACAATTTGCCTGCCCGAATCACCGAAAATGCGCTCTTCCATCATGGAATGAACAGCAGCTTTTGCTTCCTCTCGGGTTGCCGCGATGATGACGCCTTTCCCGAGCGCAAGCCCATCTGCTTTGATTACTGTCGGGATCGGCGCAGTTTGAAGATACTGCAATGCCGCTTCCGGCGTGTCAAATACCTCGTATGCTGCCGTCGGAATGTTGTATTTCTTCATTAAATTTTTGGCGAATACCTTACTGCCTTCGATGATAGCGGCGTTTTTTCGTGGGCCGAAGCAGCGTACCCCGACATCCTCCAGTGCATCCACGCAGCCCAGCACCAATGGATCGTCCGGCGTAACCACCGCATAATCGATGCTCTGTTCCTTAGCGAAAGCAACAATGGCAGGGATGTCCTTGGCACCGATCGGAACGCAGGTAGCATCTTTGGCGATACCTCCGTTTCCGGGAAGTGCGAAAAGGGCGTCCACACCGGGGAGTCCTTTCAATTTTTTGATGACGGCATGTTCGCGTCCGCCGCCGCCAATGACCATGATCTTCATATGTTATTCCTCGTTCGGATAATTTCCGCAGAAACTTTTTCCGCTACTTCAGGCAGCAGTTTCCATTCCGCCTGCTCCATGACACGCTTCTGCAGATCGATGGCACTGATGCCTTCGGGTACTGTGACTGCCTCTTGAGCAAGAATTTCGCCGCCGTCAGGTATTTCATTGACATAGTGAACAGTCGCTCCGGTAACCTTGACGCCGCGGGCAAGAGCCTCTTCGTGGACCTTCAAACCGTAATAGCCTTTTCCGCAGAAGGATGGAATCAGAGAAGGATGAATGTTAAGGATTCGGCGCGGATATTTCTTTACAAACTGTTCTGACAGAATGCATAGAAATCCCGCCAGTACGATCAGATCGATCTTCCTTTCGGTAAGAAGCGACGATAGCTTTTCTTCAAATACGTCCTGACCCAGTTCTTTGCGATGGAGCACGATGGTTTCCACACCCGCTATTTCGGCGCGCTGCAACGCATAGACGCCGGGCTTGTTGGAAACCACCAAAGAAAGCTCACCGGAATGAAGCAAACCGCTGCTCTGTGCATCCAGCAGCGCCTGCAGATTGGTGCCTCCTCCGGAAACCAATACGGCGATACGTGCTTTCAGCATAAAAGGAGCCCCTCCTCAGAGCGGATTACTTCACCGATCAGATAGGCATCCTCTCCGGCGTCATGCAGGATCTTTAGAGCTTTGTCAACATCTGTTTTGGAAACTACAATGCTCATGCCGACACCCATATTGAAGGTGTTGAACATATCCCGTTCCGCAATATTTCCTTCTTTCGAGATCAGATCGAAAATAGGCGGGACGCGGACGGCACTCTTTTCAATTTTTGCTGTTAGGCCAACGGCAAAGGAACGGGGAATATTCTCATAGAACCCGCCGCCGGTGATATGAGAAATGCCTTTGACGGCTACTTCTTCCAAAAGGGACAGAACGGGACGGACATATATTTTTGTGGGAGTCAGCAGAACCTCGCCCAGTTCTCGACCGTCCAGTACATCGTATTTTCGGTGAATATCGCCGTTTCCGATGTTAAACACCCTGCGAACCAAAGAGAAGCCGTTGGAGTGGACGCCGCTCGAAGGGAGGGCGATGATCAGGTCCCCTTCCTCCATTGTATTGCGGTCGATCACCTTATCACGATCTACAATACCGACCGAAAAGCCCGCGAGATCGTATTCCTCCTCCGGATAAAATCCGGGCATTTCTGCAGTTTCACCGCCGATCAGCGCGGAATTTGCCTGAACACATCCCTCAGCAACGCCTGATACAATGGAGGCGATTTTTTCCGGAATATTTTTTCCGCAGGCGATGTAATCCAGAAAGAATAAGGGCTTTGCGCCGCAGCAAATGACATCGTTGACGCACATGGCGACACAGTCAATACCGACGGTGTCATGCTTGTCCATCAGAAAAGCAATTTTCAGCTTTGTACCGACACCGTCCGTGCCGGAAACCAGAACCGGTTTTTGTATACCGGTTAGATCTGGTGTAAACAGCCCGCCGAATCCACCGATATCAGAGGCAACTCCAGAAGTTGCCGTTTTGGCGATACTTGCTTTCATCAGCTCCACCGCTTTGTAGCCGGCAGTGATATCGACGCCCGCTTCTTTATAGCTTTCACTGTAACTTTTTACGCTCATGGTCTATGTACTCCTCGTCCTGACTTTATCCGAAGGATCTATTTTCCTGTTTGATTTGCCCTCTCGGAAATTTTGTATTCAAAGCGATTTTTGCGCGTGTCGCTTGGGATTTCAGTTGGATAGTCGCCGTTAAAGCAGGCTGCACAATATCCTTTCTCACCACCGAGCCGCATAGCATTTTCGATACTCAGATATCCTAAAGAGTCTGCTCCGATGATCTTCGCGGTTTCCTCTACGGTGTGCAGATTGGCAATGAGAGAATCGCGCGAGTCAATATCCGTACCATAGTAGCATGGGTTCTTGAACGCAGGGGAGGCGATCCGCATATGTACTTCTTTTGCACCGGCGCTTCGTACCAGCCGGATTGTCCGTTCGCAGGTGGTTCCGCGGACAATGGAATCGTCGATCAGCACGACTCGTTTTCCGGCAAGTACGCTCGGAATCGGGCTCAGCTTGATGCGGACCTTATCTTCGCGAGACTTTTGACCCGGAGAAATGAAAGTTCGTCCGATATATTTATTTTTTATCATACCTAATTCATAGGGAATACCGGAAGCTTTTGAATAGCCGATTGCAGCGTCGGTTCCGGAATCCGGTACACCGACAACCACATCGGCATCGACCGGATGCTCGGCAGCAAGAAAAGCACCTGCACGCATTCTCGCCTCATGCACGCAGCATCCGTCAATGACAGAGTCCGGTCTTGCAAAGTAGATATACTCGAAAACGCATAGCCGCGAAGGTGCTTTTCCACAGTGATCTTCGATCGTCCGGATACCCTCCTTCGTAAAAACTACGATTTCTCCCGGTTGGATATCGCGCACAAAATCCGCTCCGACGGCAGCAAGCGCACAGCTTTCGGAAGCGACCACATAAGCGCCATCCTCCCGCTTTCCGTAGCAAAGCGGACGGAACCCGTTTTCATCCCGGCATGCAATCAACTTGGAGGGAGACATGATAACCAAAGAGTAAGCACCCTTGATTCGGTTCATTGCGTGATTGACGGCCTGCTCGATGGAAGGCTGATGCAGTCTTTCCTCCGTGACAATATAGGAAATGACTTCCGTATCGCTTGTGGTGTGAAAAATGGAGCCTTTAAGCTCCAGCTCTGTCCGAAGCTCGAATGAATTTACCAAATTGCCGTTATGAGCAAGCGCCATTCTTCCCTTGATATGATTGACGACAATCGGCTGTGCATTTTCTCGGCCGTTAGATCCGGTTGTGCCGTACCGGCAATGACCGATCGCCATGTTTCCCTCACCGAGTGCTTGCAGATGCTCTGGTGTGAATACGTCGTTGACTAACCCAACATCTTTATATAAATGGAAGAGTCCGTCGTCATTCACCGTAATGCCGCAGCTTTCCTGTCCGCGGTGCTGTAAAGAAAACAGTCCGTAATAGGTGGTGGAAGCGACATCACAGCGCTCCGGTGCAAAGATCCCGAAAACGCCGCATTCTTCTTTCAGTTGTCCCATGCCATGATACCTTTCTGTCTCTGCTCTATGTTATCCGAATATACGCTTCATTACTTCCTGATAAGCGTCTTCTACACCGCCCATATCCCTGCGGAAGCGGTCCTTATCCAGCTTTTCGTGTGTGGTTGCATCCCATAGACGGCAGGTATCAGGCGAAATTTCATCCGCAAGAATAATCGTTCCATCGCTTGTTTTACCGAATTCAATCTTGAAATCGACCAACTCGATATTGATTTTTCCGAAAAAGGTTTTCAGGAATTCATTGACCTGACGGGTGTAGGCTTTGACTGTCTGCAACTCCTCCGGTGTAGCAAATCCGAGCGCGATCGCATAATCATCGTTGATGAAAGGATCACCGAGGTCATCGTTTTTATAGCTGAATTCCAGGATCGGACAGAGCAGCGCATTCCCTTCCGGAACACCCATCCGCTTGGAGAAGGAGCCGGCAGCAATGTTACGTACAATGACTTCCAAAGGAAGGATGGTCACCTTTTTGACAACCGTTTCCCGTTCGTTCAGTTCCTCGACAAAATGTGTGGGAATACCGACCTTTTCCATCTCACGCATCAGGTAATTGCTCATCCGGTTGTTAATCGCGCCTTTTCCGGTAATGGTTCCCTTTTTCAGACCGTTGAAAGCGGTAGCGTCATCCTTATAGGAAACGATATACCGCTCCGGATCGGATGTTTTGAAAACCTTTTTGGCTTTTCCTTCGTAGAGCTGTTCCTGTTTTTCAAACTTGGACATAGTAAAGACCTCTCTGTATTTTTACAATGATTCTTTATCTTTTGTATACTGTATTGTATAACGTTCGGAAAGATCCCGATCTTTTTGCAGAACCTTTTCCTGATCCGCTTTTCGCTTTGCCTGCAGAGCCGCTGCAAGGGAACGGTCGCTGACGGCAAGAATTTCCAGTGCCAGCAGTGCGGCATTGGCAGCGCCGTCGATCGCTACTGTTGCGACGGGAATGCCGGTCGGCATCTGAACTGTAGACAGAAGTGCATCCAAACCGTCCAATGTGGAGGACTTGACAGGGATGCCGATAACAGGAAGTGTGGTGTTTGCGGCGAAAGCGCCTGCAAGGTGCGCCGCTTTTCCGGCTGCGGCAAGGATGACGCCGAAGCCCCTTCTTCGCGCACTTTCTGCAAATTTTTTGGCTTCTCCCGGTGTCCTGTGTGCGGAAAGCACATGCACTTCAAAAGGAACTCCAAACTCATTCAAGACGCTGATTGCCTTTTCCACAATAGGCAGATCGCTGTCAGAACCCATAATAACGGCTACTTTTCTCATAAGGAAACTCACTTTCGTTGACATTTTCTCTTGCATGCGAATGAAAGAAAACCGGTGTTTCCGAGCGCCGCGTCGGAAATAGCCGGTTCAAGCAGGCATATGGAGATTTTTGGAAAAGAGAAACATCCTTCTGTGTATGACGCGTGAACACAAAAGGAAGCTTTGTTTGTCTTTGCTGATCGTTGTATATACGAAGCGCATTGTGTCCACTGCTCCTTTCCTATTCTTGTTTTATTTTATCATGCGGTCCGTTTTTTGTCAATGGATTACAAAAAAATAAATGATATTTTTCGCATATAACAGAGATTGGTAACGGAAGTGATCGTTTTCTCGTTTCTTTGGTCAAATATCATATTTTATGTCGATCTGAATTGCTGAAGAATAAAGAAAAAGGTCCTTGCGGATCCACGAAAGAGGATGCCACAGGACCGCTTTCCTTATGACTCGACGGATGCTCTTTCCGTGTTCCTGCGACGGAACAGCAGAGATATGCACCAGGCGCCGCAGAGTGCTACGACCGTATAAATGATGCGGCTGACAACAGCAGCCTGTCCGCCGAAAATCCATGCCACGATGTCAAACTGGAACAAACCGATGGCGCCCCAGTTGATGGCACCGATGATGACAAGGATCAATGCAATTCTGTCTAACATAGTGATGGTGATTCCTTTCCTTTGTACGAAAGATCCGTCTTCTTCTTTTTTTGAAGAAAAGCGAAATGAGGAATTGTCCTCCGACGTTTAGTCTGCGCAAAAGACAAAAATTTATACGGTTGCGGTTGACAAAATTCGCGTCTTCGTGTATGATAAAAAAACCGGTTATCCATTATCCATAGCCTTTTGGAAGATTTTTACATAGCCGGAACTGCGGAAAGGAGCGATTTTCGCTATGCATATGCGCAAAAAGAAAAACCGCGATTTACGTTTGGAAAGGGTGCGTCGATATTTTGCCGCGACCGGCGAAAACGGAGAGGTCCTTTTGGAAGAAACCTTTCCCTCGTTTTCGATGCAGTCAGAGCTCTATTTGGAAATCGGTTGCGGCAAGGGCGCATTTATTACGCAGTTGTCCGGACGGGAACCGGAGAAGCGGTTGCTTGCTGTGGAACTCATCACGGACGCACTTCTGATGGCAATGGAAAAATGCGCCGAAGCAGATTGTCGGAATTTGAAATTTCTCAATACCAATGCAGAGCATATACATCTTCTTCTGCCGGCGCATTCGGTCAATCGCCTATATCTGAATTTCAGCGATCCTTGGCCGAAAAACCGTGATCGCGAAAAACGACTGACCTCCTGTACATTCCTTGAAAAATATAAGCAGATTCTTGCCGACGATGCGCGGATTTTCTTTAAGACGGACAACAGTGCGCTATTTGCTTATTCGCTGCAATGCTTTCCGGCGGCGGGTTATGTATTGGAAGATGTTTGTCATGATCTTCATAACAGTCCGCTGAATGAAGGAAACATCGAAACCGAATATGAACGCAAATTCAGTGCAAAGGGATTTCCGATCCATTCTCTTGCGGCATATCTGCCGCGATAAAATCCAATACGATTTGCTTTTCGTCAAAAGGCGTTTTCTTGCCGCCGACATCTTCGTAGGTCTCATGTCCTTTTCCGATGAGAAGAATGCAGTCGCCTTCCGTTGCGAGACGGAGGGCTTTTTGTATCGCTTTTTTCCGGTCGATAACGATTTGATAGGTGCCGCCCGAAGGCTTCATGCCGACAAGAATATCCTCAATGATATCCTCTACCTGTTCCATACGGGAATTATCCGAGGTAATGATAGAAAGATCGGAATTTTTTCCGATCACTTCGCCCATGCCGTATCTCCGCAGCTTGGAACGGTTTCCTCCACAGCCAAAGACAGAAATGATATGTTTTGGATGGTACAGCCTGATTGTTTCAAATAAGCTGCGACAGCTGAATTCCTCATGCGCAGCGTCGATGATCACGGTATAAGGGCGATCTATCTGGACGACTTCCATTCTGCCGCGTATTCTGACCTCAGAAAGACCTTTCTGCATGCTGCAGGAGGCAATTCCCATCCCGTGTGAAACGGCAATTGCGGCGATGGCATTGTAAAGCGAAAAATAACCGGGAACACCCAGATCTACCTGAAATCGCTCGTTGTCACATACGGCAGTAAAGGTGGTTTTCATGCGGTGGTTTTCCGTGCTGAAGAGCGGAGAAGTGGCGGTATACTTTGCATTGGTCTTCAGGCTGTAAACGAAATAGGGGCAGGGAGCATCACGGACGATTTCTTCAAAATGAGGGTCGTCTCCGTTCACATAACAGCACTTGCTTTGCCGGAAAATTTGTTTTTTGCAAGTTAAATATTCCTCAAAATCCGAGTGTTCATTCGGACCGATATGATCTGGGGAGATATTGGTGAAAATGCCGACATCAAAGAGGAGTCCGTAGGTTCTGTGGAGTTTGAATCCCTGCGATGCGGCTTCCATGACGACCGCTTTGCAGCCGGCATCCAGCATTTTTCGATAGGTATGATGAAGCAGATAGGATTCCGGTGTCGTGTTGCCGGTCTCTTCAAAATGCTCCCCGTAATAAATTCCCGTTGATCCGATGACGCCGGTAGGGATGCCGGCGGCATTCAGAATACTCTGGAGCATGAAGGATGTGCTTGTTTTGCCTTTGGTGCCGGTGATCGCGACAGTAAAGAGCTTTTCGGCAGGGCGGCCGAACAGGTTTGCCGAAGCCAGCGCGAGGAATTTCCGCGTGTTTTCCACTTGCACGACCGTCGCGTCCTCAGGAAGCGAAAGCGGTTTTTCCGCGGCGAATACACGCACACCGCTGTGATACGCCTCCTCTGCATATTGATGACCGTCAAACCGAAAGCCGGTAATGCAAACAAACAGCATCCCGTCTCTGAACTCCCGGCGGGTATCGTAAACGATATCCCGAATCTCCCGGTCTTTATTTCCCTTGATACTGCATTCGATATCGAGAAGAAGATCTGATAAAGTCATGGCATTCATAACTCCGTTTCGTCAAAATATCCTTTGAAAACCACCTGTGTTTTGCTGAAAATTCTCACGGAATCCTTTTTCCGGTCCCAGCATACGCGGATCTTTCCGCCGCGCTGCAGAATCTCTGCTTCTGGCTCTGCAATATCTGCTGTTACTGCAGCCACTAAAGCCGCAGCGCTTCCGGTGGAGCAGGAAAGTGTTTCCCCGCAACCGCGTTCCCATGTACGCATCCGGAAATGGCAGCGGTCCGTGACGGACAGAAATTCAACATTGGTGCGATCGGGAAACAGAGGATGACATTCCAGTGTCGGCCCCAGTGCAAAAAAAGATTCGTCTGAAAGATCGTCCGTGAAGACGACGCAGTGCGGATTTCCGAATGAGAGAGAGGTCAACCGGAGCGTTGTTCCGCATATAGTTTCGGTCCGATCGGCAAACAGAAGCTTTGGAGCACCGATTTCGGCAGATACCTCCCGGATGAAGTTTCCGTCCCGGACAAGAAAGACCTGCTTCTTGCCAGCGATCGTTTCAACGGTAAGCCTGCATTTTTCGGTGTAGCCGGACTGTGCGAAAAGTACTCCTGCACTCTGCAGCGCATTGCCGCACATTTCCGCCTCCGTTCCGTCCGGATCAAAGATGCGCATCCGGAAATCGGCGCATTCGCTCGGACAGAGCAAGACCAGTCCGTCTCCTCCGATTCCAAAGTGACGGTCGGAAAGATGTATGGCGGCCCGCGCCGGATCCGGAAGTGTCTGCTGGTGCAGGTCAATGTAGATATAATCATTTCCGTTTGCTTGCATTTTCGTAAAATACACGGTTGGCCTCCTAAAAATTATATCATTTCTGCGGTCAAATGCAAGAGGGAATAGGGAGAAAAAATTAAAAATAAGTGAATTTTTCGAAAAACACTTGTTGTTTTATTTTGAATGTGTTAAAATCAAACTGTTCGTATGGTCAGGGATGGGAGATGTGGTGCGTGGATAACAGTTTTTTTGCAATGGCATTCCGGATGAAATATATTCGCCGCTGGGGGCTGATGTATTCCGTCCACTCCGAGAACCTTTCTACACATTCACTGGAGGTTGCTTTGTGTGCGCATGCATTGGCGGTGATTGGAAATACCCGCTTCGGAAGGCATTATGATGCCGATCGTATTGCCGCTAAAGCAATATACCATGACGTGCCTGAGATTTTTACCGGAGATATACCGACGCCGGTCAAGTATTTCAGCAGAGAAACGCAGGATTCCTATGCGACTGTTGAAAATGCGGCATTACAGAAGCTGTTTACCATGCTGCCGGAGGAGCTGCGACCGGCTTATGAGGAACTTTTTCGGTATACTCCCGATGAAAAGCAGCTGATCAAGGCGGCAGATAAGCTTTGTGCGCTGCTCAAATGCCGTGACGAGGCACATTTCGGAAATCCGGACTTCCGCGAGGCGGAACGGACGCTTCTGCAGAGTCTGCGCGACGCTCAATGTGAGGAAGCAGACTATTTTCTTGAAACATTCGGCGAAAGTTTTTCCCAGCCGATTGATACATTGCTTATGAAACCGAACTAAAGGAGTGCTGCTTTATGAAAATTGGCTTGATTTCCGATTCCTTCCGCTTGGATTTTGAGGGAGGAATCCGTGCTGCCGCGTCGCTTGGCGTGTCCGGTGTGCAGAAGTATCTGACATACGGAGATTTCTCCGCCGAAAATATGACGCCCGAAAGAATTCGCGAGACGCGGGAGATTATGGATGCCAATGGGCTGGTTTTCTCTGCTATTTGCGGAGATTTTGGCGTTGATTTGGATCAGGACGATATTGTGGATCGCTCCAAGCGTGTTCTGGACGTCGCTAAGGAACTGGGCTGCGATATTGTGACGACGCATATTGGCCATATCGAGGACGGGGACAGCCCGCGTATGGAAAAACTGCGCGAACACGCGTATGCGCTTGCTTCCTATGCGGATAGCATGCATTCCAAGTTTGCATGTGAAACCGGTACGGAAAAGGCAACTGTAATGAAGGCCTTTTTGGATCAGCTTGGTGCGAAAGGACTATGTACCAACATGGATCCCGCCAACCTTGTGATGTGTGCGAAGGACGATCCGGTGGCTGCGGTTTATACTCTGCGCGAGTATATTGTACATACGCATGCCAAAGACGGCATTGTGACGGATCCGGCAACCGGTTCGCATTTGGAAGTACCGCTTGGGCAGGGCGGCGTGGATTGGGATCGTTACCTTACGGCTTTGCATGAAATTGGTTATTCAGGATATTTGACGATAGAACGCGAAGTAGGAGAGAACCCTGCGGAGGATATCGGCATGGCGGTTCGTTTTTTGCGTGAGAAGCTGGAAAAATTAGGGATTCCGTTGGATTGAGAGGGATAAAAAATGGTACCATTTCAGGTGGATTTGGACGGGAAGACTGCTGTTGTAACAGGCGGCGGCGGTGTTCTTTGTTCCGCGTTTGCGAAGGCTCTTGCGGAATGCGGTGCCGAAGTGGCGGTTTTAGATTTGAGAAAGGAGTCTGCGCAGGCGGTTGCGGATCAGATTGTTGCTTCCGGCGGAAAGGCAATCGGTATTGCATGTGACGTGCTGAATCGGGAAAGTCTGGAAAGTGCGTGTGCGGAGGTCATCGAAGTGTTCGGAAGCGTGGATATTCTTTTGAATGGCGCGGGTGGCAACAATCCGAAAGCGACGACCGACCGAGAAATCTTTTCCGTCTCCGATCTGGATGAAGAGGTCAAGACCTTTTTCGATTTGCAGCCGGATGGCGTTTCTTTTGTATTTAATCTGAATTTCATCGGTACATTGCTTCCGACACAGGTTTTTGCACGGCAAATGATAGGGAGAGAGGGCGTCATTATCAATGTTTCCTCCATGAATGCCTATCGTCCTCTGACAAAAATACCTGCTTATTCTGCAGCCAAAAGTGCGGTTTCCAACTTTACACAGTGGCTGGCGGTGCATTTTGCCGGCGCGGGAATACGCGTCAACGCGATTGCACCCGGCTTCTTTGTGACCGCTCAAAATCAGGGACTGCTTTTTCATCCGGACGGCACGCCGACGGAAAGAACCGGCAAGATTCTTGCGGCGACGCCGATGAACCGCTTCGGCAAACCGGAGGAATTGCTCGGCGCTTTGCTATATTTGGCGGATAACCGCGCGTCTGGGTTTGTGACCGGAACGGTGCTTGCGGTTGATGGCGGCTTTAATGCGTATTCCGGGGTTTAGGGCTGTTTCTCTATCCATTTTATGTGATAGCAAGGGGGATTTGATACTGATTTTCGACGGCAATGCTTGTACGAAAAAATAAAAATAAAATATGGAGGTAAACATTAAGCATGAAAAAAACACTTGCAAGGCTCCTATGCGTCTTCTTGGCGATGGGAATCCTCGTCTGCTTGGCTGCCTGTGACAGCTCGGAAAGCGATACCTCATCGTCTTCCTCTGGAGCAGGATCCCTCTCTGAATCCGGAAACGAAGCTGCAGAATATCAGGATGCCGATGGCTCTTATATTCCGAAGATCGGTGTTCT
Source organism: uncultured Ruminococcus sp. (assembly GCA_964549435.1). Taxonomy (GTDB): domain Bacteria; phylum Bacillota; class Clostridia; order Oscillospirales; family CAG-382; genus Coliplasma. The sequence goes on from CAZJVB010000009.1 coordinate 23,811, forward strand.
GGATCAGTATAAGGGACAGACCTTTTCCATTCTGGTTGTCGGTGAAAGCCAGACCACGTATCAATCGGATGACTTCACAACGCAGGCAGGCAGCGGAGGCATCGATTATGGCGATGCCTACTACACGGAAGTGCAGGCTCGGAATGACAAAATTGAAGAGCTCTACGATGTCAAGCTGGAGGTATATAAGGAAAATGATTTCGTCAACGCTGCACGTGAGGATGCTATTTCCGGAACGCAGCTTTATGATGCAATGATTTTGACGGTCACTACCATGACTGCTCTTGCGCAGGACGACTATCTTTGTGATCTGCGCAGCCTTTCTAATTTTGATGCGGATGCCCCTTGGTGGGATGCTTCTGCCAATGAAGCATATTCTGTCGGCGGAAAACTCTATTTTACGACCGGCGATATTACAATTATGAACAAGGCGAATACTTGGTCCATTTTGTTCAATAAGGATATGATCTCCGATAATAATCTGGAGAGTCCGTACGATCTTTTTTATAACGGCACATGGACGTTTGATAAAATGTGCGAAATGGCACAGCAGGCGAATACCGCGACCATCAGCTCAGATTGGTCAGATCCGAATGTGAATTTTGGCATGGTAACCGCTTACGGGGATATATTGCAGTTTTACGGAGGCTCCGGTATGACCCTTTGCGAGAAGGATGCGGAGGATCATCCGCTGCTTTCCTTTGGCAGCAGCGATGCGTCTATCAATCTGACTCAAAAGATTCTGGAAACGCTGAACGAGGCGCAGTGGAAAATCTATGCGCAGGAGTTAACCAATACTTCCGATGTATGGACCGATTCTTTTAAGGTCTTTTATACCGGTCGTGCCCTATTCCGGCCGTCTGGCTTTACTGCCACTACGAAGCTTCGTTCCCTTGCTGAGATGGAGTTTGGTATCGTACCGATGCCGAAGATGACCGAGGATCAGGAAGAGTATTGGACCGTCACTAATGGGACGTTTGTTGCCGGTATTCTTAAAAATTGCCGTGATCCTGAGTATTCTGCATATATGCTGGATGCTTATGCAGCGGGTGCAAAAAATTATATCACTGATGCTTATATCGAGGTCAATTTGAAGTGGAAGTCGCTTCGCGATGACGAATCCGCAGAAGTACTGGAATATATCTTTGACCATATCATTTATGATGTCGGCATGGTATACGATTTCGGGAATATCTCTACGATGTTCAGCGAGTTGGCGAAAGATCACAGTGCCGATGTTGTTTCCAAGCTTGACTCTATTCGTCAAGCGGTAGAAACGGAAATCGAACAGGTCATTTTGGATTATACGCAAAACGGGTAAAATATCATACAATATGCGGGGTAGGGGAACCTGCCCTGCTTTTTTGCGGAAACACAACCCCTTGTGTGGATTGTGAATATCGAACATAATTTTCCACCAAATCGAATACCCGGCAAACAGAAAATACAGATTTGAATAAAATTTGTGTTTTCCCTTGATTTTTTACTTTTTTTGTTTTATATTAACAGTATATATCAATATAATGGCTGAGTTTGGTTCAGTCGATGAGAAAGGGTGTGTAAACTTGAGTCTCAAAGATTCAGGCACAAAGTGCAGGAAAGTTTTCTGCTTGCTGGTGTCGTTGCTTCTCATGGCATCGATGCTTGCTGTGACGGGAGTAACCGTATTTGCGGAAACCGTCGGCAGTGCGGACTCCACTGCGGACGCTGCCGTTGAACAGTCGAGTGAAGGCGCAAAAACCTTCCAAAAAAGCGGATATCCGACGTTGGATGAGAACGCAACGTTAAACGAACGTTTGATGTACGGTCTCAAAATAGCCGGAATCGGTATGGTGGTTGTGTTTCTTGTACTGATCATCATTATGATTATCCTCTATGTATTTAAGGTGGTGGCTTTGTCGGGTTCGAAGAAGCCTGCTGCCGCGCCGGACGCGGTATCGTCGTCTGCCGTCCCTCCCGTTTCCTTTGCTGCCGCAGAGGACGAAACGACGATTGTTGCGGTTGCAACTGCTGCTATTGCAGCTGCGCGCGGTGCATCTGCGTGTGCGTTCAAAGTTATATCTATTACAAAAATACAGTAAAAAAGGAGACTTGAGAAATGAAAAAATATATTGTTACCGTGAATGGCTCCAAATATGAAGTGGTTGTGGAGGATGCGGATCCTAACGCGACATATACTCCTGCCGCTGCTCCTAAGGCTGCACCGGCTGAGGCGCCTAAAGCAACTCCTGCTCCCTCCGCTGCACCGGCATCTACACCGGCGTCCGGTGAGGGTGAAAGAATTACCTGCCCGATGCCCGGTACGATTGTAAAGGTTCCGGTCAAGGCTGGGCAGGCAGTCAAGAAGGGCGAGATCCTCTGCGTGTTTGAAGCAATGAAGATGGAGAATGAAGTGATGGCTCCTCGTGATGGTGTTGTTTCTTCTGTCGCTGTTTCTGAGGGTGCTTCTGTCAACTCCGGCGATCTGTTGCTGGTTCTCGGTTGATCACCTTGCTTTGAGAAACGGAAAGGTGTGAGAAAAGAATGTTAGAAGCCTTAAAGGGTATTTATGACTCCTCTGCGTTCAGTACGCTGTTTGGCGGCTTCGTAGATGGGGGCTGGAAATATCTCGTTATGTATTTGATTGTGGCGGTGCTGTTTTACCTTGGCATTGTCCGTAAGTTTGAACCGCTGCTGCTTGTACCGATTGCGTTTGGTATGCTGCTGACCAACATTCCGTCGATCAGCGATGCGATTTTTCACATGAGCTTCTTTGTACAGGACGATGGCGCCGTCATTCAGTGGGCACAGATTGCGCATGACGGCGGCCTGCTTGATTATCTCTATCTCGGCGTGAAGCTCGGTATTTTCCCGCCTCTGATCTTTTTGGGTGTTGGAGCAATGACGGATTTCAGTCCTTTGATTGCTAACCCGAAGAGTCTGCTGCTTGGGGCGGCTGCTCAGTTTGGTGTATTCGCCGCTTTTATCGGCGCACTTCTGCTTGGTTTTACCGTGACAGAGGCGGCTTCGATCGGTATCATCGGAGGTGCTGACGGACCGACTGCGATTTATGTGACTAAGACGCTTGCGCCTGCTCTTCTCGGAGCGATTGCCATCGCTGCATATTCTTATATGGCGCTGGTTCCGATGATTCAGCCGCCGATCATGAAGCTGTGCACAACCAAAAAGGAACGAATGATCAAAATGGATGTCCTGCGTCCCGTTTCTAAAACGGAGCAGGTGCTCTTCCCGATTGTAGTCGCGTTGGTCGTTTGCGCTATTCTTCCTTCCGCGCTTGCGTTGGTAGGTATGCTGATGTTAGGAAACTTGCTGCGCGTTTCCGGTGTTACAGAGAGACTTTCCAAGACTGCGCAGAACGAGTTGATGAACATTGTTACCATTATGCTCGGTGTTTGCGTAGGTGCGACGGCGGATGCGGAAAACTTCCTTAGCCCGAAGACGCTGTATATCATCATTCTCGGTCTTTGCGCGTTTGCATTTGCGACGCTTGCCGGTGTTCTTTTCGGCAAACTTATGTGTTTGGTAACCGGCGGGAAAATCAATCCGTTGATCGGCTCCGCAGGTGTTTCCGCTGTTCCGATGGCGGCACGCGTTTCCCAGAAAGTCGGTCAGAAGGAAAACCCCTCAAACTTTCTGCTGATGCATGCGATGGGACCGAATGTAGCAGGCGTGATCGGTTCCGCGGTTGCCGCCGGCGTGTTCCTGACCTTGTTCCAGTAAATTGAAAGGCGGTATTGTGAAATGGAAAAGAAACCTGTCAAAATTACAGAAACCGTACTCCGCGATTCGCATCAATCCTTGATTGCAACTCGTATGACGCTGGAGGAAATGCTGCCGATTCTGGAGACGATGGATCAGATTGGCTACTATTCTCTTGAAGCGTGGGGCGGCGCAACATTTGATTCCTGCCTGCGATTTTTAAATGAGGATCCTTGGCAGCGTCTGCGCGTGATTCGTGAAAAAGTAAAAAACACCAAGCTGCAAATGCTGTTCCGCGGTCAGAATATTCTCGGTTATCGGCATTATGCGGATGATGTGGTAGAATATTTTGTGCAGAAATCCATTGCCAACGGCATCGATATTCTTCGTATTTTTGATGCGCTGAATGATCCGCGCAACCTGCAGACTGCGATCAATGCTACGAAGAAAGAGGGCGGTCATGTACAGGCTGCGATCTCTTATACGACCGGTCCGGTATTCACCAATGAATATTTTGCCAAGTATGCAAAAACTTTGGAGGATATGGGCGCTGACTCCATTTGCATCAAGGATATGTCCGGCTTGTTAAAGCCGTATGATGCATACGATTTGGTAAAGGCTATTAAGTCTGTGGTTAAGGTGCCGGTGCAGTTGCATACGCATTACACTGCCGGTTTGGCATCCATGACGGTGCTGAAAGCGATTGAAGCCGGCGTAGATGTGGTGGATACCGCGATTTCTCCGATGGCGATGGGTACCTCTCAGCCGCCGACAGAGCCGATTGTTGCTGCGCTTCAGGGCACACCGTTTGATACCGGTTTGGATTTAAATCAGTTGGATATTGTCAGCAAGCATTTCACAAAGCTGCGTGAAAAGTATCTCGCAAGCGGGCAGTTGGATCCGAAGGTATTGAAGGTCAATGTCAATGCGTTGTTGTATCAGGTTCCAGGCGGCATGCTTTCCAATTTGATTTCGCAGTTGAAGCAGGCAAATCAGAGCGATAAGCTTGATGCCGTTTTAGAAGAGGTACCGCGCGTCCGTGCAGATGCCGGTTATCCCCCGCTCGTTACACCGTCCTCACAAATTGTCGGTACGCAGGCGGTGTTCAACATTTTGACGGGCGAACGTTATAAATCTGTCACGAAGGAGTTCAAGGGCTTGGTGCGCGGCGATTACGGAAAGACGCCTCTGCCGATCGATCCTGCTTTCGTTAAGAAGATCATCGGCGACGAAACGCAGATTACCTGCCGCCCTGCCGATCAGTTGAAGCCGGAATTGGAGACGCTTCGCAATAAGCTTGGCAGCAAAGCAAAGCAGGAAGAGGATGTCCTTTCCTATGCGCTGTTTGAGCAGGTTGCTATGAAGTTCTTTGAACGCCGAGATACAGATGAGAAAATTGCGGATGCGCTGTCTGATGCAGAAGCAAAGTATTTCGTTAATATCAAGGAAATATAATAAGTAGACCCGCCCCTGAAGGCGGAACTGAAGAGACATGACCTCCGTTCATGTCTCTTTAACTTATATGAACAAGGAGGGAAGCGTTATATGCAGCATTTCAAAGTCGCATTGCTTCAGCTTTTTCCTACGGGCACATTGGAGGGGAATCTGCAAAAAGGATTGGCATTTTGCCGGAAGGCAAGAGAAATGGGTGCCGATCTGGCACTGTTTCCTGAAATGTGGAGTAACGGATATTGTATTACGGGAAATGCCGATGCATGGAAAGCGGATGCTGTTTCTGCAGACGGCGCTTTTGTCCGGTCGTTCGGTCGGTTAGCTAAAGAATTGCATATGGCGATCGGGGTGACATTTTTGGAAGCTTTTGAACCGCAACCGAGAAACAGCCTTTGTCTGTTTGATTGCAATGGAGAACGTGCGTTTATTTATGCCAAGGTTCACACCTGTGATTTTGGAGAGGAATGTTATTTAACTGCCGGAGATGCATTCTATACAGCAACGCTGCATAACGAACAGGGAGACATCAGAATCGGAGGTATGATCTGCTATGACAGGGAATTTCCTGAAAGTGCGAGAATTCTGATGCTGCAGGGAGCGGAGTTGATTTTAGTGCCCAATGCCTGTCCGATGGAGATCAACCGACTTTCCCAATTGCGCGCGAGGGCATTCGAAAATATGGTAGGCATCGCAACCTGTAATTATCCGAAGGGGGTCCCGGATTGTAACGGACATTCCACAGCGTTTGACGGTATTGCTTACCTTTCCGAGGAGCCCTGTTCGAGAGATATGCTGGTGATAGAAGCTGGAGAGCAGGAGGGAATCTATATGGCGGATTTTCCTATCGGATTGCTGAGAAAGTATCGAAGTCTTGAAGTACACGGGAATGCTTATCGCCATCCGCAGAAGTATCATATGCTGATTTCAGAACGGATCGAAAAACCGTTTATTCGGGCGAATTACAGAAAATAGGAATTTTCATTTTTTAATTCACGAGTGTCTTTCCGGTGAAAAGAGGAAATGATAAATATAGGGCGGAAAGCTTCCTTATTCGCTGTTTTTTCCTGCTGCTTGTTAAAAAAATCCCGAAAAGAATATTTTTTCACCCCTTTCTGTCTTGACAAGGCTTTTCTTTTAGAATATAATAACTTTGTATGTATGTTTTTTTATATACATTTGACCTGATATCGGAGGACGGGGAGACAAGCTGTGAATACACAGAAGAAACATTTGATTGAGATTTTGGCGGACAACCTTGTCGCCCCGCAGGAACGGATTTCCGAAGTATTGACGCTGCTTTCCGAAACCGGTAAATCGGAGCAGGAATTGATTTTAGAGCGGGGGATTGCGACGGAGGAACAGCTTGCAGAAGCGATATCCGCAAAATACGATATTCCTGTTATAGTACTGAACGGTTTGCAGATATCCGAAGATATCCAAGCGTTGGTAGAGCTTTCTGTTCTTCGTCGACATCGTGTTATGCCGTTTTCCTACGCTCCTGATGAAAGCAATACGCTTTATGTTGCTATTTCCGATCCCATGGATATGAATGCTTTGGATGATATCGCGATTGTCACGGGTATGCATGTAGAACCGTACATTGCCACGGCAACAGACATTATGTCCGCCATCGATCGGTACTATGGCAAGAATGAAACGCTTTCTGTTGCGGAACAGTATGCAAAGGAGCGCGAAAAGGTTTCGCAGGAGGATGTTGAGCACACAGACGAGGAAATTAGCAGCTCCCCGATTGTCGTGATTGTCAATTCTATGATCGAGCAGGCTGCACGTCAGCGTGCCTCGGATATTCATGTCGAGGCGTTGGCAGAATCCGTTCGAGTACGGTATCGTATCGACGGAGTGCTGTATAACCGTATCAAATATGCAGCTCAGCTGGGGCCTGCCATTATTGCTAGGATCAAAATCATCAGCGGCATGGATATTTCTGAGAAACGAAAGCCGCAGGACGGTCGTGCGACGTATATTGTGGATCATAGGGAATACGATATCCGCGTTTCCTGTCTGCCGACGGTGTTCGGGGAAAAATGTGCTTTGCGTCTGCAGGTAAAACAGGATTTTGCCCGTGATAAGAGGATGCTCGGTTTCAGTGAATCTGAGCTTGTAAAGTTTGACCATCTTTTGGCAAACCCGCATGGCATTGTGTTGATTACCGGTCCTACGGGAAGTGGAAAATCCACAACGTTGTACACTGCGCTCAGTGAGCTCAATGGCGAGAACGTGAATATCGTTACGGTAGAGGATCCGGTCGAGGCAAATATTGACGGTGTCAATCAGGTACAGGTCAATACTAAGGCGGATCTGACATTTGCAAATGCACTGCGTTCCATTCTTCGGCAGGATCCGGATATTATCATGATCGGGGAAATCCGTGATGTAGAAACTGCCATGATTGCGGTGCAGGCGTCAATTACAGGGCATTTAGTCGTTAGCACGCTTCATACGAACAGTTCGGCCAGCTCGATCACACGTTTGATGGATATGGGTGTAGACAGTTATTTGATTGCAGATTCTGTGGTCGGCATCATTGCACAGAGGTTGGTGAGAAGGCTTTGTCCGCATTGCAGGAAAAAGAAGTGTGCAGAGCCTCACGAGCTTGCGTTTCTTGGGTTGCCGGAAGAGCAGACGGTGGAGCTGTTTGAGCCGGTAGGCTGCCAGCGCTGCAATTATACAGGTTTTTACGGGCGTATCGGTGTGTATGAGATATTGGAAGTTACACCGGAAATCAAATATATGATTTCCCGAAAAGAAACAGCGGACGAAATTAAGAAAACCGCAATTGGAAATGGTATGAGTACGCTTCGTATGAGCGCTGCCCGGCTTGTGTTGGACGGGATAACTTCCTTCCGGGAAATGCTGAATGTATCCTTTGAAGAGTAAGCCCTGCTGTTGGGAAATAGAGAAAGGCATGGATCGTTATTTATGGCTGTGTCGAATCGTATGAGAGACATTATCCTTGGAGCATGGAAAGCCAAAGCTTCGGATATTCATATTTCGGTTGGCAGACCGGTGCAGTTTCGCTGTGCCGGAGAATTGGTATTTTGGAATGAGACAGAGCTTTCATCCGACGATGTGCGTGCCTGTGCAGAAGAACTGTTGGATGCACGCACCAGATCTATTCTTGAGCGTGATGGGGAAGTAGACTTTGCTTATTCCTTTGAAGGAATCTCCCGTCTTCGCTGCAATATATTCCGTGAGCGGGGAAACCTTGCACTGGCACTTCGCCTGCTGCCGGTTGATATGCCGACTATTGAGGAAATCATGGTTCCGAGCGCGGTTGTGAAGTCCGCCTGTAAGAAGCGCGGTCTTGTGCTTGTGACCGGGCCGACCGGAAGCGGTAAGTCAACAACGCTTGCTGCACTGATTCATTATCTGAATCAAAATGATAAGAAGCATATCATCACGTTAGAGGATCCGGTTGAATTTATTCATGCGGATATTTTGTCAATCATTCATCAGCGGGAAGTCGGCGTGGATACTAAAAGCTTTTCCGCCGCTCTACGAGCGGCGCTTCGTCAGGATCCTGATGTGATTCTGGTAGGGGAAATGCGCGATTTGGAAACCATTTCCACTGCGATTACGGCAGCCGAGACGGGACATCTCGTTCTTGCTACTCTGCATACCAATAGCGCCGGTGCGACGATTGATCGTATCATTGATGCGTTTCCGGAGGAACAACAGCAGCAAATCCGCATTCAGCTTGCCAATGCGATCGAGTGTGTTCTCTGTCAGAGTCTTGTTCCTACTACAGACGGTGGTAGAAAGGGTGCTTTTGAGGTTATGGTTGCCAGTCATGCGATTCGGAATTTGATACGGGAGAATAAGACATTCCAGATTACCTCGAATATTCAGACGGGTAAAAAGCTTGGCATGCAAACGATGGATGATCATTTGGCGGAATTGTATCTGTCGCGTCAGATTTCATTGAATACTGCTCTGGAATATGCGCACGACCCTGACAGTCTGCAGAAAAAAATCGTATCTTTCTGATTGATGCTGTAGTTTGATTGAGATTTATAAGAGCCCCTGGAGGTAAAGTCAATGCCGTCTTTTGGATATGTAGCGGTAAATCCGCTTGGCAAAATCAAAAAGGGCAGCTTGGAAGCAGAAGATGCTGAGCAGGCGCGGGCCTTTCTTAAGCGAAACAATTTGACTGCTATCGAAATTAAGGAACAGAGCGTACTAACCAGAGATTTGGACATTCCGTTTCTGAACCGTGTGAAGTCACGCGATCTTGGCGTTTTTTGTCGTCAGTTTGTCAGCATTGTCAGTGCCGGTATTCCGGTTTCCACTGCGCTCTCCATGCTGACGCAGCAAACTGCGAACTCCCGTTTGAAAAAAGCAATTGCGGACACCCACTCGCAGATTGAAAGAGGGGAAACCTTATCCGATGCTTTGCGGACGCATTCTCCGGAGATTTTTCCTGCCATGATGATCAATATGGTGGCGGCAGGCGAAGCCTCCGGTAATCTGGAAAAAGCATTTTTACGACTTGCAACTCATTTTGAAAGCGGCACCAAAACGAAGAACGCGGTAAAAAAGGCAATGATCTATCCGATAATTGTTTTGGTTGTGGTGGTTGCCGTCATAGCGATTATGATGATTCAGGTCATTCCGCAGTTTGAATCTGTGTTTCAAGATTTGAAGGTGGAATTGCCGCTGATTACAAGAATTGTCATGGGATTCAGCTCTTGGATGGCAAAATACTGGTGGATTCTTGCTATAGCCCTTTTGCTTATCATCATTTCGATGGTTCTTTTTGCCAAGACGAATAAGGGGCGTCACGTGTTCGGGAAAATCGCTCTTAAACTGCCTTTGTTTGGAGATATGGCAGTCAAAAGCGCAAGCGCAAACTTTGCAAGAACGCTGAGCACGTTGATTTCGTCCGGACTTCCCATGCTTGATTCGCTTGAAATTACGGCGAGGAATATGAGTAATATATACTTCAACGAAGCGATTCTGTTTTGTCGCGACGAGGCCGCTGCCGGTTCTTCGCTTTCCGTACCGCTGGAGCAGAGTGGCATGTTTCCGGCAATGGTTTATCATATGACCAGCATTGGAGAAGAAACCGGAGATCTGGAGGAAATGCTGGATCGACTCGCTGATTACTATGAAGAGGAAGTAGAAGCAGCCACGAAAGCGTTGATTGCAGTACTGGAACCGATGATCATTTTGATTCTATCCGTTTTGGTCGGGATCGTCGTTTGTTCAATTCTGTTTCCGATGTTTAAAATGTATGATACGCTCGGAGCTTCTTTCTGAGGTGGCGGAATGCTGGTATATTTTGTTGCAGGATTGGCTTTTTTGTTTGGGCTGGTGATCGGCAGTTTCTTAAATGTTTTGATTTTTCGCATTCCCCGAAAAGAAGAATTTGTAAAAACCTCGTCACATTGCATGGAATGCGGGCATCGTCTTGCTTGGTATGATCTCATCCCCTTGTTCAGTTGGTTGCAATTGCGTGGAAAATGCCGGTATTGCGGCGCACCGGTTTCTAAGCAGTATCCGATAGTGGAGTTTATCAACGGTTTCCTTTGGTTTGGACTTGTTTTTTGGAATCTCAGGGGCGGAATCGATTCACGGTCTATCTTGACTGCGTTGTTTTTGTCTTTGATGTGTTCCGCACTGTTAGCGTTGAGCGTGATTGACTTTCGCACGTATGAAATTCCGGTTGGTTTTCCCATATTTATTGCACTGCTTGGTGTTTTGCATCTGCTTTTGGACCTCAGCTTCTGGAAGAATGCGCTGATCGGACTGTTCTGTATCAGCTTTCCGCTGTTTTTGTTATTTTTGTGTTCTAAGGGAAGGGCGATCGGTGGCGGGGATGTAAAGCTGATGGCAGCCTGCGGTTTTTTGCTTGGCTGGCAAAAGATATGTTTTGGTTTTTTGCTTGGCTGTATCCTCGGTTCCTTGATCCATGTCATCCGGATGAAATGTTCCGGTGCAGACCGTGTGCTGGCTATGGGGCCGTACTTATCCCTCGGCGTATTTTTGTCCCTGTTTCTTTGCGATCCGTTTCTGCAGTGGTACATTTCCCTTCTGGCATAGTCCGGAGAAAGTGAGTTGTCATGAACATTATGATTGGCGGACCAAGAGTGCTTGGTATAGAAGTGGATAACGGAATTTCTCGTGTTGTTGAAATGGAATTCAAGGCTAAGGTGCCTAAGCTTTACCATGCGTTCACGATTGCCTCTCCGATTGATCTTCTTTCCGAGGACGGCATTGTGCAGGAAAGCGAGGCGTTCCGGCAGGCATTTCGGGATGCACTGAAGCGGTTGCATATCTCTACCGACCGCGTTGCCTTTTCCGTTAGTTCCTCGCGCATTATTAACCGTGAAATTACGATTCCTATGGTACGGGAATCTAAGATTGAAACGCTGATTTATCAGAACGCAGCTGATTACTTTCCGGTTAATATTACTGATTATAAGCTTGTCTACAATATTCTCGGAAAATTGGATCAAAACGGCAGAAAAGCATATAAATTGCTGGTGTGTGCCGTTCCGCGCGATATTATCCGTTCTTACTATCAGTTTGCGTCTTTCCTTGGCGTGGATGTTGCAGCGATCGACTTTGCCGGAAACGGTATTTTTCAAGCGCTGAAGGCTTCCGCGAAGGAAGCGATTCGTGATAGTTCGGATAAAACGGAGCTATACCTTTCCGTAAATTCCGACAATACCTTGCTGACCTTTGTACGTGAGGGAACGATCTGCCTGCAACGAATCGTTTCGGTTGGACTTGCCGGTTTAATGATTGATTTGATGCAGGAGGAGTCTGATGGAGAAGATATTCCCGCTTTTGACCGTCTACTCCGCGATACGGAGGAGCAACTGTTTTCGAGAACTTTGCGCCGCAATGCTTCCGAGGGAGAGATGGGAGCAAAGGAGCGTCGCACAGAAGCGCTTCGTCCGTTAATTCTTGCCATTCGCCGCAGTATTGAATACTACCTATCCTCCAAAGATACCGGTCGTATAGAAGTGTATTTGGCGGGGGGGATCTGTCTGTACCGCGGATTTGGAGAATTGCTGGGAGCGGAGCTGGATCTGCCGGTCCTTCATTTGGAAACGGCATTGGAAAAGCGCTTTGCCGAAATCGGAGACGGTTTTCCGTTTACTGCGGCAGAATTTCTTGCTCCGATCGGCGCTTGTACGCAGCCGATTAACCTTGCTAATCGTCAGCATGCCAAAACGGTTTCTGCTGCGGATGTGTTTCATGATCCTTCTGTTCAGAATACCATTTTATCGATCGGGATCGTTTGTCTTGCCATATGTGCCGCCATATCTGCAGCGTTGATTTTCATGTCCGATTCTGAACAGGCTTCCCTTGAAAAGCAGGAAACGCAGCTCCGCGAGGAACTGCTTGCGCTTGGAGATACTACCTCCGCAAAGTCCGCATATAATACCGCGCTGTATGCTTATAATTCGCTGCACGACAGTATCGGAACGATTGATCGATATCTTGAAACCTATAATGATCATTTTGTTTCCTTCATGGAAGAGATGGAGCGAAAAATGCCATCTTCCTTCCGTGCCGTCGGCTTGACGGTAAGCGAAACCGGTGTGGTGCTGAATATTTGTGTGGATACGGAAAATGAAGCGGCGTATGTCATTCAGACGTTTCGGAATTGTGCCTCTGTTAAGGTTAATTCCATTTCTAACATCAGTATTACACAGAATTCGCAGGTCGTTGGATATAATATTGATGCTCTATTGGATCAAAACGGGCATTTAATACGGGACAACCTCGCCTCCGCTTATGCCGGATATTCTCAAGAAGAATTGGATGCTTTGATTCCTGCTTTGCAAAATGGGACGTTGTCGCCTGCAGAGGTTTATGCAACCTATACGGCAGTCACCACGATTTCGTATAGCATTGACCAGACGGTTATGAGTCTGCTGGAGGTTTATAAGCAACTTTCCGATAACCCGTTGGTAGCATACGCGGACACGATGATGGAGGCGTTGATGGACTATCTGAACCGCGAGCAGATCGAGGATCTTTCGATCTTGGAAAATTTTACGTTTGTCAATAGTACCATTTTTCCGCTTTCCGATTATGGGATTACGGAAGAGCAATATGCGGGATATGTAGAACAAATGCGTTCGATGGGTTATGATTGGGATACTATTTTTGTCAGGAAGACGCATACTACGTATGAGGAAAATGGCAGTGGCATCATGCTGCCGGAAGAAACGATCTCCTCAGACATTCTTTCTTTTACGATCAGTTTGACTTATACGGGACAGTTTGAAGATATGTCCTCGTCTGTTCCCACTCAATCGTAACAGGAGGCGTCAGCATGAAAATTTATATAAAAAAATGGATGATTGCACTGCTCCTGCTGTTGATCGGTATAGCCGGTGTTTTGATTTCCTATCATTCCTTTTATCGTCCGGCGGTTGATGAATGTGAAAAATTGGAAAGGTCTGTGAAGAATCTGCAGGACAGTGTTGCTGTTGCCAAGGCAAATCTGCAGCAAAAGGCTTACTATGAAGAAGAAACGGAAAAATTAATCAGCCAGACACAGGAATTGATGGATACGCTGCATTTTCCGGGAGAAATTTTAGAAGAGGATCAGATTCTTTATATTCAGAAGGTGGAAAAAGAGACCGGTCAAAAGCAATCCCTGATCTCTTTTGGGACGAATAATACGCTCTATACAGCCGGATCATTGGTATTGCAGGAAAAGACATATCCTTTTACCTATACGACAACTTACGAGGGCTTGAAAGAACTGATCGGCTATTTCGTAGATAATGATGAGGAGCCCTGTTCTTTGGAATCGCTTACGATTTCCTATGATGCGCAAACGGATACTTGCACAGGAACAATGATTCTACGTCGTTACTATCTTATTGGTGCAGAAGAGTATACTCCGCCGGTGATTCCGGGTGTTGAAATAGGAACTGAACAGATTTTCGGTTGATTTGAAAAAAGAAGGAAAGGAGGGGACGGCATGGGGAAAAGAAGAAATCGATTGAACCAAGGGTTCAGCTTTGTAGAATTGCTTGTTGCAGTGGCTATATTGGGGATAATTTCTCTGCCGATCACCTCCTCCTTTGTATTGGCAGCAAGAATCGATGCCAAAGCAACCGCAGTTTCTGCTGCCAACAATGCTGCGGATGATGTGCTGCTGCTGATCACGGAGTTTGGTATAGAAAAATGCCAAGATGCGGGATACTTTAAGATTGCTTCTGAAAATGTGGATGAATCTGAAAATGAGGGTGAAAGGGAATATCAACTGCAATATGGGGCGTATGTGGTGAATCTGAAATTGACAGATTTCTCCGGATTTACCCGTGTGGATGTGTGCCTGTTCTATACCGCAGATGGCAGTACACAGCAGATTCTGCGCAAGGGGGTGCTATGCCATGAGCGATGTTCGTAATCGTGGCGCGGGATTGGTCACTGTTGTCGTTATACTTGCTGTTTCCGGCATTTTACTTTCCGGCGCGCTTTGGCTTGCTGTTGCGCATTATAAAAGTGCTGTCCGTACAGAGAATACCTTGTCTGCCCGTGCAGAAATAACGCTCTGCACCAAACTGGTGCAGATGACGCTGGGAGAGAACGGGAAAATTTCGTTTGAGGCTCTATTGGATAGTAATACTCCGTTGTGTCAATTTTACGGTTTTGCATCCAATGTGGGCGATCTTGGCTGCTCATTTGATTCAGGAAAAGGTCTGCTGACCATCAGGATGGAAAACGGAATCCTGCGGCTTTCTGAAGATGAGCAGCGGGATTGTCTGATCACATTCACATTTTATTCCTTGGACGAACAAGAGCTTGCAAGTGCTTCCTATTCATTTGTTGGTAATGAAATTCAATTTGTTGAGCCGGAGGCGGCAGAAACGGGGGCAGCCCCATGAAGCGTATCTGGAAAGATCAGCGCGGTATGACGTTACTTGAATTGCTTGTAGCAGTGGCGATTCTTTCTGTGGTTTCCATCGCCTCTGTATCTCTGTTGCTGTTTTGTATTCGTACCAACTCATTTATAATAACCGGCTCTTCTTCGAGTGTTCGCTCCGACCAACTTAATGCCCGTTTGGCGACATATTTTTCGGCCGCCCATGCTATTAAAATCGAACAAATAGGAGAAAATGAAGGCCTGATCCTGATCGATTGTTTTGTTGAGGAATCAGACGAAGAACCGAGCGTTTCTTTTCAGCTGAGGTGGGATGCTTCTGAAGAAACCCTGTCTTTTTCAGCAGGAGAAGAGAATTGGGTAGTGATTGGTGAAAAAATCACGGACTTTGAGCCGACACTTTTGCCGGAAGCCGAAGATTTCGAAATGGAAGTAAAACAGAATTTGCTGCGATTGCAGTATACGGTTTCCGGATCTTACACCTGTACGAAAATTTTCAGGATAGGAAAATGAAAGGCTATCGGTTATGGAAGTTTGCGCTGTTTCACTGCTTGGAATAGGTTCTGTTCCGCTTTGGCTGTTTTGTATTGCATTGGCAGTGATTGTATTGCTTATTGTTTTCTTGCTTGTATATCAGTGCCGTAAAGCTGCCGCCAAAAAGCGTTGTATGACGGTTATGGATTGGTCCGGTGAGGCGCAGCGCCAGGTGGAATTTGCCCGTGTGCAGATTGAGACCGGTTTGCTGGACATGCTTCGGCAGACATTTGGTTCCGAAGCGCCTCAGGATCTTCGATTACTGCAGCAATTTCTCTCTGGACTTGGTTCTAATCAGACCGGCGGGCAATATGTTTTTGTAGAATCCCTTGCCTCTATTTTACGCGGAACACCGGAACTTTTTTTGCAAGGTTCTGACCTTGTAGGCGGCGTTTCCGTGCTGCCGATCCGTCTGCACGAAAAGGGAGAGAAGTATCTATATTTGGAAGGACTTTCTTTTTGCTTTCGTAGGGAAGCGTATCAGTATACGAGAAAGTATAACCTTCGTTTCCTGCCGGGAAAGGCGGGACGGCCAATTGAGGAAGTGCTTGAGTTTGAATGTTGTGAATAGACGGATCGCAAAGTTTTTGTCCGGCATTTTAATAATCTTGCTTCTGTTTTCGTTTGTTTTGTCCCTTAGCATGATTGTCGGAAGCTGTAATGAAATCGGATTGTCTGCCGAAAAGGAGGTGCAGCCGGGTGCTTCGTTTACCGTTCGTGTTTCACTGAGTACCGCTGCGAATGGCTATGAAAGCTTTTTTTCCTATGATGAATCTGTTCTGTCATTAACGCGTATCCTTCCATCAAATAGTTCTTACTTGGATTTTCAGGTTTCCAGGCAGGACGGATATGTTCGTGTGACACACCAAAAGCCGGTGCAACAGATGCTGCAGTTTACTTTCACGGTTTCTTCCCATGCAAGCATCGGCAGTAAAATCAGGATTGATTTTTATGATGCAAAAGCGCTGTCAGATGATACGTTCGAAAGCATTGCAAATGCCTCGTTGGAGATTGTGGTTGTTGATCGGAAGTCCTCTGACGCGAATCTGGCATCGCTGCAGGTTTCCGTATTTGAAAGCGATGCGGATCGGGAGCAAAATGAAGACGGCTTTCTTCTTGAGATTGCACCTGCTTTCTCCCCAGAGGGCCGATCGTACAATGCTACAGTCACCAACGAATATGTCGCTTACCGTGTAACGGCAGTTCCGCGTGATGCAGCCGCTGTTGTGACCTTTGTTTCGGATGGTGAGCTGAAAGAAGGGGAAATCAATACTGTTTCCATACAAGTGAAGGCAGAGGATGGCACTACTGCGGAGTATATAATTCGTATTTTTCGTGAAAGCGCTCCTCCCGTATTACCTGTCGAATCCTATCCGGTTGCATCTGAAGTGGAATCCTCATCGGAAAGTGAACCGGAGTTATTGGGCACGCTCTCGGAAGGGGCATTTGAGGAAAGTGAGCCCTCCGTTTCCGTTGCGCCGGAAAGTATGGATTGGTTTTTTTCGCAGTCGTCGGCGACTTCTGAATTAGTTAAATCAGACACGGAGAATTGGACTGGTGTATTCTTTTGGATTGCCGTTATAGGCTCGGTTTTGCTGCTCCTGTTGGTTGTTCGCATTTTTGTATTGTTTCATAGAAAGCAAAGGTCAAAGCCATAATTTTAACCGAGGAGGTCTTTTATGTACCGTATAGCAATCTGTGACGATGAAAAAATATTTGCAGAAAGTCTTTCCCATTGCATCAAGGCATATATGGATACACAGCGACTTGCTTACTGTATCGACGTTTATTATAGTGTGTCTTCCCTTGATCTTGCGATGAACGGGCAAAAATATGATCTGCTGTTTTTGGATATCCTTGTCAAGGAAGCGTCCGGCATGACATACGCCAAAACATTGCGTGAGCGAGGAGATTCTGTGAGTATTGTTTTTGTCTCTGCAAATACGGATTATGCGATGGAAGCTTATTCGGTCTTTCCGATTACCTTTTTGTCAAAACCGGTGACACGAAAGGATGTACAAACGGTTCTTGAAAAAATGCTTTCTTCATTTTTACAAAAGCCCACTGTGATTGTGAACGATAAACGAAATGGTAGAACTGTGGTGCAGTATGATTCGATTTGCTATGTCGAATCTATGGGGCACGATATTCTGATACAATGCTGCAATAAGGAAAGTCTCTGCTTCAGTGGCGTCTTTTCGGAATTTTGTGCGTCTCTTCCGGAAGCTTCCTTCTTTCGCTGTCACAGAAGTTATGCCGTTAATTTTCGGTATGTTCGCAGGCTTCAGAATTACCGATTTATTATGGAGGATGGATCCATGATTCCGATCGCGAAGCCACTGTATAAACTGGCGCAGGAACGTTTTGCGTCTATGTCCGATTAAATGAGAATGCGTATGGTTACCAAATTGCAGGCGCTGTTTTTAGGAAAGCGGGTTTTTCTGCTTTGCTGTGCGGGCGTCCTTTTGGTTTTCGCGCTTGATATCCTGACAGTCGTTTCTATCGGCACGCTGTCTCAAGATGCTGGATCTTCCGTGCAGGAAATTCAAGTGGCGCAGAATGAGCGGTATGCATATATTGGATTTTTCCTTCTATTAAGTGCGTATTTGGCTTTGCTTGGCGTTATGTGCATTGTGCTGCTGGTGAATGCATGGAACGGACAGGTGCGTTTGATTCCGGTGTTGTTGATTTGGCATTCCTCCTTGGGAATTATCAGTTCTGTAGGCAATATCGGCCGCTTGCTCAGTATTGTACAGGCCAATGTTTTTTCCGATGTGGCAGACGGCTTTGCAGCTCTTTCATTTTTGCCGCTATTACTCTGTGTTGTATACTATATGAAACGGTATAGCCGTTTCATCATTCCGTTTGCATTGGCGGATTGTCTTTGTTCCTCTGCTTTCCTTTTGACGTTAGCATGGCATGGAAGTGAGGCAACTCTATATGTAACGGAGGCGATGAGCGAATGGTTTTTTCTGATTTCCGTTCTGGCTGTGGTTGTCTTTTGCTGTATGGAATGGAAAACAAAAAATACGGCATTTTGCTCTTATCCGTTTATTCTGCTGCTTTCATTTTTGGCTGCGTTTTTGGTTCGCTTGCTTTCTTTGTTGGCACACAACGGTTTCTCTTTTTCGTTTGAGCTGTCGAATGAAGTATATTCAGCATTTTCGCTTTCATGGCTGCGCAGTTCCTTCCTTCAATGGTTTTTGCTTTTCAGCACGTTTCTGCTGATGGCAATGAATACAGTCCGACAGTATCATCAGATGATTCTTCGAGCACAGAGTCTGCAACTGCGCGATGAAGCAAATCGGGAGTATGCCAAAAATCTGCAGCGATTTGAGATGCAGGTGCGCGAAATGAAACATGATATCGCGAACACGATGAATGTAGCGGCGACGCTTTGCGCAAATGAAGAGTATCGGCAACTGGACGGGTATCTTCAGAATATGACTGAGCATATCATGAAAATTGGCACGGAGAAGTATTGTTCTCATATTCTTGTCAATTATCTGTTGCTGATGTTTGCAGAGCGCTTCCGAAAAGCAAAGGCCGAGTTTCGTGTAAAAGCATATTTACCTTCGGAATTAACCATTGAAGATAATGACCTTTCCAGCGAGTTAAACAATATTCTACAGAATGCTTTGGAAGCGATTATGAAGCTGCCGGAGGAAGAACGCTGGGTGGAAATCACTATTCGGATGGAGAAGAGCATTGTGCGTATTGATTGCAGAAATCCGTACCGGGAAGAACCGGTGAGAGCGGATAACGGGCTGCTCCGAACCAGTAAATCGGATGCGAGACACCATGGTCTTGGCATGATGATTATTTGTGAAATTGCGGAAAAATATGGAGGCGTGGCAGTGCCGCATTTCGGCAATGGAATTTTTGAATGGAAGATCGCGCTTCCGGTAGGAATCGACCGGTAATTTGCACGAAAGCTATTGATTTCTTTTGGGAGATATGTTAAGATATAGAAGCAAGATGAAAATCCGCTAATTTTCTGTTATTACGGTGTAAAACTTTGAATCAACAAATGCATTCTGACCGTTCCGGACGGAACGAAAATAAAAATGTGAATACCATTGTGCTTGGGGACGTTGCTCTGTCTGTCCTCGGAAAGTGGTGGCTGATCCTTTTAGTAGCCCTGACGTTCGGCAGTATCGCATGGGTGTACACGGATGCTACGTATGTGGATACCTATGCTTCGTATGGAAGCATTTATTTGGTATCGAAGTCCTCTGATGAAGTGTTTCAAACGCCGGAAGTCAGCTACGCGAAAACGATGATGGAGGATTATATCTATCGCGTTTCGACCGAGGAAAATATGCGTGCTGCGGTTCAGCGCCTGCCGGACGAGCTTCGTGCGGTTTATGCAGATGCAAATATTTCTGAAGAAGAGCTGGAAGCATATATTGAAAAGGTAACGGCAGGGATGTCCTGGTCTTCTTTGCAGTCTGCTACAACAATCACGAATCCGGAGAATACGCACTATCTGTATATCCGGGTTGTGTCTACCGATCCCAAACTTGCATATGCTGCAGCTAGTGCGGTGCTTGGTGCGTCGCTGGAAAACCTCTCTGATTTTTTCGGTGTAAAAGAGGTTTCTATCGATGAACAGCCTCGCTTGTCATCTCAGCCTGTTTCTGCAAAGTCTAATCGACTTGCTTATATGGCGGCATTACTTGGTGCTGCTTTGATAATAGCAATACTGGTTCTTTTATATCTGCTGGATGATAAGATCAATACGTCAGAGGACATTGAACAATATCTTGGGCTTACCGTTTTGGCTATGATTCCGGTTTATGAGGCTGATGAGAAGGACGGCAGAAATGCGGGCGGTCGTCGAGAATATACCGGGAGCTGATTCCTGTTCCCCAATGATGTCATGCGTGGAGAAAAAGATGGAAGAAATTCAATTGCAAGTTGATATAAAAAAAAGCTTCCAGGCAGCGGAAGCTTTCAGAACCCTGCGTGCGAACCTGCAATTTTGTGGCGCCAAATATAAGGTGATTATGGTCACCAGCTGCGTGCAGAGCGATGGGAAAACGACGATTTCTTTTGAAATTGCAAACTCTTATGCGGAAGACGGAAAGCGTGTTTTGCTTTTGGATACTGACCTTCGCAAGTCTGTTTTGGATAAACGTTTGTCAGGAGATAAGAAATACAGCGGAACGACGGATGTTCTTTCGGGTTTACGCAGCTTTGAAGATTGTGTTTGCAGAACGCAATATTCGAATTTGGATATTTTGTTTGCCGGTACCATTCCGCCCAATCCGGTAGAATTACTTGGATCGGAGGAATTTTCTTCGCTTATCGCACATGCAAAAGAGCAGTATGACATTGTCATTGTAGATACGCCTCCTCTCGGCATGGTGATAGACGCTGCTATTGTTGCAAAATGCTGCGACGGTGCCGTAGTGGTCATTTGTGCGAATACGGTCAGCAGACAATTTGCACGTAATGTGATTGAACAGCTTCGGAAAAGTGAATGTCCGATTCTCGGGACGGTGTTGAATCGCGTTATGATTCATAGCAGCCGGTATTATAAGGGTTCTTATTATCGCTATGGTAGGTATTATAAAAAATATTATCGATATGGCTATGGCTATGGCGATTACGGTTACGGAAAGCATTCCTACGGAGCGCCGGAAACCCCATCGAAGCGAAAGAAAAAATGACCGACGAGTTATAAGCGGCATGGAACAGTTCCTGCCGCTTTTTTGTGTTTGCAGAGAACCTATTTTACGCTTTTTCGGTGTAAAAGATATGTTTCTTATTTTATCGGTATTGTTGAAATTACCGGGGGACTATAAGACGGAGCTGTTTTTACAGTTTTACAATTAAAAAAGCGGCAATTTTTTGCCTACTTATTATCAAATGATGCTATTTTTTGTGAATATTTTGTAAACATGCGTGTGTTTTGATATTCTGTTCACATTTCAGAGATATAATACTTATTATTCCTATTATTTTATATCATGTTTTGGAGGACAGCGATGGACGGACAGACTCGCCTAAATGCTCTACGCTTGGAGCGGAAATACGCGAGCAACGATCGTCAGACGGCTACGGTATCCGGAGGACCGTAAATTATCAGAAAACAGGAGGAAAACAGATGGAAAAAAGAAATTATTCCGAACTCACACCGGAGATTTTGCGCTGGGCAGAGCTTTGTGAAAAAGAAGGTGTGATTGAAAAGGATCTTTACCTGAAACATAAGGTAAATCGAGGTTTACGCGATTTGAACGGAAACGGTGTTCTGACCGGGTTGACGGAAATTTCCGAAATTGTCGCTAAGACCGGGGACGGTGAACCTTGTGACGGGCAGCTCTTTTACCGGGGATATTCCATCGATGAACTGATTCGTGGTTTTTTACGAGAGAATCGGTTCGGCTTCGAGGAGACTGTTTACCTGCTGTTGTTTGGAGATTTGCCGGATTTGTCGCAATTGGAAGAGTTCAAGAACACGCTCTTTAGTTATCGCAGTCTGCCGAACTCTTTTGTGCGGGATATCATCATGAAAGCTCCCAGTGACGATTTGATGAACTCCATGGCGCGCTCTGTTTTGACGCTGTATTCCTATGACCTCAATGCAAACGACGTTTCCATTCCCAATGTATTGAGACAGTGTCTGCAACTGATTGCCATGTTTCCTCAATTGGCATTGTACGGATATCAGGCGTACGCCTATTATCGTAAAAACAATAATAGCTTCTTTATTCATGATCCGCTCCCGGAGCTTTCTATGGCGGAAAATATCCTGCACATGCTTCGAAAGGATGGTCAGTATAGTCCGTTAGAAGCACAAATCTTGGATTTGGCGCTTGTCATACACGCAGAACACGGCGGCGGTAATAACTCTTCTTTTACTACGCATGTAGTAACATCTTCCGGGACAGATACATACTCGGCAATAGCAGCTGCACTCGGTTCTTTGAAAGGACCGAAGCACGGTGGCGCTAATATTAAGGTCTGCCATATGTTTGAAGATATGAAGGCATCTGTTTCTGATTGGAGAGATGAAGAGGAAGTCAAAGCGTATCTCCAAAGGCTGCTTCGAAAGGAGGCATATGATCACTCCGGCTTGATTTATGGGATTGGTCATGCGGTCTATTCTAAATCTGATCCACGTGCTTGTATTTTTAAGTCTTTCGTGGAGCGGCTTGCGATTGAAAAAGGTGTTGAGGAGCAGTATCGCCTGTATGCGATGGCGGAGCGTCTTGCGCCGGATGTTATTTCCGCAGAACGTAAAATGTTTAAGGGCGTCAGTGCAAATGTGGACTATTACAGCGGGTTTGTTTACCAGATGCTGGGCATTCCCGAGGAGTTGTTCACGCCGCTTTTTGCCATTGCACGCGTTGCAGGCTGGAGCGCGCACCGTCTCGAAGAATTGATTAACGGTAATAAGATCATTCGTCCGGCATATAAGGCAGTTCTTCCGAGGCGAACATATCAGGCAATGGCAGAACGATAAAGAACAGGGCATAA
Organism: uncultured Ruminococcus sp.; assembly: GCA_964549435.1. Classification (GTDB taxonomy): domain Bacteria; phylum Bacillota; class Clostridia; order Oscillospirales; family CAG-382; genus Coliplasma. Next base: position 46,858 of record CAZJVB010000009.1, read on the forward strand.
AAAAGGCTCCCCGTTGGAGGAACGCTCCACAAAGAAATACACGTTGCTTTCCGGAGGATATTTTGTTATAATGAACTGGAGACAAATGGGAATTTGAAAACCACGATTTCATAAGTGGTTACTGCCCCTCATAGGGCTTTAATAAAATCCTCCAAAACGCTTGAAAAAAAGGATTTATCGCAGTTTACTCACCCGTTGCCGTTATACGGCTTCACATAGTGTTACCCTTGCCCTCAGAGCCTCATAAGGGCAAAAGCAAGGGAAGGAAAAACTAGTAATAAGCTATGACAGAAGGTATATTTCAAATTTAACATTATGAAAGAACCGGATATACGGTTTTACGGAATTTCGTAATTTTTTCTATAAATCTCTTGACAACGGAAACACAGTATGGTATTCTGTAATTACGATATTTCGGAATTTCGTAATTACAGAAAGGAAGGTCATTATTTTATGGAACGAGATTACGACAGAGAGATTGACGCTCTTAAAAAGCAAATGGAAAGCCTTAAGAATTTGGTGATGGAATCGCTCCCCAACAAGCCATCAACAGAGACGTTGGAAAGAGTCCATGTTATGCATGGAATGCATCCGGACAGCCGACTCAGCGAACAAATGGAGGAACTTTGCTACAAAACTGAGGAAAAAGGGATCAGCGGACTTGTCACCTATCTCGGGGTATACAATTCCGGTGGGCGGCAATCCAACTGGATACGAAATGGTGTCTCTGCCGATGAGCTGCTTTCCCTTATTGAGAGTGGTATTGCCGGTAAAGTGTTGATCTGTATTGGAAATGCAAACCGCCTTGCGATGTTGTTGGAAATTCTTCGCGGGCCTAAGACAGTAGCGTCCCTTGTTGAGAAATGCGGTTTCGGGTCTGCGGGACAGGCTTATCACCACTTAAGACCGTTGCTTGCCGCAGATATCATTGCAGAGGATGAAAATCAAAAAGGAGTTTACGTCATCCAACCGCACAAAGTGCAGGGTATCATCATGCTGCTGGCAGGCATCAGCGATATGGTGGACGAAACATATACGCAGGGAACATGGGATGCCAGCGAAGAAAACTAACGTCCGGGAAGGGCCTGACGCAAACCTTGCAGCAGGCCCTTCTGTGCGCAATATGCAGGCGCCGCTTAAGGATTATAACATGGCATTCTTCTCCGCAGGGGGCAATATACTCCTCGCATAAACCTCAGATTTGTGCGAGGGGTGTATTTCGCTCTCAAATGCAGAGAGCTTATTACCCGCCGAAAAAGCATTTTGTATTATAATAATAAATTTCCCTTGTTTCGGCTCGTAAGGGCAAAAACAAGGGAAAATACATAAGGTTGGAACACAAAACAGGCGAAACGCCTTGAAAATACAGCGTTTACAGAGGGTTTCATAGACAAATTGGAATTTATCGCTCTCATCCACCGGCACCTTTCGGCGGGACCCGAAGCGTTATAGTGGGTTGCATAGTATAAAAGGGCAGGTCAGACCACCGTGGTCTGACCTGCCCTTAAGCTCTTTAGCGGCTTCTCCATTTTGTTTGTCTTGTGCTTGTATTTGCGGATATTAAAGAAGAGGCCATATATCAAAGCCTCTCTTTTGATTGCCCCTATACTTCAGTTCTGCCTTCAATGGCTTTCAGAAGTGTTGTGTGGTCTGCATATTCCAGTGTTCCGCCGACCGGCAATCCGTAGGCCAGTCTTGTGACCTTGATACCGAGCGGCTTTAAAAGTTTTCCGAGGTACATTGCAGTAGCTTCGCCTTCTACGCTTGGATTCGTGGCGATGATGACCTCTTTGACAGAGCCATGCAGACGTGCAAGAAGTTCTTTTATCTTCAGCTGCTCCGGTCCGATGCCGTCGATCGGAGAAATAACACCGTGCAGAACGTGGTATAGACCATGATATTCGTGCAGCGATTCAATCGCTTCCAAAGCGCGATTATCTTCAACGCACATCAGGACGCTTTTCTCGCGCGTTTCATCGGAACAGTACTGGCAGAGTTCCGTTTCGCTGTAGCATTGGCAGATCCTGCAAAGTCGGATGGCTTGCTTGACTTCCAGCAGGCTTTCTGCGAAAGCGCGTACATCGTTATCGTTCATATCCAAAACATGATAAGCAAGTCTTGTGGCGCTTTTCCGACCGATTGTTGGGAGAGAAGCAAAATATGAAATCAATTTTTCCAATGCCGGTGTCATATCAGAACATTCCCGGAATATTCATTCCGCTGGTAATCTTTCCGAGTTCCTGTTCATTGGTAGTCTCTACCTTTTTAAGCGCCTCGTTAACTGCAGCAACCAAAATATCCTGCAGGGTTTCCACATCCTCCGGGTCCACGATTTCCGGTTGAAGGAGTATGTCTGTAATTTCCTTTGTACCTTTGATCTTGACGGTTACGACACCTCCACCGGCTTGAATTTCGTACTCTCTTGCATCAAGCTCGGCTTGCTTTTCCGCCATTTGCTCCTGCATTTTCTGTGCCTGGCGAATCATCGCATTCATATCGGATGGACCGCCGCCCATTCCTTTCGGTAATCTGACATTCATGGTAATTTTCCTTTCCGACGTCCCGTTAAAGTTCGTCAATCAAATGTTCAGTCTGTTCCTGCCCGCGCTCCCGGAATACCAGCTTGTATGACCGTCCGGTGACGGCTTGCACTGCTGCAGCAACCGCTTGGGCATTGTTTCCCAATTGCAGCATACGAATGGTGAAGCTGTCCGCTGTGATGATGAAAGAGTCCTCTTCTATTATTGCTTCTATTTTTTGAATATACGGAAGAAGATCGGGATGTCCCATCATTTCTTCTGCAAGTTCGGCATATTTTGAGAAGTTCTGTCTGCATATTTTCGTAGAAGGCGCCTTTGGGGGATCTGGTTCTTTTGCCGCTGCCTTGCATTCGGATGGAGGGGCGGCTACGGCCACCGTTCCACTCGTCAGTAGCTTTTCCAATTTTGCAATTCTTGCCAAAAGTGCTTTCGGGCTTTCTGAAAGCGCAGGATCGCAGAGACGTATGGCGGCGAATTCCAACAGCATTTTTTTGTTGGTGGCATAGCGAGCCATTCGGCCTTGTGTGTCTTCCAGAACAGAACAAAGATAAAATAATGTTTCTGCGGAAAAGCTGTCGGGATAGTCATTCAAAAGGGAAAGTGCTTCCGTGCGGAAGCGGATGGCTCCGTCATAACTGCTATGTCGATCCCTCAATTGCTGCAATACGAGAAGATCACGAGCCATAGAGGAAAGATCATCCAAAAATATACCGATATCTTTAGAAGACCGGTGAATTTCTTCCAGAACAGAAAGTGCCTCCGGGATCCTCTTTTTAGCGATGGCTCGATAAAAAGTAAGCAATTGATCTGCGTCAGCAATCCCCAGACGTTCTCCGACATCCTGCGCGGTGATTTCATGCCCGGCTCCGACACCGGAAGTGCACGCCTCCAGTATGGAAAGCCCGTCACGCAATGCGCCATCGGCAAGACGTGCCAGAAGCTCTGCGGCTCCTTCTCCCAAAGGGAGCTTTTCCTGCTGGGCTACATACCGTATCCGTTCCGCAATGGTCTCTTCGCTGAGACGGTTGAAATCAAACCGGATACAGCGGGAGATAATTGTGGCGGGAAGCTTATTCAGTTCGGTAGTAGCGAGAATAAAAACGATATATTGCGGTGGTTCCTCCAGTGTTTTGAGCAGCGCATTGAAGGCGCCGGAGGAGAGCATGTGTACTTCATCGATTATATAAACGCGTTTTTTTAGCATAGACGGCGGATATACCACTTCATCTCGAAGATCACGAATGTCATCCACACCGTTATTGCTGGCAGCGTCGATTTCTAACACATCGGTTGCACTTCCGTTATCGATAGAAGTACATGCGTAACAATGATTGCAAGGATTCCCATTGACAGGATGTTCACAGTTGACAGCTTTTGCGAGAATTTTAGCGGTAGAGGTTTTTCCGGTTCCGCGTGTGCCGCAAAAAAGATATGCATGAGCAATACGATGCTCCTCACATTGCATCTTCAAAATTTTAGTAATGTGCTGTTGACCGGATATTTCGTCAAAGGTTTGCGGTCTCCATTTTCGGTAAAGTGCCTGATACAAATGCTTTCACCTCCTGTCGAGAAGGCGGGATATGCAATATGACCATACAACCAAGTTCGAGCAAAGTTTCCATCCGGTAACCCATGTTCTGCCTCAAAACAGGCGACCCCGCGGCACATCCGCAGATCTGCTTAATGCTGCTTGGTTCCCCACCTGACATGATTCACAGGGGCGAATTGCGCAGGACCCATCTCTCAACGGCTTTGCATGGATGCGGCGACACAAACTTTGTCCTCAGATTGGCATATCACCCCTGCTGGAGCGGATTGCAGGTACAAGGCACCGCTAACTCCCCGGATAGTATGGCCATATTCCATATCCCGTTTATAAAAACAGTATACCATAAAAAAGTGATCTTTGCAAGGGCGTTTTTCAAAATAACGGGAAAAACCGGTTCTTTTTCCGTTTGCGTTTTTGCATGCGGCAAGAAAAACCATGAGAAAAAACGGGTGAAGTACATTGACAAAGCGGGAGAAAGAAGGTATAATAAAGCCTATAGAAAGTATCCGCCAAAAATAATGCTGAGAAATCGGCTTTATGAAAACACTGCTGCGCAGATGTTTTCCGGAAGAAATATCAGATTGCAAGCCGACAGAAAGTATCCGCCAAAAATAATGCTGAGCAATCGGCTTTATGAAAACACTGCTGCGCAGATGTTTTCCGAAAGAAATATCAGATTGCAAGCCTATAGAAAGTATCCGCCAAAAATAATGCTGAGAAATTGGCTTTATGAAAACACTGCTGCGCAGATGTTTTCCGAAAGAAATATCAGATTGCAAGCCTATAGAAAGTATTCGCTAAAAATAATGCTGAGCAATCGGCTTTATGAAAACACTGCTGTGCAGATGTTTTCCGAAAGAAATATCAGATTGCAAGTCTATAGAAAGTATCCGCTAAAATAATGCTGAGCAAGCAATTTTACGAAGGGGCATAGAGCCATTTATGGCAGGATATATAGAATGGGGAGGGAGTTTTCATGGAATATAAAAGGATTCGGAAAAGGTTTTTTTCATCGGTCAGGGAATGCGAATGGTTGAATGAGCTTGGTCAGCAGGGGTATCGCCTGAGTTCTAAAAAAGATAATCGATATGAGTTTGAGGTGCAAAAGGAGAGCCGTTGGTATTATCGTGTAGAATGGTTGGATTGCTCGCCGGAAAGTGAAGAGGCGCTGGATTATATCCGTTCCTGCGAGGATGAAGGACTTTCTTTAGCGGCAACTTTTTCGCTTTGGGCATATTTTGTATCGGAGGAGCCGATTCCGGAAAGCCTGCAGGGGCGTGAGCGTACCGCAGTTCACTACCGTAATCCCGCGCTGCTTCTGTTTGCAGCAGACGCAGTGGTTGCAGTTTTGATCGGATATCATATTGCAATCAGAGAGTTCCTTGAAAAACAGAATGTGCTGCTTCAGGTGCCGACTTGGACAGCATCCGGCAATCCGGTGGTAAACCTTTGCCGTAGGTTGGTTTACGGTGGTGAGGTATTGCTTTATCGTTATAGTAAATTTTGCTCCCGTTTCTTCGGAGATACGAAAGCAGCAATGGTGCTTGGGATTTTGATTCCACTTGCTGTTATACTTTCGGTGACCGGTGCTTTTTGGTTTACGGAATGGATGAGGAACCGTCCCGCAAAAATGGAAAAACAGGATATGCAGCAGGCAAAAAGGATAGGGGAAGGAGCGGAAACCTCACATGAAGAGTCAGAAGTATCAGGAGAAGCTGAAAACCATTGTTGAGGAATTCTCATTAGAAAGCGTATATGAGCCGGAGGATATTCAGGAGCGGTTTGTCTCCCGCTCGGATATCAGCCGTCCGGGTCTTCCGCTTGCCGGTTTTTTTAAGGATTTTGAGAACGAACGGATTCAGGTCATTGGGAATATGGAGCACAGCTATTTGAGCTCACTGACTTTGGAGCAGCGGCGTGCTTCCTTACATGCATTCTTTTCTCATCAAGTTGTGATGGTGATTGTAACGGCCGGGCTTCCAATTTTTCCGGAATTGGCGGAGTTGGCGGCTGCTTATCATACGCCTCTGTATCGTTCCAATCAGCGAACTTCAAATTTGGTCGCTGCTCTTACCGCAGGTCTGAATGTCTCGCTTGCGGAGCGAATGACGACACATGGTGTATTGGTAGAGGTTTACGGCGAGGGGATTTTGATCCTCGGAGACAGCGGAATTGGGAAAAGTGAAACGGCAATCGAATTGGTTAAGCGGGGACATCGGTTGATCGCAGACGATGCGGTGGAGTTGAAGCGCGTTTCGGATAAAACATTGGTCGGAAGCGCGCCGAAGCTGATCAAGCATTATATTGAGCTTCGTGGTATCGGTATTGTAGATGTCCGGCGCATTTTCGGCATGGGAGCAGTGAAAGATACGGAAAAGGTGGATTTAGCAATTCATTATGAGCCTTGGGATTCTGAAAAGCAGTATGAACGCTTCGGCTTGGATTCTGAATATACGGATATTCTCGGAATCAAAGTACCGTTGATTACGATACCGGTAAAACCCGGTCGCAACCTTGCTGTAATTATAGAAATTGCCGCTATGAACAACCGTCAGAAAAAAATGGGTTATAACACCGCAGAAGAATTCAACAAACGCTTAATGGAATTCAATAACAAGGAGTAAGCGGGGAAGGTGTTTCATATGTATTATTTAGGAATCGATCTTGGAGGCATGTCTATCAAGGCGGGTCTTTGTGATGAAAACGGAAACATATTGGTTCAGGAGAGCTGTCCTACGGTGCGCGATGAGGACGGCGATCGTATCACTAAGGATATGGCCTCGCTCTGCCTTCGCGTTTTGGAACGCGGGGGCGTTCATCCAGAGGAATTGGCATACGCGGGCATCGCTTCTCCCGGAACTAATGATAGCGAACGAGGCGTGATCGTTTATGCCTGCACGCTTCCGTTCCTTCAGTACCCGATTGCAGAAAAGCTTTCCGCATGGACCGGGATACGGACTGTTTATATTGATAATGATGCAAATGCTGCGGCAAAGGGGGAAGCGACGTTCGGTGCGGCAAAAGGATATCGTGACTCGGTATTTTTGACGATTGGTACCGGTGTTGGCGGCGGCATTATTGTGGATGGAAAAATTCTTTCCGGGTTCAATTTTGCCGGAGCAGAATTGGGGCATACGGTAATTATACACGGCGGAAGGACTTGTACTTGCGGCAGAAAAGGGTGTCTGGAATGCTATGCTTCTGCAACGGCATTGATAGAACAGACGCGCGAAAAAATGGAGGCAAGAAGAGATTCGATGATGTGGAAGCTGTGTAGCGGGAAGCTTGAAAATGTGGACGGAAAAACCGCATTTGACGGCATGCGTTCCGGTGATCTGGCAGCAAAAGAAGTGGTAGACACCTATATCGGATATCTTGCCTGCGGTGTTACAAACTTTATTAATGTTTTTCAGCCAGAGGTGCTTAGCATCGGCGGAGGGATCAGCAATGAAGGAGAATATCTTCTGAAGCCGCTTCGAAAGATTGTGGAGGAAGAGCAATACTCCCGAAACAGTGAGAAAAAAACGCTGATAAAAATAGCCGAGTTGGGGAATCGTGCCGGCATGATCGGCGCCGCTTCGTTAGGCAGATAGCATATTTTTTCGTTTTGAAACTTCGTACATGTTTGGAGATTTTTGAGGTCATATGTCATTGATTTACGATAAAGCGGAAGTGCAGACATTTCATACCATTGCACTTCGGGGAATCGTCATTTTCCCTGGGATCACCACCAGCTTTGAATTGGGACGGAAAATGTCGGTTTCTTCTTTGAAACTGGCAGCCGAAAGTGGAGAGCCGGTCTATCTTGCTGTGCAGAAGAACCCGGCCATCGACGAGCCGGAGGATCAGGATTTGCTCAGCGTAGGCGTAGTCGCCCGTATAGCTAACATTCTTCGTTTGACAAACGGCAATTATCAGATTATGGCGGAAGGGCTATATCGCGCGGAACGCATTTCTACGGTTCAAGAAGAAGATCACCTGAAAAGTGATGTTCTTCCGTATCCGCAGAAGGCAGTAGGTACTTCCCGTGAAAAAAAGACCGTTGAAACCCTTTGGGCGGTATTCAACGATTACCTGCATTATGTAACCAAGCCTTCACCGGAAATTTTAGAGGAAATTCGGAAGGTAGAGGACGCTGGTTTGCTTTCTGACTTTTTGGCAAGCAATTTCCTCGGTAATTTTGAAGATCGTCGCGCGATTCTGGAAGAAATTGATCCAATTCGTAGGGCTGAAAGACTTTGCTCCATTTTTGAAAAAGATATCGCATTGATGGAATTGGAGAGCTCTATCCAATCCAAGGTAAAATACCGTTTGCAGCGGCGGCAACGTGATGCATACCTGCGGGAACAGTTGAATACTATCCGCGGAGAACTTGGTATGGATGAGGAGCAGGAGGAGTATGAGGAAGGGGACGAGTATGGCAAGCGGATTGCAGATGCAAAGCTGCCGGAAGAAGTTGCTTCTAAACTGAAATCGGAAGCAGCCAAGCTTGCAAAAATGCCATTTGGGAGCGCAGAAGCAACGGTTATTCATAATTATCTGGATACTTGTCTGGAGCTTCCTTGGGGGAAGTTCAGCAAAGACAGGCTGGATATTGCTGTGGCGAAAAAGATTCTGGATGAGGATCACGATGGCATCGAGAAGGTCAAGGAACGCATTTTAGAGTTTTTATCGGTTAAACAATTGAAACCAGATGCAAAGGGGCAGATTCTTTGTCTGGTGGGACCTCCCGGTGTCGGTAAAACATCGGTCGCCCGTTCGATTGCCCGTGCTACCAATCGCAAGTTTGCCCGTATTTCTCTTGGTGGGATTCGGGATGAAGCTGAAATTCGAGGACATCGCAAGACTTATATTGGAGCTATGCCCGGTCGTGTGATCAATGCGGTGAAACAGGCGGGTACGTCGAACCCGGTCATCCTGTTGGACGAACTGGATAAGCTGACCGCAGATTCTCATGGGGATCCGTCCGCTGCTTTATTGGAGGTTCTGGACGGTGAACAAAATAATAGCTTCCGCGATCATTTTATTGAGTTGCCCTTTGATTTGTCAGCGGTGTTATTTATTGCTACTGCCAATACACTTGACACTGTTCCGCCGGCACTGCTGGATCGACTTGAAGTCATCGAGATGAACAGTTATACCGACAGCGAAAAGCTGTCGATCGCGAAAAATCATTTGATTCCGAAAGAGTTGGTAAATCACGGACTGAAAAAGACGCAGTGCCGGTTTACCGAGGAAGCAATTTTATTGCTGATCACAGGTTATACGCATGAAAACGGGGTTCGTCGTCTGGAAGGTGCGATCGCGGCGATTTGTAGAAAGACGGCGAGGCAGATTGTTTCCGGAGAACGAAAAAGTGTACGGGTGACGCCGGAGGTTGTGAAGAAAGATCTGGGTGCGGTGAAATATCTGGCGGAGCATATAGGTGAGAAGGACGAAGTTGGGATTGTGAACGGTCTTGCGTGGACTTCTCTTGGGGGAGAACTGCTTCGCGTGGAAGTCAGCTCCGTTCGAGGTTCCGGAAAATTAGAATTGACCGGTAATCTCGGAGATGTGATGAAGGAGAGCGCAAAGGCAGCGGTCAGCTATATTCGTAAGCATAGTGGAGAGCTGGGAATCGATCCTGAATTCTATACCAAGCAGGATGTTCATATTCATGTTCCGGAGGGGGCGGTTCCAAAGGACGGTCCCTCTGCCGGTGTAACACTTTGTACGGCACTGGTCAGCGAACTGACAAGCAAAACGGTGAAACGAAATGTTGCCATGACCGGAGAAATCACGCTGACAGGTCGCGTGCTTCCGATTGGCGGTTTGCGTGAAAAAACGATGGCAGCATATAAGTATGGCTGTGATACAGTCATCATTCCTTATGATAACCGTGGAGATATTGAGGAATTGGATCATGAAGTCAGAGAGCATTTGAAAGTGATTCCGGTTAAAACAGTATCCGAGGTTATTCATTTGGCGGTAAACCGATAAAAAATAACAAACGGGAAGGATGGTTGGATCAGCGATGGAAATGAGCGTAGGAGGCTTGAATCTTCATCGAGCGGAGCTTTTTCTGACCGCAGGCCTTCCATCTCAGCTGGTGAAAGACGGTCTTCCGCAGATCGCTTTTTCCGGTCGCAGCAATGTTGGGAAAAGCTCGCTGGTCAATTCCTTACTGGGACGTAAAAAATTAGCACGTGTCAGCAGTGAGCCGGGAAAAACCATTACGGTGAATTGCTACGATGTGGATCGTAAGCTTTGGCTGGTAGATTTGCCCGGCTACGGGTTTGCGCGCCGTCCTCGTGAGGAGATACAGAAATGGTCTTCGCTGACAGAGGGATACTTTCAGGATAATCATGCCTTAAAGCTGGTTCTTCAATTGGTTGATTGCAAGGTTGGTCTGACAGAGGATGATCTTTCTATGCTTCAATATATGGAATATTTCCATGTTCCGTATCTGCTTGTTGCGACGAAATGCGATAAACTAAACCGGACAGAATTGAAGCAGGCTGCAGATCGATTGACGACACACCAGGCGCTGCGACCGGGAACTGAGTTGATTCTGTATTCTTCCCAGAAGAATCTCGGCAGGGGAGAGCTTTGGATGCGAATCCTTTGTGCTGCGCAGGAGTAATTCGTCAGAATAAGAAGATGGAAATAATAAAAATGCCGTAAAGGCAGGGTGGATAACATGATTCGATTTGGTACCGGGGGCTGGAGAGCTGTCATAGGGGATGATTTTACAAAAGAGAATATTTGCTTGGTCGCGCAGGGACTTGCAGATCTGATACATGACAGAGGAGGGGAACGGAAGAAAATCATCATCGGTCATGACCGACGATTTTTGTCCGAAGAGGCGGCGTTATGGTTTTCCGAGGTTTTGAGCGCTAATCAAATTCCTGTCATCTTAATGACACGAAGCATGCCGACTCCGATGATTATGCACTACGTGCAAAAGCATGAATTAGACTTTGGCATTGAGATGACTGCAAGCCATAATCCTTCAAATTATAACGGAATCAAAATTATCGTAAAAGAAGGGCGCGACGCACCCGTTGAATTCACCGATGAGTTGGAAGGTTATATTGCCCGTGTGGATATTTCCAGAATTCGACGCTTGGCGCTTCCGAATGAAAACAGCGAGGTTCTGCGCAACCCATTCAATAGCTATATAGATGATATTTTGGCATTGCTGGACGTGAAGGCCATGCGGGAACATGGTGCGCGGGTATTGTTCAATCCGATGCATGGATCCGGCATGTATCCATTGATGTGTATTTTGTATACCGTTCGCTGTACTATCGATCCGATCAATGAAAATAAAGACGCATATTTCGGTGGTATGATGCCTGCCCCGGCACAAAATTCTTTGCATGATCTTGCTGAGCAGGTTGTCCGAGGTTCATATGAGCTTGGAATTGCTTTGGATGGCGACGGCGATCGGCTCGGGATTATTGATTCCAACGGTGCTTATATCAGTGCCAATCAAATATTAGTGATGCTGTACCACTATCTTCACGAATATAAGGGATGGAAAGGTCCGGTCGTTCGAAACCTGGCGACCACGCATATGTTGGATCGGTTAGCGTCGGATCTTGGTGAGGAATGCTATGAGGTGCCGATCGGATTCAAATATATCAGCGCTAAAATTGATGAAAAGAACGCGATTTTAGGGGGGGAGTCCTCCGGTGGTCTGACAGTTCGCGGACATATCCATGGAAAAGATTCCGTTTATGCCGCCTCTCTATTTGTGGAGATGGCTTCCGTTATCGGAAAGACGCCATCTGAATATTATGCCGAATTGGAAGAGAAGTACGGTGTACATGTCATGGTAGAGAGCAACCTTTCTTTTGCCGCGCAGGACAAGGAGGCAATCGTTTGTGCTTTGATGCAGGAGAAAAGGCTTCCTGCTTTTGTACAGGAGGTAGAGCGCGTCAGCTATGAGGACGGCTGTAAGGTCTATTTCCGAAATGGAGATTTTGTCATCTGTCGTTTCTCTGGTACGGAACCGCTTCTGCGTATATTTGCGGAATCCTCCACTGAAAAGCAGGCACAGCAATCTGTCGATGCTTTCCGTGAGTTGCTGCATTTATAATGAAGTAAAAAGAAAGACTGCTTTTTTAAGCAGTCTTGTTTTACTATTGGAAGAGACGCAGAAAAGAGGGAGCCCCAGCATGAACAGTCAGACCGTTCAGGTAGTGAAGAAGAGGAAATTCCTCCTTTGATGGTGGCTGCATCGGAAAGAAGCGCAGCGAATAGGAGCAAAGCGCCTGATGGGAATAACCGGCAGCACGATCCGCTTGGTTGACGGCGTATTTCCCGTCTCCCAGCAAAGGATGTCCGATGGAGGCAAATTGCACGCGGATTTGGTGTGTGCGTCCCGTCAAAAGCTCAATTTCCAATAAAGAGAGCTGCTTTTCCCTGTTTACTTGTAATACTTGATATTTAGTGATCGCTTCTTTTCCATGCTTCGAAATATAAACCGTATTGTTTTTTTCGTTTTTATCCAATCTGGAACAAAGCTTTCCGCTTTTGTCGGTAGGGATTCCATGCACTACGGCAAGGTATTTTTTTTCCAATAAATGTTGCTTGATGATCTTATTCATTTCCGCTAATGCATGTGCGTTTTTAGCAGAAATGACAAGCCCCATCGTGTTGCGGTCGATACGGTTGCAAAGTGCCGGTGCGAAGCAGTTTTCTTCCTCAGGATGGTACTCCCCTTTTTGAAAGAGGTATGCCTGAATGTGATTGATCAGTGTGTGATAGCTTTCCTTGTCATCCGCATGAACAATCATGCCGGCTGGCTTGTCCGCGATCAGGATGTTTTGATCTTCATATCGAACCGTTAGCTCCGGCTTGATTGTGCGAAAGTGCTCCTTTCTTGGTGTATCTTCGAAGAACTCGTCGCTGATGAAGAAGGAGAGAATATCTCCCGTTTGCAGGATATAGTTTTCCTTCACTTTCTTTCGATTGACAGAAACGCATTTTTTTCGAATGAATTTATAAATGAGCGCATTCGGCATCGTTCTGAAATGTTTTCCCATAAACTTGTCGATGCGTTGCCCGCTATCGTTCGGACCGATCTTCAGCTGTCTCATGATACAGGATGCGCCGAGCCATGGGCTATGACTCTTTTTTTGTGGTGTAGATATTGTCGTTTTCTTTTTCGAAGAAGCTTTCCGCTTTGGTAGAGTAAATAAGCGGCTGCAGCAGCAACTGGGAATCCAACCCAATTTCCGTGAAATGAACAAAATACCGAATCGAAAATGCAAAGCACAAGCGAGATGCCTGCAGCGAAGCCGGCAAAACCGTTGCAGATAAGCTTTCCGGTTTTTGTGCCGGGATGTTTACTGAAGGAGGGAATGATTCCTTCTGTGCTGTTTCCGTGTTTCGTGAAGAAAGATTGCAGATACAGGAAGCAGGCGATTAAAGCCAGCAACGGAAGCAACAAGAACGGAAAAATCCGGACAGTTGTCAGGCGGAACGGCAAAGAAGCGCTGCCAAGTACGGACGGTATTTCGGAAGGATCCACCGGCTTATGAAACAGATTGTAGAACTGTAAACCGATAACCAGAAGAAGCAATAGCATGCAGAGAGAAATGACTAAGGACAAAAGGTGGATTTTCGGTAATTCGACGGCATTTCTTTGATATTTTTTGCGTGATGCCATTTTTCAGCTACCTTTCAATAACCATCTTACCGAAAAATTCAGGTCGATGGAAGTCTGCTTTTTCCGATTGAATCGGAGCCCACATTCCGAAATGTGGAATCGGCGTTTCGTCTCCGCATTTATAGAAATTTCCTGAAAATGAATCGCCGGGATCAAAATTTGCTTTTCCGAAAAGTGTTTGTATCTGCTGAATGGTGAAAAAAGCGTCAACCGACCATTTGTTTGATGCGCGTTCCGCACGTACTGCAGGCAGATCGGAAAGCAGTTCATGAATCGGTGTTTTGTGGTTACGGTCTGTTCTGAGGGCGGCAAGGAAAGCGCCGTTGGCATTCATTTCAAAATTCATATAATACGGTTGTTCCGGTCGAAAGTTGACAAAAAACTCCAAACAACTATCCTGATAGACCGGCTGATTGTATATGGTATATATTGCTCTGGGATCGGTTTCAAACGCTTCCATATGCAGCGCGAAGCCGTTGCCATCAAGCAGAAGCAACTGCGCAAACGCAGCCGGGGTGTAACCTTCTGTCCAGTCGTAATGAGATATTTCCGCTTTGGGAACATCGGTGAAGTCTACGCTTTGCCGGATCGGCACGCGGTAAATGGGAGTGGTTTGTGACATTTCAACCTCCGGATCATCAAAAATGGAATACAAATTATCATACTATTTTTTTTGAACCATGTCAACCAATTCACAAAAAATTCTTGTAAAATGACGTGAAAAGGTATATACTGAAGACACAGGAGGAGATCCTCATGGAAAACATACCAATTATCATACAATCTTTCCTTTCTTATAAAGAAACAATTCAGGGGCGTTCGCAGTTGACTGTCAAGGAGTATTATACCGATTTACGGACTTTCTTTCGTTTTCTGTTGGTTTCACGTGGGGAGGTGGAGCTTCCTTCCTTCGATCGGGAGGCATTTTCCCGTGTCAAAATTGACAGTATTGATCAGGCATTTGCAGCCAGTGTGACGACGGATGAGGTCTATGCGTATCTTCTTTGGCTTGCACGCGATCAGAAAAATTGTCCTTCCGCACGTGCCCGTAAATTATCTGCTTTGCGTTCTTTTTATAAATACCATACGACGAAATCCCATCAGCTGGAAGTGGATCCGACTCGTGATATTGACAGCCCTGCCGTCCGGCAGGCACTTCCTAAGTATTTATCTCTGACGGAAAGCCGGGAATTGCTGGAGAGTGTGGCTCCCGACTCGGAAACCTTTCCACGAGATTACTGCATCATTACTATGTTTTTGAATTGCGGCATGCGGTTATCCGAATTGGTAGGTATCAATTTGAGTGACATTGACAGCGATATGAAAAAGCTGGTCGTGACGGGCAAAGGGAGCAAGCAGCGTACAATCTATTTGAATGAGGCATGTCAGAACGCTTTAGAGGCGTACCTGAAAATCCGTGAGCAACTGGGACGTTCCGGCAGTTCTCCAATCAAGGACAAGAATGCTCTTTTTCTGAGCAGGCGCGGAAATCGGATCTCTAATAAAACCGTGCAATGGATAATTAAGAAGCATCTGAAATTGGCGGGTTTGGAAGGGAAAGGGTACTCTACCCATAAATTACGACATACGGCTGCTACGTTGATGTATAATGACGGAAAAGTAGATATTCGAGTTTTGAAAGATATTTTGGGGCACGAGCAGCTCACAACCACGCAGATTTATACACATGTTTCAGATCAGAAGCTGGAAGAAGCAATGAATGCCAATCCGCTCGCGAAAGAAAAGCCTTAAATTTTTTGGAGAGGAGTAACCCTTTTATGAAAGAACAAAAGATTTTGATTTGCAGCTATGACGTACTGCCGGATGGTAATGTCAAGCCTTCTGCATTGCAGCGGTATTTTCAGCAACTTGCCTTGGATGATATCGCCGCCTGTGGGGCGACATACCCGGTATTGCGGGAGCTGTCCATGGTCTTTGTACTGACTAAGCTGCGCTTAGATATTGAGAAACCTATTCGATCCGGAGAGGAAATCTTGCTTCGCACGTATGCCTATAAAGTGGAAGGGGTAACGTTTTTCCGCGCTTTTGAGTTGTATCGAGGAGAGGAACTTGTCTGCTTGGCAGATAGTCGTTGGGTGCTTTTAAATTACAAGCGACGCACAATTATGCGACCGGCAGACCTGCCGTTTCCGATTCCGGAAAAGAGACCATCGGTTGCATTTTCCGTGATGCCGCGGCGTATCTCACAAAATGGTTTGCCGGAAATGACGGTTACTCGCACGGTTCTTTTGACAGAGGTGGATGAAAATCATCACTTGAACAATTGTTATTATTCTGATTATATTTTGGACCACGCACCGTTGGATGTCTGCCGCACACCAATTCAATCCATGTGTATTTTATTTGACCATGAGGCATATATAGGAGATCAACTTGAACTGCGTTATCAGCGAATAGAAGAGGGGTTTTCGGTAACCGCTCAGAATCTCACCTCCGGTAGAGGCTGCTTTCAGGCAATATTTGCTCTTGACTTTTCCGCGCAAAAATAGTATAGTGTAGTAGAGGGAGGTGTCTCGCATGAGTGAGATAGTAAAACTTGTCTCTCAGAACAAGAAAGCTTATCACGAATATTTCGTGGATGATAAGTTTGAAGCCGGTTTGGAACTGACTGGTACCGAAGTCAAATCGGTTCGCAGAGGAGCAATCAATCTAAAGGATTCCTTCTGTCGTGTGGATGAAGGGGAGCTCTTCGTTTTCGGTATGCATATTAGCCCGTATGAAAATGGAAATATTTTTAACCGGGATCCGTATCGAGCAAGAAAATTGTTGATGCATCGAAGAGAAATTATGCGCCTGTTTGGTCTTGTCGGTCAGAAGGGATATACTTTGGTGCCGCTTTCTGTATATTTCCGTGGCAAATGGGCTAAAATGGAAATTGGACTTTGCCGGGGCAAGAAACTGTATGATAAACGGGACGCGGCAGCAGAGAAGTCCGCAAGACGAGAGATGGAGCGTGCTTTTAAGGATGGAAACAATAGGGGGGCGTAAAGGTTTCGACTGGGATTTTGAAAGAGAGTAAGCGAGCGGAAGCGCATATCTTCCTTAAAATGTGCAACTTAAAAGTAAACGCTAACAATAACAGCGAACTCGTAGCTGCCTAAGTGCAGCTTCCGTCATACCCAAGAGGACCGCGACTTGGACTATGGCGTCACTTCAGCGGTGAACGTGAACAGAAGTAAGCTTTGCCTTTTGTCATGAAGTTATGAAGCTACCTTTGCAGGGTGTTTGTGAATTCATGCCTTGCATTGGGAATGTAAGAATTCACTGCGCTCGGAGAAAATTTTCAGGATGGATCTTAGGACAGGGGTTCGATTCCCCTCGCCTCCACCATTGAAGCGACAATTTTCGATAGAAGATTGTCGCTTCTTTCTATATTCAAGAGTTACATCCACACAGATATGCTTGTTTTATAATAAATTTCCAACAAAACACCTATCCGATCTGATTTTTGAACACTATATGAGTGTAATCATGATTACGTCCTGATGGAAAGGAGGGGAGTAATTTGAGCGAAAACAACATCATTCCTTATATCGAACCGATCTTCCGTTTTTGTTGTAAAAGATTGAAAAATCGTTATGATGCAGAAGATCTGGCAAGTGACATCATGTGCCATGTTCTTGAGGGAATGAAGAAATACAAAATAAAGTCTCTTGATGCTTGGGTGTGGCGTATTGCACACAACCGTTATGCAAGATTTATTGATGCGCAGAACAAAACCAAAATTGTTCTGTCAGAAGATAATACATTCTTTGATATTGCAATCTATGATTATTGTGAAATCGATGAAGAATCAACCGAGCATGAATATGAGACCGTATTTCATTATCTCCACACACTTTCTGCCGAGTACAGAAATATTTTTATTGACTACTATATCGGAGAGATGTCGATCCGAATGTTGTCAAAGAAGTATTCACTCCCGGAAACCACAATCAAATGGCGACTGAATACCGGACGCCAAAAAATCAGAAAACGGATAGGAGAAAATAGTATGAACAAGGTTTATAACAGAATCAATTGGAATACGACCTGCTGTAACGGCTCTATGGATTCCGACATGTATCTGCATACGCAAATTGCACGTGCCATTTGTCTAGTTGCATATGAAAAGCCTTTGACAATTGAAGAAATAAGTATCAGCACGGGGATTCCTGCACTGTACATTGAAGATGAGCTTTCCCATCTCGAATACGGAGATGCTGTCTGTAAGGTCGGAAACAATAAGTATGCAACAAATTTTATCATCTTCAGATTGGATGACAGAAAATATGTCGAGGGCGTTTCGGATCCATTGGTCAAAACAATTGCAGACCAATTTGAAGCTTTAATGCGTAGTAAGGTTTCTGCTGTATGCAGCCTCGATTTCTACGGACATGATTTTGGAATGGAGCGATTGGGATATTTTTTAATCCCATATATTCTGAGACGTAAAATCGGAACATTGAAAAGTAAACGCCTGAATTTAGAAAACGGTCCGTACCCTGTGCGCAAGGATGGCGGATACGGTTGGTTTATTGTAGAAGAAACTGTTGACGAAAACGAGAACTGTGCAGAATATAATACAGGATGTAATGTTGCGGGCGATGACAGCGGAAGTAAAAATGCCAGTTTATCATACATCTATTATTACTGGATTTCAAAGTATTTTGATAATGACATTTATCATAATCGGGGAACACGCTGGTTATGCGCTAACAGTATTCCTTGTGGCAATGTTGATGGTATGATAGAAAAAGGTTTTTTATCTGATGAGGACACGGCAAGACTCGTTCAAAACAATCTTATTGTCAAATCAGATGCTGGATATAAACTAAATTTTGCTTGTTTTACTGAGGAGCAGTTTACAAAGTTTATTTCTTTGTTTGATTTGAACGATGAACATCTTGATGAATTACTTACAGAATGGATTGTTACTGTGAGAAAAAATTTTTTAAAGTTCGTTCCTATGCGTCTTAATGATCAGATCAACCAATGGGTTTCCGGATATCTTTTTCAGATAGTAGGGTATGTTGTGGATGAACTTATTCACCGTGGCGCATTGAGAAAACCAGAGTCGGAAAAGCCGTTAACTGATGGTGTATTTTATGTAGAAGGCAAGTATATCGATCCATAAAGATTTGCTGTGTAAAGATTCAAATCTACTTGCTAATATTGCTTAAATATCTTTTTCGTGGTCTCTTTGCATATCAAGGAACAAATTTTGATAGAAAAACAGCTTTCCATTTTGGAGGGCTGTTTTTCTATTTATGACCGGAAATGCTTGAAATAGCGGCGTTTTCCGGCGATTTCTTATTTTTAAGAAATATGGCCGTGGTAAGCAAAACAGGATTTTTCTTTACAAAATCCATAAAGGTTACTGCGATGAGCTTTGATTTGAACACCTTTA
>CAZJVB010000010.1:0-65476 GCA_964549435.1 uncultured Ruminococcus sp.
CCAACGACACGAGGATTTTCAGTCCTCTGCTCTACCAACTGAGCTACAGAGGCAAGCGGCTCTTTTAGATGAGCCGTTGGCGATTCGAAGGGGACTCGAACCCCTGACCTCCGCCGTGACAGGGCGGCGTTCTAACCAACTGAACTACCGAACCATTTATGCGCCAAGGCAATTCTGTCTTTGCCTTTTGGAGCGCTTTGTAATGATACCATAACTTGGTGAAATTTGCAAGCCTTTTTTCAAAAAAAAGTCGCCAAATTTCCGTTTTATTTTTGTGCGGTTTCGCTAACGCGTGTTAGCGCATGGTTAAATCGGCAAAATGACTGCCCAAAAAATCGCAAAGCTGTTTCGGATCAATACATAGCTGCCGTCCGCGCTGCCCGGCGCTGACATAAATACGGTCGAACAGCGTTGCGGTTTCGTCAAAATAGGTCGGAAAAGCTTTCTTCATTCCGACCGGCGAGCAGCCGCCCCGCAGGTACCCGGTCAGGGGAAGCAGCTCCTTGACCGGGATCAATTCCGCGCGTTTGTCGCCTGCTGCCGCCGCGCATTTCTTCAGATCCAGATCCTCCGCTACCGGAATGACAAAGACCAGATAGCCGCGGCGTTCTCCTTTGGCAACCAGTGTTTTGAACATTTGCTCCGGCGGCAGACCGAGCGCTTCCGCTGCATGCACGCCGGAAAGATCGCTTTCGTCCACTGCGTAGGAAAGGGTTTCGAAGGGAATGCCTGCAGCCTGCAGCATCCGCATTGCGTTGGTTTTTTCTTCCTTCTCTTTTGGCATGGTGCCGATCCTATCCGATTCGTTCCAGTTCGAAATTGGCCAGCCCTACGCCGTCATCGTTTTTCACCACGACAATTTCAAATTCATATAAAATGCCGCCGATGCTGACGGTATATTCCGCTTCGCTGCCCTTGTCTCCGTAATAGTTGCGGCTGGTTTGCCAAGAGGTGCGTTTGAGATTTCCGAACGTAACGTCTTCACCGCAGACGCCCCATTCGGTATACTGTTCATAGTAGGACTGCATTTCCTCTTCGGAGAAGTAGCCGGCGTAATCGGGATTGGCAAGTGACTGCAGTGCCGCACTATCCTTATGGATAATGGCGGTCAGCACCTGATCGGCGTATTCCGCTACCGTCGATTTGGAAGGGGTTCCGCATGCAGTCAACAGGATGAAGCAAAGCGCGACGATAAGAAGCAGCGCAAGCAGAGGAAATAGGAGGGATCGTCTTTTCATGAAATGCCTTCTTTCACATTCACAGCCGGATTGCGATTGGGTTCCGTCAAAGCTGAAAAGGGAGCATTCGCAGAAGGAATGGTTCCCCAAGAATCTATTACTATATTATACGACGAACGGGAAGGAAATGCAATGCTTTTTTCGAAAAAAGCTGCGGAATGTGCGGGGATCTGCATGCAGAAAAGAAGGCAGCACCGTACCTGCGGCGCTGCCTTGGTTAAGGGATCAAAAAGCCGATAACGGCGTTGGAAACGCGCCATCCGCGTTCCGTGAGAACTACCCGTCCGTCTCGCCTGTCCATCAATCCAAGAGCGACCATACGGTCGGCACGCTCCGCCGATACCAGCCGTGCCGGAATCCCCGTCGAAGTGCGCAAACCCAGCAGAATTTCCTCCTCCAGTACTTCCGTTTCGGAGAGCGTTTCTGCGGTGTGATAGTCGTTTGCTCCCAGCGGATTAGAAAGGTAGGCATGCAGATCGGACGTATTGGAAAAGCGCTTTCCGTTCCAAAAGGAATGCGCCGCCGCGCCGAATCCGAGGTATTCCCCGCGCTGCCAGTACCGCAGATTGTGCCGGGATTCGCGGTTGCTTTTGGCAAATGAGGAAATCTCGTAATGCAAATAAGCATGTTCCTGTGCGAGCTCGCAAAGCAGGGCGTACTGCGCTTCCTCTTCTTCCTCGTTGGGAAAGCAGAGGGTTTTCCGGTGATGAAAGAACGCCGTCCCTTCCTCCAGCTGCAGAGAATAGACGGAGAGGTGCTCCGGTGCGAGGGCAAACGCATCGCAGAGAGAACGCCGGAAAATTTGCGTCGTTTGTCCCGGCAGCGCGAACAGCAGATCAAGACTCAGATTGTCAAACAGCGCTTCCCGTGCTTCAAAGACACAGCGTTGCACATCAGCAAACGTATGGATCCTGCCGAGCATGCGCAGTTCCTCGTCGTCGGAGGATTGCATGCCGACGGAAAGGCGGTTGACGCCCGCTCGTTTCAGCGCGCGGAAAAACGGTTTGTCTGTCGTGCCGGGGTTAACCTCCACAGTGATTTCTGCATCCGGCGCAAGCCGGAAGTGCGCATCGATCTGTTCCAACAGCCGGCAAAGCCGTTCCGCGCCGAACAGGGACGGGGTGCCGCCGCCGAAATAGACGGAAACGACCTCTCGGGATTCCGGTACGGAGAGGGTTTGCTTTCGCAGCGCGGCCAGATAGGCTTCCATTTCCTGCCCGCTTGCCGCCGGTACGGAATAGAATGCGCAGTAACGGCATTTTCGGACGCAAAAGGGAAAATGGTAATACAGGGAGATGCCTTCTGTCTGCATAGGTCAGTTCTCATCATCCATTTTCAGAACTGCCATGAAGGCTTCCGAGGGAACCTGTACCGAACCGAAGGTGCGCATCCGTTTTTTGCCTTCCTTTTGTTTTTCCAGCAGCTTTTTCTTTCGCGTGATATCGCCGCCGTAGCATTTGGCGAGCACATCCTTGCGCATCGCACGGACGGTTTCGCGGGCAATAACCTTGCCGCCGATCGCTGCTTGTACGGGCAGTTCAAATAACTGCCGCGGAATGTTATCGCGCAGTTTTTCCACGATCTTTCTGCCGCGGGCATAGGCGTGGTCCGCGTGGACGATGAAGGACAGTGCGTCG
Source organism: uncultured Ruminococcus sp. (assembly GCA_964549435.1). Lineage (GTDB taxonomy): Bacteria > Bacillota > Clostridia > Oscillospirales > CAG-382 > Coliplasma. The sequence goes on from CAZJVB010000010.1 coordinate 2,876, forward strand.
ATCAGTTCGCCGTTAAGCAGGATATCCAGCTTAACCAGCTCGGATTTTCGGTAGCCGACCGGCTCGTAATCCAGAGATGCGTATCCCTTTGTTTTCGATTTCAGGGTATCAAAGAAATCATAAACAATCTCATTCAGAGGCATTTCATAGAGCAGCTCGGCGCGGGTAGGGTCCAGATATTTCATATCCACATAGGTGCCGCGACGGTCCAGACAGAATTGCATCACCGCGCCGACGTACTCCGTCGGGGTAATGATGGATGCCTTGACGATCGGCTCGCGTGCTTCGGAAATCTTTGCCGGATCGGGATAGTTGGAGGGATTATCGATGCGCAGGATGCTGCCGTCAGTCAGAACCAACTCATAAATGACGCTGGGAGCAGTGGTGATCAGATCCAGATTGAATTCGCGCTCCAGCCGTTCGTCAATGATCTCCATATGCAGCAGTCCAAGAAAGCCACAGCGGAAACCAAAGCCGAGTGCCGCCGAGGTTTCCGGCTCGAAAACCAAGGAGGCGTCATTGAGTTGCAGCTTTTCCAGCGCTTCCTTCAGATCACCGTACCGTGCGCCGTCGGCGGGATAAATACCGGAGAATACCATCGGCTGTGCCTTCTTAAAGCCGGGCAGCGGCTCAGGCGTAGGGTGATTCTTCAGGGTAACCGTATCTCCCACCTTGGTATCACCAATGCTTTTGATGCTGGCGGTGAAATACCCGACTTCGCCTGCTTGCAGGCAATCACGTTTATCCAGCGAAAAGGCGTTCAACGTGCCGACCTCTACCACGTCAAACTCCGCGCCGGTATGCATCAGCCGAACGGTGTCTCCCACCGAAAGCTTACCGTCCATCAGGCGGATATAAACTACCACGCCCTTGTAAGCATCATAATAGCTATCGAAAATCAGCGCCTGCAGCGGCTTTTCCGTTGAACCTTTCGGGCAGGGAATGTCCTTAACGATGCGCTCCAGCACCTCCTTAATATGGATTCCCATTTTGGCGGAGATGCAGGGGGCGTCTTCGGCGGGGATGCCGATGATCTCTTCAATCTCCCGTTTCGCCATAGCCGTATCTGCGCTGGGGAGGTCGATTTTATTGATAACCGGCAGGATCTCCAGATCATTGTCTACTGCTAAATAAGCATTGGCGAGTGTCTGCGCCTGCACGCCTTGTGTGGCGTCTACAATCAGCACTGCGCCTTCGCAGGCGGTCAATGAGCGGGAGACCTCATAGCCGAAGTCCACATGACCCGGTGTGTCAATCAGATTAAGCTCGTATGTCTCCCCGTCGTCCGCATGATAGGAGAAGCGGACAGCGCGCGCCTTGATGGTGATGCCGCGCTCCCGCTCCAGTTCCATATTGTCAAGCAGTTGCTCTTCAAGATTTCGTTTTTCGACCGCGCCGGTGTATTCCAACAGCCGGTCGGCAAGGGTACTTTTGCCGTGATCGATGTGTGCAATGATAGAAAAGTTGCGAATTTTATGAATGTCATACATCGTGTGAAGCTTCCTCATCCTTTGAGAAGTTTTTTCCCGGAGCTGTGCGGGTTTCCGGGGGAAATCCTTTATGAGTGATCGCAATGGAGGAGTGGAAAGGGGTGCTTTTTCGGCACCCCTGTTTCTGTTAGTTCTTTTTCTTCTTTCCGAAGCGGATACCGGAGAGTGCGTTCCAAAGCATTCCGGAAAGGAACACCGAGGAAAACAGACCGGCGATGATACCAATGATCAGCGTACCGGAGAAGTCGCGGAGCGCATCCAGATTGGAGGTCGGAGAGACGACGACCGAGATGGCGCAGGCGACGAAGATCGCGCCGATGGTGAGCAGTGTCGTAATGGTCGTATTGACGGATCTGCCCATGGTTTCGTGCGCACTTTGATTGACTACCTCCGCGAAAGAGGATTTATCCGCCTTTTTGCGGTTTTCCCGGATGCGGTCGAAGACGACGATGGTTGCATTGATGGAATAACCGAGAATCGTCAGGAACGCTGCGATGACGGAGGAGGAAATCGGAATTTGCAGCAGCGAATAGAACGTCAGCATGACAAACAGATCGTGCAGCAGGCAAACGACCGCAGCAAGTCCGGATGCGATTTCAAATCGGATTGCGATGTAGATCAGCATCAGGAGGACGGCAAGTGCTATCGCAAAGAAGGTGCTTTTCATCATTTTCGTACCGATGGTAGCGGAAATGTTGCTGAGGTTCGGTTCGGAGTTGGTATTCGGATACTTGGCGCAGAGCAGCTCAATTAGAAGATTCTGCTGATCTGCATCCAAGTCGTTTTTGCTTGTGATTTTAATGGAGGTATCGCTGTAAGTGACGGAGGCGACATATTTTTCGCCGAGTGTTTCCTCTTCTTTGATGAGGGCCTCCACTTCCTTGGCGATATCGTCATTTGCGGGTTCACCGATGTCAACCGTCAATTCATAACCGCCGGTGAAGTCGATGTCAATATTCAGCCCGCGAATCAGGAAGGAGAGGATTCCGATCAGCAGGACAACGCCTACAACGATCAGGGTGACCTTTTTATCCTTGATAAAATGAAACTTCTTAAGCATCTTTCTGCCCTCCTTTATGACCGCCGAATCCGGACTGATACACTTTCAGATCGGAGATTCCCATGCCGACGCCGAGGTGCAAAAGCGCGCGGGTGATAAGCAGGGCGGTAAACAGGGAGATGATAACGCCGATCAGCAGCGTGGTTGCAAACCCTTTGATCGTACCGGAGCCGAAGAAGTAGAGGACAGCACAGGCAATTACGGTGGTGATGTTGGCGTCGAGAATGGCCCAGAGTGCACGCTTGTAGCCGCTCTTGATGGCGCTCTTGATACTCTTGCCGGTGGCAAGCTCTTCCTTCATGCGTTCGAAGATGACGACGTTAGCGTCCACCGCCATGCCGATAGATAGAACGATACCGGCGATGCCGGTCAGCGTCAGGTTGAACTGACCGATGACCAACACGAGGAAGAAGATCGCCATGTAGCAGACCAGCGCAATGGACGCCCATACGCCGGGAATGCGGTAGTAGATACACATGAACAGGATGACCAGCAGCAGACCGATTGCGCCTGCAATCAGGGAGATACGCAGTGCGTTTTCCCCGAGAGAAGCCTTCACAGATTCCATGCTGACCTGACGGAGGTTATAGCGCAGCGCGCCGGCGTCGATGTTATTGGCGAGTGCATTGGCTTCCTCAATGGTGCTGAAGGCACCGCTGATTTCCGCTTTTCCACCGGTGATTCCGGTGGAGGAGTATTTGGAATCGACGCTGGGGGAGGAGATCAGCTGTCCGTCTACGTAAATATCCAGTGTTTTGCTGTTGGCAGCGCAGGTGGCGGTAGCGGCGGCAAACTTGTCCGCACCGCTGCTTGTAAACACCAACTGCACACAATAAACGATTTCACCGGTAGAATCATCGGTATACATGCCGCCGGTGGCGCTTTCGACGTCCTCGCCGGTCAGGCAGGCGGTGGTTTCCCCGTTGATATAAAATTTCAGATCGGCGGTCTGCATAAAGGAGAGCGCTTCACTGGTCGGATCCTCAACGCTGGGAAGCTCGACCACCAGCATATCGTCGCCGTACAGGTAGGCGAGCGCCTCGGTGTAGCCGGCGTTGTCCAGACGGTTCCGCATGACTTCAAGAACGCTTTCCATGCCGCTTTCATTGACGGCGGATCCGTCGTCATTATATGCCTGATAGGTGATAGAGGAGCCGCCGGCGAGATCCAGACCGAGGCGGATGGTGCCCTCTTCAAAAATGCCATGTAGCTGTGCATCGTCCGTTATGTAGACGCCGCAGATCGCAAAGACCATCAGCGCCGCGATAACCAGAAGCAACAGGATGAAACGGGCAACACTTGTCGCTTTTGTAAAATTCATCTGTTTTTTACCTCCGGGGTTTTTGACGGTCGGAGCATGCGTCGTCCGCCCGTTCCTTTTTAACATTTCTATTATACACGGAATTTTTCCTTCCGTCAAGGGCTTTTTGGCTATTTGAGAATATCAACGGCACTTTTTTCCACCGAAAGCAGTGCCGCGCTGTGCTTTCCGCCGTCCTCTCCGTCCAGAGACCAGCCGACCGGTTCCGGAGAAACGATCCGACAGGAAGTGACATGACGCAGCACAATTAACGGATCGTTCAGATTTGCGTTGAGCAGCCGCGCGGCAACGCGGCCCGCCTCCGCGAGATCGTGCGGGTACCGAATCAGGATCAATTCGAACAGGCCGTCGCTGAAACGAACCTCTTTTCCATCCAGTTTGAGGAATCCGGCAGCGGTGGTGGTGTTGGCAAGCGCGCAGAAAATGAAGTGATCCGAGATCGTCTCTCCCTCCGCTTCCACAGTGAGCGGGATCGGGTGAATAGAGGAAAGCGAAGGGATCGCGTTGAAGATATAGGCGGCGTGTCCCAGCAGATTTTTCAGGGATTGGCTGGTGTTGTAGGAGGTTTCCGCGAAGGCACCGCAGCAGGCGATATAGGTGAAATGACGGTGATTGAAAAGGCCCATATCGTGCGGCATCGGGTTTCCTGCGATCAGGTTGGCGGTCGCCTCACGATAATCGGAGGGGATGCCGAGCGAGGCGGCAAAATCGTTGGTAGAACCAAGCGGGATATAGCCGATCGGAATATGCTTCTGCGAAAGGAGCACGCCCTCCGCGGTCAGGTTCAGCGTGCCGTCTCCGCCGCAAGCGACGATCATATCGAATGTTCCGCGCAGCAAAAGATTGGAAATGCTTTCCGCCGTCGCGTTTCCCTTTTTCGTCGGCAGAACAGTAACCTCGCAGCCCGCGTTACTCAGCTGCGTCACGATTTCCAGCAGAACGCGTTTTGCAGCGCCCTTTCCGGAGCGGGGGTTGATGACCAAAAGTGTTTTGCCGATCATGGCAAACCTCCCAAAGGGGTAATTCTTTTATTTATTCTCATTATAGCATATTTTACGGATTTTTTCAAGGCGCGGCTACAAAAAAGCGAGTCGGAAATATTACTTTCCGACATTTCCTCTTGAAAAATGGAGCCTGTCGTGTTATACTCGTAGCGACAATCAGAATTCAGAAAGGAACGGACTTTATGTTATACGGAAATCCTTTTGCTCCGCCCAAGTCTTCGATGGAGGCGCCGGAGGAGCGATGCTTTATCGCCGTTTCCACGCTCGGCTCTCCGGCGGAGGATGGCAGAATTTATGTGGATGCCCGCAACCGAGAGGTACTTTCGCTCGGCGGCATCGATCATCCGGAGGAGAACGGCGGAGAATACTATCGACTGGATGTTTCCCGCAAGGACGAGTATTCGGCGGATAACCGAAGCCTTGCCTGCTGTACGCCGGGCGTAACCGTTCGCTTTTTTACCGACGCGGCGTCTGTCGCGCTGGATGTGAAGCTGCGCGGCGTCTGTGCAGGGATGAACCATTTCACCAATCGCGGTGTATACGGATTTGATATGCTGATCGGCACCGGAACGAACCGCCGTTACGTGGGGAACCTCATGCAGAATTTTGTGGGCACCACGGAAGCGATGAAGGACCTCCTTGCATTGCCGGATGGATTGAAGGAAGTGCAGATCAATTTTCCGCTGTATGGCGGGGTGGAGAGTGTGCGGTTTGGGTTCCCGGCAGATGCGAAGATCGCCTTGCCGACCAAACGCGCTTACCGTCCGATTGCCTTTTATGGCTCCTCTATCACGCAGGGCGGTTGTGTCTGCCGTCCGGGCAATTCCTATTGCAACATTGTCTGCCGCGCGCTGGATGCGGACTGCCGTAACCTCGGATTTTCCGGTTCGGCGATGGGAGAACAGCCGGTTGCGGAATACATCGGAGGGCTGGAGCTTTCCGCATTTGTGATGGATTATGACTTCAATTCGCCTTCGGAGGAACATCTGCGCGCTACGCACCGACCGTTTTTTGAGACGGTACGCCGGATGCAGCCGGAGCTGCCGATTGTCATCCTTTCCCATGTTTGGGCGTTTGACGATCGCGAGACCGATTTCAATCGCATTGCGATTCTGAAGGAAACCTACGATGCCGCCATTGCGGCCGGGGATCGTAATGTCTACTATATTGACAGCAGAAACTTCTTCCGCGGTCCGATGAGTGACCTTTGTACGGTGGACCACCTTCATCCGAATGACCTTGGACAGTTCATAATGGCGGAGGAGGTCTATAAAACGCTTGTGACGGCTTTGCGGAGATAGGCAGATTCCGACATAAGGATTTCCCGTTTCAGAGAGGATCCCTTTTTTTCAAAAAGGGATCCTCTTTGGTTCTCCTTACAAAAACTTGCATTTTGAGAAGCCGCAATGTGGCGTTTTCTTTTGATATACGTAAAGGCGAGTCGGGGATGTGAACGCATAAGAAAAATCCGGCGCGTGAAGGCGTCGGATTTTTGAGAAGCCGCAATATGGCGTTTCCTTTTGATATACGTAAAGGCGAGTCGGGGATGTGAAAGCATAAGAAAAATCCGGCGCGTGAAGGCGTCGGATTTTTGAGAAGCCGCAATATGGCGTTTCCTTTTGATATACGTAAAGGCGGCTTTATTTAATTGTAACAGAAGCGCCGACATCCTCAAGCTGCTTCTTGATGGCTTCCGCTTCGTCCTTGCTGACGCCGGTCTTGACCATTTTCGGGCAGCTGGTAACGAGATCTTTCGCCTCGCCGAGGGAGAGGCCTGCGATGTCCTTGACTTCCTTGATGACCTTGAGCTTCTTGTCCTCTGCGAAAGCGGTCAGCTCCACGTCGAACTCGGTTTTTTCTTCTGCAGCAGGAGCAGCAGCGGCGCCCGGAGCAGCCGCGACGGCGACAGGAGCCGCAGAAACACCGTACTTCTCTTCCAAAGCCTTCACGAGATCGGAAAGCTCGAGAATGGTCAGGGTATCGATAAGATCAAGAATCTGCTGGATTTTTTCCATTTTGATATTCCTCCAATGTAATGAAATGATTGGTTTCCTTGCTTATTCGGCCGCGGGAGCTTCTTCCGCAGCGGGGACTGCCTCCGCAGATGCCTCTGCAGGAGCGTCTCCTTCATTCTTCTTGTCGATGATTGCCTGAATCGCGTAAGCGAAGCCATACAGCGAGGATTGCAGGGAACCGAGGACGCGCCCAATCAGGACTTCCTTGGACGGAATCTCCGCAAGCTCCTTGACTTCTGCGGCGGACAGGATCTTGCCGTCAACAAAACCGGCTTTGATAATGAAATTCTCATGATCCTTTGCGAATTCGTTCAGGATCTTGGCGGGTGCGATCTGGTCAGAACTGAGTGCCAGCGCGGTATTGCCTTCCAGCACGTTTTTCAGCTCGCTGTAACCGATTTGGTCGCAGGCGCGTGAGCAAAGCGCATTTTTGACAACGGCATAGTGCACGTCCGCTTTCCGGAGATCGGCGCGGAGCTTAGTGTCGTTCTCAACAGAGATGCCCTTGTAGTCTACAAGGACGCCGCTGCTTGCGTTCTTCATCTTCTCAGCCAGATCTGCAACGATCTGTTGCTTTTGCTCGATGATTTTAGCGTTTGCCAAAATTTTCACCTCCGTAATGAATGACTGATGGAAAACGGGTTTCCGGAAAAAATGCTCCTCCGCAAACGCAGAGGAGCATGAAACAAACGGACAAAGATTGTCTTGCTTTTCACGTTCCTCGGCGGGCGCATGCTCCTCACATGCTTTCAACGCGCGGCAGGCAATTCACCTGCGGATGGCGTACCAGCTTTCTGCGGAATGGATAAAACCTTATCAAGGATAGCATAAAATGCCGCCTTTGTCAAGAGGTTTCCGGAATTTTTTTGAGGTTCCTTAGTTGGAAATCTTCGCGGTATTGACTTTGATGCCGGGACCCATCGTGGAGGACACGGCGCAGGATTTGATATATTGCCCTTTCAAAGTTGCGGGACGTGCCTTGACGACGGCGCCCATAAGCGCATCGAAGTTTTCGGAAAGCTTTTCCTTTCCAAAGCTGACCTTTCCGATCGGGCAGTGGATGATGTTGGTTTTGTCAAGACGGTATTCGATCTTACCGGCTTTTGATTCGGTGACCGCTTTCGCTACGTCCATTGTGACCGTGCCGGCCTTCGGAGACGGCATCAATCCTTTCGGACCGAGCACTTTACCGAGACGCCCGATAACACCCATCATGTCAGGTGTTGCGATAACGACGTCAAATTCAAACCAGTTTTCCGATGTGATTTTCTGCACCAGATCTTCTGCGCCGACGTAATCTGCGCCGGCTTCCTCGGCCGCCTTCGCTTTATCGCCCTTGGCAAACACGAGGGTGCGTACCGTCTTACCGGTGCCGTTAGGAAGGACGACCGCGCCTCTGACCTGCTGATCGGCATGTCGGGAGTCGACGCCGAGGCGGATGTGGAGTTCGACGGTTTCGTCAAACTTCGCTTTTGCAATTTCACAGAGCAGACCGAGCGCTTCCGTGCTCTCATAGAGCTTGGTCTTTTCAACCGCAGCAGCAGCGGCGGTATAATTCTTGCCTCTTTTCATCTTTGCACCCCTCCTTAGTCTACAACCACGACGCCCATACTGCGCGCGGTGCCTGCGATCATGCTCATTGCGGCTTCAATAGACGCCGCGTTGAGGTCGGGCATTTTGGTTTCGGCGATTTTGCGAACCTGTTCCTTGGTGATCTGGCCGACCTTCTGAGACTGAGGAACGCCGGAGCCGCTTTCAATGCCGCATGCTTTTTTGATCAGCACGGCTGCGGGCGGGGTTTTGGTGATGAAGGTAAAGGTGCGGTCTGCATAAACCGTGATAACCACGGGGATGATGAGACCGATGTCATTTTTGGTACGCTCGTTGAATTCCTTGGTAAACATCGGAATTGCAACGCCGTACTGACCGAGTGCCGGACCGATCGGCGGCTGGGGGGTCGCCTTGCCTGCCGGGATTTGCAGTTTGATATAGCCTACGATTTTCTTTGCCATGAGAAATACACCTCCGATTGTGGTAAAAATTGTTTTTCGGGACCTGCGTCCCTCCCACGGGATCCATGGCAGTGCCATCCGGATCCATTTTGTCCGGGCGCGCGGCAACTGCGTCCGAACCGTTTCATTGATTGTTTTCGTCTTCCAGCGACTTAACCTCCATGGAGCCGAGCTCCACCTTGGTTTCGCGCCCGAACATGGAAGCGGTAACCTTGACGGTTTTCATATCCGCCGAGATCTCGTCCACGATTCCGATAAAGCCGGAAAGGGGACCCGCGCAGATCCGCACACTGTCGCCGATTGCATACCGAACCTCGATCACACGCGGTTCTACACCGAGCTGTTCGACCTCTTCGTCCGAAAGTGGAACAGGACGGGAGCCGGGACCTACGAAGCCGGTTACGCCGGTTGTGTTGCGGATGATATGCCACATCTCGTCGTTCATAACCATTTTAACGAAGACGTAGCTGGGAAATAGCTTTCTTTCGATTTCCTTTTCGCCTTTATCGGTCAGTTCCGTCACGATTTCTGTCGGAATGCGTACCGATTGGATCAACTCACCGATCCCTCGGTTTTCGATGATCTTTTCCAGGCTTTGCAGAACCTTATTTTCATAGCCGGTATAGGTGTGTACGACATACCAAAGCGGCTTGCTTTCCTGCGGTAAACTCATGTCTTACCAGCCTTTCAGCCAATGGAGGACAGCAGTTTCACCAGCCAAGAGAACACGAAGTCCAGCAGACCGATGGCAACGCAGGAGATCACCAGAATCACCAGAACAACCAGCGTGCTCTTCAGCAGATCCTTTCGGGACATCCAGGAGATCTTCCGGATTTCACTCTTGTAATCCTTGAAGAATTTCGCGATCCGCTGCCCGAGCTTGCTGTTCGTCTTGGCAAGGATGAACAGGATGGCGACAATGACAACGATAACGGCGAGCGTGATAATCAGCTTCCAAGGGATGCTGCTTTCCGTCTCGCTTTCCGCCTCAGAGGAGTCCGTCGTCTCTGCGGAGGTCTCCGTCTGAGAGGTCGTATCGGAAGAGGCTTCCGATTCGTCCGCAGAGGCGGTTTCCGATTCATCGGATGTCGCTTCAGATTCCGAATCGGACTCCGTATCAGACTCTGTGTCGGATTCCGTGCCGGATTCCGCATCAGATATTACGGAGCTGTCATCGCCAGCCTCGTCGCTTGTCACATCGCTCACATTGCTAACGTCGTCGCTGTCATCCGCCGGATCGGCGAGCACGGCTAAGGCGCAAGCGGAGCAGAGCAGCAGGAACGCAACCAAGAGGGGGAGGAGTTTCAGAAGTCTGTTTTTAGACATGAAGCCGCCCCCTTACTTGCTTTCTTTATGAAGCGTGTGCTTGCGGCAGAATCTGCAGTACTTTTTCATTTCGAGTCTGTCGGGGTCATTCTTTTTGTTCTTGACCGTGTCGTAGTTTCTTTGTTTGCATTCCGTGCAAACCAGAGTGATTTTCACCCTCATGTTATCGGCACCTCCAAATCATATTGTTACTGTTACCTCCCTCGGTTATGCGGCGGACAGTTTGTCCGTTCCGGAAGCGGAAATCGAAAAACCTCCGGAAACCACAACAAAAAGACCTCGCATACAGAGGTACCGCCATTATAGCAGGTTTTTGGCGGTTTGTCAAGCGTCTGGCGCAAAAAAATGAGCGGATCAGGAGCCATTGCGCTGAAAAAAGCGGAGGAACCCGGTTAGGCTCCTCCGTTTTCCGTTCCGTTCTCGATCATATCGACGCGTTTCTGATGACGGCCGCCGTCGAACGGGGTAGACAGAAACAGCTCCGTCAGCCGAACTGCGGTTTCCCCGTCGATGATGCGACCGCCGAGGCAGAGCACATTGGCGTTGTTGTGACGTCTCGTCATTTCAGCGCTGAAGGCGTCCGAAAGGACGGCGGCACGGATTCCCTTTTGTTTGTTGGCGACCATAGACATGCCGATGCCGGTGCCGCAGCAGAGGATACCGAACTGGTACTCTCCGCTCTGCACCGCAGCGCAGACCTTCTTGGCGTAGACCGGATAGTCTACCGACTCCGCCGTACAGGTGCCGAAGTCGGTATAATCGATGCCTCTTTCCTTAAAATAATGCAGAATGGCGTTTTTGATTTCCAAACCGCCGTGGTCACATCCGATTGCAAGTTTCATTTCCGTTCGGTTCCTTTCCTGTTGAGTGGTTTTGCTGTCGGGCGGCGTTTTCCAGCCGTTCGCGCTCCGCCTGCGGCAGACGCAGATAGATCGGACGCAGATCTTTGCCGTTTACGGCTTTGCCCGCAGCATAGAGACGGTATCCGCAGATCGCGGTGGAAAGCGCATTCTGCTCCCGGCAGACCGGATTGGCGGCGCGGAAGCGGTGTTTCTCCTGCTCATCACAGAGAGAAAGGAAGGGGAGCGCGCCGTCTCCGCAGAGAGTGAGGGGCTGTTGCCGGTCCTTGAGCAGCGCTTTCAGCTCATCGGCAGAAAGGCAGTCGTCTGACGTGAGACGTATGCCGGAGGAGAACAGCGCGCAGTAGAACTGCCCGCGGCGGGCGTCCATCAGGGCGCAGACGGTTCCTTCCGTGCCGGAGAGGTTTTCTGCCAGTGCTTCCAGCGTAGAGACGGCGGCGCAGGGGAGCGAGCGCGGATAAGCCAGTCCCTTGACTGTGGAAACGCCGATGCGGACGCCGGTAAAGGAGCCGGGGCCTGCATTGACTGCAAGCAGGTCGAGCTCGCTGACCGAAGCGCCGTAGATTTGCAGGACGTGCTCCACCATCGGCATCAGGTTTTCGCTGTGCGTCAGTTTGTTTTTGACGGTAAACAGGCTGTATGTCGCCGGCGTTCCGTCCCGGAAGTCTGCAACCGCCGCCGAAGCGGTCACTGCGGTGGAATCCAATCCGAGGATCAGCATAGGGTCAGCCTTCTTTCGGTTTCCGAGCATGTTTCGAACTGCAGCCGCAGGGCGTCGGCGGGAATGGCGGACGCAATGCGTTCGCTCCATTCCGTCACCACGATGCCGTCCCCGGCGATACAGTCGAAGAAGCCCGTAGAGTATAAATCGTCTTCGTCTTGGACGCGGTACAGGTCAAAATGGTAGATCGTTACGTGGGAACCGGCGTATTCGTTGACGATGGCGAACGTTGGGGAATGCACCAGCGGAAGGCATTCCGGGCAAAGCGCTTTGACGAGTCCGCGCACGAATGCGGTTTTTCCGGCGCCCATGTCGCCGTAGAGAGCGAGCGTCTGCCCCTTTTTCAGCAGACCGGCGATCTCCGCTGCGATCGCTTCGGTTTCCGCAAGGGAGGAGGATACATAGCTTTTCATCAGAACAGCCCTACGATTCTGCCGTCGGTTAGATCGATGCGTTCCGCTGCGGGATGCTCCGGCAGGCCCGGCATGGTCAGCACGCCGCCGGTCAGCACAACAACAAAGCCTGCGCCCGCAGAGACGCGCACCTCCCGAACGGTCAGACGGTAGCCGCTCGGCGCGCCCAGTTTTTTCGGATCGTCGGAAAGGGAATACTGCGTTTTGGCGATGCAGACCGGCAGCGCGCCGTACCCGAGCGCCTCGATTTCCCCGATCGCCTTTCTGGCGGCAGGAGTATAATCAACGCCGTCTGCGTGGTAGATCTTGCGGGCGACTGCTTCGATTTTTTCGCAGAGAGACGCTTCGGAAGGATAGGTAAAGCGGAAGGCGTGCTCCTGCTCACAGAGACGGCAGACCTCCTCCGCCAACTCCGTACTGCCCTTGCCGCCCTCGGAAAAGGCGGTGGAAACGATCGCTTTTACCCCTTTTTCGGCACAGTAAGCGCGAATCAGCTCCAGTTCCGCTCCGGTGTCGGCATAAAAGTGATTGATTGCGACGACCAGCGGCAGACCGAATCCTTTGAGATTGTCAATGTGCGCGCCAAGATTGGCCATCCCTTTTTGTAGCGCTTCCAAATTCTCTTCAGCGGTCTGCTCCTTCGGAACGCCGCCGTTGTATTTGAGCGCGCGTACCGTTGCAACCAGCACTACCGCGTCCGGATGGAAGCCGGCGGCACGGCATTTGATATCCAGAAACTTCTCTGCGCCGAGGTCGGCGCCGAAGCCTGCCTCTGTTACGGTGTAATCAGCCAGCTTCCGCGCGGTGCGGGTGGCGATGATCGAATTGCAGCCGTGCGCGATATTGGCGAACGGTCCTCCGTGGATCAGGCAGGGCGTGTTTTCCAGTGTCTGCGCCAGATTGGGTTTGATCGCGTCTTTCAGCAGAACGGTCATCGCGCCCTCCGCATGTAGCTGACGGCAGTACACGGGAGCGCCGTCGTAAGTATAGGCGACCAGCATATTGCCGAGACGTTCGTGCAGATCTTCCGGAGAAGCCGCAAGGCAGAGGATCGCCATGATTTCCGTCGCAACCGTAATCATGAAACGTTCCTGACGGGTGACGCCGTTTTTCTTCTCTCCGAGACCTATCGTGATGTCGCGCAGAACGCGGTCGTTAACGTCCAGACAGCGCGCATGAAGGATGCGTTTGGGATCGATCCGCAGCGCGTTTCCCTGATGGATGTGATTGTCCAGCATGGCGGAAAGCAGGTTGTTGGCGCTGGTAATGGCATGGAAGTCGCCGGTAAAATGCAGATTGATGTCCTCCATTGGGACAACCTGCGCATAGCCGCCGCCGGTTGCGCCGCCTTTCAGACCGAACACCGGACCGAGAGACGGTTCGCGCAGCGCGATTACGACCTTTCTGCCGGTGCGTTTCAGCGCGTCGCCCAAACCGATGGTCATGGTGGTTTTTCCCTCGCCGGCAGGCGTGGGAGAGATTGCGGTGACTAAGATCAGCTTTCCGTCCTTTTCCTTTGCCAGCCGTTGCTCTGCTGCCGGCAGCAGCTTGGCCTTGTAGCTTCCGTAAGGCTCGATCTCTTCCTCCCGCAGACCGATTCCCGCCGCAACGGTTCCAATCGGCAGCATGGCGGCCTCCTGTGCGATTTCGACATCCGGTTTCATCATGAGGAGCTCCTTTTTTCTTTGAAAATGAAAAACGGGCAATCCTTTATCGGAAAGGATTGCCCAGGCGGTTCGGCATACAGACGACAGCAGACGTCAAAGCATCAGACTGTCGAAAAACGGTACACCGTGTTATTTCACATGATCCGCCAGCACCGTTTCCACTGCCATCATAGCACAGGAGACGGGCGGTTGTCAAGAGGTTTTCCGTCGTTTTTTAGAATAAATAGCCCTGACGGTAGAGCAGTTCCGCAGACAGGACGGCGCCGCCTGCCGCGCCGCGCAGCGTATTGTGCGACAGGCAGACGAACTTATAGTCGAAGAGAGTGTCTTCGCGCAGGCGGCCGATGGTGATTCCCATGCCGCCGTAGATGTTGCGGTCCAGTTTGGTTTGCGGACGGTCCGGCTCTTCTAAATAGGTCAGGAATTTTGCGGGCGCGGAGGGGAGCTGCAGCCGCTGCGCTTCGCCGACGTAGGCGTCCCAAGCGGCACGCATGTCATCTATCGACGGCTTCCTGTCAAACCGGACGGAAACCACCGCAATATGCCCGTCAGAAGCAGGCACGCGGGTGCAGGTTGCAGAAATGACCGGCTTTTCTGCCGGGCGGATGCTGCCGTTTTCCAGTCTGCCCCAGATTTTCAACGGTTCTTTTTCGCTCTTTTCCTCTTCATTGCCGATGTAGGGGATCACGTTATCCAGAATCTCCGGGAAAGAGGAAAATGTTTTCCCGGCGCCGGAAATCGCCTGCAGCGTAGTGACGTTGATGCTTTGGATGCCATAGGAAAGCAGCGGTGTCAGCGCGGGTACGTAGCTTTGGATGGAGCAGTTCGGCTTGACGGCGATGAAGCCCTTTTCCGTGCCGAGACGCTTCTTCTGATAGGGGATGACGCCTGTATGATCCGCATTGATTTCCGGAATCAGCATCGGGACATCCGGTGTGGAGCGGTGCGCGGAATTATTGGAGACGACCGGAATTTCTGCTTTGGCGTACGCTTCCTCCAATGCACGGGTCTGCTCCTTGGACATATCCACGGCGCAGAACACAAAATCTACCAACGGCTTGATGGCTTCGAGATCCGAAGCGTCCAGTACGGTCATGCCGCGGACGCAGTCCGGCATCTCCTCCTGCAGTTTCCAGCGACCTTCGACGGCTTTTTCGTAAGGCTTGCCGGCAGAGGAAGCGCTCGCGGCAAGCGCGGAAAGTTCAAAATAGGGATGATTTGCAATCAGGGTGATAAAACGCTGACCGACCATTCCGGTTGCGCCGACAATGCCGGCTCTTAACTTCTTTGGCATGGGTAATGCAGTCTCCTTTTCGAATTCAGATCAGTTCCCGGTAAATGCCAGGAACGCTGCCTTGGATGATTTCCGCTCCGCAGAGCTTTTTGTAATAGTCTACGGGACCGGCGCCTCCGATGATCGCATATGCGTAGCCTTCGTCCCGCAAGGATTCCATACAGCGGAGCAACAGCGCTCCGCCGATGCCGCGGTGACGCGCTTTCTCCGACACGCCGGTCGGTCCGAAGAAATCCTTCGCGGTGCAGTTGTAGCCGGCGAAGCCGAGAATTTGTTTGGTTTCCTCCTCATAGGCAATGAAACAGGAAACGGGCAGCTTCGTGAAAGCGGCGGCGGTTTCATTCGCCCAGCCGATGCCGAAGTGCGCTTCGATCCATTGCAGAACCTTGTCGCGGTTGGGAGTCATTGGGCGGATTATGCGGATGTTCTGTTGTGCGAGCCGTTCGTAGAGCGGCGCACTGTCAGGCAGGGTATAAAGCTTTACAAGCATATCCGGCATAAGGGATACCTCCGATTATTATAGGTAAAGAAAGGGGGAAAAGAAGATCAGCTTTCCGATGCAGTGTCGTGCGTGACGGTCATGTTGCCGTACTCGTCGAAGACGGAGAAGTCCGTGATCTGGCTGCAGCCGGTCAGGGTAACGGTGAGCTTTGATATTTCATCGAAGAGCAGGTTTGCTTCCTGCGTGTCGGTCGCCGGCGTGCCGAACGCGGCGGCGATGGAATCGTCCGTCAGCGCGGTACACTTAGACAGATCGACCTTGGTCAGCGCTTCGAGTGTGGAGAGGCAGGAAATATCGGTCAGCTTCTCGCATTCGGACAGCGTCAGCGTCGTGACGGAAGCGTTGTCCCTGAGCCCTTCGATGCCAGTGATTTCCGAGCCTGTCAGGTTCACCGTGGTCAGCTTTTCCAGATCCTTCAGCACCGGCAGCTCGCGGATGCCGCAATTCTGCGCGGTCAGCGTAGTCAGTGCGGTCAGGGTTTCGATGCCCTCCAGTGACAGCAGCTTGCTGTTTTCACTGACGGTCAGTGTGGTCAGCGCAGTGCAGCCGTCGAACCGGAGCGCGGTCTCCTCCGCATCCATCCCGAGTTGATTGTCCGAGAGATCCAGACTGGTCAGTCTGGAGGCGGAGAGGATGAGATGGGTGAGCCGGTTGCCGGAAAGGTTCAGCGTGAGGGTGATGTCGTCATCCTCGCCGTCTCCGTCCGCATCCGTCTGCTCATGACCGGTCGGATTGAAAGCGGACAGTCCGGACGCATCGGTCAGCTTGTTATCGGAAAGATTGACGGTGGTTGCCTTGGTCAGACCGGACAAATCGGGAACGGAGGTCAGCTTGTTGTCGGAAAGGTTCAGCGTGGCAAGCTCGGACATTCCGCTGACGGCAGACGCATCGGTCAGTGCATTGCCGGAGGCATCCAGATAGGTGACGGCGGTTGCCGCAACCAGACCGTTCAAATCGGTCAGCTTATTGTCCGTCAGATACACGGTCTCCAGCTTATCGAAGCCGGTCAATGCGTTCACGTCGGCAAGCAGGCAGTCCGCAGCGTAAAGTACCTTGAGGTTCTTTAGATTTTCGATGCCGGTCAGATCGGTCAGCGGGTTGTTTGCGACTGACAGATATTTGATATTCTGCAGCGCGGACAGCATGGACAGATCGGAAATATTGTTGTTGGTGATGTCCAGATAAATGAGGTTCGGCAGTTTTGCGAGAACAGCCAGATCCTCTGTATCCAGACCGGTTTCGTTGAACGTCGGTTCTTCTTCCTCATCCTCCTCATCGCTGCCGGACGTATCCCCAGAGGTGTCATCGGACGTATCGCCGGAGGCGTCATCAGAGGTATCGCCGGAGGTATCATCAGAGGTATCCTCAGCGGTGTCATCAGAGGTATCGCCGGAGGCGTCATCGGACGTATCGCCGGAGGCGTCATCGGAGGTATCACCGGAGGTGTCATCAGAGGTATCGCCGGAGGCGTCATCGGACGTATCGCCGGAGGCGTCATCGGATATATCGCCGGAGGCGTCATCGGACGTATCCCCGGAGGCGTCATCGGAGGTATCATCAGAGGTATCACCGGAGGTGTCATCGGACGTATCACCGGAGGTGTCATCAGAGGTATCGTCGGAGACGTCATCGGAGGTATCGCCGGAGACGTCATCGGACGTATCGCCGGAGGCGTCATCAGAGGTATCGCCGGAGACGTCATCGGACGTATCACCGGAGGTGTCGTCAGAGGTATCGCCGGAGGCAGTGGAAGTAACGTTGATGCTGTTGAGTCCTAAGAATTTCAGGTTGGGGGTGTTTTCCAAAGCCGAAATGTCGGTCAGCGCCGTATAGGTGGCGTCCAGCTTATTCAGATTCGGGAAGTTTTCCAGTCCCTCCAGCGTGGTAATGCCGGTATAGCAAACGGAAAGCTGTTCCAGCTTGGTCAGAGAGGAGATCTGGTTCAAGTTTGTCAGCCCGGACAGACGGGTATTGCTGATCACCGTATCCACGGAAACAGCGGTGGTGCCTAGTCCGTACAGACTGTAAATTTGCGTGGTCTGGCAGTTGGTAGACATCTCGTTGAGTTCAGTAACGTCGAATGCACGCAGCAGACGCAGATTGCGGAACAGGTTCAGATCCTCCGGATCGCTCAGGATGTAGCTGACCACCTTATAATGAGAGCTGTAATCCGTGTCATCCGCAGTATCGGATACATAATCGGGATCGCTCTGCTCGATCAGAGCGTCGGTGTAGGTCTTGTCACAGAGCATGACAACCGGATACGCGTAGGAGCTGTATCCGTTGGAGGTATCGACGCCGATGCTGCAGAAATAGACCAATCCTTCAAATTGGTCAAGATCCTCCTGCTCCAGCTTATAGCGGGATGAAAGACCAAGCGCGCTCGCAATTGCGGACGCGAAGTCCTCGTCCTTGAACTTTTCAGCAAGAGAAGCGCGGTGCAGCAGACAGACCACGACGGTTGCAAGAATCAGCGCAAACACCAGAACGCAGCAGACGATGGCGGCGATCAGATGCTTCTTTTGCTTTTTTCTGAATGTGGATGCCATAGTTGTTTCCCTCCGGATCTTATATCGATCTTCTTTTAACAATGAATCATTTTAGCATAAAACGGCGATAAATGCAAGAGTTATTTTTGATAACCTGCCAGAAGGCGAAAGACCTGCTCTGCGATGCGGAAATTTTCCACGGTTCTGCCATAGGATTCGGTTTCCGTTTCCGGATTTCGGCGCAGGCAGAGAACCGCACTCCCTGCAAGCTCGGAGAATCCTTCCGCTTCATAAAGCTCCAGTGAGGACAGTGTCAGCCCGTAGCCGTCCACCGCTGCTTCCAGACCGGCAAGCTCTTCCGGCAGCGCTTCCAGCAGGTGATGATCCCTTGCATAGGCGAAAGCTTCCTCATCCAGCAGCCAAAGCAGACTGTCCCCGGCGACCAGTTCGGTACGGATTTCCTTGGCGGCGACTTCTCCGTAAAGCGCAGAGCCGCTGCGGGTGACAGCCGACAGCGTTCCTTTGCACACGCCGTCTCCGTTGCTGTCCTCGGTCAGGGAGGAAAGCAGCTGCTCAATTGGCAGGCGGATGCTGCGAAACACCGGCTGTTCACCTGCGTAGAACAGCGTAAGGTCGGACACTGCGTCTGTTTCATCCGCCCGATTTTCGGAGCGGTAGGAAAGCAGCTGCAGCAGTAGGTCACGGTGAGCTTCCCAGACCTCCACTGTCCGCCCGTAGGAAATCGCATCCTGCTCCGGGGAGCGGCGCAGGCAGACGACGGTATCCGCCGGCATCCGGGTAAAGCCGGGCAGTTCATAGCCGTCCAGATCGCCCAGATAAATGCCGTAGCCGTCGAAGCTGACCGAGACGTCGACGCCGAGCTCCTCCAACGGCTGCAGGACGCCCTCCGCCTTTGCCTGCCGATAGTAATACGGCTCTAAAAAATACAGCAGCGAATCCCCGGCACGCAGCTCGGTTTGGAATCGCGTGTAGGCGGCGTTCTGCTGATCATAGGTATATTGCAGTCCGTCCGCATCCGTGACGTGTGCTACGGTCAGATCCAGAAAGTCAAACCGGAATTCGCCGTCTCCGTTGTAATCCCCGGCGGCTTCCCCGGATAGAGCGGAGACGCTTGCTTCCAGCTTTTCCTGCTCTGCGGGCGTCAGATAATACGGACCGATGTACATCAGTGACAGGTCCGGATTGGATGTGCGGTGTATTTGAGAAATGCCGGCGATCACGCCGACAAGGATCAGCAGTCCGATCAGGATCTGCCACTTATAGTATTCGAGGAGATAGGAAAGCCAGCCGCGGAAACCGGGTGCGCGGTGTTCATATTTTTTCGATTCGGCGTCTTCCGCCTTTGTTTCCCCGCCGGGTTGTTCCTTTTCCGCCTGCTGCTTGAGCTTCTGGATTTCCTGCATTTGCTTGTAATCTCTCATCGCCGGTCCTCCGCTTTTTCGGTCGCTTATCCAACCCCGCCTTGGGCAAATGGCATTGCCCTTTCCGGCGCGGATTCTTTTCGTCAGGGGGACATCCCGCCTGCACGATATTTTCTTTATTATATCATATACATCAGGAGATATCAAGTCCTCTTTTTGTAAAAAACTTTCGGTTCAACCCTGTTGACAAATGCGTTTCGGAATGGTATCATGACAGGGAAAAAGAAAACCAATATGAACGTGGAAAGAAAGGGAGTTTTCCTTGAAGTTACCTGAAGATATCCGCTATGTGGGCGTCAATGACCATTCGTTGGATCTGTTTGAGGGGCAGTATCCGATTCCTGACGGCATCTCGTACAATTCCTATGTGATACTGGATGAAAGCATTGCGGTGCTGGATACCGTGGACGCACATTTTACCCATGAATGGCTGGACAACCTTCAAACGGTGCTCGGCGGCCGTTCGCCGGCGTATCTGATCGTCCAGCATATGGAGCCGGATCATTCTGCCAATATTGTGCAATTTATGAAGCTGTATACCGATACGATTGTCGTCGCCTCCCAAAAGGCGTTCTCGATGATGCAGCAGTTCTTCGGCACGGATTTTTCAGACCGCCGCATTGTGGTCGGGGAGGGGGATTCCCTTTCTTTGGGAAGGCGCACGCTTTCCTTTGTGACCGCGCCGATGGTGCATTGGCCGGAAGTTATCATGACGTATGACAGGACGGACGGCGTGCTGTTTTCCGCGGACGCGTTCGGAACCTTCGGCGCCTTAGACCGCCCGGCGGAGGATTGGGCGAGCGAGGCGCGGCGGTATTATTTTGGCATCGTCGGGAAGTACGGCGTGCAGGTGCAGGCGCTGCTTAGAAAGGCCGCTTCGCTGGACATCAGATTCCTGTGCCCGCTGCACGGACCGGTGTTGACCGAGCAGCTTGAAAGGTATCTGCAGCTTTACCGTCTCTGGTCGTCTTACGGCGTGGAGAGTGAAGGGATTTTGATCGCCTATACCTCTGTTTACGGAAACACCCGGAAAGCGGTTGAGCTGCTGGAAGGAAAGCTGCGCGCCAAAGGCTGTCCGCAGGTGGTCGTTCGCGATCTTGCGCGCTGTGATATGGCGGAGACCGTTGCTGACGCTTTTCGGTTCGGAAAGCTTGTGCTTGCAACCACGACGTACAACGCGGACATTTTCCCGTATATGAAGACGTTCCTTCATCATCTGACGGAAAGGAACTTTCAGAGCCGGATTGTCGGTCTGATAGAAAACGGCTCTTGGGCACCGCTTGCCGCCAAAACCATGCGCGGACTGCTGGAGCAGTGCAAAAAGCTGACCTTTACCGATACGACGGTCCGGCTCCTGTCCGCTTTGAATGACGAAAGCAAGGAACAGCTGGATGCGCTTTCGGAGGAGCTGTGCAGTGACTATCTCGCCCGCCGCAATGAAACGGCGAACAAGAACGACCTTTCTGCGCTGTTCCGGATCGGATACGGTTTGTATGTGGTTACCTCCTATGACGGCAAAAAGGATAACGGGCTGATCGTCAACACGGTATCGCAGGTCACCAATTCACCTAACCGGATCGCCGTGACGATCAATAAGCAGAACTATTCCCATCATGTGATCCGGCAGACCGGCGTGATGAACGTCAACTGCCTGTCCGTGGATGCGCCGTTTTCGGTATTTGAAACCTTTGGCTTTCAGAGCGGACGGCAAGTGGATAAGTTTGCGAACACGGAACTGCTGCGCTCGGACAACGGACTGGCGTTCCTGCCGAGGCATATCAATGCGTTCCTGTCGCTCAAGGTGGAACAGTATTTGGATTTGGATACGCATGGCATGTTTATCTGCAGCGTAACCGAGGCGCGTGTGATCTCTTCGGCGGAGACGATGACCTATACCTACTATCAGAACAACGTGAAGCCCAAGCCCGAAACCGAGGGGAAGAAGGGATATGTCTGCAAGGTGTGCGGCTATGTATATGAGGGAGAGACGCTGCCGGAGGATTTCATCTGCCCGCTCTGCAAGCATGGCGCTGCCGATTTTGAGCCGATCGCGTAAAAAAGCTGCCTGTTTCGCATCCGAAAATAGAAAAAATAGCGAAAAAAAGAACCATACGGGGCGCTTTTTCGTACCGCTTTGCTCTTGACAGAAAAAGACGTCCTGTGTATAATAACTATCGAATATGTAGGTTATACTCAAAATATAGAAGGAGAAGCTTCTCATGGAAAACAGCAGATTGGAATTGAACAAGAATCTGGCACAGATGCTGAAGGGCGGCGTCATCATGGACGTCACAACGCCTGAGCAGGCAAAGATCGCTGAGGCTGCGGGCGCCTGTGCCGTTATGGCGTTGGAGCGGATTCCCGCCGATATCCGCGCGGCGGGCGGGGTGTCCCGTATGAGCGATCCGAAGATGATCAAAGGGATTCAGAACGCCGTCTCTATCCCGGTCATGGCGAAATGCCGGATCGGTCATTTTGCGGAGGCGCAGATTCTGCAGGCGATTGAAATCGATTATATCGATGAAAGCGAGGTGCTTTCTCCCGCAGATGATAAATATCATATTGACAAGACCAAATTCGACGTTCCGTTTGTCTGCGGTGCGAAGGATCTGGGGGAGGCGCTCCGGAGAATCAACGAAGGCGCTGCAATGATCCGTACCAAAGGGGAACCCGGCACCGGCGATGTCGTGCAGGCTGTTCGCCATATGCGGATGATGCAGTCTGAAATCCGCCGCATCGGTTCGATGTCGGAGGATGAGCTGTTTGATGTAGCCAAGCAGCTACAGGTTCCCTATGATCTGGTGCTGTATGTGCATGAAAACAAGAAACTGCCGGTAGTCAATTTTGCGGCGGGCGGCATTGCGACTCCCGCAGACGCTGCGCTGATGATGCAGCTCGGCGCGGAGGGGGTATTTGTCGGCTCTGGAATTTTCAAATCCGGCAATCCCGAAAAACGCGCTGCTGCAATTGTCAAGGCGGTCACCAACTTTACCGACGCAGGCATGCTTGCCGCGTTGTCCGAGGATCTCGGTGAGGCGATGGTCGGCATCAATGAACAGGAAATCGCGCTTTTGATGGCGGAAAGAGGAAAATAAGCATGCGGATCGGCATCCTTGCCCTGCAGGGGGCGTTTATCGAGCATGAGCAGATGCTCTCCCGCTTGGGCGTCGCTTCTTTTGAAATTCGTCAGAGACGGGATCTGGAGATGCCGTTTGACGGGTTGATTATCCCCGGTGGGGAAAGCACCGTGCAGGGAAAGCTTCTGCGGGAGCTGGAGTTGTTTGCGCCGCTGCGGGAAAGGATTGCGGACGGGCTTCCCGTCTTCGGTACCTGTGCAGGACTGCTTCTGCTTGCAAAAACCATCCGGAATGACGATCGCACGCATTTTGCAACGATGGACATTACTGCGGTCCGCAATGCTTACGGCAGGCAGCTCGGCAGCTTTTATACCGAAGCAGACTGTAAGGGAATCGGGAGAATCCCGATGACCTTCATCCGTGCGCCGTATATTGAATCGGTGTCCGGCGATACGGAGGTGCTTGCGGAGGTGGACGGGCATATCGTTGCCGCGAGGCAGGGAACCCAGCTGGTTACGGCCTTTCACCCGGAGCTGTCCGACGATCCGTCGGTACACCGCTGCTTCCTTTCGCTGGTACGGGCACAGTAGGATAGCAGCGGTGGCGTGCATATGCTGCGCATGCCTTCTACCGGATTTTCGATGAGAAGCGGTCAATTAGAATCTTATGGTTAATGAAAAGCTGAGCCTGATTTTTATAATTGGGCTCAGCTTTATTCTTGCATTTTTTGTTGATTTTTTGTTTTTCTGCGGTTGGTATACGGTCTCTTCGACCACAAAACAACGGGATACTGCACACTTTTTTGTCTGAGAGGGCTGATGTTGGTAGAAGCAGTGCTTATTGATTTCCTTAAGGCAAGAGAGGGAGCCTTTTAAAAGGCTCCCTCAAATATCAGTCCGAACCCGTCGGAGTAAACGGCGGGTTTTTCATTGGCGGGAAAGTGCGTTACTTTAAGGCGCGGAAGTAGGCGATCGTTTCATCCATTGCCGTTTGCGCGGCAGTCTGCAGCGCTTGATAGTTGGAAGAGAACGTGCCGATCTGCTGGGAAGCCATCGTATGCAGCAGGGTATCGAGACCCCCCCATGAGAAGATCATACCGATGTCGCATCCGCGACCGGGCAGGATGTAATTTTCGATCATGTCGATCGTGTCATCGTCGCGGCTCTTCATGTATTCAATGCACTGTTCCAGATAAGCACCGGCTACCACATTGCCGGAAACGGCGCCCATGACGTTCAGTACATCGGACACCATCTGATAGTCGGAGGCACCGAGTGACTGCGGAACTGCAAAGCAGTTGGAGGTCCATGGGTTGATCAAGCTGTAGTAGTTGTCCTGATTTTCATCCCCTTTAGGGATGGGCAGCAGACCGAAGTCGTCCTCCATACCACCGAGTTCGATCGGTGTGCCCAGAGAACCGTTGTAGAACAGGCTGTCGCCGCGAATGAAATTATCGAGCAGCAGCTCGGTCGGCCATTGCGTCACATTGAAATAATCGTTGGCGGAAACGTAGTGCTGGCTATCCTGTACCAGCGTTTGCATTTTCTCCATGACGATAGCGCTGCGTTCGGAGTACATGCTGAGCACCGGGTATCCGTCCGATGTATCGGTGCTTGCAATTCTGGAGCCGGAGCCGTAGAACAAGCTCCACATATCATCCAGTTGTCCGCCCCAGCCGTATTCGTCTTGGTAGTCGATCACGCCATCGCTGTTCAAGTCGTTGCTGATTTCCCGGAATAGCTGCAGAACCAGATCGATGGTCCATGTGCCGTTACGGACGAAATCATAGGGCGTGCCGTTATATTTTTCATCCAGCTTATATTCCAGATACAAGGTTTTGTTGAATGTAAGTGCCGCAGTGGCGGATTTGTTGATGGTGCCGATGTCGCCGATGGTGAAATACAGTTGTCCGCCGATGGTGCATTCCTCGTTGAACACCTGATCCCACCAAGGCGCATCCATTTGGATGCCGGGAAGGTCGTAAAGGTTAATCAGCTGTCCCTCCTGCGCCAGCGTTGCACCGTCGTACAGACAGGGAACGACGATCTGGTAGTCGGCGGTAAATGCCAGATTGTCTTCTCGGATGCGGGCAGCCATTGCGGCATTTGTACGGCTGACGTCATAGACATATTCCTCTTCGATGGTTACGTCGAGCATTTCTTCAACAAGGGCAATCCGGTCGCCCTGTGCCGAATTGATGACGTCCGGAATTGGCGTTGCGTCGGACTGTGTGTAGTCATTGAAAAGCAGCTCCGAATTGTACTTCGAGGCGGCGCCGCAGGTCAGAAATTTGACCGTAGTGCCGCTGTAGGTATTTCCGGAGCTTTTGGCGACATACTTGCCGTTCTGATCTACATATTCGTTTTCCGGAGCGGTTGAGGTGGTTCCTTCGATAGACGGGGTTTGAGATTCGGAAGCCGTTTCACTGCTGTCGCAGGCAGTCAGGAATCCGGTACAGCCGCATATGAGCAGTACCGCCAGAGCGAGGCAACCGATTTTCAACGTTTTCAGGTTCACGAAAAAAGCCTCCCTAAGTATTTATAGTTCAAATAATCAACTTTATTTTATCATAAAGCCAACTTCATTGCAAGATGTTTTTGGAAAAATTTGCGTAGAATTTTTCAAAAAAGGTTGCGAAACGGAAAAAAATATGGTATCATAACAAAGAGTTATGTGAAATGAAAAGAGGTTGGTCGCCGTGTCAGTAAGAAACAAGGAGGGACGCCGGATCAAAGGGCTTTGCCCGATGAATATGGTTTCACCGTTCATTATGAGGACGCGCGGCGATGCCACCAATTATTATACGGACCGAGTCGAGGTCAGCCGCACGGAGCAGTACATTCGTCATAAAAAGGAACAGGGATTCACCGATTTTAATTTAATGTATGTGATCCTTGCCGCCTATGTGCGGACGGTCGCCTCCCACCCGCAGATCAATCGGTTTATCCGCGGGCAGCGGATCTATGCGCGCAACTGTATCGAGGTGATGCTGACCGTCAAGAATGAGATGAAGGTCAATGCGCCGGAAACGGTTCTGAAGGTTATTTTTCCGCCGGATGCCACTGCTGATGAGGTTTATCAGCTGCTGAACAGTGAAATTCGCAAGGCAAAAGCGGGCGGAAACGCGGATTTTGACGGAGTAGCCCGTTTTTTGGGGCACGTGCCGCGGATATTTTTGCGTGCCGCAATCGGGTTCCTGAACTTTTTGGACTATTTCGGTCTGATGCCGCGCAAGCTGACCAAGCTTTCGCCCTTTCACGGCTCTATGGCGATCACATCGATGGGATCGCTGCGGATTCAGCCGATCTATCATCATTTGTATAATTTCGGCAATATTCCGGTTTTCTGTGCCTTCGGAAACCGCTATCTCGTGAATGTCCTGCAGGCAGATGGGGAGATCCGGCATGCGAAGTATGTGGATCTGAAATTTACGCTGGATGAGAGGATTACCGATGGCTTCGGATATGCATCGGTCTTTCATTGCCTGAAGCATTTGATGCAGAATCCGGTATCGCTGGACAAGCGTCCGGAACGGATTTTGCAGGATATTCGATAACCATCATTTAAGGAGGAAAGTTCGATGAGATGTCCCGCCTGTGCCCATCCCGACAGCAAGGTGGTGGATTCCCGTCCCGCCTCAGACGGCAGTTCTATTCGCCGCCGCCGGGAATGTCTTTGCTGTGGGAAGCGTTTCACAACCTATGAAACGGTTGAGTCTCTCCCTTTGATTGTGGTCAAGAAGGATCGCACGCGGGAGGCATTCGACCGCAACAAGATCCTCAAGAGCATCATCCGCGCCTGCGATAAGCGGCAGGTCACGATGGAGCAGATGGAGCGCGCCGTCAGCGAGATTGAGACGACGCTGCAGAACGCCCTTCAAAATGAGATCAATTCCTCTGCCATCGGCGAAATGGTGATGGAAAAGCTTAAGGTGATGGATGAAGTTGCGTATGTTCGCTTTGCATCTGTTTACCGGCAGTTTAAAGATATCGGTGCATTCATGGAGGAATTGAATCGCTTGCTGATTGAGAAAAAGCATTGAATCGATCGTCTGAAAAGGACAGCGCACGCTCTTCCGAGCGTGCGCTGTTTTTGTGTGATCCGTCCTATTCCTTTCAGTTGCGCAATACCGTGCCGAAGCATTGCGGATGCAGATACCAAATGCCGCCGATGCAGAGAACCAAATATACGGCATCGCGCTCGTTCCGGTCATAGGAACCCTCCCAGTGAACCGTTACATGGATTTGCTCTGCCGCAGTGATGTCGGACAGAGACATGGTGTACCGGAAGCGGTCGAGCCTGTCGTATTGAAAGGTCTCCTCCAGTTGCGAGAGATCATAGGTCTCGCTGCCGGTCAATTCATACCAGAGGCGGTACTCGTCACCGCAGGTGCTGCAGTTATACGAATCCGCCAGAGAAAGCTGCAGCCGGACCGTTTCCGGCAGATCCGGGAATAGGGAAAGGTAAGCATCGCAGAAGTCCGGCGGAAACGCAGCCTCGTAAGCAGCGACGCTGCCGCCGGCAACCGCTTCGAGGATACGGTCTAACGGCGCCGTTTTTTCATTGCCGATGCTGCCGACGTCCTGTTCGGCACAGGAGGGAAGAAGCAGCGGGAGCAAAAGCAGCAGAATAGACGCCAAGGCGATGGCTTTACGCCTCATCCGCTTCGTCTGCCTTTCCCATTTTCATTTCCATGAGTTCCTCCCGTGTGATGACGATTTTCCGCTTTTTTGTAGCGGAATCAAACGGACCGATATAGCCTTTCTGTTCCATGACGCCGACGATGCGCGCTGCGCGGGCATACCCCAGTCCCAGCCGTGTCTGAAGCATGGAGGTGGAGATGTTCTGCGTATCAATCGCCAGCTCCAGCGCGTCGAAAAATTTATCATCCAGCTTCTGTTCGTCGCCGGAGCCCTCCTCGTTCTCGGCGCGGCGCGCGTGCTTGGGTGCGCCGCACAGCTTGGCTTCCTTTTCGATCTGAGAGATGATATCCTCATCATAGGAGGCCGTAGCGGCGTCCTTGATGAACTGCGTGATGGCAACCACCTCGGTTTTGCCGTCCACCAGCGCGCCCTGTACGCGGATCGGTTTCATCGCGCCGACAGGGTAATACAGCATGTCCCCCCTGCCGAGCAGCTTCTCTGCACCGGTCAGATCCAGAATGGTGCGGGAATCCACCTGAGAAGCAACGGTAAAGGCGATCCGGGAGGGGATATTCGCCTTGATCAATCCGGTAATGACGTCTACGGAGGGGCGCTGCGTACCGATCACCAGATGGATGCCGGCGGCGCGCGCCTTTTGCGCAAGGCGGCAAATAGAAGTTTCTACGTCGTCCGGTGCGGTCATCATCAGATCGGCCAGCTCATCGATGAAAATGACAATGTACGGCTGCTGCTCGCGTTCCGGATCGTCCCGAACCAACTGGTTGTATTCGATCAGGTTTTTTGCTGCAACCTCCTGAATCAGATTGTACCGCTTTTCCATTTCTACGCATGCCCAGTTGAGCGTGCCGGCAGCCTTCTTCACATCGTTGATGACAGGAACCAGAAGGTGAGGAATGCCATTATAATCTGCCATCTCCACTTTTTTGGGATCGATCATGATGAACTTGACCTCGTCCGGCGAGGCGTGGTAAAGCAGCGAGACGATCAGCGAATTCATGCAGACGGATTTGCCCATGCCGGTCGCGCCGGCGATCATCAGATGCGGCATTTTGGCAATATCCAGATAGACAGGATTGCCGGATACGTCCTCGCCCAGTGCAGTCACGAGCTTGCTCTTGTTGTCGCGGAAGGTGCTGTTTTCAATCAGGTTGCGCAACCGGACGGTTGCAGCGGAACGGTTGGGAATTTCTATGCCGATGGCGCTTTTACCCGGAATATTTTCGATACGCACTGAGGTTGCTGCCAGATGCAGTGCAATATCGTCGGAAAGATTGGCGATCTGCTTGACGCGGACGCCGGTTTCCGGCTGTACTTCATATTGCGTGACGGTGGGACCGAAGGAGGCGCCGATCACATGCGCTTTGACCTTGAAGCTTTCCAGAACGGCCTCCAACTTGCGGCTGACCGCCGCGACATCGGCGGCATTCGGCTTCGGCGTGTTGGCTTCATCCGGTGTCAGCAGGGAAATCGGCGGAAATACGTAGGGGGCGTGCTCCGACGGAATTTCCAGCGGGACGGCGTCCTCTGTCGGCAGCTCCTCCTCTGGTTCCTTTTCCTCCTCCTGCACCGGCTCCGGCACGGGTTCGGGCGCGGGAGCGGGTGCCTGCGGAGCCGTTTCTGACGGCGCTTTGTCGGGTTGCTCTGCCTTCTTTTGGAATAACTCGGTCGGCACGCGGGTGAAGACCTCTTCCTCCTCTTCCTCCGGCAGAAGGAAGCGATGCTGTCCGTCGGTTTCCTGTATGATGCACGGATCGTCCGTGATCCGGCGGTCGTCTACCAGTACGGTTGGCACCTTGCCCTTGCCGGTGACCTTCTGTGCCTTGGCTGCGGTGCTTTTTTTTCTCTCATTTTCACGCGCCGGCGGTTCTTCGGGGAGTTCTTCCGCGCCGTCATCAGCGAGCGATAGATTCCGGAAGAAGCCTGCGATCGCGCGCAATGTTGCCATCGGGGTACTGCCGCAGAGCAGGACGATGCAGATAAAGACGCCTGCGGAGGACAGAATTGCGGTTGCCACCCATCCGATCCCGCGGGCAAACAGGGCGCAGAGGAAGCCGCCGACCACTCCTCCTGTTTGGAGCGATTTGCCGCCCTCGTAAAGCTCGCAAATTTCAAAGGATTTGACCGCCTCTCCGTACGGCAGCTCTTCGGTTCGTACCGAAAACAGATGAATCAGGAAGAGCAGGAAAAGAAACAGCACGGCGGTAAGCAGATTTTTGGTCGCCGCGACGTGGTTTTCCCGGTCACGGTTCCAATTGAAAACCGAAAGCAGCAGCAGGAACGGGAAAAAATAGTAGCCAAAGCCAAACAATCCCTTCAGCACCTCCCGGACGCCGCCGAGAAAGCCGGAGTCGATTTGCGGAAAAAACGTGATGAGCAGGAAAACGGCAAAAAAGCCCAGCAGGTAGCGCAGGAGAAAGAGGTAGCTTTCTGCGCTCACGTTGGTCTTTTGCTTTTTTGTGGCTGCTGTTCGCTTTCGTGCGGAAGCGGAGGTTTTTTTCTTCGTCTTTGCCATGTTTTTCTTTTCCGTTCCTTTCCTTATCTGCCTGGTGCAAGGTTAAAATGATCAGAGCACCAGATCTGCGATGATCGCTGCAGCGCCGATCAGAATGGTGTAAATACTGAAAACGGTGAAGCCCTTCTTTCGGGAGAAGAATTGCAGCAGCTTGATCGCGCCCAGACCGACGAGAAGTGCAGTCAGCGAGCCGGCAATACAGGGACCGGCAAGCCCCGGTTCCATGCCGCCCTTAAAGAAATCCGGCAGCTCTAAAACGCAGGCGCCGAGAATCGCCGGAATCGCCATCAGGAAGGAAAAGCGCACTGCGTCCTCCCGCGTCAGACCGCAAAGTCTGCCGCCGGTGATGGTGGAGCCGGAACGGGAGATGCCCGGCAGAACGCCGAACATCTGCACGCAGCCGATCAGAAATGGACGCAGCCAGCCGGCGCTTTCCAGAGTGACGGAACCGGCGGAGAGCCGGTCGCTCAGCCAAAGCATGACGCCGTTGAAAATCAGCAGCACACCGATCAGCCAGCTGAAGCTGCTGACCGCCTCTACGCGGTCGGAAAACAAGGCGATCGGGATCAACGGAAGGGTGGAAAGGCAGAGCATCAGAAATAACCGTTCCCCAAACTCCAGCGCTACCCGCTTTCCGCCCGCTTTCCGGAGGCGACCGGTAAAGACTTTGCCAAGCAGGGTGAAGCAGCCCTTGATGATCAGGAGAAGCTCTCTGTGGTACATGAGTACCACCGCCAACAGGGTGGCAAGGTGAAGGAGTACGTCAAACGCGAGGTAGTCGGTCCCCTCTGTGCCGAAAAAATTGTGCGCGAGCGCCAGATGACCGGAGCTGGAAATCGGGAGAAACTCTGCGATTCCCTGCAGAAGTCCATACAGAATGGCTTCCAGAATTCCCATGCGTGTATCTCTGCCTTTCTATGGTAAACGTGCGTGTCTGTCAGTAAGCGGTATACCCCTGAATCTGCTCCACCGTGCTCTGCATGGCGGTTTCGGCTGCGTCCAGCAGCGACTGGAAGCGGGAAGCGTAGTTGGTATCTAGCAGATAGTAGCAGTTCATGATATTGCCCCAGTTGTAGATGGGACCGAGGTCAAAGGAGCGGGTTGCGAAGATCAGATCCAGCATTTCCGCGGAATCATCGTCGCGTGCGTCACGGTATTTGAGCTGAATGTCGTAGAATTCGGGAGTCACCCATTCCTGTGACTTCATGGCGATGGCCTCGATCACCACACCGAGCTCTTCCACGTTCGGAACGCCGTAAGGAATCGCCATGTAGGAGGAGTTGCCGGCGGAAACCGTGTGATAGTAGGAGTCCTGATCCGCAAAGGTTTTCGGGATCGGCAGGATGCCGAATTCGTCCTCCATGCTCCGGAACCCCGCGACATTGATCAGACCGCACATGAAGAACAGTTCGCGTCCCTCGGTAAACGCTTTGATCGTGGTTTCTTCCCATGGGCTGGCGTACTGGCTGTATTTTCCGCCGTTTGCGACCATGACTTCGCCGCTGTTATAGAAGTTGATGATCTTGTCCAGCGCGCTGTAGGTTTGTGTCGCGTGGTTTTTGACCGTGAAGAAGGGAAGGTCGTTGTCATCCTTTTCCACAGCATGCAGACCGCCGCCCAGAACCTGTACAAAGATGTTATAGGTTTCGGTGCCGAACGCCCAGCGGTCGAATTCGTTGATCGTGCCGTCGCCGTTGCTGTCCGTGGTGATTCCCTGACAGAGCTCTATGAAATTATCCAGCGTCCAGGTGCCGTCCTTGACCATCTGGTAGAAGTCCTCCGTGATGCCGAGATTCTCTTTCAGCGTTTTGTTGAACAGCACGCACCATGTGCCGAGGTCATCATAGGTATTGATGTCTCCGTTGACATAGAACAGGCGGTTGCCGATTGAGAGCTGCTCCACGGCGTTCTGATCCCACCAGGAGTTTTCCAAATGTAGCGTAGAGACGGTATTGAGATCGGTCAGGAGATCGTTGGCAACCATGGAAGCGCAAAAACTGGAACTCTGGAAAATGATGTCATAGGAAAACGTTCCGGAGGTTACCATATTCTGCACAGTCTGCAAGAAGGTGGTTGAATTTTCTAAGGTGCCGCTGATGGTACAGTTGTATTCCGATTCTACTGTATCAATAACTGCTTTTTTTGCGGTATCCACTGCGGTAGCGTTTTCATCGGTGCTGTAGAGGATTTCTCCGGTGTATCCTTGGATGGAAGCGGAGGTTGCGCCCCAATCCCAGCAGTAGACATTGATTTCGCGTCCGTCAAGGTCGATGATCTCCGGGCGGATATCGCCGTTGTCGCTTTCGGTCTGCGACGGCGTTTGCGAATGCGCGGAGACAACGGAGGAGGTTTCCCCGGAGCCGCTGGCGCAGGCGCAGAGAAGCGGAAGGAGGAGTGCAAGCATCATTGCAAAGAGCAGGGGGGAGTGAAAACGAAGGAGCGTGTTTTTGTTCATTGTGAATATCCTTTCTTACGGAGTGAGAGGACGGCGCAGATGCTCCGAAGGACGGGCATGCGGCGTGCCTTTACGGTTTCCCTCGGTATGAAGGAGATTTCATACCGAAATAAGTATAATACATTTTTTTCCGGATGTCAAGACGTCATGAAGAAGTCGGTGTCCGCCGGAAGCCTCGTGTGCCGGCAGGAAAATAGCGATTGACAAACGGCGGGGAAAGGTGTATAATGTCCACGACTTTGAAGAAAGGAATTGGTGAACGGTAGTGGCTTCTTCCATGCGGAACTTTTTTGTCACGTTTGTTTTGGCATTGTTGATTTTCGGCGGACTTGCCTTCTTCTTCTACGATGATCTTGCTGCGTTTCTGCCGCAGAGTGAAACGGAGGAATCGGAGGACGCCGCAATGTCGGAGGAACCCTCCCGCAGCACCTCGGAGCCTTCGGAGATTTCGGTCGTTCTGAACGGGGAAGTGCTGAACGGACTGATCGTCACCAAGAATGCGGACGGCGAGGTGCTTGGCGCGTATTTCCTGCGCTATAATTCCGGCGTCTATAAAATTATTTCCTGTGAGCTTTCGCTGAGTGTTTCCCTGTACAACGAGGTCGGCGCTCTGGTGCCGCTGGGGGATTACCTGCGCATCTATACCATAGAGGAAGCAGCGAAGGCGGTTTGTGCCCTGACCGGCTACAGCGCGGATTTTTATCTGGAGGTAACACCGGATTCCCTGAATGGTCTGATCGAACAGATGCATAATCCGCATTATCTTGTCCGTCAGGAGATTCATTACGTCAATCCGATCTATGAGGATGTTTCCGTCGGGGCGGTGCCTCCGGACTACTATAAGCATGTCGATGCCGGTGAGATTGCCCTGACTGCGGAAACGCTTTCCGTGATTCTGGAGCATTACAGCCTGTGCGACGGTGCGGACGGTCATGAAAGCTACGATAAGATGCTGACCGGACTGTATCAGTCGCTGTTTGAACAGGTGATGGGCGAGCAGAAAACCATCTTTTCCGTCGATCCGGATCGGTTTGCCCGCGCGCTTTCCGGTATGAAGACCAATCTGGACAGTACGTTTCTTACCGAGTACGCCGATTTGCTGTTTAAATATACGGACGCGGACTATACGATACAGGAAATTCCCTATACGACGCGTGATGCCACGCTGCACAGTATCAAGACGGCGGATCAGTGAGGGCGGTTCCGCACCGTTTACCATGATTTTGCAGCGGAAAAAAGGCAAAAAATCCGGTTTTCCTATTGAAAAATAAAAATCTTTGTGATATGATAACGGTAGACTAAATGTGGAGGTAGAGAAAATGGCTTTTTCGATTGATAAGGATTTCTGCATCGGCTGCGGCGCCTGTGAAGCGGAATGTCCGGTGAGCGCCATTGCTTGCGGTGAGGACGGAAAGTATGAAATCGATTCGGAGACCTGTCTGGAATGCGGCGCTTGCGCAAGCGTTTGTCCGGTCGGCGCCCCGAAAGAATAAGGAAGATTTTTCCTGATTCAAAACCGAACGGTGAAATGCGCTCCTTGGTCTTTTCCACGGGGCGCATTTTCTGACTGAACCGGAGGAGAAGGATGTCGGACAGGGAAACGTGCGGACGGCTCGAAACGAAGATCAACGGCGGATTGACTTTGTCGGAATATCGAGAGGGAATTCGGTTCGGAACGGATGCGCTGCTGCTTGCCGCTTTTGCCGCCGGAAGGATCGGAACCGGTTCCTGCGCCGACTTCGGTACCGGCAGCGGGGTGCTGCCGCTCCTGCTGCTTGCGGGCGGCAGTCAGGCACAGTTTCTGGCGGTGGAGCTGCAGGAAAAGTATGCGGCGCTTGCGCAGGAAAATGCGGAACGAAATGGATTTGCAGGTCGAATGCAGGTGCTTTGCGGAGATTTGCGGGAGTATCGGCGTCTGTTTCCGGCCGGGAGCATGCACAGTGTGGTGTGCAATCCGCCGTATTTGCCGGTTGGATGCGGAAAGCAGTCGCTTTCTTCCGAAAAGCGCATGGCGTGGCATGAGGATTGTCTTCGGGTGGACGAGCTTGCCGCTGCTGCGGCATGGGCGCTGCAATCCGGCGGAAGGTTTTTCTGTGTATATCTGCCGTCCCGGATGGCGACATTGTTTTGTGCGCTCAGGGAACGTTCGCTGGAGCCAAAGCGGCTGCAGATGATCGCTCCGTCGCCTTCCGAAAAGCCCTCCCTGTTTTTGCTGGAAGCCAAAAAGGATGCACATGAAGGAATGAACGTACTTCCGACGCTGTTCTTGTATCAGGATAAAACACATCGGGAGGAAAGTGGGGATATGCAGGCACTCTATCTGTTATTTGAACAGGGGGCGTCCGGAGGCGGCTGCTTCCGCAAACGCTTATAAGGAATGACACGAGCATGAAGCGGGTCTTATTGTTGATTTTGATTCTGGGGCTGCTGCTCCCGGCGGCTGCGTCTTGCGCGCCGGGGGAGGTCTTTTGCCGCCAAAATCTGTTTGCAGAAGAGGATTCCCTGCGCGAACAGGCGATCTCCGCTGCTTTGATGCAGACGGAGGAGGTCGCTTCTTCGCGTTTTTTGATGTCCGGATCGGAAAGCCGCGAGGAGCAGTATATCGTCCGTTTTTCCGAAACGCTGTCTGACGAAGAGCTTCTGACGCTGCTTTCCGGGACGGAATATCGGCTGCTGACCTCCTCTGCGGAACGCGTTTTTGCCGTTACGCTGCAGGATTCGGAGGCATTCCGGGACGCTTGCGGGGAAGCACTGCTTTACTGCTGTGAGGACCGGGTGCTGTGCGCGGCGTCGGTACCGACGGATCCAATGGTGAGTGCATGCGCGGAATATGAGCAGCTGGAGCTGTTTTCTGCATGGGAGCTGATCACTCCCTCGTCGGATATTGTGGTGGCGGTGCTGGATACCGGCGTCAACCGTACGCATGAGGATCTGGCTGGCGCGACACTTCTGAATGGGTATGACGCGGTGACGCATACCGCCTGTGTGACCGGAGATGCGGATGGGCACGGGACCGCCGTCACGGGGCTGATCGCTGCTGTAGCCGATAACGGTGCCGGCAGCGCGGGCGTCGCATATGGTGTGCAGATTTTGCCGGTGCGGGTGGCTAACGGCTCCAACAGCATCTATTCCTCGGACCTGATCGGCGGGATCCATTTTGCGGCGGATGCCGGCGCCGCTATCCTGAACCTGTCGCTCGGCGGCTATTCTTATTCGGCTGCGGAGTACGATGCGGTTTGCTACGCGCAGGAGAAGGGCTGCATTTTGATTGCGGCCGCCGGTAATGACGGGGAAACGGAGCACGGAGCATCCGAGATATATCCCGCTTCCTATCCGGGTGTGATCTCGGTCGGTTCCTGCAGCTCTGCGGGTACCCGTTCCTCCTTTTCGCAGAAAAATGACAGCGTGGATCTGCTTGCTCCCGGAGAGGCGCTTTTGCTGCTTGCAACGGATGAGCAGGGGAAAAGCGTCTACCTGCAGGACAGCGGGACCAGCTATGCCGCCGCGCTGGTGACCGGAGTTGCCGCGCTGGTGCTTTCCGCGCTGGATGCGGGAGTACGGCTGCAGGGAGAAGAGCTTCTGGTTCTGCTGGCGGACGGAAGAAGCCATAAGGGAGGCGGCGTCGGCTACGGCGCGGTCAGCGCACGACAGGCGGTGGAGGATGCCAATATGCCGCTGATTACCGGTGTGACAAACGGCGCGACCTATGACGAGCCGGTCAGAATCTTTTTCAACCGAGGGACGGCGACGCTGGACGGAGAGGAGTTCGACGACGGAGATACGGTGTACGGGAATGGCAGACATATCCTGACCGTGACCGACGGCAGCCGTCGGCAAACCTTGCTGTTTCGCCTCAGCTATACGCCTGCTTCCTTTGAGATGACGGAGGAGGAAAACGCGGTCTCCTTTACCTACACGGGAGGAACGGCGACCTTGGACGGTATTCCGTATGAGGCGGGCACCTCTGTGACCGCGCCCGGCTGGCATCTGTTCTGCCTGACGGATGCTCTGGGAGATGTTGTTCGGCAATCCTTTTACTGTGATTTCGACCTTCCGGCCGTTTCCGGTGTGGAGGACGGCGGTTTATACGATCATCCGGTGTGCATCCGTATTGCCGGCGGCGGCAGCGCAGTTCTGGACGGCGAGCCGGTTTCCGGCGAGACGACGGTGGCGACCGACGGGGAACATCTTTTGCAGGTTTCCAACGGGATGGGCAGCAAGACGTATCGGTTTACGCTGGCGACGGGCGTCGAAGAATATGAAAACGCGGTCTCTCGTTCCCACGTTATTTCGGATGCCGGAAACGGCTGGTACGCAATTTACAGCGAGATGCTGACCGGACTGCGGGTGTATGACGCGACGGACGGCACGTACTGCGCATTCCTCGCAACGGAAACCGTACAGGGGTATGCGTTTACCGATGACAGCCTGTTGATTTTCGGAGAATGGAGGCTGACCGTTCTGAATCCTGCGGGTATGCTGTCCGGGGATCCCGTGCTTGCTTCCTATCAGATTCGCTGTGAAGGCTTTGCGTATGCAGACGGTCAGGTTTACTGTCTGTCTGACGGTGGGCTGTATACCGTTTCGACGGAGGACGGCAGCATGACGTTTCTGATGGAAACCGATGCGGATGAGCTGTACGCGGCAGGGAGCTTTCTCTGGTTGTACAGCAGTGCATCCGACCGCTTTATCCGGTACACGTGTGGGGATGGAGCGACGGACGTCTTTTTCCCTGCGTTTCAGGCGAAGGGGCTGCGAAAGCTGTTTGCCGAAGGCTGGCTGTTTTGCGGAGGAACCGCGGTCCGTCTTTCGGATTTTACTGCGGCGTTTACCTTTGACGGCTACGCTGTCGGCTGCACGGACCGGCTGCTCTTTTCCACGAACGGCGTTTACCGTTTGTCGGACGGCACGCGGGTCGGTGCATACGGTCGGACGGTGTCCTGCGTGCTGGCTACGGAGGAGGAAACCTTGGTTTGCGGGCTGACCGGCGGTCTTTTGCGATATCCGTCCGGATACGGATTCGCGCCTTTGACCGGCAATACCGTTTCTTCGCCGGCACGGAGCAATGCATATACCCGTCTGTTCCGCCTGTACGGAAATGCATCGCTGACCGCCATTGCAGCCGATGGCGACCGATTCGGTGCGATTTTGAACGAAGAACGCAAGTTGCTGCTCTTTTCGGACGATGCGCTGCAGGAAACCGACCTGCCGTTTGCGCCGGACGGCATTGTGCTGTCGGAGGATCGCTGCTGTGTCTGGTCGGAAAGCAGCGGGCTGCTTTGGCTGGACGGGGAGCTGCTGTCCTTAGGAATGCCGGTGCAGAGCGCCTTCTTCTGCGGCGGCGCCCTGTATCTGCTGTGTGCGGGCAGGCTTTACCGGTATGAAAACGGAGAGCTGGCCGATCCCGGTTTTACCGCGTCGGAAGTTACCCAAGCGGTCGGCAGGGGGGATGTCCTTGCTTGGCTGTCCGGCGGACGGCTGTATGTTCGGAGCGGGGAGCGGCTTCATTCAATTGCCTGCAGCGCTGACCGTCTCCTGACGGACGGCACCTATGTGCTGGTCGGGAAACGTGTCTATCTTGCGGCTTCTCTTGCGCTGGTTTGCGTGTTGGAGTCGGAGGTTCTTTCCGTTTGCAGCGGTGTTGTCATGGCCGAAGACGGTTTTTACGCACTGAAGGACGGAAGCAGGCTTTTGGAGGCAGTTTTTGACGTATACGAAGCCGCTTCCCTTGCGACCGGCTGCGGAGCGGTTCTCTATTCTGCCGGCAGCATCGCCGTATCTGGCTTTTCCTATGCAATCTGGGAGGAACCATTTTTGGAAGGGATTCCCGCAAACGGTCTGATCGACGGGCAGACGGTGCTGTTTTACGATCGCGGGCTGGGCTATCTGGACGGCGAGGCATGCCCGTCCGGGACGGAAGTGACCGCCCCCGGTGAGCATCTGTTCACGCTGGTGCTTCCCTGTGCCGCAGTCCGGCAGTACACGTTTACGGTCATTCCGGCGCTGGAAGGAATTTCTGTTTCTGCTTCCGTTTATCGGCTGGCGGTCGGGGAGACCGGCGCGTTGCGGATTCAGTATCACCCGAACGGCACTTCCAGCATTCCCGTCGTGTATTCCCTGACGGGGGACTGCATCCGATTGGAGTCGGACGGCACCTTTACCGCGCTGCAGGAGGGAGAAGCGACGATCACCGTCGAGACGGAGGACGGAAGGTTCCGAACCTCTTGCCGGATCGTGGTATCGGCGGTTTTGCTGCGCTTTGAAGAGGGGACCGGCTATCAGATCGACCGGGAGGCGGGATATCTGTATGGCGTTTCGGCAGGGATGCGGGCAGAGGATCTGATTGCGCAGGTGATTTCCGAGGGAGTGGTCAGTGTATCGGAGAAGTATGTCGGAACCGGTACGGTTCTTACGCTGTCCGCTGACGACGGGACGGAGCTGGATAGGCTGACCGTTGCCGTTACGGGGGATCTGGACGGCGACGGATTTATGACGCTGCAGGATCTTCTGCTTTTGGAGCAGGCGCTGCAGAGCGGCGGAGAATGGGATGCATGCTACGCTTTGGCTGCCGATCTGAGTGGGAACGGCAAGGTTTCCGATCAGGACGTCAACCTGATGCGGCAGATGCTGCTGTTTGAAACAGGAAGCTCACGCCGGGCAATTCCTCCGGAGGGGGATACCGGCATATTGGGCGTTTTTCTTCCGTCCGTGATCTGTCGGGGGGATACGGTCAGTGTCACCCTGTATTTGGCGGACGGCGAAACCTCGGCATGCGCGGGATGCTACGGAGTTAGCGGAAGGCTTGTCTATGATGCCGATGTTCTGACCTATCTCGGAAAGGAGACGTACGGCTGGACCGTGGAGACATCTGTTGGAAACGGCAGTTTATCCTTTCTTTCCACTGGGGAGGCTGCGGACGGTACGCTTCCGATTGTGACGCTCCGGTTCTCGGTTACGGCAGATGCGGAGGGAGAGAGTACGCTTTTGCTGCGAGACGGAGTACTGCTTTCGGACGGCAGGGCATATGGACTGGCGCGCACGGAGCTTTCTTTGCAGCCGGAGGAACGGGTGTATGGAAGCCCGGCTCTGTGGATTGCGGGTATGACGGAGCCGTTTTCCGAGGCGTGCATGTCGTATGAAGTCATCGTCCCCTCCGGAACGCCGGCACTGGACTATCTGCTGCGGTATCCGGAGAACTGTACGGTGACTGCTCGCAATACGGTTTTTGACCGCTCGGATGAGCTGGAGGCGACCTTCACATTTACTTTTGCCGACGGTGAAATTCGAACCTATACTGTGTATGCGGTCCGGAACGGTACGCTGCGGCAGAGCTCAGACAGCAGCCTTGCGGTATTGGTTGCAGAAGGTCTTTCGTTCCCGTTTGATCCGGCGGTGACCGAATATCGGCTGACCGTTCCGTACGATATGGAGCAGCTGACCTTGCATTGGCAGACGAGTGACAGTCAAGCGACTGTGCTTTGCAGCGATATGGCCCTGCTGCCCGGAGAGGAAACCTGTATTACGCTGACTGTGACGGCGGAGGACGGCAGTCAGACGATCTATACGCTCCGTGTATTCCGTGAGGCGCAAACAGGCAGCACCGCAACGCCGCCTATTCAAAAGTCGTCGGAAAAAAACTGGTTGTGGATCATCCCCGTTTTAATCCTCCTGCTCGGCGGTGCAGTTATCTTGTGGCTGAAGAAAACAAAACGACTCTGATAAAAAGGTTCTGTTTCGAAGTACCGCTGCCGGAACATCGGAGAGACGTCGCGGCGGCAAAACTTCGGGTGTATGAGAAAGGCATGGTGATCAATATGCAACAACAGGAATGGCTTGCTTCGTTGGCTTCCGCCGCACCGACGCCGGGCGGCGGAGGCGCTTCCGCGCTGGTCGGCGCGGTCGCGGCGGCACTCGGCTCGATGGTAGCGAATCTGACGACCGGCAAAAAAAAATATGCTGCGTATCAGGAGGATATCGAGCGGCTGCTGCGGGAAACCGCTTCGCTGTCCGAAACGCTATACGGGCTGATACAGGCGGATGCGGACGCCTTTGCTCCGCTTGCGGCAGCTTATGGTATTCCGAAGGAGGATCCGCGCCGCGCGGAGACATTGGAGGCGGCGCTCGGAATTGCGGCGGCGCCGCCGATGGAAATGCTTCGCACGCTGTCCCGTCTGCCGATACTTTTGGAGGAGCTTGCGGATAAAGGAAGTCGTCTGGCGGTCAGTGATGTCGGGTGCGCAGCGGCGTTCTGCGCGTCGGCACTTTCCGGTGCGCTTTTGAATCTGCTTGTGAATACCCGTCTGATGCAGGACCGGCAGCGGGCGGAGGCATTGAACTTGGAGGCAGAGGCGTTAGAAAAGGACGGACTTATACGCTGCAGTGCCGTGCTGGAAAAGGTGAAGGAGGGCTTGCGGACATGACGGAATGGAGGGGCGCGCCGGTCGCGGCGGCATTGACTGAACAGCTTACCGTGCAGATTGCGGAGCTGAAACAGAGCGGCATTTTTCCGAAGCTTGCTGTGATACGCGTCGGGACTCGGGAAGATGATCTTTCCTATGAACGCGGGCTGAAAAAACGCTTTGCTGCCGCCGGCGCGGAGGTACAGGTAACGGAATTGCCGGAGAGCGTTTCGCAGGAGGAGCTGGAGGCGTGTGTGCGCGCTTTGAATGCGGAGGATACCGTGCACGGGATTCTGGTCTTTTCCCCTTTACCGAAGCATTTGAACGGAGAGCGCGTCGGCGCGCTGCTTTCTCCGCGTAAGGACGTGGACTGCTTGGGGGATGCCAATGCCTTTCGGGTATACGCGGGCGGTAAAAAAACGGGAGTGCCCGGATATCCACCCTGTACGCCGCAGGCGGTGCTGGAGATTCTGGATTTTTACGGATATGACCTGACGGGAAAAAGGGTAACGGTGGTCGGCAGGAGCGCGGTGGTGGGTAAGCCGCTGGCGATGCTGCTTTTGCAGCGTAACGCGACGGTGACGATCTGTCATACCAAGACGGCTGATCTTCCCGCCGCCTGTCGCGAGGCGGAGCTTCTGGTGGTCTGTGCCGGAAAAGCGAAGCTAATCGGGGCGGATTGCGTGCGGGAGGGCATGGCGGTCGTGGACGTTGGGATTCATGTGCTGGACGGGCAGCTGTGCGGAGACGTGGATGCGGCAGAGGTGAAGGAAAAGGTGTCCGCACTGACACCGGTCCCCGGTGGCGTCGGCTCCGTCACCACGTCGGTTTTGCTGAAGCATACCGTCGTTTCTGCGGCGGCGCTGCGGTAATTGTCGGGAAAGCAGCTCAAAAGAAAAAGGACACTGCCCTTCATTAGGCACTGTCCTTTTTTACAGCTCTTTCGGTTTATGGTTTACTTTTGGAATCGCTTCGCGCCTCTCTTTTGCAATAGCTATCTCCTCGTGAAGGCAAGGCCTTCCGGTGAAGCGGACGCAGAAAAGCGTTGCAGGACGTCGCGTATCTCCCGCTCGGATTCCACCGTGAAAAGCAGCGTCAGCAATCCTACGCCGCTTTTTTTCAGCTCTTTCCGTTTGTCAAGACGGTAGGTGGGCAGGGAATTGTAAAGCAGATTGCGATGCCGGTAGGCGCGGAGAACCGGAAAAGAGGCGCCGGTACGGTCGGTCAGCGCTGCGCGGCAAAGCTTTTGGTTCTGACAGACGCCTTTGATGTTGCGGATCAGACAGGTCTCGGTATGCATCAGCGGCAGCCTGCCGTATCCCAGCGTTTCCAGTGCCATCGGAGAAACCCCAAAGCCTTTCGGATCTGCTTCCGGTGAAAGGAACAGCGAGGAGAAGGAGTATCCCTCCAAAAGCCGGACCGTTTCGCGGTTGAATACGTTCAGCGGATAATCTCCGTGCAGCCGAAAGCGTTCGAGCAGCGGCAGCAGCGACAGATTGGGGACGGTCGCCCGGCGCACGCCGCATTCCCACGCCTGCTGCAGCAGGCGTTTGACGTCCGCTTCCTCGCGGTCAAAAACCACCCGCGGCAGAATTACGCTGACCTGTTCCTCCAGCCCGCGAAGCTTCACTTCACGCAGACGCCAAAGAGGAAGGTCGATGCGGGCAGCATCTGCAAACAGGGAAAGGGAGTCGGGGAAGGCACCCTCCAGCCGTGCGACATAGCCGAGCTGCGCTTGCGGAGGGAGCAGACGGGAAGGATCCTTTTCCGGCAGCCGGAAGGGGAGCGGCGTCTCCGGCTCCGATGTTCCCCTGCGGGGGATCGCTGCGCGGCGGGCATGGGAGAGCCGTTCCGTTTTCTGCTTGTCCGCTTCGCTGCGGACGCCGAACATTTCCGGTGTAACCCTTCCTTCGTAATAGCCGTCGGTGAAGCCCGAACGGGAAAACGTGTCCCGCAGTCGTTTCCGTTCCGCTTCGGTCGGCAGACGCTGCTCGTCCAGCAGTCTGCGGTAGGTAGCGGTGACTTCATAGACGTATGCCGGCGATTTCATGCGCCCTTCGATCTTAAGCGCATGCACGCCAAGTCCGGCAAGCTCTGTCAGATGAGAGGCAAGACAGTTGTCCTTGAGGGAAAGCGGATAGGGGTTTTTCCCGCGGTAGGGAAGCCGGCAGGGCTGTGCACATTCTCCTCGGTTTCCGCTTCTCCGTCCGATCATAGAGGACAAAAGACAGCCGCCGCTTTCGCAGACGCAAAGAGCGCCGTGCACGAATACCTCGCAGTCCATTCCTGCGTTTCGCACGAAGGAAGCGATATCCTCTTTAGACATTTCCCTTGCCAGCACGATGCGGGAAAAGCCGAGGCTCCGAAGAAGCGGAGCGCCGCCGGCGGAATGCTGCCGCAGCTGCGTGCTGGCATGCAGGACGATGTCCGGAAAACGTTCCTTCAGACGTTTCGCCAATCCGAGATCCTGCACGATATACGCCTGCGGACCGACCTCACGCTGAAGGAAGTCGACCTCGTCCAGAACCGCCGGCAGCTCCCGGTCGGAAACCAGCGTGTTCAGTGTAATCAGCAGGCGGACACCGGCATCCCGGCAGTGCTGCCCCGCGGTGATCATCTGCTTTCGGTCGAAATTCTGCGCGCCTGCACGGGCATTGAACTGCGTCCCGCCAAGGTAAACCTCGTCAGCGCCTGCCAAAATTGCAGCACGCAGCGCTTCCGGATTGCCAGCAGGTGCTAACAGGAGTGGCTTTTTGTCGGCGACCATATCAGCGGCAGGCGATTTCCGCCATCGCCGGATGCAGGTCTCCGAGGTTGGTGGAAATACGCAGCGCATCGGGAGCAAACAGGAAGGTCTGCGTGTGCGGGGTATCGATATGCTTGCAGAGCACGCGAATTGCGTTCCCTTCCTTTGCGAAGCAGGAGCGCAGATGCAGCTGCTCAATCCAGCCGAAGCGGGGATCCAGCTGATTGATCGAGGGATTGCAGTACCGGAGCATGGGATGACTTTCCTCCCAATAGCCGCTGCCGGCTTTCAGAAGCTGCACGCCGTAGGCAGTTTCCAGCCGGACGGTCAGGAGACCTTCGGAGACGGAAAGCGTTGCGGAGAGCAGCTCCGCCGGATTGGGGGCGAACCGGAAGGTAACGGGCGCCTCGCTGGTGAGAGCGGCAGAGGCGGTCAGCGGCGGATGGGCACGGTTTACAGCGTCTTCCAACGCGGTTTGACCGTCGGAGTCTTTGCCCTCCACTCTATCCAGCAGCTCATAGATATGCGTCAGCTCCGTCTGCATGTTCCCCGCCTCCGCAAGCTGCACGAATACGGTGTCCTCCTCCGGCAGCACGACGCAGAGCTGTCCGTATGCACCGTCGCCGCGGAAGCCGCCGCGTGCGTTGCGCCAGAACTGGTAGCCGTACCCTGCAACCCAGTCGGGGGTGCCGTTGCAGCTGTTATCCGCGATGGCGGTTGTCGCGGTTTTGCACCACGACTCGCTGACGATGCGGTTCCCTTCGTACATGCCGCCGCGCAGCAGCATCATGCCGAATTTAAACAGATCGTCCGCAGAAAGAAGCACGCCGATGCCGCCGCAGTGCCGCCCGTCTGCAAGGCAGATTGCATCCGGTTTTTGGATGCCCAGCTTGGAGAACAGATACCGGTCCATAAAGTCATTCAGCTTCATGCCGGAGCGTTTTTCCACCGCTGCTCCGCAGACGCAGGTGCCGCCGGTTGAATAGACAAAGGTCGTTCCGGGCTTATATACGACCGGCATGGCGAGGAAGGTTTTGACCGCATCGGCGGAAAAACGCATCTGATTGAGGTGGCATACCGCATGACCGGATTGCATGGAAAGCACGTCTCCGAGTGTCATTTCGGACAGAAAGTCGGATATTTCGACCGGTGCGCATTCCGGAAATAGATCGAGCATACGCTCTCCGACATGCAGCAGTCCGAGATCCTGTGCGATACCGACCGCGATAGAGGTGAAGGATTTGGAGAGGGAGTACAGATGCATCCGATCCTCCTGCCTGTGCGGCGGGAAGGTGGCGCTGACCGTTTCCCCCTTGCGGTACAGGCGGAATGCGCGCAGAGAGGTTCCGTCCCGGGTAGTGGCTTCGATGTATGCGCGGACGGCTTTTGCATTGCAGCCGTCCGTCAGAAGAATGCTCATCATGGAATCTGCCTTTCGTATGTTTCTTGTAAAAACATTATATCGTTTTTGCAAAAAATGTCAACCGCATCTTGCGCTTTCCGACACTTTATGGTAAA
The DNA here is from genome assembly GCA_964549435.1 of uncultured Ruminococcus sp. Taxonomy (GTDB): domain Bacteria; phylum Bacillota; class Clostridia; order Oscillospirales; family CAG-382; genus Coliplasma. The sequence continues at coordinate 47,863 of CAZJVB010000010.1, forward strand.
ATAAAAATATCTGAATGGGAAGCGGAGGGAGGCATGGCGTTTCCGGAGCTTCTCAGAGTTGGCTTTCGAATTGTAAATCATAGAGGAAAGGCTGTATAGGTATAGAGATGAGAAATAAGACCTTGCGGGCACTTTGCGGCTCGTTGTTTTTTGCTTTTGCGTGCGGTGTGCTCGGTCCCTATCAGATCGGAGGGGTTTCCGCAGCGGTCGCCGTTGTTCTTCTTGCCGGTGTTTCAATGGATCCGCTGTTTGCGCTGCTTTCCGCTGCGCTGTACCTGCTTGCGGGAATCTGGTTGCCTGTTTATCCGGGGAGCGCGCACGGTACGGCTGTGCTGCTCGGCTCGTCGGGCGGGTTTCTGCTTTCCCTGCTGCTCTGCGCGCTGGTGATTTCCGCTTTGCGCAGCGGGCTGCGGAGGCATCCGTTTCTTGCCGCGTTTGCGGGACTCTGTGCGGCATTTCTGTTGTATTTCGGCATGGGCATTCTTTGGTATGTCGTTAAGACCGATTCTTCCATTCAGAGCGTGCTCACACTGCAATGGAAAACGCCCTGCCTGTTGTTCGGTTTGGATGCGCTTCTCGCTTTGCTCGCTTCCCCGACGCTCTACCGCGCGACCTCATGAACGGGAGGCGCGAGAGGAAATGCTAACGCCCCATAAGGAAGAAATTTAAAAGTAATAATAAAACATCAACTTTATGGGCGCTGCAAAGGCAAATAGAACATATAAAGCATTTCCGCCTTCTACGCTCTATTTCTTTATAATAAAATCGCACCCGTAAGGAGCTTGATTGAAAGAGAGCTTTTTATAAATCTTATCACACTTATCTTAATGTTTCTTCTATTATCTGTTATAATATCATGAAACGGTACGCCCCATATATCACAAGGCTACCTGTGTTATGCAGACGGCCAATAAAAATATTTTTCATTCAAGTCCGAACCAACATCAAAAAATTACGACTATACAGGTGAACGTTCAAAAGCATTCCGGAAAGCAGGAAGATTTATGACAAACGATGAAATAATTCAATATTATGATTGTCTGATGTGGCTTGCAACATCCAAATGCAACTCACAAACTGATGCAGAAGACCTTGTAGGTGATACAATGCTTGCGGCTTTTACCTATATACACAGAGGTGGGTCAATAGAATATCCCAAAACTTGGCTTATCAATACGCTTTACCACAAGTACAACGATAACCTCCGAAAAAAATACCGTACACCCGTTACCGTATGCTTGGATGAAGGTATTGATATTTCGGAGGAAGAGGACGAAGAGTATTTAAACTCGGAAGAAGCGTCAAGAGTGCGTAAAGAGTTAAATCACCTAAGCTTTATCACACGCGAGGTTCTGATTCGCTTTTATTTCGGACATCAAAGTGTTGCGGATATTGCCGAGGGACTTGGCATTCCCGAGGGTACGGTAAAAAGCCGTTTATCTGCAGGCCGAGGTCAGATGAAGAAAGGACTTGAAACTATGGAAACAAGAGAAAATTATTTACCCGGACAAATGTATTTTTCAATGGGTGGTTCGGAAGGCTTAATGGGTGAGCCGATGTCCCTTGTTGAAGGCGATCTGATCGTGCAGAATCTTTTAATCCTTGCTTATGAAAAGCCGCTGTCTATCAGCGAACTATCCAAAGCAATCGGTATTCCTGCCGCATACATCGAGCCGATCGTGCAAAAGCTTGTAGACGGTGAATTGATGGCAAAGATGGATAGCGGAAAGGTATATACGGATTTTATTATTACAAAGCCGCAAAACACGCTTGAATACTTCAAACCTCAGCTTGATTTTGCGCACAAGTATTTTGATACGATATGGAGCATTCTCCGAGAAATGTCAGATCAAATTTCCAAAATGACTTTTGTTGATAAAATGGGGATCGAGGAAAGAACGAAGCTTGATCGATATGCTGTTTTGAGGGCTTTGCAGGATTTTCAGCATTATGGTACCGATAAGATCGAAGTACCGAATTTCCCAAAACGCAAGGACGGCGGATGGTGGTTCGCACAGGCAATGGCTTTTGAGGCCGGATGTAATATGAAAGAGTATGCCGAAGCATCAGAATATGCGATACACGGCGGTCATCGAACTACAGAAGCATTCGTAGAGGGAGGAACAAGACGAGTTCGTCTTTACGAGTTTGATACAACGCTGTGGGACAGTCCTCACAGATACGGTTTTGATTTCGAGCTTTATTTCAAGCATATTATTCCGTTTCTTTGGTGCATTTATGCTGATATTCCCATTGAAGAAAAATTGGGGACAGAAATTCCTGACACGCTTGTTTCCCATATTCCGACACTTGAAAAACTTGGGATGATTGGGAATACACAGAACAAATTGTGTGTGAAAATACCCGTTTTGAAAAAAACGGAATATGACGAAATGTGCATTATTATTAAAAGAGCAACAGAGAGAATTAAATCAGAAATCGGAGAAGAATTTACGAGTTTTATCGCCTCAAAGAAGACGCCTCTCCCAAAGCATTTGACCTCTGTACCCGAGCTTTACAGGTACAACGAAGCTACAACATATTTTGTTATGGCTATTGTTCGTGAGGCGTATAATAAAGGACTGCATCTGAAAGACGTTGATTACTGTTGTCCTCCCATAGTGTTAGTGTATGATTGTGTAGAATAATATTTCGTACCACAAGAATGGTTTTTGCTTATTCTTGTGGTGCGCATTTGCTTGTTAATGATAGATCTTGTTTTTTATAAATTGTGCTTTTTCGTATAAAAATCCCTTGACAAATATCGCCTCAAAAGACCTGTCTTATACGATAACAAGCAGGGAAACCGTACGGACAGTTTCCGGAAAAAAGAAACATGGTGCAGCACCGTATTTTACGGTGCTGCACCATGTTTTAATATAAAAACCTCCTTATCAGGCTGCCGCAAAGGCGCGCGCCGTTTCGTCGTATCGTGAACGGATCAGGAAGTTTGAGGAAACTCATTCTTACGGCTTAAGAGGGAGACGGGTTACAGCCGGCAAGGTACGCGCTCTTACGAACGGCATGTCAAGCAGGACTTTCCTATCTTCCTATCCATTTATTTTACGTTATTTTACGCGATCCCTTCGTGCTTTGGCAGAATCCATTTGTGAATGGATTCTGCCTTTTTTCGTTGCTGCGATTGCGGAAGAAACGCAGTGGAAATAAGAGCAAGGGTTTGCACCATGCTCAAGCTGTAAGCGAGCCGCGGTTTTTTTGATGCTTTTCTGTGGCGGCTTTGCATGCTTCGGCCGGATGCAGGGAACGGCAAAAAGATCAGCGATACCGGCGGTACCAAGTAGCGCTCCCTTTTAGCGTCTTGGTTTGGCATATGAAAGCCTCGCATGCTTCCGGAGAGGAGGCGGGCTTTCTGTGCGGGCGGCAAGCGCAAAAGTTTAAAAACAGTTCATCTTTTTGGAACGCTGGGGGAACTTTTCGGGTGGTCTGGCGGAACACGTTGCGTTGTATAATAACAGTCAGCAAGCAGTAAACGGCTGCTTGAAAAATTTTATTGGAGGCATATGATTATGTACTTTGACGCTATCGCTAAAATTGTTTCGGAACGCACCGGCTGTGACATCTCTGCTATAAAGCCTGAGAGCAAATTTTCCGAGCTTGGGATCGACTCTCTTGACACTGTGGAGCTTCTGATGAATCTGGAGGATGAGATCGGCATTGAGATTGAGTTGGATCAGAAGGTGGAAACAATTGGTGATCTGGACGCGTTCATCCGGAGCAAAAAGGGTTAAACCGTATGATCAAGTCAGAGATTTGTGACCTGCTGGGAATCCGATACCCGGTGTTTCAGGGCGGTATGGCTTGGATCGCTGACGGCAAACTGGCCGCTGCCGTATCTGATGGCGGCGGTCTCGGCATCATTGCGGCAGGCAATGCTCCCGGCGACTATGTGCGGGAACAGATCGCGATCGCCAAGTCGCTTACCGAACGGCCGGTCGGCGTCAATATGATGCTCATGAGTCCCCATGCGGATGAGGTCGCGCAGGTTGTCATAGAGGAAAGGATCACAGTCGTAACGACCGGAGCCGGAAATCCTTCAAAATATATGAAGGCTTGGAAAGAGGCGGGTATCAAGGTGATTCCCGTTGTAGCTTCGGTTGCGATGGCAAGGCTGATGACCAGATCCGGAGCTTCCGCTCTTATTGCCGAAGGCGGAGAAAGCGGCGGGCATGTGGGGGAGCTGACGACCATGGTGTTGGTTCCGCAAATTTGCGATGCGACGGATCTTCCGGTGATTGCTGCGGGCGGCATTGCAGACGGAAGGGGCGTGGCCGCTGCCTTTATGCTGGGCGCATGCGGGGTTCAGATGGGCACCCGCTTTTTAAGTGCGGATGAATGTACGATTCATCCCGCCTATAAAGAAAAGATTCGAAAAGCCACCGATCTCTGCACTATGGTGACCGGCAAGCGTCTGGGGCATCCCGTAAGAAGCCTTCGCACGCCGTTTTCGAGGGAGTATGCCAAAGCCGAATACGGCGGAATGCCGGACGATGAGCTGGAGGCGCTTGCTACGGGCGCTTTACGGCTTGCCGTGCAGGAGGGCGACAACGAAAAAGGCTGTTTCCTTTCGGGGCAGATCGCCGCTATGGTAAAAAAGGAGCAGCCAGCCGCTGAAATCGTACGGGAAGTGATGGAGGAGGCGGAGCCAATCCTTCTGAGGGCGTCACAATGGGTAAAATAGCATTTGTTTTTTCAGGGCAGGGGGATCAGTATCCCGGAATGGGAAAAGAGCTTTGCGGGAAATACCCGGTCGCTGCATCTGTTTACGGGATGTGCGACTGCATTCGCGCCGGCACGTCTTCTCAGTGCTTTGAAGGGACGGAGGATGAGCTGCAGGAAACCGCAAATACACAGCCCTGCCTATTTGCCATGGAGCTTGCGGCAGCAGCGGTTCTGATGGATAAAGGCGTTCTGCCCGATGCGGTAGCCGGTTTTTCATTAGGGGAGGTCGTAGCCGCAACGGTTAGTGGCGCATTTGACAGGGAAACAGGTTTCCGGCTTGTATGCAGACGCGGCGAACTGATGCAGCAGGAGGCGGAAAAATTCGATACTGCCATGGCGGCGGTCGTTAAGCTGACGCCCGCGCAGGTTCAGGAGATCTGCAACCGGTATCCGGATGTTTACCCCGTGAATTTTAACTGTCCGGGACAGATAACCGTTTCCGGGCTGTCCTCTCAAATGACCGACTTTTTTACGGATGTAAAAGCATTGGGCGGCAGGGCGATCCCACTAAAGGTAAAGGGTGCTTTCCACTCTCCCTTTATGCAGGAGGCTGCTGCTGCTTTTGCCGAGGAGCTTATGAAGGCGGATATCCGGAACAGAACCGTCACGCTTTATTCGGATATGACAGCCGAACCCTATACGGATGACGTTGCGGGCCTGCTTTCCCAACAGATCTGTAGCCCTGTGCAATGGGAAAAGGTCATTCGTAATATGATTGCCGTCGGCATAGATACCTTTATTGAGATCGGTCCCGGCAGGACACTTGCCAATATGATCAGGAAAATCGATGCAGGGGTCAAAGCCCAAACCGTATTTGAATATTTGGCGGAGGCGGAAGCATGTTAACAAAAAAGACAGCGGTGATCACCGGCGGTTCCCGCGGAATCGGTGAGGCTATTGCCGTGAAATTGGCGTCGATGGGTGCGGATATCGCCGTAATTTATGCAGGCGATGAGGAAGCTGCCCGGCGTGTCTGTGCTCATTGCGGACGGGAGTATGGTGTGAAGGCAAACGCCTACAGGTGTGATGTATCCGTTTTTGAAGAAGCAAGGGAAACCGTCGCAAAGATCAAATCGGATTTCGGCACGGTTCATATTTTGGTCAATAATGCGGGAATCACCCGAGACGGCCTTGCCGCCATGATGAAAGAAGAGGAGTTTGACAGAGTCATCGCCGTCAATCTGAAGGGCGCGTTTCATATGATCCGTCATTGCGCGGGACTTTTCATCCGGAACCGTGAGGGCTGCATTATCAACATTGCTTCGGTTGCAGGACTTATGGGCAATGCGGGACAGTGCAACTATGCCGCGTCAAAGGCAGGTCTGATCGGTCTTACCAAAAGCATCGCCAAGGAGCTGGCTCCAAAAGGGATACGCTGCAATGCGATCGCTCCCGGATTCATTGCAACTGATATGACCGACGATCAGACCGGTAATCCGCTTTTGAAGATGATTCCGTTAGGACGTATGGGAGATCCCCGGGATGTGGCGGACGCCGCGGCATATCTTGCGACGGCAGGCTATGTGACCGGTGCTGTGCTTTGTGTTGACGGCGGCATTTCCATGTGAGGAGGGTTGGTTATGAGTGAATGCAAAAGAGTGGTTGTGACCGGAATCGGTGCAGTCACCCCTGTGGGAAACTGCGTGAGGGATACATGGGAGAGTTTGAAAGCCGGTAAAAACGGGATTGCTCCTATTACCCTGTTTGATACGGAGGCATACAAGGCGAAGCTGGGCGCCGAGGTAAAGGCATTTGATCCGAGGGATTATCTGGAAGTCAATGAAGTTCTCCGCACCGACCGCTATGCACAGTTTGCGGTCGTCGCTGCACAGCAGGCTGTGGAGGACAGCGATATTGAAGGGACGGTTGAGCCGGAGCGCTTTGCCGTGCTTTTCGGAACCGGAATCGGCGGCATCGGGACCTTTGAAAATGAATATGCCAAGCTGCTGGAGAAAGGCCCCCGCCGGGTTTCCCCCTTGTTTATTCCGATGATGATCAGTAACATGGCGGCGGGGATGATTGCCATCCGCCACGATTGCCGGGGAGCGGCTATGCCGGCGGTTACCGCTTGTGCTTCCGGCTCCAACGCGATCGGTGAAGCCATGAGAATGATCCGCCACGGCTATGCGGATGCGGTGATCACCGGCGGCGCAGAGGCGGCAATTTGCCCCTCTGCTATTGCGGGATTTGTGAATATGCAGGCGTTGTCTACCTCCGGAAATCCGGATGAAGCCTCCCTGCCCTTTGATAAACGCAGGAAAGGCTTTGTGATCGGGGAAGGCGCGGCGTCGCTGATTTTGGAGGAATACGGACATGCGAGGGCGCGCGGTGCCCGGATCTACGGAGAGGTTTGCGGGTATGGCTCTACCTGCGACGCCTATCATATCACCGCGCCCCAACCTGAAGCCAGAGGCGGCGCTCGGGCGATGCTGGATGCTATGCGCGAGGCGGGTTATAAGGAGGCCGATACCGTATATATCAATGCGCATGGCACCGGTACACCGATGAACGATGCGATTGAGACGGTTGCGATCAAGAAGGCTCTTGGAGAGGAGCATGCCCGAAGGGCATATGTCAGCTCCACAAAATCTATGACCGGACATATGCTGGGCGCCGCAGGTGCCGTTGAGGCATTGGCATGTCTGTTTGCGCTGAACGAAGGCGTGATTCCGCCTACCATCAATTTGTATGAACAGGACGAGGCCTGTGACCTGAACTGTGTACCGAATACAGCGGTCAATGCCGATATCACGCTGGCGCTTTCCAATTCCCTCGGCTTCGGCGGTCACAATGCTTGTCTTGCTTTCAGAAAGGTGTAACTATGAACGAGACAGATATTCGCAAATATGCGGTGCTGATGCAGGAGTTGGGGCTTACCGGTCTTGAGATCACCGATGAGAAATGCAAGGTGCGCCTTGAGCGCGCCGTTTCCACAGCGGAAGACACGGTGAAGGTCGGAGCGGCGCCCGCATCTGTATCCTCTGCAGCAGATAACGGGGCGTATATCAGCGTTAAATCTCCCCTTGTCGGCGTATTTTATGCAGCTCCTGCTGAGAATGCCGATCCGTATGTATCGATCGGTGACCGCGTGAAAAAAGGGCAGACTCTTTGTATCGTGGAGGCGATGAAGCTGTTGAATGAAATCACCGCCGAGGACGACGGCATGATTTCGGAAATCTGCGTTACCAACGGACAGGTGGTTGAATTCGGAACGGAATTGTTCCGGATCAAGAGGTAAGAGATGAACAGAGAAGACATCATGAAAATATTGCCTCACCGAGAGGATATGCTGCTTCTGGATGATGTGGAAAGCAGGGAAGGCGCCGCCATCGGTCATTATACCATACGGAAGGACGCGTTTTTCCTGAAGGGGCATTTTCCGGATTACCCGATCGTTCCCGGTGTGATCCTCTGTGAAATCCTGGCGCAGTCTGCCTGTGTTTTGATGCAGGACGTCATGGGTGAGGGAAGGATTCCCGTTTATACAGGTCTTGATCATGTGAGATTCCGTTCTCCGGTCAGACCGGGGGATACCGTGGAAACGAGATGCCGCATCAAAAGGGCAAAGCACCCCTTTTATTTTGCGGAAGGTACGGTGACGGTAGAGGGAAGACTTTGCCTATCCGGCGAATTTTCGTTTGCAATTACGGGGGAGTAAGTGATGTTCTCAAAAATACTGATCGCCAATCGCGGTGAGATTGCCGTCCGGATTATTAGAGCCTGTAAGGAGATGGGTGTTTCCACGGTAGCGGTATATTCTGAAGCGGATAAAAATGCCCTTCATGTGGCGCTTGCCGACCAGAGCTATTGCATAGGCGGTCCGGAGGCTTCGGAAAGCTACCTGAACGAAAATCAGATCATCAGTGTGGCTGTACTGGCAGGCGCCCAAGCGATACATCCCGGCTACGGATTTCTTTCGGAGAACGCTCACTTTGCCCGTCTTTGCAGAAAAAACGGCATTGTGTTTATCGGTCCGGATCCGGAGAGCATGGAGCGGCTCAGTGACAAAGCGGTCCTCAAGGAATTGATCCGCAATACAGGGCTTTCCGTAATCCCCGGCACGCAGGCGGTTGCATCCGCAGAGGAAGCCAAAAAAGCAGCCGACCGCATCGGGTATCCCCTGATGCTCAAGGCGTGTGCCGGTGGCGGTGGTCGGGGAATCCGGCTTGTCCGGACTGCGGACGATCTGGAGGAGGCGTACCTGCAGGCGACAAGTGAAGCATGCAGTGCCTTTGGAGATGGCAGTCTCTATTTGGAAAAGTATATTTTTCCGGCACGGCATGTGGAGCTTCAGATCCTTGCCGATGAACGCGGAAATGCGGTTTGTCTCGGTGACAGGGATTGCTCCCTGCAGCGCCGTAATCAGAAGCTCATTGAGGAAACGCCATCTCCCGCTGTCAGTGAGGAGCAGAGAAACAGCATCATGACGCTTGCGGCGGATGCGGTAAAAAAAATTGGCTATGTCGGCGCCGGTACGCTGGAGTTTCTGCTGGATCAGGGCGGGCGCTTCTGGTTTATGGAGATGAATGTCCGTCTGCAGGTGGAGCACTGCGTCACCGAAATGCTGACGGGGATCGATCTGGTAAAATGGCAGATTCGTATTGCGGCGGGGATTCCCCTGAACTTTACACAGAAGGAGATCCGAATGCAGGGCTCTGCGATCGAGTGCCGTATCAATGCTGTTGGCTGCGGGACGCTGCACATGCTCCATGTGCCCGGAGGGCCTTCCGTGCGGTTTGATACCTGTCTGATGGAAGGCACAGTGATATCGCCTTATTACGACTCGCTGCTCGGCAAGCTGATCGTGTTTTCCAAGACAAGGGAAGAAACCCTCAGAAAGATGCGGGCTTCCCTATGTGAGCTTGTGATTGACGGCATTCCGACAAATATTGAAGAACAACTGCGCATCGTTGAGGACGAGCGGTTTACCTCCGGTAGCTATGACCTTACTTTTATGGGCAATAGGTGAATATATGGCTTTGATCAATTTTTTAAAACCGAAAAATCAGTTGGAGGAAGGCGGCCGTGCCGCAGCTCCCGTACAAAGGGACGACGGTGAGCCGGAAAGAAACTGCCCGAATTGCCATAAGGATATTCCGCTGAGCCGTCTCTGGGCAAACAATCTGGTTTGTCCCTGCGGATACCATTTTCGTATGAAAGCCCGTCAGCGCATCCAGATGCTTGCGGACAAGGACAGCTTTCATGAGCTGTACCCGGAAATGAAAGCCGGGAATCCCCTTAACTTCCCCGGATACCGGGAGAAGATCGAAACGGCACGCGCCGGCAGCGGCGAGGAAGAAGCGGTGGTGTGCGGCACTGTCAGGATCGGCAGACAAAAAACCTGCCTGTTTGTGATGGAATCCTATTTTATGATGGGCAGCATGGGCAGTGCTGTTGGGGAAAAGATCACCGCTTTATTTGAATATGCAGCAAAGTACCGTCTGCCGGTCGTCGGCTTTACCGTTTCGGGCGGAGCACGTATGCAGGAGGGGCTGCTGTCGCTTATGCAGATGGCGAAAACCAGTGCAGCGGTCAAACGGCACAGCGATGCAGGGCTGTTGTATGTTGCCGTCCTGACCGATCCTACTACGGGCGGCGTTACTGCCAGCTTTGCCATGGAGGCGGATATTATTCTTGCCGAACCGGGAGCAACAGTGGGCTTTGCCGGCGCAAGAGTCATAGAGCAGACGACGAAAAGGTCGCTGCCGAGGGAGTTTCAGAAATCGGAATTCGTATTGGAGCATGGATTTATTGACAGTATCGTCGTCAGGTCCAATCAGAAGAAGTATTTGACGGAGCTTTTGAAAATGCACGGACGGGAGTGAGGGAGTGAAGCTATGAACGCAGTGCCTTATGATCGGGTGAAACTTGCCCGGGAGAATGCAAGACCTACGGGGCTTGATTATATCAAGCATATTTTCAGAGGGTTTATTGAATTTCACGGCGACCGCCGCTACGCGGATGATCCCGCCATTGTAGGCGGCATTGCAAGATTGAACGGAAATCCGGTAACGGTGATAGCGATTGAAAAGGGGCATACGGTGAAGGAACGTACCTACCGTAATTTCGGTGCGCCTCATCCAGAGGGCTACCGCAAGGCGCTTCGCCTTATGAGACAGGCGGAAAAATTCGGCAGGCCGATCATCTGCCTGATCGATACTTCAGGTGCTTGCTGCGGCGTCGGAGCGGAAGAGCGCGGTCAGGGACAGGCGATTGCCGAGAATCTGATGGAAATGACGACCATTTGCGTCCCTATCATCTCCATTCTGATTGGAGAAGGCGGCAGCGGCGGCGCGCTGGCGCTTGCGGTTGCAGACCGTGTGTGGATGCTGCAGAATGCCGTCTATTCGGTCATCTCTCCCGAGGGCTGCGCCAACATTCTCTGGAAGGACTCTGCAAAAGCCGAAGCAGCGGCGGCAAGCCTGAAGCTGACTGCCGAGGACGCAAAAAGCCTCGGCGTCATCGAACGCATTCTTTCGGAGGCCGATATCGGGAAAAGGGAATTTTATGACCGTATCCGCACGCTGCTGGCCGAAGAATTAAGCCGACTTTCAAACGACCTTGATTTGGTCGGGAAACGTTATGAACGGTTTCGCCGTATCGGCGCCGATACGGTGATCAATAAGGAGCGACTATGAGCATATATCAAAAGTTTTGTACCGAGCTGACCGACGAAACCGGCTTCCTGAAAAAGCTCACCCTTGCGTATCCCGAAAATTTCAATTTCGGATATGATGTGGTCGATGCGATTGCTGATAAGACGCCGGATAAAAGGGCACTTGTCTGGTGCAATACCGCGCAGGAAGAGCATCTCTTTACCTTTGCCGATGTCCAAGGCTACAGCAACAGGATTGCCAATGTATTGCAGCATGCCGGCATCGGTCGCGGAGACAGAGTGATGCTGGTACTGAAGCGCCATTATGAATACTGGTTTACGGCGGTGGCGCTTCATAAGCTGGGCGCCGTCATGATTCCCGCAACCCATATGCTGACAGAAAGCGACTTTGTTTACCGCATCAGATCCTCTGAGGTAAAGGCCATCATATGCACTGCACAGAATGGAGTACCTGAAAAAATCAGATCCGCTCTCAAGCAGTCGAAAAGCACCGCATTGCTTTGGTGTGTACAGGAAGACCGGGACGGGTTTGAAAATCTTACGAAAGCCATGGAAGCGGAAAGCGACAAGTTTGCCCGTCGGGAGACGCTTGCCTCCGATCCCATGATGCTTTACTTTACCTCCGGAACGACCGGCTATCCCAAAGGCGTTATCCATGATCATACGTATCCGCTGGCGCATATTGTGACCGCAAAGTATTGGCATCAGGCCGAAGATGGCGGGCTGCACTTTACCGTTGCCGAAACGGGCTGGGCAAAGGCTTCCTGGGGCAAGCTCTACGGACAATGGCTGGTGGGCAGTGCGGTTATGGTCTATGACTTTGATACTTTTGATCCCAAGCAGCTTACGACCGTCATCAATCGTTACGGCGTCACCTCTTTCTGTGCGCCGCCTACCGTGTACCGATACCTTGTACGCAAGGGAATTCCCGATATGCCGACGCTGAAGCATGCCTCCACCGCAGGGGAAATGCTGGCGCCCGAGGTGTTCCGTAAATTCACCGAGCGCACGGGGCTGCCCCTCTGCGAGGGCTACGGGCAGACCGAAACCACACTGCTGATGGCGAACTTCAAGGGGAAAGCTCCCGTAGAGGGTTCTATGGGGACGGTCTCCCCCTTTTATCAAATTGCGCTGCTGGACCAATGCGGTCAACCCGTACCTGTCGGTGAGGTGGGTGAGATTGTGATCGTTCCGCCGGAAAATGGGAAACAGCCCGGCGTGTTTACGGCATACCTCAACAACGAGGAGCAGTATAACCATGTATGGCGCGGCGGTGTGTATCATACGGGCGATGCGGCTTATATGGATGAGAACAACCGCTACTGGTTTCACGGCCGGTTTGATGATATTATTAAGACCGGCGGCTTCCGTGTGGGTCCCTATGAGGTGGAAAATGTGTTGATGGAGCATCCGGCTGTAGTAGAATGCAGCGTAATTGGTGTTCCCGATGCACTTAGGGGACAGGCGATCAAGGCGATTATTATTCTCGGAACCGGATATTCCCCCTCCAAGGAATTGGAAATGGAAATCAAGGAATTCTGTAATCAAAAGCTTGCAGAATACAAATGGATCCGTATCATCGAGTTTGCAGAGGAGATGCCGAAAACCATCAGCGGAAAGATTCAGAAGCATGTACAGCGCAGCAGAGGCTGAGGGAACCGGGGGCTGGGGGAGGAACTTTGATTGCCGCAGGGACCGTCAGGCGGTAAAGCGGCATATACCGAATGTGCAGGTATCTGAAGGTGCACAGTATGCGTTATGGAGGCAAAACGCACGGGCATAACGGGGACATTTCTGTCATGCATGCGTTATAACGGATTGCACTTTTCGAAAAATTGTGGTAGAATGAAATCCGGAAGCTCAGTGAAAGGAAGAAATTTTACCTTCGCATATAAGGAGACGCTATGAAAAACATATGGAATGATAGGGAGGCTATTCTGAACAGCAGCATCAGCGGCTTTCATGTATATGCCTTGACGGATCCGGTTCATTTGAGCTATGCAAGTGAAAACTTATGCCGAATGGTAGGATTCACGGAAGGGGAGCTTTTAAGCGAAAAGGAGGACCGGTACGAAGCACTGGTGTATCCGGCTGATCTTGCGCTTTATTCGGAATTTGTACAGAAGCTGAAAGAAAGGGAACAGACGTGTACGGCTGAGTACCGCCTTGTGAAAAAGGACGGTACGATGCTGTATGTTCGGGATACCGTCGCCGTCAGGAAGGGGGAGAACGGCTCTCTTGCGGGATATTCTGTTCTGACGGACATCACCGATATCAAAAAGGAGAACGACAATCTGCAGTTTCTGAATGAAACGATTCCCTGCGGATTTTTGAAATACACCTGCGAAAAACAACCGAAAATTACCTACATCAACCGGCAGATGATGGAGTTCCTGCGTTTCCCCGAAGTCCGGGATGGGGAGCTTGATTATCTGGAATTATATAAGGATAACATCTTTTTGATGGTCCCTATGGAGGAGCGCCGCAGATTTGCCTTGTATCTGAACCGCGTATATACTGCCGGGACACCGGTTGCCAACGAAATGACACTGCTCCGCTGTGACGGAACCAGAGCATACATGTTCGGATGGGTTACCAAATGCGTGAACGAACAGGGGAAAGAGGAATTTCAAAGCGTCTGTATGGATGTTACCGACCAACATCAGGCGAAGAAAGCCAATGAAGCCCAACGGTATATCCGGACGTTGACCGATGTTTATGATAAGATCTTTGAATACGATCTCAGCTCGAACACCGTAAAATGCCTGCACAGCAATAACTCCCCTATGTTCAAATGGTCTGAAAATATTCCGATGCAACTGGAGGACGCCACTGAAAAATGGATTTCAGCAACGGTGGTTTGGGAGGACTGCGACAGGGTTCGCGCATTTTTCCGGGATTTTCGCCGGAAGAAGTTATATAAAGCAGGGGAAAGGCCGCCGCAAATCACCTATCGCGCGAAGTCCTCAAGCGGTGAGGCGAGACTGTACAGCGGCATTTTCTTAAAGATGGATGATTCCGTCAGCCTTTACTGCTGCCGTCAGGTTCCTGATATGGAGGAGGCGGATCATCTGCGTTCCGAAAACGTATCTTTGAAGGAAAACATGCAGGAACTGATGATGCGTTTCACGGACGGGATAGCAGCTTTTGAGATCACTGACGACTTGGTAATCCCGTTGTATGCCAGTGATAATGTTTATGAGTTTTTTGGATTTACCAAAGAGGAATGGCTTCCTCTGATGAAAAAGCGCACGCCGATCAAAGAGTTCGTTTCCCGCAGCAAGGTTGCCTATGAAGATATTATGGAGCTTCTTCGAACCGGCGCTGCGGAGTTCCCCTATTTTGATTTGGAAACGGAAACCGATCGGCGCATCAAGGCGATCTGTTCTCAAAAGGCTTCCGGCGGCTCTTCTCCGCGGTATATCATGCTTTACAATGTAGAGGAGACGAAGGCCGAAAAGGGGAAGGAAGCGACGGACAACCGCGTCGTTTCTATTCGTACATTCGGTTACTTTGATGTTTTTGTCGGGGAAAAACCGATTGCGTTCCGCAACAAAAAATCGAAAGAATTGTTCGCTCTTCTGGTTGACCGCCGCGGCGGCTTTGTTTCCTCAGAGGAAGCTATCAGCTTTTTATGGGAAGAGGAGCCGGTCAATCAGGTGACTTTAGCGCGGTATCGCAAGGTGGCGCTCAGGCTGAAAAACATTTTAGAAGAATACGGCATCCCGGACGTCGTGGAGTCTGTGGACGGCGCGCGCCGGATCGTGACTGAGGCGGTGCAGTGTGACCTTTATAATTACCTTTCCGGCAAAGAAGAATATGCCCAGCTTTTCAAAGGCAGCTATTTGGTCAACTACAGCTGGGGCGAAAATACCTTGGCAGAACTGACCAATAAGCTCTGGCTTTAAAGGTCTGCAAAGCGGAATCCGCACCTCTTGAACAGGAGAACAAATGATGCATACATATATTCGAAAGGTTCATTATTACGAGACGGATAGAATGGGCATTACGCACCATTCCAACTATGTGAGATGGATGGAAGAAGCACGGGTGGAGTTTCTGAAAAGTGTGGGCTATGGCATGCGGAAGCTGGAAGAGACCGGGATTACTTCCCCTGTCGTATCTGTTGCATGTCAGTATCTGTATCCTACCACCTTTGACGATGAGATCAAAATTGAAATTTCGCTTGAGAAGTATACCGGCGTCAAGCTTGTCATGAACTACACCATGACCAACATCGAAACCGGAAGGGTGGTTTTAACGGCGACGTCAACCCACTGTTTTATTGATAAAAGCGGCAGACCGATTGCTGTCAGAAGGTATTTTCCGGAATTTGATGAGGTGCTCAGAAAGCAAGCGTCAGAGCCATAAATAACCGTAGGGAAGGTGCCGAAAGCGCGTTATCTTCCGAAGTAAAGTTGCTATTTCAACTTTATAGACCTCAAAGTGGAAAAATTGAAATGGATGGAAAGCCCGCGAAAGCGTATGTGTTACAAGCATATCGCGAACGGTTTGGTGTAGCGTTTCAGCATACGGAACTCTATGCGGTATCCGTATTGGAAAACGTACTGATGACCCCGTGCGAAGCAGGAGATACGGGGGCTAAAGAACTTGTAGAAGATGCATTGAAAAACAGCAAACTATATGAGCGTATAGAGAATGAGGAGGGAGATCTAGACGCAACGCTGACCAAGGAGTTTGATCAGGAGGGTAAGAACTGTCTGGAGGACAGGCTCAAAAATTAGCATTGGCTCGAGTGTTCGCCCGTGATTGCGGAATCGTTATTCTGGATGAGCCAGCGGCGGCACTGGATCCGATTAGCGAGATTGAAATGTACGAAAGTATGTTGAATGCCATGACGGACAGGACGGTTATTTTGATCTCCCACGGAGTATCCGCGTGCCGAACTGCAAACCGAATCTATGTGATAGAAAATGGAGGAGTGGCAGAGCAGGGTTCGCATAGCGAACTATTTTTTTGCTATCGTAAAAGAAAATACCGCGAGATAATTTCGCATATTGCAGCAAGATATTAGATTTTGCAAAAGCAATGGTATGGAAATGCTTGATAACAAGTGATAAGCTTTTCGTGCTATAATAACACATCGGGAGATAATATATGTTTCTGTATTTAAAACTCAAATCTCGATTACCTGAATTCAACATCGAGTTGGTAACATTAGACAACCTGAACAATTATGAAAATATATTCTACTGCAACCAAGAATACTATTTAATTACAGACGGACATTTGGCCACAAAACAAGATTGCATGGAAACAATTGAATATGGAAATTATTTTCCTGAAGATACGTGCTACTGCATTGGTTTTTCATCAAATGATGAAGCTATCGCTTTGCTTTCTATTCTTGAAGGTTATCCCGAAGCCGATACTATATATATCGGTTTATTTCTTATGAATGAGAAATTCAAACGAAAATCAATTGGAACAAAAATAATAAGCGCTCTTATTGATGAGTCATTTTACGCGCAATATCATTCTATAAAGCTGTCTGTACAAGATAATAATATCAGCGGATGCTCTTTTTGGCGGAAACTAGGATTCAAGACAACAAAAAAAATCAATTGTGGAAATTTTTTCAATCTATCAATGGAATTGAAAAAGGAGGGCTAAACACTTTTTACGTGGGGTTAAATCCCTCCGCGAGACAATTTCGCATATTGTGTATTATGCCGAAGTACAAAGACAGCCCGGAAGTACGGGCAGCTGAAGCAAAAGATCTTACAAGTAATGAATTAATAGCAAATACTCGTTTTTTACAACAATATCGTGTGTCTCCAGAAAAGCAACTCAACAGAGGGCTTTCAATTCATAAACTTGTTGATTTTTATTCTCGGCACAGAGAATAATTAATCCATACAAAAGAGATCGAATAGAAATGTGTGAGGCAGGGCTCAGTACATTAGGCATTATGCCGAATGGGAGTGTATTACCATGCAGTATGTTCCTTTCAGAATTACCATTTGGCAATATTCGAACTGATGATATTGAAAAGATTTGGGAGAGTGATTCGGCAGAAGCTTTTAGAAAAAAATACAAATTTTCTGGACACTTTCCTCACGATGAATGTATTCATTGTGAAAATAATATATTGCGACATATGCCCTGGCATTTCTTCTTGGAATTCTAAAACAAATATGCCTTTTGGACATATTTGTTTAGTTGCAGAAGCAAAGCAAAAGTGATGTGGTATAAAAAAAGTTGACACCCCATTCTCAAGGATTTGATATATAATCA
>CAZJVB010000011.1:0-1906 GCA_964549435.1 uncultured Ruminococcus sp.
GGGGGAGCTTATCTTATAAGGTTTCTGAAAGTGATGAGTACAAACAGGTGGACAAAGAAGTAACCGTTTCTGTGAGCTCCGAAAGCGGAATCATGCTGAAAGCCGAGGCGGACAGCGGCTACGAATTTTGGCGGTACTGCATAGAAGACGGCAGGGTGATATCGGATGCGAACTACACTTTTTACCCTTACCCGATGGGTAAGTGTACGGTTTCTGCCGAATTTAAACCGACCGGGTACGCCATGTATACGGTAGCGGACAGTGTGTACTGTTATTTCGATCAGGCGGTCACAGCCGCGGCTGGTACGTCGGACAAAAAGGTTATTTTAGCGGCGAGCGGAACAATGTATCTCACAAACAGTGCAACGACGGTGAAAATTCCGTCCGGCGTGACCTTTGTTTTGCCGTACGCTTCCGGAAGTACGTTGGTAGATTCAAGTAATGTGTACCCGTATGCGAACTATACTCTGGTGGAGACAAGCCTGAACGGCAACTCTGAGGAATTGAAACCGGAGTCCAGTGTGAAGTATACGCTGACGGTTCCGGAAAACATCACCGTCGAACTGAAAGGAATGCTCGCCGTCGGCGGGACGATCCAGAGCGCGAACGGCGTCGCCGGCGCGACCTGCGGAGCGCATGCCAATCTGGTGCTGAACGGCACCCTGGAAGTTGGTAGTTCAGGCGTGCTTTCCGTCTGCGGGTATGTCCTTGGTGATGGAAAGGTCGTGGCGTCGGGCGGCGCGAGTGTGTACCAGCCGTTTGTGATCTGCGATTACCGCGGCGGCGGCTATACCGTCGGCATGGCGGGACAAAATGAATTAAAAACACGCGGTTTATTTAATCAGCCGGAAATGGAGAAAAATGTAACCTCCAGACTTTCCCCGTTCACCCGGTACACAATGCGGAATATCCAGACGGAACTGGTGCTGGACGGTAAGTCCGTTTTGTATGGCTATTGCGACTTGTATACAGGTGATTCTGCAGGTGGTCTTATACAGGCTCGACACAACCAGTGCTGCGTGGCGATCGCCGGAAAAGAAGGTCTGCTGGTGCTGAACAGCGGGGCGACTCTGACTGCGACGTATGACAGCGCAAAAACGGCGGGCAACTATTCGAAGATCGGCAGGACGACCCTGAAGGTGGAGGGCGGCGCTTCCTTCGGGAGTATGTCTTTGACGATATCGATCAGTAGTGATTTGAGTCAAAAAGTAGACACTTCGGATTTGGTGTTCCCGCTCCCCTATAACTATGCGATCACCCTGCGGGAGGGGGAGTATACCCTTGCGTATCCGATGAAGCTGATGCCCGGGGCGGCGCTGACCGTGGACGAGGGCGCGACGCTGACGGTGAGCAGCACGCTGGTGATCTTCGATGAACTGGATGACAAGGCGAGGTCGGACAGTAACAACAGCAGTGTGGTGGCTGAAGCGTATTATGCTTACCCGTCCTCGGATGCGATCAAAACTGCCTTCGGCACGCCTTCCGCCACGCTGCTGGTGAGCGGCAGCGGGAAGCTGATTTTGGGCAGCGGTGCGAAGCTGGGCGGCGTGGTGCAGACGGACGGCGTCGGGACGCCGACCATAGTGGTGGAGAGCGGCGCGACTTTGGAGGCGACAGCGCAGACCGGCGGGATTGGAAGTTATAAATTTATGGAAGTCATAACTTACTACTTCGCGGGCGCGACGGTGCGTACGCTGCAGGCGCAGCTTTACGATGCGTCAACAGGCGCGTTTGTTGAGATGAGTAGCGGCACAACCTATTACGGCTATGCCGATGACGGGGAAAAATCGCTGTCCTATTCGTATGACTTTTATAGCACAGCTGATACGTCTTCAACAGAGAAGTCCGGTACTCTGAAAGGCGCATACCAAGGTGCGTGGGGCACCCTGGCCGTATACACGGATAG
>CAZJVB010000011.1:2006-59705 GCA_964549435.1 uncultured Ruminococcus sp.
CTCTGAAAGGCGCATACCAAGGTGCGTGGGGCACCCTGGCCGTATACACGGATAGTGAATTTTCACAGCACGGCTTGTCCGTTTCCTACCGTTTGTACGACTACCTTTGGCTGAATGCCACCTTTTCTCTGGGAAGTGTAACGGGAAACATAAGCGTGTCGTCCGTCGTGGATGCCGAAGGCAACGATGTTTACGGCGCGGATATTGTTCCCGTTAACGGGGGCAAGTGTTATTATCTCGTCTGCAAGGTGTTATCCGATCAGCTCCCCGATACCATGACGTTTTTCGTCACCTGCACAACGGGTGGCACGTCCTATTCCAGCGGACCGCTTTCGGTTTCCTTTGAAGACTATGCGCAGGAGTGTATAAACAGTGAAACAGTCACTGATTCCATGAATAAGCTTCTCAATGCCATGATCGTCTACGGCAGAGCCTCGAAGAATTGCTTCTCCGGCGGGACGGAAACCTTTGAACTGTCAAAAACGGATCTGACAGATGGTGAGAAAAGCGAATACAGTACGTTGACATCTATAGCTGAATACAGTGATGCTTTAGACGCGCACATCGCGACCAAAGGCGTTAACTTCTCTTTTGACGAACGGATCACGCTGATATACCGATTCCAGCTTTCGCTGCCGGATAATTTTACGGATAAGGTCGTGCAGGTCGGGCTGCTGGTCGGCAATCCTGAAAGGACTCTGAGTACCGAAGCATTTACGCATGCCTATCTGATTTATCAGAGCAGTGCATATACTTCCCAAAGTAACAATACGTACGACGGGAAGCCGGTTGAGGTTTCCGGCAATACGGAGAATTTGGATTTCAGCAACGCTTTAGACGTTTGCTTTGATCTGAAATCGACGGAATATGCAGAGCAGTTTGGCCTGCGTGCCTTTGCCGTTCTGAATACAGGTACGGTTGAGGATCCCGTTTACGCCGTCGTTTACGGGACGCAGTATACCTACGGTCTGAAGAATTATATTGCGCGCGTGTATAATAGTTCGTCTGCAGAGTTTCAGCAGTTCCTGTTTGCCGCGTGGACGTATGCAGACGCGGCGAAGGAGGCATTCTCATGAACAAAACGGAAAAAACGGAAGCAGTCTCCTGCACCGAGAGGCAGGAGCAGCCGTCGGCAGCGCCGGGCGGACAGTCGCCGCCGCCCGAGAAGAAAAAGCCCTACGTGCCCCCGCAGATGGACATTCTGCTTTTGAAGCCTGAGGATATTTGCACCGGATCTGGCGAATCTGTTGTTCCTGCTTCAAATGTGGAAGCAGCCGTTTTGCCGGGCGTGGATCAGAGCACCGGTGATTATTCTTCGGATTGGAAATAGTCCTCTTGATTCCCGAAACGCCCTTTGCGGGCACACTTACCATTGGGGTTAAGGCATTTTAGCCTTTTACCTATTATTACGTGACGAAGCGCCGCGGCTGACAGCTGCGGCGCTTCGTTATTACCGGTTGTTATTTTTTCAGCGCGTCCAGCTCGCCCTCCGGGACAAAGCAGTCGCGGATATACGGGGAGTTGCCGGCAGGAAGATAGGCATAGCCGGTTTCTGCCGGTGCGCAGAAGTGCGCCGCGTTTTGCAGAATGCGGCGAACACAGGGATGATGATAGGTCGGAACGGTTTCGTGTCCGGGCTGGAAATAGAACACCTTTCCGGCGCCGCGCTTCCAAACGCAGCCGGAGCGGAACACATAACCGGTTTCATACCAGGAAAGAAAGACCTGCTGGTCAGGATCCGGAATCTGGAACGGCTCGGCATAGACCTCTTCCGCTTCGATATGGAAGTGAGAGGGGATCCCGGCTGCGATCGGATGCGTCGGGTTGATGTTCCACACGACCTCGTGCAGGTTGTCTCCCCAAAGCAGGTTGCCGGTGGTTCCGACGACAGCGCGAAAGACCTTGGAATAATGAGCGGAGTGAAGGACAACCAGTCCCATCCCGTTGTAGACGCGCTGGCGAATTTTTTCCACCAGTTCATCCCTGACATCTCCATGCGCCATATGTCCCCACCAGAAAAGGACATCGGTATGGTTCAGAACTTCGTCCGGAAGTCCCTGTTCCGGATCGTCCAACGCGGCAAGCGTGATTTCGAGATCGCTGCATTCAGAAAGTGCTTTGCCGATTTCGGCGTGAATACCGTTCGGGTAGAGGGCGCGAACTACGTCATTGCTTTTTTCGTGGCGGAATTCATTCCAGACAGTAACGCGGATATGACTCATGGTTTACATACTCCCTTAAGGATGATTTTTTTGCAGTATAGCACGTCTGTCTCGGAAAGTCAACGACTTTTTATCGAATATCGACCAAATAAACCGGCTTATATCAAAAGAGAATTTGTTTGATCCGACAAATTGTGAAAAAATGTTCAAAAACGCTTTACAACTTTACTTTGATAAAGTATAATAAAGAGACAAATCAGAAAAAGGAGAGTAGACAATTCACCATGACATTTTTCATGAAGAAAAGAAACAAAAAGCAGGGGTTGGCGCTGCTTGCCGGTTTTCTGGCTGCAACCATGCTGCTGTTCCTTTGCATGACAGGGTGCAGCAAGGAGGAGACCTCTGATCTTGCCTATGTGCAGAAAAAGGGAAAACTGATCGTCGGTGTTACGATTTTTGAACCGATGGATTATCAGAAGGATGGGCAATGGCTCGGCTTTGACGCAGAGATGGCGCAGGCTTTTGCAGCGGAAATCGGTGTGGAAGCGGAATTCATAGTGATCGATTGGGATCACAAGACGTTTGAATTAGACGGCAAGACGATCGATTGTGTCTGGAACGGGATGACGCTGGACGACGGTGTAAAGGCGGCGATGGAGACCTCTAACCCGTATTGCAAGAATGCGCAGGTCGTTGTGGTTCCGAAGGAGAAAGCTGAGCAGTATCAGACGCAGGACAGCATTTCCGCGCTGCACTTTGCGGTGGAGGCAAGTTCCGCCGGAGAGAAAATGACAAAGGAGTTTGGCTATTCATATACCTCCGTGGAAACGCAGGCCGCAGCGCTGATGGAGGTGAAGGCGGGAACCTCGGATGCCTGCATCATCGATCTTTTGATGGCGGGTGCGATGATCGGAGAGGGAACCGATTACGATCAACTGACCTATACCGTTCCCCTGAATTCCGAGGAATACGGCGTAGGCTTCCGAAAGGGTTCGGATCTTGCCGAGAAGCTCAATGAGTTCTTCAAGAAAGCGTATGCAGACGGCAGTATGCAGGCGCTTGCCGAAAAATACGGTGTGCAGGAATCCCTGCTGCCGCAATAAAGAGCCGATAGAATCTGCACATATCAGAAAAGAGTGAGGAGTCATTAGATGTTTCAAACAGTCCTGTATTCCCTTTGCGAGGGCTTTCTCAAAACTCTGCAGCTGTTTGCCCTGACTCTGCTGGGGGCGCTTCCGGTGGGGTTGGTAATCTGTTTCGGCTCTATGTGCAGGTTCCGACCGTTGCGTTATGCAGTCAGGTTTCTGGTTTGGGTGGTACGCGGCACGCCGCTGATGCTGCAGCTGATCGTGATCTATTACGGGCCGGGGCTGCTCTTTCACAACAATATCTGGGGCGTCGGCAGCAGCGGGCGCATGATTTCGGTGGTAGTTGCGTTTATACTCAATTATGCATGCTATTTTTCCGAGATCTACCGCGGCGGTATTGCTTCCATCCCTCGCGGGCAGTACGAGGCGGGACAGGTGCTGGGGCTGACCAGAACGCAGATCTTTTTCCGGATTGTGCTGATGCAGGTTGTCAAACGCATTGTGCCGCCGATGAGCAATGAAATTATTACGTTGGTCAAGGATACTTCACTGGCGCGTGTCGTCGCCGTTTATGAGTTGATCTGGGCGGGGGAAGCTTTCATCAAGAGCGCCGGATTGATTTGGCCGCTGTTCTTTACAGGCATTTACTATCTTGTGTTCAACGGGTTGTTGACGTTGTTGTTCGGCAGGGTGGAAAAGCGGCTGCAATATTATAAGGTATAACTTCGGAAAGGGGCGGTGATTCATGACGGCATTGCAGGTGGAGGAACTTACAAAAACCTTCGGAAAGACCAAAGTTCTGCGCGGCATTTCCTTTTCTCTGGAACAGGGAGAGGTGCTGGCGATGATCGGGTCCTCCGGCAGCGGCAAGACGACGCTGCTTCGCTGCCTGAACCTGTTGGAAACGCCGGAACAGGGACGGATTTCGGTCAATGGGACGTGCCTTGCGGATTTCTCCGATCGAAACGCGCTGTCTGACCGTGAGATCCGTCAGCGGCGGCTGCACTTTGGGTTGGTATTTCAGAATTTCAACCTGTTTCCGCAGTACAGTGTGCTTAAAAACGTTATGTTAGCGCCGCTGCTTCATAAGCGCGGTGGGTTTGATGAGATCGAAGCGAATGCGAAGCGTCTGATTGAGCGCGTCGGCCTTTCGGAAAAGTTGAATGCTTACCCCTGCGAGCTGTCCGGCGGGCAGCAGCAGCGCGTTGCGATCGCACGGGCGTTAGCGATGGAACCGGATATTCTTTGCTTTGATGAGCCAACAAGCGCGCTGGATCCGGAACTGACCGGAGAGGTGCTGCGCGTTATCCGCGGTTTGAAGAGCGCGGACAGTACGATGATCGTGGTTACACATGAGATGAATTTTGCCCGCAGTGTTGCTGATCGGGTGATCTATATGGCGGAGGGTGTAATTGAGGAGATGGGGACACCGGATGAGGTGTTCGGCAATCCGAAGAGCGAAAAAACGCGTGCGTTTCTGTCAAAGTCTTTGGAAACCATTTGACGGCAAAAAGCTGTGCATGAATATAGGTGCACAGCTTTTTTTATTTTTTACAGAATTCCCTTGTAACGTTTCTTTGGATGTGGTACAATAAAAAACAATGGTTGCGTTTTTGGTATTAAAAGGTGTGAAGCTTTGAGAAGCATTGCAAATACTGACTTTTTGCAGATAAAGATACTCAAAACTACAATGATTTTTGCCGCTTTGGCGCCTCAATGGCGACCGAATTACCTACGGTGATATAAAACGATATGGGAAGATATAAGGATTACCATTCGATGTGAGGACGAAAGCATTTGACAATGACGGGCAAAGCCAGTTTATCTCGACCGTCGATGAGGGTGACCGGCACGCTACCTCTTATAGAGCAGAATTACAGTAGAATAATTCACATATGGATCCTATAATATATGCATATAAATCGATAAACTGGAAGTTGTAGAGGAAACCATGAAAAAGGTACTTGTAACTGGTGGGACAGTATTTGTAAGCAGGTTTATTGCAGAATATTTTGTTGAGAAGAATTATGATGTATATGTACTTAACAGAAATAGCAAGGAACAATCTAAAGGGGTAAAACTTATCCAAGCAGATAGGCATGAAATAGGTGATGTTCTTTGTGATTATTATTTTGATGTTGTTATTGATACTGCATATACTTCCGATGATGTTGGCAAGTTGCTAAATGCTATAGGAGGTTATGAAGATTATATTTTCATCAGTTCAAGTGCGGTATATCCGGAGAATACAGCACAGCCTTTTAAAGAAGAGGCGCCAATGGCTGTTAATAAATTTTGGGGTAAATACGGAACTGCTAAAATGGACGCAGAAATAAAGTTACTTAAAACAAACCCTGATGCATATATTCTCAGACCGCCATATCTATATGGTCAAATGAACAATATATACAGAGAAGCATTTGTATTTGATTGTGCATTAGCGGGCAGAAAATTTTATCTACCTAAAGAGGGGAATATGAAATTACAATTTTTTCATGTTCATGATTTGTGCATATTTATTAGTATTATTTTGGAACAAAAACCTTCTAGGCATATTTTTAATGTAGGAAACAAAGATGCGGTATCTATTCGTGAATGGGTCGAACTCTGTTATCAGGTAATTGGTAGTCAACCTGAATTTGTAAATGTGTATGGAGATATCGAACAAAGAAATTATTTTAGTTTTTTTGATTATGAATATCAGCTTGATGTTTCAGAGCAAGATAAACTCATGCAGGATACGAAACCAATGTTTGAAGGGTTAAAAGAGTCATTTGAATGGTATAAAAATAATACAGAAAAAGTAAATAGAAAGCCTTATTTTGATTACATTGATAAAAAGCTGAGATAAATAAATTTTAATTTATTAAAGGGACGGGCATAAAAATGCTGGAGGGAAAAGGTTTAAATACCTTGTCTCGAAACCGGAGGATAGGCATGGATAGGAAAGAACTTCTTAACAGGGTAGACCACACGCTGCTTGCGCCGGATGCGACGCAGGCGCAGATTTTCTCACTTTGTGAGGAGGGCATGACATACGGGGTTGCCTCGGTCTGCATTCCCGCCTCCCGCGTGCGGGAAGCCAGATCCTATGTCGGGGATCGGCTGGCAATCTGCACGGTCATTGGGTTTCCGACCGGCTGTGAAACGACGGCGATGAAATGCTTTGCGGCGTCGGACGCAGTGCGGAATGGGGCGGACGAGATCGATATGGTGATCAATATCGGTTGGCTGAAGGACGGGCGCGACAATGAGGTTGAACAGGAGATCCGTGCGGTCAAAGCTGCCTGTGGAGGAAAGCTTCTCAAGGTGATCATTGAGACCTGCTTGCTGACGGAGGAGGAAAAAATCCGGATGTGCGGCATTGTTTCCCGTTCCGGTGCGGAGTTTATCAAGACCTCGACCGGGTTCTCCAAGGGTGGGGCAACGGGGGAGGATATCGCTTTGCTTGCCTCACATATCGCCCCGCATGTCAGAATCAAGGCGGCGGGAGGTATTGCCTCGCTGGAGGACGCGGAAGCACTTCTCCGGTTGGGGGCTTCCCGCCTTGGAACCAGCCGCATCGTCAAGCTGATCGATGCGGAGCGTAAGAAAGGAGTCTGAAGGATATGGCTGTTTATCCAACCCCTCATATCGATGCGGCGCCGGAGCAATTTGCAAAAACCGTGCTGATGCCGGGAGATCCGCTGCGTTCTAAATTTATCGCGGAGAACTTTTTGCAGGAGCCGGTGCTGGTCAATAATGTGCGCGGCGTACAAGGGTATACAGGGACCTACCGGGGTGTTCCGGTTTCCGTGATGGCGAGCGGCATGGGTATGCCGTCGATCGGAATCTATTCCTATGAGTTATTTCATTTCTTCGGCGTGGAAACGATTATTCGCGTCGGTTCTGCGGGCGGTCTTTCCAGACGGGTGAAATTACGGGATCTTATCGTCGGCATGGGTGCCTGTACCGATTCCAATTATGCCTCTCAGTTTCACTTGCCCGGCGTTTTTGCTCCGATTGCGGATTATCATCTGTTATCCGTCTGCATGGATACGGCAAAAGGATTGGGCCTTGCAAATTGTGTAGTTGGAAATGTTCTTTCCTCTGATCTGTTTTACGGGGACGAGGACGGTTTGCCGGAGATGCAGCGCGCCGTTTCCCTTTGGGGAAAGATGGGCGTGCTGGCGGTTGAAATGGAATCTGCCGCGCTCTACTTGAATGCCGCGCGGGCGGGGAAACGCGCGCTGGGTATATTTACGGTTTCCGACCACCTGCTGACCGGAGAGGCGCTTTCCGCTGCCGACCGGCAGACTACCTTTACGGATATGATGAGTCTGGCGTTGGAAACTGCCGTCAATATGGAGACTGGAGTATGAAGGCAAGACGTATTTTTTTGATTGTTCTAGACAGTTTGGGCGCCGGGGAAGCGCCTGACGCGGCAGCGTTCGGGGACTTGGGTTCCCATACCTTGCGAAGCGTCAGCCGGTCGCCCCTGCTGCAAATTGACAATCTGCTTGCTGCGGGACTCGGCAATATTGACGGGTTGCAATTTCTTGGCAGGACCGATGCTCCGTGCGCAGCACATGCAAGGATGCGGGAGCGTTCTGCCGGAAAAGACACGACCATCGGACACTGGGAGATCGCAGGTCTGGTTTCCGCGACGCCGCTTCCGACATATCCGGATGGGTTTCCGGCGTCCCTGCTCGCTGTATTTTCCGAGCGCACCGGACGGGGCGTACTCTGTAACCGCCCATATTCCGGTACGGAGGTGATTCAGGCATATGGAGACGAGCATGTCCGTACCGGCAGCCTGATTGTGTATACAAGCGCCGACAGCGTATTTCAGATTGCAGCGCATGAGGAGCTTGTGCCGCCCGAAACATTATACGGGTATTGCCGCGTTGCCAGAGAGCTTCTGACCGGAGAGCACGGTGTCGGAAGGGTGATTGCGCGGCCCTTTATCGGAGAGAGCGGGCAGTACGTCCGCACTGCCAACCGCCGCGATTTTTCACTGGAGCCTCCGGGAGAAACGCTGCTGGACGCGCTGAAGGCAGCAGGAAAGGACGTGATTGCTGTCGGCAAGATTACCGATGTGTTTGCCGGACGCGGGATCACGGAGCAAATCCCGTCCCACGAAAATGAGGAGGGCATGGAAATCATCTCCGGGCTGCTCGGACGGGAATTCGACGGGCTTTGCTTTGTCAATTTGGTGGACTTCGATATGCTCTATGGGCACCGCAACGACGTGGAGGGATACGCGAAGGCGCTGACCGCATTCGACCGCTGGCTTCCGACTGCCGTTGCGGGATTACAGGAGGACGACCTGCTGCTGCTTACGGCGGATCATGGCTGCGATCCCGGGGATGTGAGCACGGATCACACGCGGGAATACACGCCGATGCTGCTGTTCGGCAAGCAGATCCAGCCGGTGAATCTCGGTACGCGGCAAAGCTTTTCGGACATCGCTGCGACGATCGCCGACGTACTTGGAGTGCGGTACGAAACAGTTGGCAGGAGCTTTTTGCGTGAGGTGCTGGCATGAAAATGACGGACGGGGAACTTCTGGCACTTGCCGGGAAGGTGAGGAAGCAGGCGTATGCGCCGTATTCCGGCTATACCGTAGGGGCGGCGTTGCTATGCCGTGACGGAACGGTTTTTACCGGCTGCAATATCGAAAATGCCTCCTTCACGCCAACCGTCTGTGCGGAGCGAACCGCATTTTTTAAGGCGGTCGGTGAGGGGAAACGTGAGTTCGAGGCGATCGCTGTGGTTGGCGGCAAAACGCAGGATCCGGACGGCTTTTCCCCAC
The DNA here is from genome assembly GCA_964549435.1 of uncultured Ruminococcus sp. Taxonomy (GTDB): domain Bacteria; phylum Bacillota; class Clostridia; order Oscillospirales; family CAG-382; genus Coliplasma. Next base: position 11,051 of record CAZJVB010000011.1, read on the forward strand.
CCTGCGGAGTCTGTAGGCAGGTGATGGCAGAGTTTTGCGATAGGGACTTTCGGATCCTGCTTTCAGACGGTGAAAAGCATCGCGCCGTCACGTTCGGAGAACTGCTGCCGCTTGCCTTTACCTGTCATGATCTCTGAAAAGGAAGGGGGGATTTTTGATGCGCAGAATGTATGATATCCTTTATAAAAAACGGTCGGGAAACGCACTTTCGGATGAGGAAATCCGCTTTTTCGTTTCGGGATATACGAATGGAGAGATTCCCGATGAGCAGGCGGCGGCACTCTGTATGGCAATTTGCATTTGCGGGATGGACGATCGGGAAACCGCAGTTCTGACCGATGCGATGATGCGTTCGGGAGAAACGGTGGATCTTTCTCATTTCGGTGCTCTTTCAGTCGATAAGCATAGCACTGGCGGTGTGGGTGATAAAACGACGCTGATCGTAGCGCCTCTCGTTGCTTCGATGGGCGGAACCGTGGCAAAGATGTCTGGCAGAGGATTAGGTCACACGGGAGGGACCGTCGATAAGCTGGAATCCATTGCAGGGTACCGTACGGCGTTGTCTCCGGAGGAGTTTCTTTCGATAGCGGAAAAGACCGGCGTATGCGTTGTCGGTCAGAGCGGTCTTTTGGCGCCGGCGGATAAAAAACTGTATGCGCTGCGGGATGTGACGGCGACGGTGGACTGTATCCCGTTGATCGCTTCGTCCATCATGAGCAAAAAGCTGGCGTGTGGAGCACATTCTATCGTGCTGGACGTCAAGGCAGGCAGCGGCGCTTTCATGAAAACCGTTCCGGAAGCGATGCGGTTGGCGGAAAAGATGGTTGCGGTCGGAAATGCCTGCGGGCGCCGGGTGTGCGCATTGATCACCAATATGGATCTGCCGCTCGGATCTGCCGTCGGAAATGCGCTGGAGGTGAAGGAAGCGTTCCGCGTGCTGCGGGGGGAACAGAAAGGGGATCTGTATGAGATCTGTATCTCGCTGGCTTCGCACATGCTGTCTCTTTGCAAAGGAATTCCGGTGGAAGTCGCGGCAGAGCAGGCAGAATACGCATTGGAAAGCGGATTGGCGTTTGCCAAAGCAAAGGAATGGATCCAAGCGCAGGGTGGGGATGTGCGCGTGCTGGATTTGCCGTCTCTTCTGCCGTCGGCTCCGTACCGGTATGCGGTGAAGGCACCGCAGAGCGGATACCTTGCCCGGATGGATACGGAAGGCGTCGGAAAAACCGCCTGCCTGCTGGGTGCGGGGCGCGTCCGGAAGGAGGACCGCATCGATCTGTCCGCCGGGATGGAGCTGCTTGCCAAAACGGGAGAGTTCGTGGAGTGCGGACAGACGATCGCATGGCTCTATGCCTCGCAGGACTCCTTGTTTGCTCCTGCGGAGGAGCAGTTTCTTTCGTCCGTTTCCTTTTCCGATCAGGCAGTAGAACCGCTTCCTCTGCTGCTCGGCATTGTTGCTTCGGAAGACTGAATTTGACAGAACTTCAGATGAGGGCTGCTGCAAATTTGCGGCAGCCCTGTCGGTTTTTCGGGCGGGCTTCTTCCCCTCTTTAAATATAGTGGATACTATATTTCAAGTTTTTCCATTTTTTACCCAACCTTTTTTGCCTGAAAAGCGTCTATAGGATGAACATGTTCGAAAAGGTGAAAGGAAACTGCTATGCGATATCAGGATCAAAATGATGAAACACTGGTCATGTTGACTCTTGCCGGAGAACCAAGCGCCTACGAAGTATTGGTTGCGAGGTACGAAGGCAGGGTACTCTCCGCAGCGCTTTCCGTGACGCGGCAGCGTTTTATGGCGGAAGACGCGGCGCAGGATGCCTTTGTGGCTGCGTGGATGAAGCTGGACACCCTTCGTGAGCCTGAAAAATACGGCGTCTGGGTTTGCCGTATTGCCAAAAACTGCGCGAAGAATATGGTCGTACGCTTCCGCAGCTTTCTTCCTCTTGAAGCGGCGGATGGCTTGCCTGCATGGAATGACATCGACGGCGACCCGGCGGCATACTATGCTTCTTCTGAGGAAAAGAAGGAACTGCGTAAAAGCATTAGCGGGCTGCCGGTGAAGGTCAGGCAGGTGATTTATCTGCATTATTTTGAGAATCTTTCCATTGTAGAAATCGCGGATCGCATGCGTGTTTCTGCCGGGACGGTCAAATGGCAGCTTCATGACGGCAGAAAACGAATTAGAAGGGAGCTTTGTGCAATGAATGAAAAATGGAACGATACGTTGGTACAGCGTGTTATGAAAAAGGTGGAGGAGCTGAAGCAATGGCAGGTGAAAAACAGTAAGGATGGCTTTTCGTCTGTATATGCGGGGGTACTCCGTGAAGTAGAGGAGCTGCCCGAATCGAAAGAAAAGTATCATGCACTGGCGGATATGCTGATGTGCGGCTGGTGGTGGCTGCCGGGTGAAAAAAATGATGCGGTCTTCGCACGTATGAAGGAAGCAGCCGAACTTGGGCATAACGATGAGGTGATGGAGGTTATCGTCGGCAAGGAGGATGAAAAGCTTTACGGGCAGCATAAGATCGAGTGGATCCGTGACAAGCAGATCCCATGGCTGGAGCAGGCGGGCTTTGTACGGACGCTTGCTCGTGAATGGTTTTGGCTAGGGTATGCGTATTTTGAAAATGGGCAGCAGGACGAGGGGTTTGCAGCTTATAAAAAGGTGTTGTCGCTTTTGGAGCCGTCGGACATAAATTATGCGCAGGCGCTTGCTGCAATCCGCATGGAAGAACGGATTTATGGAGAGTATCGGGATCTGGATTCCCGCAAATATCAGTTGCGTGCCTACGGGGAGGAATACCGTTGGATCGACGGTGCCATCCGGCATTGGAGGCAACACTGGTATAGCCGGGGAAGACAACGCTCTGCTAATATGGATGCAGACGAGGTTTTTCGCAATGCATCCTATTGCGACGGCTTTTTCATGGTTGACGGTATGTCGTTGGGTGAGACGCATATCGGCTCGGACGGTACGACACTGACCTTTGCCGGCGATGCGGAAACGGTGACGGCGCCGTGCGGCGAGTTTGACAACTGCCGGCTTTGGGTGACATGCTATAGATGCGTTGTCTACAGAACATGGTACAAAGAAGGCGTCGGGATTGTCAGGCAGGAGCAGCTCTGCGGGGGAAACACCGAAGTGCGTCTTTTGAAGCGCTTTCATATAGTCGGCGGAAAAGGTCCGCTTCCCTGCGCAACGGGCAATACATGGGTGTACACGGCCGGATATGATGAGACGGTCATGCATCAGGAGGCCAGATTTGTCATGTGCTACGCGGATGAACAGACGGTGTTCCTTTCGATGTATGGGGAGGCGATGCGTTTTCGGTATGACGAAACCTCTTGGTCGGATATGATACAACAGATTCGATCTGAATACTGTCAGGAAACGGACACAGGTTCGCGGATCTGTGACGTTTCGTATCCGATCAGGCGCGCGGAGGAGCTCGCCGCAACGCCGTTGCAAAAAGCATATACTAAGGCGGCGTGCTCCGTAGCACGGCGGATCATGGAGACCAATCCTACCTTTTGTCAGGGATATACCGCAACGGGACATTGGAATTTTTTCGAATATAGTTTGATCAGTAACCGTGACGGCAGACTGCTTCTTGATCGTGAATATCGCTTTTCATTCGAGTGGAAAGATTGCGACTCTCTGGGAATAGCCGGAGAACCCTTACTGCATAATGATATCCTCGGTATTTTGCAGGACGCGACGGGCTGTATCTGGTCGGAGGAGTGGAAGGCGGGCGCCTCGCCTTTGGTTGAGTATATCCTGTGGGGGAACAGACCGATCCGGACACAGGTCCGCTGTGAAACGGCAGAAAGCATCACGACAAAGGCGGGGACATTTAAAAACTGCCTGAAGGTTTCACTTTCTGTCAGCGGGATGACCGACGGCTGGTGTTATCGGGGAGGCGAGAAGGAATATTATTTTGCCGATGGCGTCGGCATCGTGAGGACGGTCAGTCTGCTTTGCGGCGGCACAAAAAAAGCAGTTTACGAACTGACCTCTTACGAAGGCACGGGGGAGGGATTTATGCCCTTTACTGACGGTATGGTACGACGTTATGATGCAATCGGCATGACGGACGGCTTTGTCGGCAGCGTGGAATATAGCTGTGTTATAGACAGTTACGGACATCCGGTGTTGTTTACAGATCGCACCGGTATCCGAAAACGGCTGGAAGCGATTACGCAGTACAGATTGATCGAGGGAGAGCAATGGGAGGAACGCCTTGAGAATGAGGGAAGGCATGAGGAAAGCTGTTTGCGTCACGATGTGAATACCTTTCATCTTTTGGAGCATTTCCTCGGACGTCCTACTCGTTATTGGGGATTCCCTAAAAAAGCAGTTGCGTGGAACAAATGCCGTCTGCAGCTCCTCGAACACTTCTCCCCTGACGGTGAAATTCCTCCGGCATGGATGGGCTTTGCCGCGATAACTGCATTCCGGACGGGCTGTGCGCTCTTCGGCGTCGGGGAAAAAGAGGAGGGATACCGATTCCTTGAAACCGCTTTTTCCTTGGCTGAAAAATGGCTGCGCTATCCCAATGGCGAGCTGCTTGCCGTCGGCGATCCTTTGATTTTTGGAGGCGTCCGGTTAGTAAAAGGAGAAGAATTGATCGAGCTGCCGGACGGCACCAGAGAACCGGTTTCCTACGACTGGCTGTTTACGTTCCATATTGAGGAGATGTATTATGGCATGACTGCGCTGCACGGTTGGGAGTGGTTTGACAGTGTTCGTCAAGAGGAACGCTTTCGCGCCTGTATCGAACGGGTGAAGTTATGGATGGAAAAACAGGAATAAATGAAGCGAAAGAGACTTCGGTGAGCGCAACTGCCAGTTAAGTAAGAAAAACAATGATTCTACTTGACAGCGGTGGAAAACTGTGCTATAGTAATTATGTACATTGAACAAATCAGGAGGCATTAGAGTTTTCAAAATTATTTTTTTTGAGAGGGGAGAATCTGTATGAACTATAAGCGGAACACCCGGTATTTTACGGCGGCACTTTTGGGGAGGCTGGCAACGGTCTGTTGGGTGACGGCGGCAGTTTGCGTGGCGGTTGTATTTCTTCGGCTTGGCTGGTGGCTCTATTTACTTGGCGGCACACTGGCGTTTATCGCCGTTATCTGCGGCTTCTTTTTCAGCAGCTATTCCGTAAAGGACAGTGAATATGACAGTCTTTGCAAATCTCTGGAGCTTGCGTTTCATGCCCGGTTCACGGAATTTGTGTCCGGACAACTCAACAAAAACAACGGCCGCGGGAAAGCGCCGATCGTGGTTGATGAGGAGAAAGTCGCCTATTCGCGGAGCTTTCTGTACGATCAGAACACGCCTTTCCGCGTTGGGCAGGACGGACGCCGCAGGAGCGGCAAGTATTCGATGACCGCCTGTCTGTTCGGGAAGCAGACGCTGTTTCTCGGCTACGAGGTACACGGTCTGACTGCTGAACTGCATGAGGAAATATTTGGTGCGTATCCGTTTTCAGAAATCGAGGACATCACGTCCGAAAGACCGGAAACGCTCCATCCGTTAGCGGAATATAAACGCGTACAGCTTCGACTGAAGGGCAGGCCAACGCCGGTGGAATTTTGGAAGGCGGATGATGCGGAGCTGGATGCACTGCTGCAAGGGGTACGCGCCAGACGTACCGCTTCGGAATAACCGGGGAGCCCCGTTTTTGGACAGAAAGGATTTCTCTTATGATGACATGGATACAAGCAAAACCACGCCTTTCCGTGCGTGCACAGGCGCTTGCGACACTGAGCGCGCTGGCTGCGGCGTTGGTTCTTCCGCAGATTGCTCACGCGGTCGCCGGAAGCGAGATCGGGACCATGCTGTTGCCAATGTACTTTCCGATTTTGCTGGTCGGCATGCTTGCCGGTCCGTTTGCCGGTGCGATTGCCGGTCTGCTGGCGCCGCTTTGCAGTTTTGTGCTTTCCGGTATGCCCGCTGCCGCAGTTTTGCCGGTCATTACGGTGGAGCTGATAGCCTCCGGGCTGTTTTCCGGACTGCTGCGCAGCGTGAAACTGCCGGTATTCTGTAAGGTGCTTGCCGTGCAGGTGGGTGCCAAGCTGGTTCGCTTGCTCGCTGTGCTTTTGCTCGGCACCTTACCGGCTGCCTCTGTATGGGGGAGTGTGACCGACGCTTTGCCGGGGCTTGCGCTCCAGTGGCTGTTGCTTCCGCTGATCGTATATGCAGTGGAGCGGCAGAGGCGGAAGGAATGAAGGGAGATCCGGAACCGTTTTCATAGTCATATGTCGGGAGGGAGCTGCCGCAAACTGTGTTTTGCGGCACTTCCTCTTTTTTTGCGTGCGTTTGATTGACAGGACAGGAAAAGTGTGTTACAATCAGTCGCAGGATATAGACGGAGGATATGCGGAATGGAGATCGAAACGAAAGCGGATAAGCTGTCAAAGCGCGTAATTGAACTGGATCTTTTGCGCGGGGTAGCAGTTTTGTTGATGATTCTGGATCATTTTATGTTCGATCTTTGGGGACTTCTGCCGACTTTTTTTCGTACTTATCCGGAGAATATAGCGGATTTTGCGATGAAATACTGGGATTGGGATGTTCGGACGGCGATAAGGACTGTCGTATTGTTCATCTTTTTTTCTCTGACCGGTGTTTGCAGCTCCTTTTCCAGAAGTAACCTTAAGCGCGGCGGTAAGCTGATGGCGGTTGCCATGCTTCTGACGCTTTTCACGTTTATCATCGGAAAGATTGCGGACTACAGGAACCTGACCATTGTATTCGGCGTACTGCACTGCATTGCGCTTTCTTTGCTGTGCGTCGGTCTGACGGAACGGCTCCACTGGAACCGGTACGTTTATCTGGCGGTCGGCGTTATCCTTTGGGGAATCGGCATCGTGATATCTGTTCGTGTGGATGCGCATTTGATCGGATACGGAACCGAGCCGTTCTTTCCGCTGCTCGGAAAGACGATTCTTGGTTTTGCGCAGTGCGGTTCGGACAGCTTTGATTTCCCTACGACCTGCGGGCAGATTTTCGTCGGTGTATTTTTGGGAAAATGGCTGTATCGAGAGCGGAAGTCCCTTTTCGGAAAACCGTATCGAAACAATCCGATCACGTTTATGGGCAGACACAGTTTGTGGGTTTATTTCATACATCAGCTTCTTTTGCCGCTGCTTGCGGCACTGGTACTGGTATGCTTGGAATATTCCTTTATGATCTGAAGAAAAGAGGAAGTGCAATATGGCGGAAAGTTTGTATGAGCGCCTGCTGCGTCAGGAACACAGTGCTGCCGTTGCCGTATACTACGGCAGGAGGTCGATTTCTTACCCTGCCTTGTTGAGAAACGTGCGGAAAATGATCGGATATTTCCGTTCGTTGGGAATTCGGCAGGGAGATGTAGTGACCGTATCCCTTCCTAACATTCCGGTTTCCGTTTATGCGCTGTATGCGTTAAATGCAGTCGGCGCCGTACAGAATATCGTGCATCCGCTTGCGCCGGTCCCGGAATTGATACGAACCGCAAAGGAGACCGGCAGCAAATTGGTGATTTTGCTTTCCAACCGCTGTCAGGGACAGGAAGGGGAAATCGCAGAAAGCGGACTTTCTTTCGCTCTCGCCAATCCGATGCATGACTGCTCTCTTCCGTTACGGCTGTTTTGCCGCCTCCGGTATGGCGGAGGACTTGGAAGCGACCGGATTTTTGACCTCGAACGCTTTCGAAAAGCGGCGGAATGCCGGGATGCAGTTAAACGGGATACAGCGGCCCCCTGCATGCTGCTGCATTCCGGCGGCACCACCGATGTGCCGAAGATTATCGAGCTATCCGATGACGCGCTGAACCACCTTGCCGCAAAAACCGATGGGATTCTGCCGAACGGCGTTGACGGAAAAGCGATGCTGGCGGTGCTCCCCGCCTTCCACGGCTTCGGACTGGGCATGGGAATCCACACGCCGCTGTACTGGGGCGCGACCTGCTCGCTGATGACTCGTTTTGACGTGAGACAGACAATTCGCTGGATTGATGAGGGAAAGGTGAATTTCATCATCGGCGTACCGCTTCTGTATCAGAAGCTGATGAAGGATCCCGCCTTTGCTGCCTGTCGGCTTCAACATCTGGAGTGTGCATTCATCGGCGGTGATCATGTGCCGCCCAGTCTGATTGCATCATTCAACCGTCTGATGCAGGAAAAGGGCTCCTCCTGCCTCATGCTCGAGGGGTATGGATTGACAGAGACGGTCACGGTTTGCAATGTCAATACCACGCAGGATAACCGACCGTACTCGGTTGGCAAACCCTTGCGAGGGATTGAGCTGAGTATCCGCGACGAGGCGGAACAGCCTCTTCCTGCCGGAACGGTCGGGGAGGTGTATGTTTCCGGAGATACGCTGATGAACGGTTATTACCGTGATCCGGCGGCGACCGAACGGGCGCTACGTCTGTTGGACGGACGTCAGTGGGTGCGAACCGGCGATCTCGGTTATTTGGACGAGGACGGCTTTCTGTTCCTGAAAGGAAGAAAGAAGCGGGTTTTTAAGATCGCGGGCATGAATATTTATCCGTCTGAGGTGGAGCGTGTCGCAACCGACCTACAGGAGGATGTTTTTGATGCGGCGCTTGTTCTGTTTGAAATTCCGAAGCCGCATACGGTGCTGTTTTTGGTTAGAAATAAACATTCCGACCATACCGAGGAAGAAATCCGGCGAACGGTTTATGAACAGATGGAACGCAAACTGCTGAAATACTGTCTGCCGCAGCAGATTCTTTTTCTGGATACGTTTCCCAAAACACAGGTAGGGAAAACCGATTATAAAGCGTTTAAGAAACCGGAATCATGAATGAAGGGAAAGGAACGGAAATACGATGCTGCCTTCTTACTTACAAATGAAAACCCATGCAGCGGCGGACGGGCGCCAGACGGTGATTTGCGGCGATGTGCGCTTTACGGTGCTGACTTCGCGTTTGCTCCGTTTGGAGCGGGGAAACTTTACTGACGATGCGACGCTGGTGGTTATTGACCGCAGCTTTGCCCATCCTTCCTATACTGTCAAGGAGCAGGACGGCATGCTGTTTTTGCAGACCGAGCATCTTCAGCTTTCATACCGGATCGGAGAACCGTTCTCTGCGGAGAATCTGTGCATCCGTCTGCTTTGCAGACCGTATACCGAATGGCATTACGGTGACAAACCGCTGCACAATCTCGGCGGGACGGTCGAAACGCTGGATCAGATCAACGGGGCCTGTCCTCTCGCGGACGGCATCTGTGCAGTGGACGGATTTGCTACTGTGGAGGATAGCCGTACCGCGTTGCTGCTGCCGGACGGATGGTTCGCGCCGCGGGAAGAGGGGACGGAGGACCTGTACTTTTTCGGATACGGGCATGACTATACCGCGTGCGTGCAGGATTTTTACCGGCTGACCGGTAGAACGGAGCTGCTTCCGGCATATGCGCTGGGCAACTGGTGGAGTCGCTATTACAAATATACTGAGGATTCTTATCTGCGTCTGATGGACGCTTTCCGTGAAAAGGATATTCCGCTGAGCGTCGGCATCGTTGATATGGATTGGCATCTGACCGATGGAGACGGTCGAGAGTATGTAGCGGACGGCTGGACGGGGTATACATGGAACCGAACATATTTTCCGTCGCCGAAGCGCTTCCTTGACGGGCTTCATCAGCGGCACCTCCGGACCGCTCTGAATCTGCATCCTGCCGCCGGTGTTCGCCGCTGGGAGGAGCAGTATCCCGAAATGGCTGTCCGCATGGGCGTAGAGCCGGCTTCGGGAAAGCCGGTTCCATTCAACTGCTTGAGTCAGGAATTCTGGAGCGCCTATTTTGAGGTTCTGCATTTCCCGAAGGAGCGGGAGGGAGTGGATTTTTGGTGGATGGATTGGCAGCAGGGGAACGATTATTCGTGGATACATCCGTTCGATCCTACCGTGCAGGAGCTGGAATGCCTGTCGCCGCTCTGGATGCTCAATCACATGCATTTTCTTGCTGCAAAACGGGAGGGCAGGCGCGGTCTGATTTTTTCCCGCTTTGCCGGTCTTGGCAGCCAGCGGTATCCGATCGGTTTTTCGGGCGACAGTATCATCAGTTGGGAGACATTGGCATTTCAGCCGTATTTTACTGTTACCGCGTCTAACGTCGGCTATGGGTTTTGGAGCCATGATCTCGGCGGTCATATGGCGGGCTGCCGCGATGACGAGTTGAATACCCGCTGGATTCAGTTTGGCGTATTTTCTCCGATATTCCGCACACACAGTGCCGATTCGCCGTTCACCGGACGTGAGCCATGGAATTTCAATAAGCGTGCGGAGTGGGTGATCACGGATTTCATGCGTCTGCGTCACCGCTTGTTTCCGTATCTCTATACCATGTGCTACCGCAATTATGAAGAACTGCTTCCTCTGATGAGACCGATGTATCATACACATCCGGAGGAGCCGGGCGCCTATGAGGTGGCAAACGAATACTGGTTTGGCAGCGAGCTGATCGTCTCCCCGATCACTAGCAAAGCGGATGCCGTTTCCGATCGCGGCAGTGCTTCTGTGTGGCTGCCGGAGGGGCGGTGGATCGACTTTTTCACCGGCTATGTATATATGGGCGGCGAGACGCTTGAGGTTTACCGACCGTTAGAGCAGATGCCGCTGTTCTGCAAAGCGGGCGCTATCATTCCGATGCAGGCGCATGTGCCGCAGGACAATCGTCTCGGCGGCTGTCAGGAGTTGGAGATTGTGATCGCTGCAGGCGCTTCCAACCTGTTTGTTTTGTACGAGGACGACGGGGAAACCCTTGCTTATCAAAATGAGGAGTATTGCAAGACCGCTTTACGGCTAAGCTGGTCGGAACAACAGGCAGTCTTTACCGTTTACCCGACTGAGGGAGAGCTTTCTCTGATTCCCGCAGGGCGGAATTATACGATGTTCTTCAAGGGCTTCGCAGAAGGCTGTACGTTTTGCACGGCGGAAGGTCCCCTGCCTGCCGTTTATGACAGAAGCAGCAACAGTTATACCGTTCACATCTGCGGCGTGCGGACGGATACGGGAGTTTCTGTGACGATAAACCGGGACGGTGCGTTGCTGCATGATGACTGTGATTATGCCGAACGTGTCATCGACCTGTTGACCCGTGCACAGTGTGAAATGTCATACAAAAATACTTGGCACTGGGTGATGAATACCGTGCGTGAGAGCGGAATTATTGACCATGCGCAATTTGTCAACGGCGTGAACAATCAGCTTCCGGGTGCGATTTTTGAGTACCTGCATCAGGTGTTCCGGAAGAAAAAGGCCGCGCCCACGCCCGGCATTCCGAGCGGAGAATGAAGCGGATTTCATCGGGAGAAAGGATTTTACGGAATGTCAGAATGGAATGCATCGCAATATTTGAAATTTCAATCGGAGAGGACACAGCCGGCAACGGATCTGATCTGCCGTATTCCGCTTGCCGAACCGAAGGAGATTATCGATATTGGCTGCGGTCCCGGTAACAGTACGGAGGCGCTTTGGCTTCGGTGGCAGACTGCACATATTGTCGGGATTGACAGTTCGGCACCGATGATTGAGCGAGCGAGGGCTTCCTATCCGGCACTTACCTTTGTCCTTTGCGATGCCAATAGGGTGTCTGACGTTTTTCCGAAACCGTTCGACCTTGTGTTCTCCAATGCCTGTCTGCAATGGATTCCGGAGCATGAACGTCTGCTGCCATCTCTTTTTTCTCTGGTGAAACGGGGCGGCTATCTCGCTGTGCAGATTCCGAAGAACGAGAATTCGCCCCTTCATCGGACGATCGCTGAGGTAACGGCTGCTCCTAAGTGGGGGTTGTTGCAGACGAAACGGGAGCAGAACGGTTCTCTTCCGGCGGAAGCTTATTTTGATCTGCTCACGGCTCTGACGGACAATGTCTCTCTTTGGGAAACTGAGTATATTCACAGGATGGAATCCTATGACGCCATGTTGGAATGGGTAAAGGGGACGCGTTTGCGGCCGTATCTGTCGGCTCTCGATGCGGAAAGGCAGGAGGAGCTGCAGAGCGAAATCCGGGAAAGGCTGGTTTCGTTCTATCCGGTGCAGCGGAACGGAGAGATCCTGCTCCGTTTCAAACGCTTGTTTTTTCTGGCGGGAAAATGAGGAAGTTTTCTTGACAGCCGGCGCGGGGAATGGTATACTGTTTCAGATAAAGGTGCTTGAGAAAGGTGGGTGATCTTCATGGAAAGCGGTAGCTCGATCCCTGCCATTTCTTTACAGGCGCTGAAAAGAATGCCCTCTTATCTGCATTATCTGAAGGTGCTGCGAGGACAGGGCGTTGAAACGGTGTCCGCTGCGCGGGCGGCGCAGCATTTCGGATACAGTGAAATTCAGGTGCGCAAGGATTTTTCCGCTGTCAGCCGTACCGCCGGCCGTCCGAAATCCGGCTTTTCGGTTTCGGAGCTGATCGACAGCATGGAGATCTGTCTGGGCTTTCGCAACACGAATGAAGCAGTTCTGGTGGGAGCCGGTTCGCTTGGCCGATCCCTATTGGGATATCCCGGATTTTCCGATTACGGTCTGAAAATCGTCGCCGCCTTTGACTCGGATCCCGAAAAATGCGGGATAGCGGTTTCGAATGTGCAGGTGTTGAGCGCCGAACGGATCAGTAATTTCTGCAGGCGCGCGCAGGTGCATATCGGCATCATCGCGGTGCCGTCCTCTCAGGCACAGACGGTGTGCGATCAGCTGGTTGCCGGGGGTGTTTTGGCAATCTGGAATTTTGCACAGGCGCACCTCTCGGTGCCGGAGCAGGTTCTGGTACAGAATGAAAACATGGCGGGCTCGCTTGCTGTGCTGGTAAGCCGCCTGAAGGATACGTTGTGCGGGGAGGGGCAGGCATGAATACACTTTTTTTCCGTTATGCGATTGAGGTCGAACAGACAAGATCGATTTCACAGGCGGCAGAGAATCTTTTTATGGCACAGCCGAATCTTTCCAAAGCGATCCGTGAAATCGAGGATACGCTTGGATTTCCCGTGTTCCGCCGTACCTCCAAAGGCGTCATTCCGACAACGCAGGGACGGGAATTCCTGATTTATGCGCGCAATATTGTTTCACAGCTGGAAAAGATGGAAAAGATTGCGCAAAGTGATGACAGTCGTTTGCAGTCGTTCAAGGTATCCATACCGCGTGCGAGTTATCTTGCCGACGGGTTCACCAGGTTCGCCGCCTGTTTGGATCCGGAACGCGGGATGGATCTTCATGTACAGGAAACCAATTCCATGCAGACGGTCGCTGCTGTAGCCTCCGGGCAATGCGATCTCGGTGTGATTCGTTACCGGCCGGAGCATGAGACGTATTTTTTGGATTATCTTTCGGAAAAAAAGCTTGCATATGATACCATATGGGAATCCCGGTATCTGTTGCTGTTTTCACGCGAGCATCCGTTGGCGGCAAGCGGCTCGATAGAGTATGAGCGGCTGGAGCCGTATGTGGAGATTGTACACCGTGATGAAGCAATTCCGTATGTGACAGATGTTCGGCACCCGTCTGATAAGGCAGGTAAGGTGATCAGGTGTATCGGAGTATACGAACGGGGGAGTCAGTTTGAATTGCTGATGAGATTGCCGACGTCCTATATGTGGGTTTCTCCTGTTCCTGCGCGGCTGCTGGAACGATACGAGCTGCTCCTTCGTCGCTGTGCAGACGGCGCGCCCGAATTCAAGGATGTGCTGATTTTTCCGGAGGGGTATCAGTTTACAAAGATGGATAGGCAATTCATTGATAAGCTGTATGAATCCAAAAATGATGTCGCGTTCCGGGAGTACGGATGACGAAAGAAAGGGTGTGCGACCATGAGATTTCTTTTGATGCCGCATCTGCTGCGGGTAGGCGCCGTCAGGTTTGCCGCTGAGATCTCGACGTTTTTAACGGAGCGAGGGCATTCTGTCTGCACAATGTCGGAGTGCATGGAATTGCTTTGCAAAGAAGGGGCTGCTGCCGAGCTGTTTGACGGGGAAGCAGATATGGCGGCGGTGATCGGAGGGGACGGCACGGTTCTTCGCAGCATTCGGACATTATTGGCATACGAAATTCCGATCTGGGCGGTCAACTTCGGGCATGTCGGATATTTGACCGACTGTGAGCCTTCGGAAGCGTTTGATGCGCTCCGGATGATTCTTGAAAAGGAATATATTACGGAGCGAAGAATCATGCTTTCCGGTGTGATTGCGGATCGTCCGGACGTATCGAGGGAAAGCTTTACGGCGCTCAATGAGGCGGTGATTCACCGGTCGGCAATGTCGCGCGCGCTGAAAATGGAGCTTTCCGTCAGCGGAAGCGATATCCAGACGATTCCGGCAGACGGCGTCATTGTAGCGACGCCTACCGGTTCGACGGCTTACAACCTTTCTGCGGGCGGTCCGATTCTGATGCCGGAATCCGGCAATTTGGTAGTGACGCCGGTTTGCTCTCATATGCTCGGCGGCAGTCCGATTGTAGTTTCAGGCAGGGATACCGTCGGCGTAAAGATTTCACTGCCCGCGCCGAACGATGATGGCTCGGACGCGTTGCCGATGATTGTCATTGACGGCTGCGAAAAGTATGTTCTGCATGACGGTGCGAGCGTCACGATCCGAAGAGCGAAAAAGCACTTGAAGCTTGTCAGAACCAGAAGTGACAGCTTTTACCGTACCCTACAGAAAAAGCTGGCGCAAAATATTTGATACGGGTATATCGATAAAAGAATACCGGTATATCGTTTTGGAATTTGCTTTTTCATCTCTACGGTCGGATGCGGTATAAAAATGCCTCTTCCGTGTTCAGAGGGACTTCATTTGCCGTTCATATCCGGTTCTTTTCCTCAAGTTTGCCGGCTGCGTTTTTTCCTTTAACAGGTTCGGTGAGGAAGGGGATAACCGTTATTCTTATATCGATAAGTGCATATCGATATAAAAGTTTTATATTTCCTTTTTTCTGTTTTCGGTGCTATAATAGCAGACAAGAAGGGAACGAGATCAGCTGGTTCCCGAAATCAATCAAAACATAAATGGAGGAACGTAAAATGGCAAGATTCACATTACCGAGAGATCTGTATCATGGCAAGGGTGCTATCGAAGCTCTCAAGACATTTCAGGGCAAGCGCGCAATGGTGTGTGTCGGCGGCGGTAGCATGAAGAAGTTCGGCTTCCTTGACAAATGTGTGGGCTACCTCAAAGAGGCAGGCATGGAAGTGGAGTTGTTTGAAGGGATTGAGCCGGATCCGTCTGTCGAGACCGTGATGAAGGGTGCCGACGCGATGCTCAAGTTCCAGCCGGATTGGATTGTTGCAATCGGCGGCGGTTCTCCGATTGACGCGGCGAAAGCGATGTGGATCAAATATGAGTATCCGGAGCTTACTTTTGAAGATATGTGCAAGGTATTCGGGATTCCGAGCCTGCGCCGCAAAGCGCATTTCTGTGCAATTTCCTCTACCTCCGGTACAGCTACCGAGGTAACTGCTTTCTCGATCATCACCGATTACGGTAAGGGAATCAAGTATCCGATCGCCGATTTTGAAATCACACCGGATGTTGCGATTGTGGATCCGGATCTTGCGGAAACCATGCCGAAAAAGCTGGTTGCGCATACCGGTATGGATGCGATGACGCATGCGATTGAAGCGTATGTTTCCACCGCAAACTGCGATTATACCGATCCGCTTGCGTTGCACGCGATCAAAATGATTCAGAACGATCTGGTGGATTCCTATAACGGCGATATGGCGAAGCGGGATTCCATGCATAATGCGCAGTGTCTTGCCGGTATGGCATTTTCCAATGCGCTGCTCGGCATCGTGCATTCTATGGCGCATAAGACCGGCGCGGCTTTTGCCGATTACGGTGCGCACATCATCCACGGCGCTGCAAACGCTATGTATCTCCCGAAGGTCATTGCGTTTAATGCCAAGGATGAAACTGCTGCCAACAGATATGCCTATATCGCAGACTTCATGAGACTCGGCGGTAAAACAGTTAAAGAGAAGGTTGCGCTCCTTATTCAGTATCTCCGCAGCATGAACGATAGCCTGAATATTCCGCATTGCATTCAGCACTACGGCGCAGACAGCTATCCGACCGAGAGCGGTTTTGTACCGGAGAATGTGTTCCTTGAGAGACTTCCCGAGATCGCTAAGAACGCAATCGGAGATGCCTGCACCGGTTCCAACCCGCGTATTCCTACGCAGGAGGAGATGGAAAAGCTTCTGAAGTGCTGCTACTACGATACGGAAGTGGATTTCTAAGATATCAGTTTTCGAGAGGATGGAAGGTGGCTGCTGCTGTCCGCAGCAGCCGTTTTCTCATCACTGCATAGCGGAAAGGAAGCGTCGGAGATGGAACTGAAGGATCAAAATGGGCGGACAGAAGCTCAGTTTCTCGAAGAATATGCAAAGAAAACCTATCCGAAGCCATCTGTGACGGCGGATATCGCTGTGTTTTCCGAGCAGGACGGACAGTATGCGCTGCTGTTGATTCGCCGCGGCGGTCATCCGTTCCTCGGGTATTGGGCGCTTCCCGGCGGCTTTTCCAATCGGGAGGAGGAGCTTTCCCGTACTGCCGCAAGAGAGCTGGAGGAGGAAACCGGTTTGACGGATCTCCCTCTTTGCTTGGCTGGGGTTTTCAGCGCGCCCGGACGAGATCCGCGCGGTTGGGTGGTTTCAGCTGCTTATTGTACCGTTGTCAGGCGCGATCGTCTTTCTGTTTCTGCGGGTGATGATGCGGCGGATGCGAGGTGGTTTGACCTTGCAATGGAAAAGGATGCCGTGTTGCTTCGCAGCGGGGAGGAGACCCTTCGGATTCCGGTTTCCAAACGCACGATACCGTCTCTGTGCGGCGGGAGGCAAATCGTTTATCAGGCGACGGGAAGCGCATCCCTTGCTTTCGACCACGCCGATGTTATTCTTGCTGCAATGTGTGCGGCGGGCATCCTCGGCTCCGCGGCAGGTGGCTGACGGAAAGGACTGGTCACGTTATGGCTTATCAGCCGGTTTCGGCACAAACGCAGAAGCGGTTGCCGTCCTACTATAATTTTTTGAAGAGTCTCGGTGGGGAAAAGGCGTATATTTCAGCGACTGCGATCGCTAAAGCACTGTGTCTGAACGATGTGCAGGTGCGAAAGGATCTTGCCGCCATCTCCGGCGGCGGCAGACCTAAGGTTGGATATCCCGTTTCCGCCTTGCTGGCGGATATGGAGCGATCCATCGGAAATGTCCGGATAGAGAGCGCCGTATTGATCGGTGTCGGTGATCTGGGGCGCGCGGTTTTGAGTTATGAGGGCTTGGCAAAGCAGGGAATGGATATCGCTGCCGCTTTTGACGATGATCCCGAAACTTCAGGCAGATGCATCTGCGGCAGACAGATACTTGACTGCTCCAAGCTGCCGTCTATTTGTCGGACTATGCATATTCATACAGGGATTATCGCGGTTCCCGGAGAGAAGGCGCAGACGATCTGCGATCGATTGACCGAGAATGGCGTGGACAGAATTCTGAACCTGACATCGGCGGTATTGTCTGTAAAGAAGAATGTCAGGGTTGTGCATATGGATGTCAGAGCGGCGATTACAGCGCTGCTTGCCGGACGGCCCCGGGATGAAAAATCGGAAGGGATCCTTGAGCGGACCAATCAGCAGGATCCTTACCATTAAAGAAAGGAATGTACCCAACCATGTATCAAATCGTTTCCAAAAAGCCGTTGAATCCGACGGTCACCATGATGGAGATTGAAGCGCCGTTTGTAGCAAAAAAGGCGCGTCCCGGTCAATTTATCATCCTTCGCGTCGATCAGGACGGTGAACGGATTCCGCTGACAATTGCCGGATATGATCGAGATGCCGGAACCGTTAAAATCATTTTTCAGATTGTCGGAGCGACAACTGAGAAGCTCAATCATAAAGAGAAAGGTGACTATATACAGGACTTTGTCGGACCGCTCGGTCTTCCAACCCGCTTGGAGGGGTTGAAGAATGTCTGTATTGTTGGCGGCGGTGTCGGCTGTGCGATTGCGTTGCCAATTGCGCAAGCACTGCACGAAATGGGAGTGAAGGTTACGTCGATTATCGGCTTCCGGAACCGGGATCTTCTGATTTTGGAGGAGGAATTCCGGGCTGCGTCCGACCGTCTGTTCGTCATGACCGATGACGGCTCTTACGGAACCAAAGGGAATGTCTGCGCGCCGTTGAATGATATGTTTGGCGCGGGGGAGACCTTTGACGAAGTCATTACCATAGGACCGCTGATTATGATGAAATTTGTTGTGGCGGCGACTAAACCTACCGGCGTTCCCTGCACGGTTTCTATGAATCCGATCATGATCGATGGAACCGGTATGTGCGGCGGCTGCCGTTTGACACTGCATCAGGACGGAAAGAATGTAACGAAGTTTGCCTGCGTGGACGGTCCTGATTTTAACGGGTATGAGGTCGATTTTGATGAAGCGATGGAACGCGGCGCCATGTATCGCGATTTCGAGCGGCACGCGTATGAAAAGACCTGCAACCTGTTTAAGAACGTATAACGGAGGGAAGCACCATGGCAGTTAAACCGAATCTATCACCTAAAAAGAATCCGATGCCTTCTCAGGCTCCGGAGGTCCGAGCGCATAATTTTCTGGAGGTCGCGACCGGCTATGCCGAGGAGACGGCAATCGATGAAGCGCTCCGCTGCCTGACCTGTAAGAATATGCCCTGTGTTTCCGGCTGTCCGGTAAATGTTCAGATTCCTGCTTTTATTGCGAAGATCAAGGAGGGGGATTTCGAGGGCGCTTATCAGATCATCAGCCAGACCTCCTCGCTTCCCGCCGTTTGCGGTCGCGTATGTCCGCAGGAAACGCAATGTGAAGAAAAATGCGTCCGGGGAATTAAGGGCGAACCAGTCGGAATCGGTAGATTGGAACGGTTTGTCGCGGATTGGCATAACGCACATGCGGAACAGGCTCCTGAGGCAGCAGCGCCGAACGGACATCGCGTTGCGGTTGTCGGTTCCGGTCCGTCCGGACTGACCTGCGCCGGTGATCTTGCCAAGAAGGGCTATAAAGTCACTGTTTTCGAAGCGCTTCATACTGCAGGCGGTGTGCTGGTTTACGGGATCCCCGAATTCCGTCTTCCGAAGTCGATCGTGCAGAAAGAAGTGGATCATCTGATTGCGATGGGTGTCGATGTGGAGACAAATATGGTCATTGGCAAAACCTTAACCATTGATGAGCTGTTTGAAATGGGATATGAGGCAGTATTCGTCGGTTCCGGCGCGGGACTTCCTAACTTTATGGGAATTCCCGGCGAAAGCTATAAGGGTGTTTATTCCGCGAATGAGTTCCTGACCAGAAGTAATCTGATGAAGGCGTATGAAGAGGATCCCGTCACGCCGATTATGAAAGGCGGGAGGGTTGCCGTAGTCGGTGGCGGTAATGTTGCGATGGATGCGGCGCGTACCGCACTTCGTCTGGGTGCGGAAAAAGTGTACATTGTTTATCGTCGCTCGATGGAGGAACTTCCTGCAAGAAAGGAAGAGGTCGAGCATGCGATTGAGGAGGGCATTGAGTTCCGGCTGCTGAATAACCCGGTTGAGGTGCTCGGTTATGAGAATCCGGAGGATCGCCGCGATCCGAAGAACGGCTGTGTGACCGGTTTGAAATGCATCCAGATGCAGCTGGGCGAGCCGGATGAGAAAGGACGCCGCAGACCGATTCCAATCGAGGGCAGTGAATTTGTGCTGGATGTCGATACTGTCGTTATTGCGATCGGCACTTCTCCCAACCCGCTTATTAAATCCACGACAAAAGGCTTGGAGGTCAATAAGCGCGGTGGGATCATCGTCGAGGAAGCGACCGGCGCGACTACAAAGGAAGGCGTGTATGCCGGAGGAGATGCGGTTACCGGTGCGGCGACCGTTATTTCCGCAATGGGCGCAGGCAAGATTGCGGCAAAGGCGATCGACGAGTATCTGAGCAAATAGGCGCACGGCATGAGAAAAACGGCTTTTTCTGAGGAAGAAGCCGTTTTTGTTGTACGGTTGTTTTATTTTTTTGCCAGTTTAGAAAAGTTTCGGCGGCTTAAAACGTAACGGCGCATTGCCAGTGCCCGCATTATGCCCGGCTGCGCAGATTTTGATGCGGAATGGGTCATTCTGCGGAGGTGCTTTTGCGAACCGAAATTCTGAAAGAGTTGGAAAAAGGAGACAGCCATGCGGTTTCGATCCGAAGCCTCGCCTGCCCTGTCCGGATGATTTTCATGTCATGGCCGTTCCTGTCCTTTCTTTGCTTTCGCGGACAACCTGCTCTGTAAAAGCCTCAAGACGCATGGTCGTTGTATTTCCCGTATCCCGGCTGCGAACGGAAATGCATTGCTCTGCGGTTTCCCTTTCTCCGAGAATGAGCATATAGGGAACGCGTTCGACATATTGTGCCTCACGGATCAGATAACCGATTTTCTCGTTGCGGGTATCCAAAATGCTCCGGATGCCTGCGCGGCAGAGAGCGGCATGCACGGTTTCTGCATACGCCATGCTTTTCTGTGAAACTGCCAGCACCTTCACCTGCACCGGCGCAAGCCAAACAGGGAATTTTCCGGCGAAATGCTCTGTCAGAATGCCGATGAAGCGTTCAATAGAACCGAAGCAGACGCGATGAATCATGATGGGACGCTGCTTTTGATTCGCTTCATCCGTATAAGTCAGATCAAAATGCAGAGGCATCTGAAAATCAAGCTGAATGGTACCGCACTGCCAAGTACGACCGAGGCTGTCCTGTAGATGAAAATCAATCTTCGGACCGTAGAAGGCGCCGTCGCCCTCATTGATTTCATAGGGGAGACCGAGCCGCTGCAGCGCGTCTTTCAAACCGGTTGTCGCTGCCTCCCAGTCCTCGTCACTACCCATGCTGTTTTCCGGACGTGTGGATAGCTCCAGTGTATAGGAGAATCCAAATTTTGCATAGACCTGATCGATCAGACGGACGACGCCTGCAATTTCCTCTGCTATCTGCTCTCTCCGCATGAAAATATGCGCGTCGTCCTGCGTAAAGCAGCGAACGCGGAACAAACCATGCAGCGTGCCTCGCAATTCGTGCCGGTGTACGATGCCCAGTTCGCCCAGCCGAATCGGCAGCTCCCGGTAGCTGTGAGGCTGATTGCCGAAGACCAAAACACCGCCCGGACAGTTCATGGGTTTGATGCAGCATTCCTCTCCGTCGATTTGCGTTGCATACATCTTGTCCTGATAGTGTTCCCAGTGTCCGCTGGTTTCCCAAAGCGTTCGGTTCAGGATGATCGGTGTCGAAATCTCCGCATATCCGTTTTCCCGGTGAATTTCCCGCCAATAAGAGATCAGCTCATTTTTGAGAATCATGCCGTTCGGCAGGAAGAAGGGAAAGCCGATCCCTTCCTCGCGGAACAGAAACAGCTGCATTTCTTTGCCGATTTTACGGTGATCTCGCTTGGCAGCTTCTTCCTGCAGCTTGGTAAACGCATCCAAATCCTCCTGATTTGCAAACGCTGTACCATAGATGCGCGTGAGCATTTTATTGCTGCTGTCATTTTTCCAGTAAGCGCCGGAGAGTCCGGTCAGTTTGAACGCTTTGACACCCTTGGTATATAGAAGGTGCGGTCCTCTGCATAGATCGATATATTCTCCCTGACGGTAAAAGCTGATCGGTTCATCGTCGGATAGTTCCGCGATGTGCTCGACCTTATATGGTTCTCCACGCTCCTGCATCAGCGCGGAGGCTTCTTCTCTGGACAGGATTAGCGGCTTGATCGGCAGATTTTCCTTAGCAATATTTCGCATTTCTGCTTCAATTGCCGGAAGGTCGCTTTCAGCCAGCTTGGTGTTGCCGAAATCTACGTCATAGTAGAAGCCTTTCTCTGTTGCCGGACCGTAGGCGAAGGTCGCTTCGGGATAAAGCCGCTTGACTGCCTGTGCTAAAAGATGGGCTGCGGTATGCCGCAGCACTTGTAAGGCTTCCGCGCCTTCGCAGTTTCGGACGGCTCCGTTATTTTCGATGATTTTCATAGAGATTATATTCCTTTCTAAAAGAAAAAACACCCCTGATACTGCGACTGCATACTGCATGACCATCGCATTCTCAAGGGTGCGTATATTACGCACGGTTCCACCTTGATGTTTCACTCGTCGGATTCCGGCAAATCCTACTCCTTTCACGCAGGAGATACGGCAACGCTTACTCTGCTTTGGGCATTGCGGTTCAGGAGCGGTTTTCGCTTTTGCTTTCCACAAGAAACTTCCACCAATTGTTTCTCTCTCTGTCTGTTCCGCAAAAGGTACTCTTTCCTTCATCACCTTTCTTTTTATTTTATATCACAATTCAAACGGTTTGTCAAGCATCGGTTGTCCGTTTTTTCGAAGTGCGAATGGTTGCTGATTCTGGAAAAAGGGCTTGACAAATGAATGATTCTGTGATATAAGAGAGTGAACAAAAGAATACGCGTTGCAGAAACGCGGCTCATGGCGGAGATCCGCAATGGGCCACCTTCAGGGGTGCTGCGTAAGCGGCTGAGATGGCATTTTGCTGAACCCTTTTACCTGATTTGGATAATACCAGCGTAGGGAGAATGAGAATCTGTCTTTTCGTTTCAATCCGTGTGGTGTTTCCGCGCGGATTTTTTTGTATTTTTTTCTAAGGAGGTTTTCTTGCATTTATGAAAACCAAACAAAATTTGCTCGCACTTTGCGAATGCGGCGTCATGGTTGCGTTGGCGGTCGCACTGTCCTTCCTGAAGCTGCCCTGGTTTTGGGTGAACGGCGGTTCGGTAGATCTCGTTTGTATTCCGCTGATTCTGATTGGCTATCGCCGCGGCTTTTGCTGGGGCGTCGGCTCCGGGTTGGTATACGGTCTGATCGATTGCCTGATTGGCGCCGGGATCGGCTACGGTCTTCTGTCTGTCCTATTGGACTATGTGCTTGCTTACGGAGCGGTCGGACTCGCCGGACTTTTTCATCGTCGCGGACTGCTTGGCTTGGAGATCGGCGCAGTGGTCGGCTGTGTCGCCCGCTTCCTGATTCATTTTTTCGCCGGTATTACGATCTGGAAGATTGCTGTCGGTGATACGGTGGAGCTGTTCGGCAAGACCTTTGGGTCGGATGCTTCTATTGTGTATTCGATCCTGTATAACGGAAGCTTTATGCTGCCAAATTTGCTTTTGGCGCTGATTATCCTGCCGATTCTGTATCCGGCACTCAAAAAACTGGAAAAAATGAGCCCGCTTGCATAAAAATATTGAGAAAACCTCTTGCAATTCGGGAAAAAGTATGCTATAATTTGATGTCAATTTGTGGGGACGGTCCTCTGCAGCTCAGCACGAACGTTCCTGAAGACTATACGATATTATAGGAGGATGAGCAAGCATGACGGCATTGGAAGCATTTGCCAAGCAGCAATTGAAATCTGAAGTTCCCCAGTTTCATATCGGAGACACCGTGAAGGTTTATCAGCGGATTGTTGAGGGGAGCAGAGAAAGAACCCAGATTTTTGAAGGGACGGTTATCGCGAGAAAGAGCGGCGGTATCTCCGAGACCTTTACGGTGCGGCGCGTTTCTTTCGGCGTTGGCACGGAGAAAACCTTCCCGCTGCACTCCCCCAATGTTCAGAAGGTGGAGGTTGTCAGGGCTGGTAAGGTTCGCAGAGCAAAGCTTTACTACCTGCGTGACAGAGTGGGAAAGAGCGCAAAGGTAAAGGAAAAAATCTGACTTTTGATGCAAGGGGCTGTCACAAATCATATTTTGTGACAGCCCCGTACTCGATGTTTGCTGTTTTTCCCCTTTTCCGGGTGAAAACGGCGGAGGTCGCCCGCTGAAGCAAACGCGTTCGGGTTGTTGCATTGGATATGCGACAACCCGTTTCTTCGTTTGAAAGTGTAAATTTTGTGTTCATTTTATGTGTCTTTTTGTGTGTCTTTAGCCATTTGAACGGAAGGGTGTTTTGCAGGTATGGATATGAGGGAACATACGGATGAGAACCGGGATTTTCCGGAGGAAACATGTGAAAAGGAAGCGGGAACTGCCGGAAGTCAGGAGACACCCCTGACGGAGGAGCCGGTCGAGGGTTCTGCAGCCGAGAAGGAAAGCGGATCGGTAGATCTTAAGCGATTCCGAAAGGTGCGCAACATTTTTGAGTATGTAGAAACCTTTTGCGTTGCCCTTTCCGTGATGATTGTTCTGTTTTTATTTGTATTTCGGTATGTGTCGGTAGACGGTGATTCTATGCTGCCGACGCTGCATGGCGGCGATTCTTCAGATCATGCAGACCGATTGATTATTTCCGATTTTCTGTATACCCCACAGACCGGTGATATTGTGGTGGTCAATACCGGTGCAAGCGAGCGTCCGCTGATCAAACGTGTGATTGCCACCAGCGGGCAGACGGTTCGCATCAATTTTGAAACATGGCAGGTCTCTGTGGACGGAATTGTGCTGGAAGAACCGTATATCAACTATATCGCGGGCGTTTCTATGAATGCGGCGGATATGTATTCGATGTATGGGATTGACGAGAACGGCATCTGCGAGTTTACCGTCGGGGAGGGCAAGGTTTTCGTTATGGGAGACAATCGCAACAACTCCAAGGACAGCCGGTTTGCCAGTGTCGGAGAGCAGGATGTCGGAAACATTCTAGGGAAAGTGATCCTCCGGTTATTTCCCTTTTCGGAGTTCGGAACGGTTTAAAAGAGAAAGAAAGGGAAACGTATGGATAAGGAGATCGTCTGGTATCCCGGACATATGACGCGTGCCAGACGAAAAATTCAGGAAAGCCTGCCGCAGGTGGATATGGTGATCGAGCTGTTGGACGCACGCGCACCGGTTTCCAGCCGGAACCCCTCCTTTGCGGAGCTGTTCGCTTCCAAGCCGAGTCTGACGCTGCTGACTAAATGCTCTTTGGCGGATCGCCGCGCAGTAAGCAGGGATGTAAATCTGCTGAAGTCAAAGGACCGTATGGTGGTTCCGATCGATTGCAAGACCGGTATGGGCGTAAAGAACGTCGCGCCGGCGATCAGGGAGTTGATGGCGGAAAAACTGGAGCGCTACGCCGCGAAGGGCATGAAGAAACCGATCCGTGCGATGGTGGTCGGGATTACCAATGTTGGAAAATCGACTTTTATCAATACGTTTGTCGGCACTAAAAAGGCAAAGGCAGAGGATCGTCCCGGTGTCACCCGTCATAATCAATGGATACCCGTACCGGCGATGGGCGTCGAGCTGCTGGATACGCCCGGCGTGCTTTGGCATAAATTCGAGGATCAGACCGTAGCCTGCAAGTTGGCTATTTTAGGTGCGATTCGGGATGAAATTTTGGATCAGACGGAGCTCGCCTGCCGGCTGCTTGGCATGCTGCGGGAGCTGTATCCGGATCTTTTGATCGCGCGCTACAAGGCAGAGTGGACGGAGGAGGACTCCGATTATGATCTGTTTCTGAAGATCGCGCGCAAGCGGGGCTTTATCCGTTCCGGCGGCGTGGTGGATGAGGAGCGTACCGCCGCGGTGCTTTTGGATGAATTTCGTTCCGGAAAGATCGGAGAGATAACGCTGGATTGAGGGAGTGGTCAATTCGTGCTGAACTGGGAAATCGAGGACGGGTTTCGAACGGAAGCCCTGCAGGTGTTCTGCGGCTGCGATGAGGCAGGCAGAGGACCGTTGGCGGGACCGGTATATGCTGCGGCGGTCATTTTGCCGCGTGGTCTTCTGATTGACGGTTTGAATGATTCCAAGAAGCTCTCTCCCGTCAAGCGCGAGCAGCTGTACGAGCAGATCCGTGCGCAATCGCTGGATTATGCAACAGCATTTGCATCGGTCGAAGAAATTGAAGAGAGGAACATCCTTGCAGCTTCTATGCTTGCTATGCAGCGGGCTATCGGGGGGCTTCGCCGCCTGCCGGACGGCGCGCTTGTGGACGGCAATATTGCACGCGGCTTTCCGGTACCGGCATTTCCGGTGATCGGCGGGGACGGCAAATGCCCGTCGATCGCAGCTGCTTCTATTTTAGCGAAGGTGGAGCGTGACCGCTTCTGTCAGGAGCTGGACAGGCTTTACCCGCAGTATGGTTTTGCTCTACATAAGGGGTATGCCACCAAAGTGCATCGGGAGGCGATCCTGCGTTACGGTCCCTGTCTGGCGCACCGGATGAGCTTCCTGCGCAAGCTGCTCGGAGGACGAACAGGATGAACCGGGCAGAGATCGGGCGGCTGGGGGAACGGCTTGCGGCAGAGCATTTGGAAAAACAGGGGGTTCGTATTCTGGCGAAAAATTACAGCATTCACGGCGGGGAGATCGATCTGATCGGGTTCCGCCGCGGCGGACTGCTTTATTTTGAAGTCAAAACGCGTACCGGAAACAGCTGGGGAACGCCGGCGGAAGCGATCAGCAGGGAAAAACTTCGCTGTATGGAGCGAACTGCCAAGGAGTTTATCCGTACTCATGCAGGAGATGGAAAAGTACCTGTTCTTTACAGCTTCGGCATCTGTATTCCGCGCCGGATCCGTTATCAGCGGATTGACGGAATCGAGGTCTTTCTTCGTCCGGACGGCTCTTTGGATAAAATCAATCGAATCGAGGATATGGGTTATGAAATACGTCAGCACGCGCGCACAGAATAACAGTGCAGAATATGATTCTTCCGAGGTGATAAAACGGGGACTTGCTCCGGATGGCGGTCTTTTCGTTCCGACAGAAATTCCGCAGCTCTCCATGGAGGAGCTGGACAGGCTCGCCGCGCTTCCCTATCCGGAACGCGCCGCTGCGGTGTTAGGAAGATACTTGACTGATTATACGGCAGAGGAATTATTGCAGGCGGCTCAGCAGGCATACGGTGCGCCCGGTTTTCCGGCGGACTGTCCGGCACCGGTCCGTACGGTTGGACAGGTGGAATTGCTGGAGCTCTGGCACGGACCGACCAGTGCATTTAAGGATATGGCGCTGCAGATGATGCCTCGCCTGCTGTCTTTGGCACTGGACAAAACCGGAGAGAAGCGGGATGCTCTGATTCTTGTTGCTACTTCCGGTGATACTGGAAAAGCGGCATTGGAGGGATATGCGGATGTACCGAGAGTGCGGATTCAGGTGTTCTATCCTTCTGAAGGTGTCAGCCAAATTCAGAAAAAGCAAATGACAACCCAAGGCGGAAAAAATGTCAAGGTGACGGCAATTCGAGGCAACTTTGATGATGCGCAGAATGGTGTCAAGGCGATTTTTGCCGATCCGGAGGCTGCCGCGCAGCTGGATGCACAGGGCTTGTTTCTTTCTTCTGCAAATTCAATCAACTGGGGCAGACTGGTGCCGCAGATTGTCTACTATATCTCGGCATATTGCGATCTGCTGAATGCTGGGCGGATTCAGCGCGGAGAGCAGATCGATGTGACAGTGCCGACCGGAAACTTCGGCAATATCTTCGCCTGCTGTCTTGCCAAGCGGATGGGATTGCCGGTTGGACGGATGATCTGTGCTTCTAACCAGAATAATGTGCTGACCGATTTTATCAATACCGGAGTGTATGATAAACGTCGTACCTTTTATCAGACGGTGTCCCCTTCGATGGATATATTGATCTCCAGCAATCTGGAGCGCCTGCTTTGGCTGATTGCCGGACCGGAAAATTGTCGCAGATATATGACACAGCTGCGGGAGCAGGGTGTCTATCGGGTTGAGCCGGAGGTGCTTGCCGCCATTCAGGAAGAATTTTCCGCTTTCTTCTGCGATGAGCCTTTGACACGTGAGATGGTGCGTAAATATCATCAGAAATATCACTATTTGTGCGACACGCATACGGCGGTTGCACTTTCGGCAGCGGAACAGTATCGCGAGAAGGACCATCCGCTACGTGTCATGCTGGTCGCTTCTACCGCATCGCCGTATAAGTTTTCTCCTGCCGTGCTGGAGGCCTTGGGAGAGGCGGTTCCGGAGGATGGGTTTGCGGCGCTCCGGAAATTGCAGACTTGCAGCGGCGTCATCGCACCGGATCGATTGTCCTCTTTGGAAAACCTGACGGATCGTTTCACGGACGTCATCGAGCCGTCGGATATGAAGGAAGCAGTATTGGCGTTTGCGCGTCAGAAGCTGTCATAAAAGGAAACCGTCTGCCGGTACGTAGCCGGCGGACGGTTTTGGTGTCACTTGCGAATCGGTTTAGGAGTCAGAGCGTTTGTTTTCAAACGTGGCACAAACAGTATCTCCGCAGGTGCAGGCGGTGCAGGGACCGACGCTGATGCGTTCTGCAGTGCAGTAGCATTCGCCGTCGTTGTGGATGCAGTTTTTTACGCTGCAGGTAATTCCGTGAATATGGTCCGGTACACGCTTATCATTTTCGTAATGTTCCATTTACTGATCATCCTTTTTAATCATAATTTAGGGGGCAGTTTCAGTATTCCCGAAAGGAACCGATTTTATGTCTGTTTTTGCAATTGCAGATTTACACTTGGCGCACACAATGAATAAGCCCATGGATATTTTCGGTCCGCGTTGGGAAAACCATACGCAGAAAATTCGTCAGAATTGGATTGAAACTGTTTCTGAAAACGATACCGTAGTAATTGCCGGCGATCTTTCCTGGGGCATGCGAATGGAGGAGGCGGAAGCGGATTTCCGCTTTTTGGAGGATTTGCCGGGGCATAAGATTGTTTTGAAGGGAAACCATGATTATTGGTGGCAGACGATGAAAAAGCTGCAGGAGTTTCGTGATCGCGTCGGTGCGAAATCGGTGGATTTTCTTTACAATAATGCCTATGAAGCAGAGGATTTCATTCTTTGCGGGACGCGCGGTTGGGTTTTGGAAACGCCTTACAGCGAGGAGAATGCGAAAATTGTCAACCGGGAAACAGAACGTCTGCGTCTTTCGATACTTGCCGGGGAGAAGCTGCGGAAAACGTGCCCGGAGAAGGAGCTTTTGGTTTTTTTGCATTATCCGCCCGCTTATGGGAATCAGCGCTGTCGTCCGATTTGTGATTTGCTGAAGGAGAGCGGCGTCAAAAGAATCTTTTACGGGCATATGCATCAGGCGGATCCGTCCCGCTTGGTACGTCAGATCGCAGGCGCCTCTTCGGAACTGATTGCTGCAGATCATCTGCGTTTTTGCCCGATTAGGATTCTGCCCGGCGGAACCACCTGAAGTCCTGCGCATTCATCGAACAAATGCTGGGAAAAGAGACTGTTTTTTCCGTTTTCATTGCACATCCGGCAAAATTTGCATATACTGCAAAAAGAGTATGTAAACGGAAGGGACGGTCTTTATTTTATGCAGCATTTTGAAACAATGGCGGCACATGGTGCGGAGACGGCGCACTATGAGGGCGCGGTGAGCTTTCCGATCTTTCAAACCTCAACGTATTCCGGCAGTGAGCAATTTTCCTATACCCGCTGTGCCAATCCGACACGGCATGAACTGGAGCAGACCATCGCGCTTTTAGAGAAGGGGAAGGCGGGCTTTGCTTTTTCTTCCGGACTGGCAGCGATCAGCGCGGTATTTTCACTACTGCGGCAGGGGGATCGCGTGCTGGTATCAGATGATCTGTACGGCGGTACCTATCGTCTGATTGAGGAAATTTGGTCCGGTTTCGGGATCACGTTTACATTTGCTGATCTTCGTGACTTGCAGAATGCCGAACGGGCACTGACGCCTGAAACAAAAATGATTTTTGCAGAGACACCGACCAATCCGATGATGAAGGTGCTTCCAATTCGTGCGCTGTCGTCTTTGGCGAGAGAAAACGGCGCGTTGCTTGTGGTGGACAACACCTTTCTGACGCCGTATTATCAGAAGCCGTTAACGTTGGGAGCGGATCTGGTTGTTCATTCCGGTACGAAATTTCTTTCCGGACATCACGATACCGGCTGCGGATTGGTGGTGGTTGGGCAAGAGGAGTGGTTGGCAGAACGGCTTGCACTCATCCAGCGAACGTTGGGAAATGTTCTTTCGCCATTTGACAGCTGGTTGACCTTGCGGGGGCTGCAGACACTCCCGGTACGTATGGAAAAGCATCAACAGAATGCGCTTGCAGCTGCGA
The DNA here is from genome assembly GCA_964549435.1 of uncultured Ruminococcus sp. Taxonomy (GTDB): domain Bacteria; phylum Bacillota; class Clostridia; order Oscillospirales; family CAG-382; genus Coliplasma. The sequence continues at coordinate 41,047 of CAZJVB010000011.1, forward strand.
GTTTTTTAGAAGGGCATTCGCGCGTCGAGCGTGTTTTCTATCCGGGTTTGTCCTCTCATCCGCAGTATGCGCTGATGAGGGAACAAACCACTGGGACGGGCGGGGTGCTGTCATTTCTGCTGAAGGATGACCGTGTGGAAAGCGTTTTACATGGAGGCAGACTGATCCGTTTTGCCGAAAGTCTGGGCGGCACGACCTCGCTGATTACGTATCCGCAGACGCAGACGCATGCCTCCGTTCCCGCAGAGGTGCGACAGCGGATCGGCATCACGCCGCGTCTGCTGCGTCTGTCTCTCGGCTTGGAACATCCGGACGATCTATTGGAGGATCTTTCCGGCATGCTGCAATAAGAGGGTGACATACAAAAAGGTTTTCGCAAACGATCCGTGCGAAAACCTTTTTTGATGGGCGTATAAAATGCGTAGCCATAGTGCATAGCGATTCAGCAATAAACGGTGTAATCGGTTTCCAGTGCGCGTGCGACCAGACCGTTCACATCCAACTTGGCTTCCTCTGCGAAGATCGCTTCCAGCTTTGGGTGCGTGTTGGGGTGACGCGGAGTAAACATAGCGCAGCAATCCTCGTAGGGCAATGTAGAAATATCGAACGTGCCGATTTGCCTTGCCCGCACGACGATTTCCTCTTTATCCAGTCCGATGCAAGGACGGAAGATCGGCATTTGTGACGCTTCGTCGGTTACAATCATAGAGAGCATGGTCTGAGAGGCAACCTGACCGAGGGACTCTCCGGTGACAAGCGCGACTGCACCGGTTCGGCGTGCGATTTCCTCTGCACATCGTACCATGAAGCGGCGCAGAAGCAAGGTGAACAGACGTTCCTCACAGGTCTGCGACAGCATCTCCTGAATTTCGGTCAGGCTGACGCAGTGCAGTCGGATGGGACCGGCATATTCTGAAAGCCTGCGTGCGAGTGAAAGAACTTTTTCCTTGGCTGCTTCCGAAGTGTAGGGCGGCGTTTCGAAATAGACCGCTTCCAATTCTGCACCGCGCTTGGCAGTCATGTGGCCGGCGACGGGAGAATCGATTCCGCCGGAGAGCAGCAGCATCGCTTTGCTTTCGCTGCCGACCGGAATACCGCCGGCGCCCTTTTCTTGCTTGCCGTGGACGATGGCGCAGGCATCGCGGATTTCTATTGTGATCGTGCTCTCCGGATGCGTTACATCGACGCGCAGACCGGGCAGTTCCTGCAGAATAGCTTCTCCGCAAACGGCGCAAATTTGTGGAGAAGTCAGCGGAAATTTTTTGTCGCTGCGCCGTGCGTCGCACTTGAAGGTTTTCGCCCTCCCAATCAGTGTCGCCGCATTCTCTCGGACGACAGAAAGGACGGACTCCATTGTCTTTTCGCATTCGATTCCGCGGCAGACGGAGATCACGCCGAATACCTTTTTTAGAAGATTGGCAGCGGCATCCATGTCGCTGCCTTCTTCTCCACGTACAAACAGAATCGACTGGGCATATTCGACGGTAAAGACGCCATCCGCTCGTTTGAGTGCGCGGCGGACGTTCTTTTCCAGTAATTGATTGAAAAAGTTACGGTTAAGGCCTTTGAGAATCATTTCGCCGTATTTTAACAGAATGATTTCGCTGGTTTTCATCGACGGATAGTCTCCTTTCTTATAGACAGAGTAGTGATGCATTCCTGCAGTGCGCTACAGAGGCGCTTGCATTCCTCCGGGGTATTATGCTCGGAAAAGCTAAGCCGGAGTGAGGTTTCGATTTCTTTTTCCGGCAGTCCGTAGGCGGTGAGCACACGGTTCCCTTTTTTTCGTTCCCGCGCAGAGCATGCACTGCCGGCGGAAACACAGATGCCCTTGCCGGACAGGAAGTTCAGCGCCCATGAGCTGGGAATGCCGGGCAGACTGATATGCAGAATATTGGGCAGATGCTGCTGAGGAAGATGGAATCGGATTCCGCAGTCCTGTAGCCTCTGTTTCACTTCTTCCCGCAGGGAAGAGATATACGGCAGGCGCTCTTGATTGGAGGAGGCGGCTGCAGCCGCTGCGCCGAACGCTGCGATGGCGGCGACATTTTCCGTTCCGGAACGAAGTCCGTTCTCCTGCCCGCCGCCGGACAGCAGCGCGGGAAAGCTGCGAATCCGTTGATTGATATACAACGCGCCGGCACCCTTGACACCGCCGATTTTGTGGGCGGAGAGGGTTACAAGATCGCAGATGGCGGACAGGCGGCTGTTTTCCACTTTCAGGAATCCCTGTACCGCGTCACAATGCAGAGGTGCGTCACAATGGCAGTCATCCAGAATCCTGCGGACAAGCGCAAGATCGTATACTGCGCCGGTTTCGTTGTTTGCCTGCATGATGGTAAGAAAGGCAACCGGTTCGGAAAGCTCGGCACGCAGACGATCGATATCCAGCATACCGTCCCTTGTGGATAGGCGGATCACAGAGAAACCTTGCTCCTCCAGTTTTTTCAAAGGTTCCTCGACGGATGGGTGTTCGCTGTCCGTCGTCAGAATTTTCCGGGCGCGCTTTCCGCGCATTTTAGCCAGCCCGAACAGAGCTTGGTTGCTGGCTTCCGTTCCGGAAGCGGTGAATGTCAGTTCGTTCGGTTCGCAGCGAAATGCATGCGCGAGCTGCGCCCTGCCGGTTTCCAGCAGTCTCCTTGCCTCCAGACCGGCAATATGCAGGGAGGACGGATTGCCGTAGGCTTCATATGCTTTTTCGACGGCAGCCAACGCTTCCCGGGAGGGCGGTGCTGTCGCAGCGGAATCAAAATAAAGGTAGGACATGACAATTCCTTTTTGATCTGTCAAAAATTCAATTTATGATACCACGAAAAGTCCGTCTCGTCAACAGGAAGATGCGGCAGAAGGCGGGGAAAGATTCATTAACATTTTGTAAATTTTGATTTTCCGGACAAGGGATTGCAAAATTTACTATTTACAGAAAGAAAAAAAGGGAGTATAATGAAGCAGATTGAATGCTTTTTCGATTTTATATAGATGTATAATAAATGTATATGTTATCAGCAAAACCGCATTGGTGTCCAGTTACAAATTGGTATCCCTATACAGTAACATTCTGCATTTCATATGGAAATCGGGGAAGCATGGATTTGAAATATAGGATTAAGGAGGCAAATCTATGGAACCCGCAGTACTTGCGCTGATCGTCGGGATCAGCGCAGCAGTGATATTTTTTATCCTCGGCTATTTTCTACGAAAAATGTCCGCGGAAAAGAAGATCAAATCCGCAGAGGCGGAATCACAGAGATTGATTGAAGAGGGCCGCAAGGAAGCGGAAGCCGCTAAAAAAGAAATTTTGGTTGAAGCCAAGGATGAGGCATTCAAGATCAAAAATGATGCCGAACGGGAGGCAAAAGAACGCCGTACAGAGGTGCAGCGTCAGGAGCGCAGGGTTTCCCAGAAGGAGGAAAACCTAGATCGCAAATTAGAGAATTTGGAAAAGAAAGAGGAAGTGCTCAACAGCAAAATCAAGGCCAACGAGGTACGTAAGGAAGAGATTGAGAAGAGCATTGCCGAACAGAATACGATGCTGCAGCGCATTGCGGAAATGACCGCGGAGGAAGCACGCGAGGTTTTGATGAACCGTGTGGAAAGCGAAACGCGCCATGAGATGGCGATGAAGCTCTCCGAGTTGGAGGCAGAGTATAAGGAAACGGCGGATGATAAAGCAAAAAATTTGATTGCATTGGCAATTCAGCGCTGTGCGGCGGATAGCGTTTCCGAACAGACTGTCTCTGTTGTGGATCTTCCCAGCGATGAGATGAAAGGGCGGATTATCGGTCGTGAAGGACGGAATATTCGCGCGATTGAGACTCTGACCGGAGTGGATTTGATTATCGATGATACGCCGGAGGCCATTGCGATTTCCACGTTTGATCCGGTACGCCGTGAGGTGGCGCGGCTCGCGTTGGAAAAGTTGGTTTCCGATGGTCGCATTCATCCTTCCCGTGTAGAGGAAATGGTGGAAAAATGTCGCAAGGAAGTAGATGTCGCCATTAAGAAAGCGGGCGAGCAGGCGACCTTCGAGACGGGAATTCACGGTTTGAATCCGGAATTGATCAAATTGCTGGGGCGCTTAAAGTATCGTACCAGCTACGGGCAGAATGTTCTGCGTCATTCCATTGAGGTATCGCTGATCTCGGGTATGATTGCGTCGGAATTGGGCGTGGATGTTTCTACCGCAAGACGCGCAGGACTGTTGCACGATATCGGTAAAGCTATGACGCACGAAATCGACGGGTCCCATGTGCAGATCGGCGTGGATATCGCGCGGAAATATAAGGAATCTAAGGATGTGGTTCATGCGATTGAAGCGCATCACGGTGATGTAGAGCCGGCAACGTATATTGCGATGATCGTGCAGGCGGCGGATGCGATTTCTGCAGCACGTCCCGGTGCACGACGTGAAAATCTTGAAAATTACATCAAGCGCTTGCAGAAGTTAGAGGAGATTGCAAGCTCCTTTAAGGGCATCGAGAAGGCGTTTGCGATTCAGGCAGGTCGAGAGATCCGTATTATGGTCAAGCCGGATGAGGTTTCGGATGACGATATGATTTTCCTCGCACGTGATATTGCCCGCAAAGTGGAATCTGAATTGGAATATCCGGGGCAGATCAAGATCAATGTGGTGCGGGAAACCCGTCAGAGCGAATACGCAAAATAAGGTTTATGGGAAGGGGGGAATGCCCCCTTTCTCCGCAAAAGACGTCAGGGAGGCTTACGGTGAAGATACTGGCAATCGGTGATGTTTACGGGAAAGCCGGGGTTTCCTGTATTGCGGAGCGGCTGCGCCGGGTGCGCGCACGGGAAGGCGCGGCGTTGGTGATTGTGAACGCAGAAAATTGCGCGCCGGGCAACGGAATGGATCTGCACGGTGCAGAGGCGATACTGGAAGCGGGAGCGGATGTTCTGACCGGAGGAAATCACAGCTTGAGGCAGACTTCCTGTTTTCCGTTGCTGGACGAGCAGCCGTATGTGTTGCGTCCGTTGAATTTTCCCGACGCCGCGCCCGGTAAGGGCTTTTGCATATTTCAGGCGGCAACGGGAATTCGCATACTGGTGCTGAACGCGCAGGGACAGATTTTTCTGGATGCAACCGTGGATAATCCGTTTAATGCTGTGGAACGTACGCTGGCACGCCTGCAGGGAGAATATGAGTTTGCCGTCTGTGATTTTCATGCGGAGGCGACCAGTGAGAAAGCGGCATTTGCGGCATGTTTTGACGGTCGGATCAGTGCAATTTGGGGAACGCATACTCATGTGCAGACCGCTGATGAACGGGTGCTGCCGGGAGGGAGCGGTTTTATCAGTGATTTGGGCATGTGCGGAGTTGCGGAGTCTATCATCGGCACACGTGCGGAACAGGTCGTGCAGTACTACCGAACGCATGTCCGTGCACGCTATGAAGCGGCGGAAGGGGAAACGGTGCTCTGCGGCGCCGTGTTTGATATTCTTCCGGAAAACGGGCGCTGTATATCGGTGAAACGAATCCGCGAATAAGACAAAGGAAAACGCATATAAGCGGCTTTTCTGTGCAGTGAACTGCTGTGCGGTACCGCGTAAATATAAGGAAGGGCATGGTAATATGAATAAGATGCAATCCGTTTTCAGGCTGCTGGACACAACTACAGGCTCCGGAGGAACGCTTGGTTCTACAATCAGCATGGTCGCGATGATTGTGGTTCTGATCGCAGTGTTCTATTTTTTTCTGTATCGACCGCAGAAAAAGCAGGAGCGGGAAACTACGGAGATGCGCAATTCGATCGAGTTAGGAGATGTGATTTCCACGGTCGGCGGTATCATCGGCGTGGTTGTCCGTATCAAAGATGATATGCTGTTGATTGAGACGGGCGCGGATCGCACCCGGTTGCAGATCCAGAAGTGGGCTGTTCGCGGGGTGGAGGAAAAGGCGCATCCGGTTGAGACGACGGAAAAAACCGGCAAGAAATTGAAAAAATAAGTAAAAAACGTAAGCATACATGGAGAAATTCTTTGTATGCTTCCCTTTTAGAGGGGAACAATGAAAAAGGACGGTTGTCATTTGTAATGAACAGGACGATGCAAAGAAAATATGCGCGCTTGCTGGTGCGGGCGGGGGTCCATGTGCAAAAGGGACAGACGCTTCTTGTTCGCGCGCAGACGGAGATCTATCCGTTCGTGGAATTGCTTGCGGACGAAGCATACAAAGCCGGTGCGGGCGATGTGCAGGTCGAATGGGGCAATCAGACGTTGAGCAGACTGGAGTACCGTCATCGCACGCTCACCGCTTTGTCTGACGTGCGTCCGTGGCAGGAGGCAAAGCTCAAGGAACAGGCGGAAACCCTGCCGGCGGCAATTCGTCTTTATTCGGAAGATCCCGATGGGCTGCGCGGTGTGAATCAGGAAAAGCTGAAAAAGGTACGGCAAAAGAGGTATCCGATCCTAAAGCCTTATCAGGAGCAGATGGAAAACCGCTATCAATGGCTGGTTGCTGCCGTGCCTGGCAAGGCATGGGCGCAGAAAATGTTTCCCGGTGTACGGGCGAGTGTTGCAGTGGAACGTCTTTGGCAGGCAATTTTCGAGACCTGTCTTGTGACAAAGGACAATGATCCGGTTGCCGCATGGGAGGAAAAGGACCGCCTTTTGGAAGAGAAGTGCCGTGTTCTTAACGCATATCGCTTTGACAGTCTGGAATACAGGAACAGCTTGGGCACGGATTTCCGCTGCAGGCTGATGCCGCAGTCCCTTTGGTGTGCGGGCGGCGAACGGACGCTGGGCGGTGTCTTCTTCCATCCGAATATGCCGACCGAGGAGGTTTTCACAACTCCAATGAAGGGGCATTGCGACGGTCGTTTGGTAGCTTCCAAACCGCTATCCTATCAGGGGACGCTGATTGAGGATTTTTATATCGATTATCGGGACGGAAAGGCGGTTGCCTGGGATGCGAGGGTTGGCAGGCAAGCATTGGATAGCATTTTACAGTCCGACGAGGGCTCTCTGATGCTGGGTGAGCTGGCACTGGTGCCCTTTGATTCGCCGATCAGTCGGCAGAACCTCCTGTATTATTGCACATTGTTTGATGAAAACGCGAGCTGTCATGCTGCTATTGGCCGCGGCTACACCAATTGCGTCGAGGGGTTTGAGAATATGTCTAAGGAGCAGCTGCGTGACTTAGGAGTCAACGACTCACAGGTGCATGTGGATTTTATGATCGGCACGCCGGATCTGACCGTAACCGGTTGGAAGGACGGCAAAGCTACGGTAATTTTCCGTAACGGAGCATGGGCGCTTTAGCAGGAAAGGAGAACAACACATGGAAATGCAGAAATTGCGTGAGGAGCTTCGGGAAATGGTAGAGGCGTCGTCTCTGCTATTGGATGACAGGCTTTATACGTTTGACAGTTACCGAAGTCTTGTGCAGGCGGTGGCGTATGCCAAGGTGGCGTTGGCAAAGGAAGCGGCGGATGAGGATATGCTGCGCGGCGCGTTTTCCGGGCTTTGCGAAGCGGTAGACGCAATGGAAGCACGGGCGGACGCGGAAAGCAATCCGTCAGCAAAGTTCCTTTGCAGCAAGAAGGCAAACTCGGATATGCTGCGTAGGGCATTGCCGTATTTGCTTGGTGGTGCGGCGCTCGGTGGATTTGTACTCGGCGGTAAAGTGTTTTCGCGCAAAAAGAAGAAAGAGAAGGAGTGTGTATCCAAATGAAGCGGTTTTTTATCGGATTGCAGCTGTATTCGGTTCGCGTCGATGCTGAAAAAGATCTCAGGGGAACCCTTCGAGAGGTTGCAGCGATGGGATATGACGGCGTGGAATTGGCAGGTCTTTACGGGCATTCCGCATCGGAGGTACGTGCAATGGTGGCAGATGCCGGATTGACCCCCATTTCTGCGCATGTTGGTTTGGCTGAATTCCGCCAGGGTGTGGAGGAAACAGTCGCCCGTTATCGGGAGATAGGCTGCCGTTACCTTGCGATACCTCATCTGGCGCCGGAGGATCGCCCGGATTCCGCGACCTTTGACAGGACGGCAAAGGAGATTCTTTTAATCGCACAGGAATGTAGGAAGCAGGGACTGACTTTGCTGTATCATAATCACGATTTTGAATTTGCAACGCTGCCAGACGGAAGAACATTTCTGGAGGTGTTGTACGCCTGCGCGCCGGAGGATTTGCTGCAAACTGAGGTGGATACCTGCTGGGCGCATATTGTAGGTGTAGATCCGGCGGCGCTGCTGCGCCGTTACGTGGGACGGGCACCGTTAGTACATTTGAAGGATTACAGCGGGGACCGTCCGGCAAAGCATTATGAGGATATTCATGTAGCGCATACGCCGGCATCGGATGCAGCCCCTTTTTCGCTGCAGCCGGTCGGACGCGGGGTACAGAAATTTTCTTCTGTCATTTCGGCGGCAGCGGACGCCGGTGCGGAGTGGCTGATTGTGGAACAGGATGAGCCTGCGGCAGGAGAGACGGCGATGGATTCCGCGCGTTTTTCCGTGCAGTATGTGCGCTCTATATTGTAAATCTGAATAACAAAACCGGCGTGGCGGAAGTCACGCCGGTTTTTATCGGAAAAGCAGTCTGAAATTGCCGCGGCGTCGGAAAATGGAGGGCATTAACAAGATTACATATAGAAAAAGCAAATATTTTAAACGGGGCTGCCGCAAATAGCGACAGCCCCGCTTTAGTAAGATCGGAGGGAATTTAATCCGTGGGGAATTCGTATGTGCCAAGGAAAGCGCGTTTTACCATCATATAGTCTCTGGCGTCGATTTTACCGCTGTTATCTACATCCGCACGGGATGCCTCATCCTCAGTCAGGGTATAGGTGCTCAGCACATGGCGCTTCAGCTTCATATAATCCTTTGCGTCAAGAACGCCGTTACCGTCAATATCACCTTTCGGATACTTAGCGGGAACCTTCTCGAAGGCGAAATATGCGCCGACACCGGTAGTGTTGCTTTCCAAATCAATGCCGTAAAGCACCAGCATCTGTCCTTTGGTGCCTTTGGCAGCCAGCGTGCGGTTTGATTCGCCGGCAGTGCCGGTATCTCCGTGTGTACCGATGACCAAACAATCGTCCGGTACGACCTCGAAGCCTAATCTGCTCAGAATCATAGTAGGATTGCCGGCGCCGAAAAAGTTATCTTCGATCAGAAATGCTTCTGCGTCAGTGCTGTAACGCAGCAGCGTGACCTGTGACCAGTTGAGGTTGACGCCGGAGACATTGGTACCGGGGGTATAAATTGAGCAGTAGTTCGTCAAAATAGAGAGATTCAATCCGGTCAGATAGATACCCGTATCGACCGTGCTGTAGGTCTTTCCGTCGATTTCCACATCGCCGGAAAGCATATACCATGTTCGCAGTTCTGCATATGCCGCTTCTACCTCCGCAGCGGTTGCATTTGCATTTCCAAAAACGGAAGAGGCGTTCTGATAGGCAGTGCGCAGGTTGCTCAGGACATACTCACTGTAATCAGAGAAGGTGATGCCTGCAACCTCGCTCATCAGATCACCGAGCGCATTCTTTCCGGAAAGCGCATAACGCAGCTTCATATAGGCGAGAAGATAATCACCGGAGACAGCGTCGGTGCGTTCTGTAACGTTCACGGCGTATGCCAGCGCATTTGCAACGTATGAATCCGTCTTCTTAACTTCTGCCTGTTCGATCAGATCTTGAACCTCCTGCTTGCGTTCATCGCTCGTCTGTAAAGCAGGGCTGCTCTTTTTCACAAGCATGATGCAATCCGCGACCTCGCGAGAGGACGCCTGTAAGAAACCGGGATTGCCGGAGCCATCATCACAGACATACATGGCAGAGGATCCGCCGCCGTCCATACGGATGACTGTGGTACAGCCCAGCTCTATCATCGCTTGGGCGACATCCTGCAGAGTGACGGAGCCGTTAGCGCCGGTGGAAGCACCCTCTGTAGTGAAGAAAACCCAAGAACCGTCCTCTTTTGTGCCGAATGCGGTCCAGCGCGCCATTTGGGTATTGGAATGCGCAGCATTCAGGTTAAACGAATCGGAGCTTGTCAGATCTTTTCCGTCCTTGACCAAAAAGCCGACATTGGCAATGATCGAAGCAGAAGAGGATGTTGCCGCTGAAGCTTCGGATACTGTTTCAAATGCAGAGATGGAAACGGAATCGCCAGCCTCAAGAGCAGCGGCTTGAGAGGCGAGAGGGGAATCCGCTTTGACGAAGAGAATGAATTCATCTGCACCGATGGTCCCGCCATAAGCATTTTCCCTGACGGAGAGAACCTCCGCTTCCAGCGTACCGCCGATGGTCAAATCGGTATGGTTTAATTTGCGGCAAAGGATTTCGTAACCGGGGCAAACCTCATAAGTCAATGCCTTGGAGAGCGAGGTCTCATCGAGAAGATCGCCGGAATGGCAATCAAAATAGTAGAACTGATTGCCCCAGTTGGCAGCGTTGTTGCAGCCGGCGGTTTTGTTGATATATCCTAGGCCGCTGGGGACTTCTGTTCCGTTGAAGTACAGGTTGTAGTGGAGCATGGAAGCGGAAACGGCCGTTAAAGTGCCGTCGGATCCGATGCAGAGCATTCCGTCGTAATCCGTGGCGGCGTTGTCGTTATCTCCGGAATAGATGACTCCGTTGGAAACCAGATATTCATTGAGATAACCGCAGTTGCCGTTGGTGCCGTTGGGAATGCCATCCTTATAGTCCATGGAAAAGAAGGAGCCGTTGATGATGGCGACCACTTCATATCCCGCGTCAGTTGCAATCTGGTAATGCTGGTCCAATGTGGCAGATCCTCCTGCGACGCCGCTGTACGCCAAAACTGTATAGTTCTCCAGACCAAATTCCAGAGCGGATGCGGATACGGTGAATCCGTTTCCGGAACTGCCGACAATGCCGGAGGTTAGGTCGAATTCCCTGTACAGAACACCGTCGGTGACAGAATAGGTTTTGTCCGCTTTTTCCGTAAAGGAATAGGAAAATGCTTCCGCTGAGGTCAGCAATGATCCGCAGACAGAAAGTATGAGCAATACGGAAAGCATGGCGCAAAGCAGTTTGCTGTTTCGTTTCATGTTTGAAATCTCCTTTTGCATAAAATACCGAAAAGAGAACCTTGGATTTCTCTGCTTTTCTTATCCCATAGTATAATGCAAACCAACAGGTTTGTCAATCGGCATTTCGCGTCAAAAATCCGATAGAATTCTGTAGACTTTGCATATTGGAAGACCCATAACGCCGAAATAGTCTCCGTCAAGGTGATCTACAAAAATACATCCTCTGCCCTGAATACCATAGGCGCCCGCCTTGTCGTCGCACTCGCCGATGGCGACATACTGTTCGATCAGTGCTTCCGGCAGCGTGCGGAAGGTCACGTCTGTGACGGAAAGCGCTGTTTCCGTTTTCTTTCCGTCGGTTATGCAGATGCCGGTCAGCACCTTATGAGTATTGCCGGAAAGCAACCGCAGCATGCGTTTGGCGTCCTCGCGGTCGTGCGGTTTCCCCAAAACGGTACCATTCAAAGTCACCAACGTATCTGCGCCCAGTACGGTTCGGTTGGGGAAACGCTTGGAAACCTCGCTTGCTTTCCGACTGGCATTTTCTATGACGGTGCGGTCTACTGACAGGCTGCCCGGCGGAAGCTCCTCCGCGCAGGAAGGGATGATGTCAAACGAAATGCCGGCCATTTGCAGGAGTTCGCGCCGCCTTGGGGAGGCGGATGCCAAGATCAGGGGTGCATCAGAACGGAATCGATTCATACTTCACCAGAACGCTTTCTTTTTTCTTTTTATTTTTTTGATTTCTATTGAAAAATTGGTTTCATTCTATTATAATGGATCAAAAGAAAAATAACAAGCGAGAATAACTATTTTATGAAAATACAAACAGGCGCCTTCCATCGGATTGTGGTGAAGGTCGGTACTTCTACGCTGACACATGCGAATGGTACCATGAATTTGCGTAAGATCGAACGGTTGGTCCGCTGTCTTGCAGATATCAAAAATACCGGTAAGCAGATCATTCTGGTATCCTCCGGTGCCGTTGGCTGCGGTCTGGCGAAGCTTCATTTTGATCGCGGGGGATTGACAACCCGGCAGAAGCAGGCCGCCGCTGCCGTCGGGCAATGCGATCTGTTGGGGATGTACTCGCGGGAGTTTGCGCAATATGGACATACGGTTGCGCAGGTGCTGCTGACTAAAGAGGTTGTGGATAATGCAGGGCGGTATGAAAAGGCAAAAAATACAATGGAGACACTGTTGGAAGCGGGTGTTTTGCCGATCGTCAATGAAAATGATACGGTTTCCGATGAACAGATCCGGTTCGGAAGCAACGATACCCTTGCGGCGATCGTCGCATTGCTTGCCGATGCAGATCTGTTGATCAACTTATCGGATGTGAACGGGCTTTATACGGCGGATCCCCGCCGGGATCCGGAAGCGCGTTTATTGGACTGTGTTTCGGAGATTACGCCGGAGCTGGAGGCTTGTGCCGGCGGCGCCGGATCGGACCGCGGTACAGGCGGGATGATTGCAAAGCTGCAAAGTGCGCGCATGGTAACGGAGGCAGGGATTCCGATGATTATCTGTAATGGGGAGGATCCGGCGATGCTGTATTCGATTCTGGACGGGATGTTTATCGGTACCTATTTTGAAGCGATGGGGAGGAGACCGGTATGAATTTGAATTTGGAGGAACTTTGCGCTCGGGGCAGGGCGGCAATTCCCGCCCTGCAGGGTACAAGCGGGGAAGTGCGTAACGGTGCGCTGCGAAGGATGGCGGAACTTCTGCTGCAGAATGCGGACAGCATTCTCACGGCAAACCGAAAGGATCTTGCTGCGGCGGAAACCAACGGCGTTCCGAAGCAGATGCTGGATCGACTGACCTTGACAGATGCGAGATTACGCGCGATAGCGGATGCTCTGCAGGAGCTTGCCGCGTTGCCTGATCCGCTCGGCAAAGGGGAGGAATGGGTGCGTCCGAACGGACTGCGGATCCGTCGGAGTGCGGTTCCGATCGGACTGATCGCGATGATCTACGAATCGCGTCCGAATGTGACTGTGGATGCGGCGGCGCTGTGTATCAAATCCGGTAACTGTGCGGTTCTGCGCGGCGGCAAAGAAGCTTTTCACACCAATTTGGCGATAATCGGAATCTTGCGTCAGGCGCTTGTCCTTTCCGGTTTGCCGGAGGATTGCATTCTGATGCCTGAGGATCCTTCCCGTGAGACTGCAACGAGGCTGATGCAGATGCGCGGGGTGGTGGATCTTTTGATTCCGCGCGGTGGAAAAAACCTGATCCGTTCCGTGGTAGAGAACGCAACGGTGCCGGTGATCGAAACCGGAGCAGGAAACTGTCATATTTTCGTAGATGAGAGTGCAGAATTCGATATGGCACTGTCTGTTATTGATAATGCGAAGCGCCAGCGCCCTTCCGTATGCAATGCGGCAGAAGGATTGGTGGTTCACCGCGCGATTGCGCAGGCTTTTCTTCCGAAGGTCAGAGAACGTCTTTCTGATGTAGAGTTTCGCGGCTGTTCGGAAACCTGTGCGATTTTGCCCGATTGCCTGCCGGCGGAAGAAGCGGAATTTTATGAAGAATATAATGATTTGATTCTGCATGTTAAGGTAGTCGGCGGGGTGGAAGAAGCGGTCGCGTTTATCAATGCACATAATACCGGTCATTCGGATGCGATCCTGACGCAGAATTTGCGCCATGCGGAACGGTTTACCGCCGGCATCGATGCTGCTGCGGTTTATGTCAACGCTTCTACCCGGTTTACGGACGGCGGGGAATTCGGCTTTGGCGCAGAGATCGGCATTTCGACGCAAAAACTGCATGCGCGCGGTCCTATGGGGTTGTCGGCGCTGACGACGGTCAAGTATACCGTGATTGGAGACGGGCAGATCCGCTCCTGACCGAAAGATGCGGTCGTATTCTATTGACTGACAGCAGGAAAGCTGCATACCGTACAAGCTGTCCTGCATAGGATACTTGCGGGTGATGCTGCATGCTTCAGGTGATTCTGACAACGCTTTCTCGCTTTTTGGGGCTATTTCTTCGGGTGTCCGGCGCAAACTCTTTTCCGCCGCCGCTCCCGCGGGAGGAAGAACGGGAACTGTTTTTAAAAGCGCACGCAGGGGATACGGATGCGCGGAATAGGTTGATTGAACATAATTTGCGGTTGGTCGCGCATATCGTCAAGAAATACTACCTTTCTTATCGCGATCAGGAGGATCTGCTTTCGGTAGGGACGGTAGGATTGATTAAAGCGATCGACAGTTTTGACGTGGAAAATGGGGCACGATTCGCAACGTATGCCGGAAAGTGCCTTCAAAATGAAATCCTGATGTATTTTCGATCACAGAAAAAGCACACCATGGAGACCTCAATCAATGAGCCGGTGGATGTGGATAAGGAAGGAAACCCTCTGACCTATTTGGATATTCTTTCCGACGATGAGGATATCGTGGAAGCGCTAGACGCTAAGCTTAAGAACTCCCGTATTTATCATGCGGTGAGGGAAGTATTGGACGAGAGGGAGCGGACAGTTATTGTCCTCCGCTACGGTCTGACCGAGGACGGGCGCGTTTATGCGCAGCGAGAGGTGGCGTCGCGTATGGGGATTTCCCGTTCCTATGTTTCTCGGATCGAAAAAGCGGCGCTCGCGAAGATCAAGAAATATGTTGGTGCCTGAGGTACCGTTGGGAAAGGCATGCCGTCCCGGGCGGCATGCTCTGTTACGAAAGGATTCGTTGGGGAACGATTTGATATGATTTACTATCTTGCCACGTTTTTCATCAGCATGCTCCCAATCATTGAGCTGCGGGGGGCGATTCCGCTTGGTTATTATGTGTTTGACCTTCCGATTTGGCCGGTCGTCGTGCTTTCGATTTTGGGAAATATCCTGCCTGTGCCGTTTTTGATTCTGTTTGGCGGCGCGGTGCTTCGCTGGCTGGCAAAATTTCCGAGACTTGGAAAACCGTTTCGCTGGATCCTGTCGCTGGGAGAAAAGAAGGTTTCCAAAATGCATAGAACGCTTTTTTGGGGATTGTTTATATTCGTTGCGATTCCGCTGCCCGGTACCGGCGCATGGACGGGTTCACTGGCGGCAATCACTTTGCAGCAGGATTTGAAGCATTCCTTCCTGCCGATCGCGCTGGGCGTGCTTTGTTCGGGTGCGATTATTCTGGCGCTGTTCTATTTTGCACCGAACCTGTTCGTGCAATTTTTCGGATCGTAAAAACAAAAAATTATGATAAAGGTATTGAGGTAAGAAAACATGGCTGACTTTCAAATCGGTGTAATGACGGATTCCTTCAAGCTTCCGTTTGAGCAGGGGCTTGCCAAAGCCGCTGAGGTCGGGGCGCAGGGGATTCAACTTTACGTTGTTGACGGCGAAATGAAATACGATACGTTTGACGACGCAAAGGTTACCCGTGTCCGCGCGCTGCTGGAGCAGTACGGGCTGGTGATTTCCGCTGTCTGCGGTGATCTTGGCGGACATGGGTTTGAGCGGGCGGACGAAAATGTCTGGAAAATTCCGGCATCCAAGGCGATCGCAGATCTTGCGGTACGTCTCGGTACAAAAGTGGTGACCACACATATCGGCGTTGTGCCGGAGGCTTCAGAGGATCCGCTTAAGCCGGATACTTCCTGCGAGGCGTACCGGAATATGAAGGATGCCTGCCGTGAAATCGGTGAATATGCGGCTTCCAAGGGCGTAACATTTGCCATTGAAACCGGGCCTGAACCGGCAGAGCGACTCAAGGCGTTTTTGGATGATGTGGATAGCGCCGGTTTTGGCGTCAATATGGATCCGGCGAATTTGGTTATGTGTACCGGTACCGATCCGGTCAAAGCAGTCTATACGCTGGGCAATTATATCGTTCATACCCACGCTAAGGACGGCAAGGGCTTCATCATCGATCCGCGTAAGGTGTATACGTTCTTTGCAGAAGGCGGTATCGAGGATCTGCGTCTTTCTGATTATTTTTTGGAAGTTCCGCTCGGTGAAGGCAATGTTCCGTTTGATGAGTATCTTGCTGCGCTGAAATCCATCGGCTTTTCCGGCTTTCTGACGGTGGAACGGGAATGCGGCGAGGATCCGTATGCAGATATCCTGAAGGCTGTCAACTTTCTGAAAAGTAAAATCGGAGCAAAAAAGGTCAAAAAGATCGGCTTTATCGATTACTTTCTGGATGAGTGGCATGCAAATAACTATCCGGAATTTATTCGCAAGGCAGATCCGGACGGCGAATTCGTGGTCGCATATGCATATGCAGAAAAAGATAAGGAAGGCGGCATGACCACGGATGAGTGGTGTGCAAAAAACGGCGTGCAGCGCTGCGAAACGATTGAAGAGGTCGTAGAAAAATGCGATTGCCTGATTGTTATGAGTCCGGATAATCCGGAGAGGCACTGGGATCTTTGCCAGCTTCCGCTTCGCAGCCGCAAGCCTGTCTATGTCGATAAAACCTTTGCGCTCTCTAAACAGGTCGCAAAAGATCTTGTTGCGCTGGGCGAGGCTAACGGTACGCCGTTCTTCTCGACCTCTGCACTGCGCTTTGCGGATGAGTTGAAAACCCTGCAGCGCGAGGGCATTGCGTTTATCAACTCCCGCGGACCCGGTAATTTTGACACCTATGCGATTCATCAGCTGGAGCCGATGCTGATGCTGATGGGGAGTGACGTAAAACGCGTGATGTCTGTCGGCAGCGGTAAATATGAGTCTATGGTGCTGGAATTTGAGGGTGGCAGAAGCGCAGTGATGTCCCATTATGGCTGGAACGGCGGCATTGATTTTGAATTTACTGTCAGCTATGCGGACGGTACCAATGTTAAAGTGCCTGCGATGTCTAACACGTTCCCGAATTTCATCACTGCGATGTTGGATTTCTTCCGCACCGGAAAGATTTATGCTGCTCATGAGGAAACCGTTGCGATTATGGCAGTGATCGAAGCGGGAAATCGTGCGTTGGGAACACCCGGCATTTGGATCGAAGTATAAAGGTCCGATACATTAGGAAAATAAAAAGGAAGACCGGCATGCTGCAAAAAATTGCAGCATGCCGTTTTTTAGTATAACGGGCATACCAATGCTCTGCAGTGAAAGTCCGTTGGGGGGAGTTGCTGACCAATTCGAAAGTGACTCTCAGGGTTTGTATCGTGAGGTAAAGAAGAGAGGAAAGGTGAAATCGGAGCGTATTTGAGAGGAAGCACAAGTAACATAGGGTGATAAATGTATTCGGATGCGGAAAGGAAAAGAGACGGAATGTGCTTGAAAGGATATTCAGTAACGAGGACGTTGAAAAAGCCTACAAAAGAGTTTATGCAAACAAAGGAGCAGGCGGTGTTACGACCAAGGAGCTTGAAGAATATATGAGAGCGAATTGGAAGGGGATTGAAAAAACAAATCCGAGCAAGAGCTTACAAACCAAAATCCGCATGAAGGGTAGGGATATCTAAACCGAACGGTGGCATTAGAAAGTTGGGCATCCCCACAATAATTGACAGGGGAATAGAATAAGCGATAACCCAAGTATTCATTCCCGTATTTGATCTGATGTTCAGTGAAAACGGTTTTGGCTTTTGGAAAGACAAAGACAGATGCGAGGCGAGACCTCACGAAAACTCTGCAGAAAAGCTCAAAAGAAAAATCAAAGATCTGTGTAAAAGAAGCTGAAGTGTTGATCTGACATACCGCATTAAAATGTGGATATCCCCAATATACGGTTGCAGAGCAGTGTGCATTCCAATAGGGGCTCCATCCGTCTGGCTGCGCGGCTGCTTCACAATAGATATCAGTGAGTGCGTTGCATTTTGAAAATGCATAACGACCGATTGCGATTACACTTTTCGGAACAACAATCCTTTCCAGACTGGAGCAGCCAAAAAAAGCGCTTCCGCCGATCTTTGTTACGCTGTCCGGTATCAGCACCTGTTTCAGTTCTAAACATCCGTGAAACGCACGCCTTCCGATTAACCTGACCGGATAACCGTTGATCTGTTTGGGAATGACCACATACTCGCCGTGACCGTAATATTTTACGATGGTCGCCTCCCCGTTGCTTATCGAATATGCGAACTCGCCATATCTGTTTGTATCCATAGCAAGTAAAAACGGGATCAATATGCCGAGAAGCACGAAGGAAAACAAAAGGGAACCTGCTTTTTTCATACAAAAAATCTCCTAAAACGATCAGATAGTATATTTTAACCTGTTTTAGGTTAAAAATCAATACCCTGAAACAGATTATTTATAATGTTTTTAGGGAATCCTTTGATGATGGATGAAGGAGATCGCTTATGTACCGTCGGATACGTGATTTGCGCGAAGATCGAGATATGACACAAACGCAGATTGCCCGTATACTGGGCATGTCGCAGACGGGATATTCGAAATATGAGACAGGGGAAAACGATATTCCAACCACGATTTTAATTCAACTTGCGCGGTTTTACGGAACCAGCATTGATTATTTGCTGGGTGAAACGGATTGCAGGGAACGGTATCAAGAGTCTACATGATCATTTGCAGAAAAAAAGACCGGGCGGTTGGGAGCGATTGCATAAAGAAGTTAATTTATCTTGTCGAAAAAAAAGAATATCTTTAAAGTATAAAACCCACTATGACACTTTCAAAATCGAAAGATGACATAGTGGGTTTTCTGCGCGAAACAAAATTTATGCGGAAAAGTCT
>CAZJVB010000012.1:0-57418 GCA_964549435.1 uncultured Ruminococcus sp.
ATGAGAATAGTGACTTACTTTGATACAAAATGCACACCTCCCGGAGTTTTCGTTAAATGGTACGGGAATAATTAAAAGGTGCACACTGTCTTATATTTTTCAATGATGATTCTGGAATTGTTTGATAAATCATCATTCCCATCCAATCGGAGAACCGGGCACTGCAAAGAATCTGCCCATTTTGTATGAAGCTCTAAGTTTGTGGAACCGCCACCGGAATCGTAACTGGCAACATCATTGAGAAAACGCTGATGCGACGCGTACATATCGCCACCATCCATCACTCTGCTTCCAAATTTTTCGTATTCCCGTTGATGAACTCTGGAAACACGTATCTCTGCAGGTGCCGTTAAATGTACAGCAAGAGCAAAAAACGGATCAAAAAATTCATGAAAGCTGTCCATAGAGCCTGCCATAACGAAGCGGTCACTCTGGGAGATTGCGTTCATTAGTCCGCTAATCTTTTCTGAACGAGAGTACATAACCGAAAAAGGGATTTTCGTGTCGTTCCGCCAGAGATAGTCATCAATATCTAGGAATAGAATTCCCAGTTGCTCTGCAACCATTCGACCGAGTGTCGTCTTCCCGGAACCTGCAGATCCAAAAATTATGATTCCTTGTTTCAATGCAATTCCTCCAGGGCAAAAAATAAAAACCGAACACCAATCGTAATACCCATTGTATCAAAACTGATGTTCGGTTATGGTGGAGACATGGGGACTCGAACCCAAGACCTCTCGGATGTGAACCGAACGCTCTAACCAGCTGAGCTATGCCTCCGAAGAAATAAAAACTTATGAAATTGAATGAAAACAACGCGTTCTGTTGTTTTTGGGGAGCCGGAAAGGAACCCTAAAATAACGCAGGAACCTAAATTCGGCTTTATTATAACACACTTCTTTCTGTTTTGCAATCACTTTTCCGTATTTTTTCGAAAAAAATTTCCCCCGATCAAAATCCGCCGGTTTTAAAAGAATGCAGATGGCATAAAACACCAAATTGCAGAGAGTAAAACTGTGCAAACCGTAAAAAATAAAGGGGAGTTGGTTTTTTGACGGAAAGGACTGGAAATCGTTTCTTTTTTTTGATATAATAATAGGTACGAAATTTGTAGCGAAGAAGTCGGACCGCTTAGGTTCCAGAAACGTATTTGCAAAAAAGATTCGGAGGTTTTTGAATGAGTCACAAGTATGTCTATCTTTTCAGCGAGGGCAATGCGACAATGCGCGAGCTGCTCGGCGGAAAAGGCGCCAATCTGGCGGAAATGACGCGGATCGGTTTGCCTGTACCGCAGGGCTTCACGATTTCCACGGAGGCGTGTACGCAGTATTATGAGGACGGGCGGCGCATCAACGAGGAGATTCAGGCGCAGATCATGGAAAATATCGCGAAGATGGAGGAAATCACCGGCAAAAAATTCGGGGATCTGGAAAACCCGCTGCTGGTCTCGGTCCGGTCGGGCGCGCGTGCTTCCATGCCGGGAATGATGGATACAATCCTCAATCTCGGTCTGAACGAGCATGTGGTTCAGGTCATTGCGAAGAAATCCGGCAACCCCCGCTGGGCGTGGGATTGCTACCGTCGGTTCATTCAGATGTTCTCGGACGTCGTGATGGAGGTCGGAAAGAAATACTTTGAAAAGCTGATTGACGACATGAAGGCGCGCAAGGGCGTGGTCTTTGACGTCGATCTGACCGCAGAGGATCTGCATGAACTGGCGGATCAGTTCAAGGCGGAATACAGGAAGCAGCTCGGCACTCCGTTTCCGGACGATCCAAAGGTGCAGTTATTTGAGGCGATCAAGGCGGTGTTTCGTTCTTGGGACAACCCGCGCGCGAATATTTACCGTATGGATCACGATATTCCGTATTCCTGGGGTACGGCAGTCAATGTGCAGATGATGGCGTTCGGCAACATGGGGGATACCTCCGGCACCGGCGTTGCGTTTACGCGCAATCCTGCAACCGGGGAAAAGGGGTTGATGGGCGAATTCCTGATGAATGCGCAGGGAGAGGATGTGGTTGCCGGCGTGCGCACGCCGATGCCGATCGCTAAAATGAAGGAGGTTCTCCCGGAGGTATACGAGCAGTTCCTCGGCATCTGCAGGACGTTGGAGAACCATTACCGCGATATGCAGGACATGGAATTTACAATTGAAGACAGGAAGCTGTATATGCTTCAGACCCGCAACGGCAAGCGCACGGCGGCAGCCGCCATCCGGATCGCCTGCGATTTGATCGATGAGGGGATGATCACGGAGGAGGAAGCGTTGCTGCAGATTGACGCCAAGTCACTGGACATGCTGCTGCATCCGCAGTTCGATCCGGCTGCGCTCGCTGCGGCAAAGGCGGTGGCGAAAGGGATCGCCGCTTCCCCCGGCGCTGCTGCCGGCAGCGTGGTATTCACGGCGGAGGAGGCGGTAGAGCGCGGCAAGAAGGGGGAAAAGGTGGTTCTTGTTCGGCTGGAGACCTCGCCGGAGGACATCGAGGGCATGAAGTATGCGCAGGGGATCCTGACGGTCCGCGGCGGGCAGACCTCTCACGCGGCGGTCGTCGCTCGCGGTATGGGTACCTGCTGCGTTTCCGGCTGCGGCGATATTAAGATGGATGAGGAAAACAGGTGCTTTACGCTGATGGGCAAAACCTATCGCGAGGGCGATCCGCTTTCGCTGGACGGCTCTACCGGCAACATTTACGATATGCTGATCCCGACGGTGCCCGCCGATCCGAACAGCGGCTACTTCGGCAGAATCATGGATCTGGCGGATAAGTACAAGACGTTGGGCGTCCGCACCAATGCGGACACGCCGCAGGACGCGAGGCAGGCCGTCATGTTCGGTGCACAGGGGATCGGGCTTTGCCGCACGGAGCATATGTTCTTTGATCCCGACCGCATCGGCGCGTTCCGCGAGATGATCTGTGCGGAAACCGTGGAGGAGCGGAAGAAGGCGCTTGCCAGAATCGAGCCGATGCAGCAGGCGGATTTTGAGGGACTGTTTGAAGCGTTGGGCGGTTATCCCGTGACCATTCGTTTTCTGGATCCGCCGCTCCACGAATTCGTTCCGACGGATGAAGCGGATATCGAAGCGCTGGCTGCCGTGCAGGGGAAATCCGCCGCTTATATCAAACAGATCATTGCCGATCTGCATGAGTTCAACCCGATGATGGGGCACCGCGGCTGCCGGTTGACGGTTACCTATCCGGAAATTGCCGAAATGCAGACCGCTGCGGTGATCAAGGCGGCACTTGCTGTCAAGGCGAGTCATCCTGATTGGGAGATCAAACCGGAAATCATGATTCCGCTGACCGGCGAGGTGAAAGAACTGAAATATGTCAAGGACGTTGTGGTCAAGACTGCCGACGCGCTGATTGCCGCGTCCGGTACGGAGCTGTCATATGAAGTCGGTACTATGATCGAGATTCCGCGTGCCGCGCTGACGGCAGACGATATCGCGAAGGAAGCGGAGTTCTTCTGCTTCGGCACCAACGACCTGACGCAGATGACCTTCGGATTCAGCCGCGATGATGCCGGAAAGTTTCTGCCTGCATACTATGCCGGCAAGATTTATGAGTCCGATCCGTTTTCACGGCTTGATACGGTGGGCGTCGGCAGGCTGATGGATATGGCGGTTCGGCTTGGCAGGAAGACCCGACCGGAACTGCATTGCGGTATCTGCGGCGAACATGGCGGCGATCCGTCCTCCATTGAATTCTGTCATCAGATCGGTCTGGATTATGTTTCCTGCTCGCCGTTCCGCGTGCCGATCGCCCGCCTTGCCGCTGCACAGGCTGCGATTAACGAAAGTAGGAAATAATTCCTCCTATTTTCACAGCAACACACAACCGGTATAGAGAAGGCAGAAGGTGCAGTGCTTCCTTCTGCCTTTTGTGAAACGGAAAAGAGAGGATAGAAGAGTGAAAGAAACATATTATATTGTTGCATCGATTGACGGAGAGTATGCGACGCTGCGGGAAGAGAGCGACGGGCAGGCGGAAGTGATGATTGCGCTGTTTTTGCTACCGGAGGGAATTGATATCGGCACCCGTCTTCGCTGCGAGAACTTTTCCTACGAGATTGTGGAATAGAGAGGGCGTCATGCAATGGAGATGACACAGGAGCAGCGGCTGGAACGGCTGAATGCGCTGGCTGCCAAGGAACGGACGGGCATGCTGACGGCGGAGGACGCGGCGGAGCAGAAGCGCCTGCGGGAGGAATACCGGCTTGCTTTCCGTGCTGCGTTCCGCGGCGTGCTGGAGCATACCTACATCCGGCAGCCGGACGGAAGGCTGGACAAGCTGAAACGTAGAACGGCGCCGGCGAATGAACAGAAGCAGGAGGAGCGACCGACCGATGGCAAAGATTCTGATTATTGAGGATGATGCGCATGTCGCACTGACCATTCAGGCGACGCTGACCATGGCGGGATATGAAAGCCGCATTCTGCCGGACGGTGGGGAAGCGGTCGCGCAGGTTTCCGGCGGAGCGTACGATCTGGTTCTGCTGGACGTTATGCTGCCGGGGGAGGATGGCTTCTCTCTGATGGAAAAGCTGCGCGGCTGCGGGACACCGGTCATCTTTTTGACGGCACGGCAGGATGTACTGGACAAGGTGTCCGGTTTGCGGCTGGGCGCGGAGGACTATATCGTCAAGCCGTTTGAAGCGCTGGAGCTGTTGGCGCGGATCGAGGTAGTGCTGCGCCGTTTCAATAAGCTGTCCGGTGTTCTGACCTGCGGACGGCTGCGGGCAGACACGGACAAGCATGAAGTGACGGTGGACGGGAACCCCGTTTCACTGACGCCGAAGGAATTTGATATGCTGGTGTTTCTGATGCAGCATGTCGATGTTGCGGTTACCAGAGAGCAGCTTCTGCATCATGTCTGGGGATACAGTTTTGTCGGTGAAACCCGCACGGTGGATATGCATATCCGGCAGCTGCGCAAGAAGCTGAACCTGTCGGATGCACTCGTAACCATCCCGAAGCTGGGATATCGGCTGGAAAAAAGGAGTTGATGTGCTGCCGTGAAGCTGTGGCAACAAATCTTTCTGATTTCGCTGGCGTTTATCATGGCGGCGATCGGAACCGTCACTCTGCTGGTGCTGACCGATTATTTTTCTTCGTCGGTGCAGCGGGAGGAAGAAAACGCCGTCGCCCTGCACGGATACCTTTCCTCCGGCGTCGCGGGCAGTGTGGTTTGGCAGCGGCTGAGCGAAGGTCTGCCGCGGCTTTCGGCAGAACAGACCGAAGAGGTTTTGCGTCAGCAGATTGAGCAGCAGTCGGTGTTCGCTTATGCCTGCGTGCAGGATGCGCAGGGGGCGCGTGTCTGCGGATCGCTGCCGGACGGGATTCCTGCGGAATTGGCGGGGAAGGCGCAGGAGACGGATGGTTGTCTGACGCTGATTCTTGAGCTCGGCGGGCAAACCTTTCTGACCGTCGGCTCCGCGGTCACGCTGGAAGGGGAGCCTTATGTGCTGCTGTCTGTCACGGATGTGACGGAGCTGTATCGGATTTACCGGGAGCAGATTTTTCGCGGGATGGTGCTTTCGGTCGCGTTTGCCGCCGGGATTGCGCTGGTACTGCTGGTGCTTTGTCAGCTTCTGCTGCGTCCCCTTTCCCGCGTGAATCGCGCGCTGAAGCGACTGGCGAACGGAGAACGGGGATACCGCCTGCCGGAAACCGGCGGTCAGGAGCTGCGGGAGCTGTCCTCCAACATCAACGCGATGGCGTCTGCGATCGAGGAGCAAACGCGGCTGCTGCAGGAAACGGCGGACAGTCGGAAGCGCTTTGTAGACAGTATGGCGCATGAAATGAAAACCCCGCTGACCTCCATTCTGTGTATGGCGGATCTGCTGCGGATCAAACGCAGCGTTACCGAAAGTGAGAGGGCGGAATACGCGGGCGTCATTGTGGAGGAAGCCAAGCGGATGAAAGCGCTGTCCTCCAAGCTGCTGACGCTGGCAAGTGCCGACAGCAGCAAACCGGATTTTCGCGAGAGCTCGCTGTCCGAGCTGTTGGACGAGGTGCGTTCGGCGATGCTTCCGATTCTGGAGCGCCGGGGAATCCGCCTGACGGTTGCGGGTTCGGATCTGACCGTATGGGTGGACCGTCAGCTGTTCCAGACGCTGCTGATCAATCTGATCGACAATGCTGCGAAGGCGTCTTCGGAAGGGCAGCAGGTGCTTGTCTGCCATACGGTGCAGGAGGGCAGGCTGCTGCTGGCCGTGATTGATGAGGGGATCGGCATGACGGCGGAGGAGCTTCGTCATGCAACCGAAGCGTTTTGGATGGCGGATAAATCCCGTTCGCGCAAAGCAGGCGGCGCCGGTCTCGGTTTATCGCTCTGCGAGGAAATTGTCAGACTGCACGATGCGGTTATGACCATGACCAGCGAGCCGGGCAAGGGGACAACCGTGCTGTTGAACCTGCCGCTTGCAAGAAAGGAGAAGTCCTGAGAATGCGTGTGAAACATGTGCTTCGGTCGGCAGTTTGGACCTTGATTCCGGCAGCCGCGATTCTGCTTGCGGGTGCGCTGCTTCTGGCGGGAGTCCAGGCGTTGCTGCCGGATTATACGGGGGAGTACCGGGTATATCCGGAGATCACGCAGAATCTGCTCCCTGTTTCGGAGGGTTCCGGAGAGCTTATCCTGTACCCTTGGAAGGAAATGAGCGAAAGCATGGGTATTGCTGATGTGAATCCGGTGGAGGAAGCCCTGCTGTCGGGACTTTTGGCGATGCTCAATGTGGACTTTGATTCCTTCGATTACGGCGGCGGGATCTTTTTCTGCAATGAAATATATTCGTTGATCGGCGTTCGGGAATTGGAGGTGGTCGTCTGGGAGGAAACACGGGAGGCATTCAGGCAGGAAACGGACGGCGCGGTTATTTCTTCGGCGTCGTCTTATCTACTCTCCTATGCGATGCGGTACAGGAACGAGGAATGGGAGCTCTGCTTTTGTCATCTGGAGAAGGTGGGGACCGAGGATGCGGAGGGGACGCAGGATCGCATACAGGCGGAGCGGGAGACAGGCTATGCGGAGCTTTGCGTACAGGCAAAGATGTTGTTCGAGGAGGACAATCCGTTCTATACCTTTCTGATTCGGTATTATGAGTTTGGAAAATTTGTCCTTGGGCTCAGGGACGGGGAGGATGATTCGGTCTGGGAGGTGATGGATCAGGGGACATTCAGCAGTTTCCTGTATGAAAAGGAAGGCTATTTCTGCTATACGGACAGCCGATGCAACCTGACGGTGCTTTGCGATCCGATCGAGCGCCGTGTCGTGGGATTCAGTCTGGAAAAATTCTGAGCAAAAAGGGGCAAATCTTTCTGCCGCGGGGCGCTTTCCGCTTTTACATTTTTTTGACAATTTGCTGCTGACTTTTTGCCTGAGACGGTGGTATCATCAGGATACAGAAAAGCAAAAGAGCAAAAAAACAAGATGAGCAGGCAGAAAGGATGGATGTTGGAATGCGTGCGTATCATCATAGAAGGGTTATGAAAAAAGGGGTGGCGGGTTTGCTTGCGGGCATTCTCGGTACATTTGTCTGTCTGTTCGGTGCGGGCTGCTCGGCGGAGCAGGAAGCCTCCGTGCCGGGGACGTCTGCGGCGGAGCAGAGCAAGCCTGTGCTTTCGGGGGAAAGCAGCCGCGGGAACATTTCCTTGTCTGCAGAAACCTCGCAGGAGACCCGGCTGAGCGGGATGGTGGTCATTTTGGATCCGGGGCATGGGTTTGGAGATACCGGATGTCCGTTTCCCGGAAGCACGCTGTGCGAACGGGATTTAACGCCCGTACTGGTGTCAAAGATCCGCGCGGCGCTGGAGGCGGACGGCGTGACGGTTCTGCAGACGCATGACGGGAGTACCTATCCTTCCGTTTCGGAGCTGGATCAGCTGGCAACATCGCTTTCCTATGACTTGGACGGGTATTTGTCGCATCTGGTCAGCGCTTACAGCGGGCGGGATATCGCCGGACAGCGGGATACCGTGGCGGCATTCAAGGATGGGCTGACGGATAATAATCTGTACGGCATTTTCGAGCGTTCCTATTATGCGAATCTGCTCTCCGCGCAGCAGCCGTCGTCCTTGTATGTCTCCATTCATGTCAACGCCAACTCGGATTCCAGCGAGATCTGCGGGTTCGATTTGTATTGCTGCTCGGATACGCCCTATGCGCAGAAGTCGTATACCGTAATGCAGAATCTGGAGACGGCACTGAAGAGCAGCTTTCCGCAGACGACATTGCGCAAGACCTCTTACCGTTGGGACGATGCCTTTGCGGTCAATAAGTATCCGGATATGCCCTCCGTGCTGATCGAGTCCGGCTATGCGACCAATCCGACGGATGCGGCAAATCTGCAGAATGAGGAATGGCAGGATGCGTTCGCCCGCGCGGTGGCGAACGGTATCGAAGCATTTCTGTTATCCGCGTAAATGCTTCTTGCAATTTCACGAAAAAAATGATAGAATCAGAGATATCTCAAAATAGCTTGCATCCGAAGGGGTATCTCTATGCCGCAGTTTACCAAAAATGCCATCTCCGATGCGTTCTTCCGGATTGCCGCGCAGAAGCCGCCGGAAAAGATTACCGTGAAAGACATCGTGGAGGAATGCGGAGTCACCCGCAACACCTTTTACTATTACTTCCGGGATGTATATGACGTGATCGAGGATGCGTTCCTGACCATCGCGGCCGGCATTGAACACGCCGGTCCGGAGGAGCGCTTGGAGAATACGTTGACGGGATTTGCGGATTTTCTGTACAGAAACCGCGCCGCCATGCGGAGGATTTGTGATTCCATCGGCAGTGATACGGTCGCTTCTTATCTGTCCCGCGCGGTGGATCAGACCATCCGCTCCGTGGTGAAAACTGCTGCGGCGGGGATGGAGGTACAGGAAACGGATATCCGGCTGATCACATCGTTTTTTCGGGAATCCCTGCTTGGCTTGCTGCTGGGATGGCTGCAGTCGGATGCGCAGAGTCATCCGTTGGATTTGCTGAAACGGGTTGCCGAGCTGGACGAGGGCGTCCTGCCGCTGCTGCTTTCCAATGCGGAGAAGAATCCGCGCCCGCCGTCCTGACCGGCGCTGTCGGATTTTAGTACAAAGATGGGTATTTGCTCAAATTTTGGGCAAATACCCGTTTTTATATGCAGACAAACCGGGAACCGGTATGCTACAATGAGGTCGGCTTAAGAGAGACATGGTTAGATAAGCTGAAACAGGGCGTTTTTTCGGCTGACCAAGCCGGATGCCGCAAATCATAAAGTCTGAAAGGAGATCATAAGGATGGGCACACTGAGAAAAATGAAAATGCAGATGAGGCTGGATAAGGAGCTGCACAAAACACTGGTCCGCAGCGCGAAAAATGAAATACTGATTGATGTCGATGGGGATCACGAAGCGGATGTTGCGTTGATCGACACGACCGGCGACGGGGATATCGATACCCTTGCGGTGGACCTGACCGGTGACGGGGAATTCAATCTGTATTTTACCGATACGGACCATAACGGTGTACCGGATGTTGTGCTGCTTGACAGTACGGGCAGAGGCGATATAGAGCTGCTCGGCATCGGGAAAGAGGTGGAGGACGCGATGGTCGCCGTCGCTGACCGCGTATTGCACATGATGGCTGCGGAGGCATATGTTGCCGAGGCGCTTGATGCCGCCCTTGATGAGCTTGATCAGGATATTCGGCAGGCGCGCAAAGCCCTGAAAAAAAGAAAATAGTTGGCACGGACCGTAGACGATACAGAGAAAGGAGCCCCGATTCATGAAGAACAGAGCAAACAGCAGGCACCGTTTAGATCTGCTGCCGCCGCCCTTCCGGAAGAACCGCAGGTCGGATTATGCTTCCGGGAATACCATTGTCCGCAGCGCTAAGGGGATTCATCTTGCCGCGAGCGCGATCATGTTTCTTTCCGGCGTTTTACTTTGCAGCGTACAAAGCTTCGGTGATACGGCGGTCCGTCTGGTGGTTGCCCTCTGCTGCATTGTGATTGGCGGCGCAGATATCTTCGGTTATTACTCCAACGATCTGTTCCGGCTTGCCTTTCAGTTTGCCTTTACGTTCGGCGCGTACAGTGCGATTTTCGGGCTTCTCCTGCTGATCATGCCGGACCGGCTGACCATTCTGCTCCCCTACGCGGTCGCCTGCTATGTTATTCTTGACGGGCTGCAGAAGGTGCAGATCTCGCTGGAGGGGCGCAAGTTCGGGATCGGGAAATGGTTTTTGATTCTGGGAACGTCGATCGCGGTCGTGCTGCTCGGTTTTCTGTCGGTCTTTTTCCTGCAGGGGGGGGCAGCGGGCTTCCTCTGGATGGGAATTGCTGTGGCGGCGAACGGCGCCGAAAACTTTTGGACGACCATGTACACAGTCCGTATCCGGACGGGCAGAGAGACGGATCCGAAAGTAAATTTGCAGGAAATTGCGCATGCGGACGGCGGCGCTTCAATATCATGATAGCAGAGCCCGGTACTTCGGGACTGACGCCGCATGTCTGCGCCTGACATATAGAAGAAAGGAAGCATCATTCATTATGAGACCGGTACAAATCATTACGGACTCCTGCTCTGATTTGCCGCAGGAGCTGTTGTCCCGCTACGGGATTGCATATGCGCAGATGCGCACAGTCTATCAGGGAAAGGAAACGCCGGCATCCCTGTCGTGGGACTATTATACGCCGACGGATTTTTATAAGCTGATGCGTGACGGAGAACGGATTACCACCACACAGGTGCCGGTGGAGGAATTCCGCCGCGCGTTTTCCTCCTATTTGGAACGGGGGATGGATCTGGTTTATGTCGCCTGTTCCTCCAAACAGAGCGGTTCGGTAGGAACCGCCGCGGTGCTGGCAAAGGAGCTGAAGGCTGCCTATCCGGACGCGGCGATATACTGTTTGGATTCTCTGAATGCCAGCATCGGTGAGGGAATCTTAGCCATAGAAGCGGCAAAGCTGCGTGACGAGGGGTTTTCCGCAAAGGAAATTTATGAGAGGCTGCTTCCGCTTCGGAACCGTGTCAACGAGTATGTTGCGGTGCATTCTCTGGATGCGCTTCGGCGTGCCGGCCGCGTGACCGCGTCCGCTTCCTTTTTCGGCAACCTGATGGGTGTGAAGCCGATCCTGATTTCCGACGCGGAAGGAGTGCAGACGCCGATCAAAAAGGTCAAGGGACGACGCAACTCCCTTGCCGAGCTGGTCCGGCTGCTGAAGGAATCCATCGAGCGACCGGAAGAGCAGACGGTTTATCTGGTGCATGCGGATTGCTCTGCCGAGGAGGTGGAAGCGGTTCGCACGATGGTGCGGGAGAGCATCCCCTGCAAGGAGATTGTCACCGCCTACATCGGACCGATCATCGGCGCTTCCATCGGACCGGACGCCATCGGGTTGTTTGCCTTCGGAAAAGAAGTCACCTATACGGTCGCCGCCCGTGCATAGGCAGCGGGAAGCGGAAAGGAAAAACGGACATGACCATCACGGAAA
This sequence comes from uncultured Ruminococcus sp., assembly GCA_964549435.1. Classification (GTDB taxonomy): domain Bacteria; phylum Bacillota; class Clostridia; order Oscillospirales; family CAG-382; genus Coliplasma. Next base: position 11,479 of record CAZJVB010000012.1, read on the forward strand.
CACAACGAATGGACGGCAGGCTGTTTGCCGAATTGCTGAAAGGCGGCTTTGCGAATCTGCGTGCGCACGAAACGGTCGTCAATGACCTGAACGTATTTCCGATTCCCGACGGGGATACCGGCAACAATATGTGCCTGACCGTGGAGGGCGGCGTCGCCGCGCTGGAGGAGGCGGGAAGTGACTCCCTGTCCGAAGCGGTACACGCGGTTTCGGACGGCGCGCTTTTGACTGCGCGCGGAAATTCCGGCGTAATTCTTTCTCAGCTGATGGCAGGAATAGCGGAGGGACTTTCCGGTTATGCGGACGCGGACAGCCGTCTGCTGGCGGTTGCCGCCCGCGCAGGCGTAAAAAAAGCGTACGACTCCGTTATCACGCCGGTGGAGGGCACTGTGCTGACTGTTGCCCGGGAGGCCTCCGAGGCGGTGTTTGCCCGCTGTGAGCAGGAGGAGCTTACATTGGAGGCGTTCTTTTCCCTGCTGCTGTCTGAGATGGCCGCTTCTTTGCAGCGGACGCCGGAGCTTTTGCCAGCCCTGCGGGAGGCGGGCGTTATCGACAGCGGCGGCGCGGGACTGTTCTATCTTGTAGAGGGAATGGAGCAGGCGCTGGGCGGAGCGACGACAACGGAGGAGCCGCTAAGGGCGAAAAGCGCCGTCTCGCAGCCTTCTGCGGACTTTTCCGGCTTTACGGAGGACAGCGAGTTGATTTATGGGTACTGCACGGAGTTTCTTTTGCGTCTGCAGAACCGAAAGACGCAGATCGACCGGTTCTCTGTCGAACAGCTGATAGCGGATCTGAAGAAGCTGGGGGATTCCATTGTTGCATTCCGGAATGGGAGCATTGTCAAGGTACATATCCACACCATGGTACCGGGAAGCGTTCTGGCGCTTTGCCAGCAATACGGTGAGTTCCTGACAATGAAGATCGAAAATATGAGCCTGCAGCACAGTGAGGCGAAGGTGGAGAACCGTTTTACACCGGCTAAGCGGGAGGGGAGCGGAAAGAAGCGGTTCGGTGTGATTGCGGTAGCGTCCGGCGAGGGGCTTTGCGAGGCGTTTCGCCGCTTCGGCGCGGATGCTGTGATTGAGGGCGGACAGACGATGAATCCTTCCGCGCGGGAATTTCTGGAAGCGTTCCGAAAGGTACCGGCGGAAACGCTGCTCGTGCTGCCGAACAATGCAAACGTGCTGCCCGCCGCTCGGCAGGCGGCTGCCCTTTACTGCGATGCGGACGTCCGTGTACTGGAAAGCAGGACGCTTGGCGAGGGATATCAGGCGCTGACCATGCTGGATTTTACATCCGGCGATCCGGATACGGTGGTAGAGAATTTGCAAGAGGCGATCTCCTGTGTGACCACCGGTGCGGTCAGCCGCGCGGTGCGGGACGCTTCTCTGGACGGGGTAAGCGTGTCGGCAGGGGAATACCTCGGCTTTGTCGGCAAGACGCTGCTTTCCCATTCGTTTGACCGTGCATCCGCTGCCTGCGGACTTCTGGAGCAGCTGGATACGTCTGAAACGGAGGTTCTGGTTATCCTGATCGGGGCGCAGGCGACGGTGGAGGATCTTCAGCGGATCCGCGCTTACGTGAGGGAGACCATGCCTCACGCGGAGCTTTATGAGCTGGACGGCGGACAGGCCGTTTACGATTTTCTTTTTGTGTTGTAGGGAGTGTCCGGAATGAAGATTCTGTTAGCGGCTTGCTGCGTGGTTGGGTCCTATCTCTGCGGCGGCGTGAATACCGCGATCCTGCTATCCCGCGCGCTGTATCAGGAGGATATCCGCGAAAAAGGGAGCGGAAATCCGGGCTTTACCAATTTCAAGCGGGTATACGGCATGCGGTATGCATGGCTGGTATTTGCCGGCGATCTGCTCAAAACGGTTCTGCCGGTGCTGACCTTTTCTCTGCTGTTTTCGCATGTGTTCGGTGCGCGGCAGCTCGGCGCGGCCTTGTCGGGGCTGTTCGCCATGGTCGGGCATTCCTATCCGGTTTGGTACCGGTTCCGCGGCGGAAAATGCTTTTCCTGCATGGCGGCGTCCGTCTGGTTCATCGATTGGCGTGCCGGACTGCTGTTTGCAGCGGTTTTTCTGTTGCTTCTGTTTACGGTGAGGATAATGTCCGTCTCCTCCATGAGTGCGGCTGCCGTTCCGCCTCTCTTTCTGGCGGTGTGCGGCGCGGAGCATCCGCTGGTGCTGCTCTGCACGACGTTGAGTGCGGCACTGCTTCTTTGGAGGCACCGTTCGAATCTGACCAGACTGCTCTGCGGGGAGGAGCCGAGGTTTCACCTGTCCGGCGGGAAGGCCGTGCGAAGAGAATCAGGCGCCGGTACTTGACAAGCGACCTTGGATTGACTATAATGAATGTAGTTTTGCCTGTCCGTGTGTGACGCGATCCGGTCAGATGCGGCGATGAAGCGTGAAAGGATTTTCGGACAGAAGATCATCATGAAAAAACGGTTTGCAAACCTTCTGCCGCTGTATGGGGTGCTTCCGATCCTGTGCAGTGTGATTTTCAATAGTATTGTGTATTACGGATGCAGGTTGCTGAATACGCACCGGGTGCATTATGACCTTTCGATTCCGTTTTTGGACGGCAGGATTCCGTTTGTGCGTTGGGCAGTTTTGTTCTATGTGCTGTCCTATCTGTTTTGGGCGGTTGGATTTGTGGTCATTGCACGGGAAAACCGGAGGGTATGCTATGATATCTTTGCCGGAGAACTGATCGCAAAGGTGTTTTGCCTGTTTCTGTTCCTTGCCCTGCCGACGCAGATGGCGGAATGGCCGTCCGGCACCTTTGTACCGGAGAATGGGTTTGATCGGCTGCTGCAGCTGATCTATGATATGGACCGGCCGGATAATCTGTTCCCTTCTATTCACTGTCTGGAAAGCTGGATTGTGTTCCGCGGCTCTCTGCGCTGCCGGAAGGCGGGAACGCCTTATCGGGTGTTCTGCTTTTTGATGTCGCTGGCGGTCTTTGCCTCCACGCTGTTGGTTAAACAGCATGTTCTGATCGATGTAATCGGAGGCGTGGCTGTCGCGGAGCTTGGGCTGTTCGTCGCCGGTAAGCTGCGCGCGGGCAGGATTTATCCGTTTTTGGAGAGACGGCGCACGCTGGGTACTTGAGCCTGCTGCGCGCCGGGGATTGTGCTGCAGGGGAAGGAAAGAAGAACGCATGGAGAAAAAGCAATCGAAACGCCGTATCTTGTGGTTCCTTGTATTTCTGCTGTTGGCGATTCTTACTCTCCGGGCGGTAACGCGCGGCTCCGAGTCGTTTACGCCGAAGCGCTTTCAGGAGCTGCTTCACGGCGCGTCGCCGGTCTGGTTGGCAGCGGCGGTTCTTTGCATGTTCGGTTTTGTCCTGTTTGAAGCACTGAGCTTGCGATATCTAGAGGGCTTTTTCGGGCACAGACGCCCTATCCGGCGGAACGTAGTCTATGCAGCGGCGGATATTTATTTTTCTGCGATCACCCCTTCCGCGACCGGCGGGCAGCCGGCGAGTGCGGTTTTTATGGTGCGGGACGGAATTCCTGCGGCAGTCACCGCGATGTGCCTGCTGTTGAATGTCATGCTGTATACCGTATCCGTTTTGATTCTCGGCATCCTTTGCTTCTGTTTTTGTCCGGGTGCGTTTTTTTCGTTTTCTCCGCTTTCACGCGCGTTGATTCTGTTGGGATTTTTGATCCAATCCCTGTTTGTCGTCGGACTGCTGCTTTTGGTGCTGAAGGAGCAGATCATTCTGCGTCTGGCGGGATGGGGGCTGCGTCTGCTGCACAAGCTGCATTTGGTGCGGGATATTGAGAGCAAGCAGCAGTCCCTGCATCGAATGGCGCAGGAATACCGGGAATGTATCGGCGTATTCCGCCGCAGGGCAGGTGTGGTAGTCGGCGCGTTGCTTCTCAATCTGCTGCAGCGGTTTTGCAACATCGGCGTCACACTGTTCATCTTTTTTGCGGTCGGAGGACCGCCGGAAAAAGCAGTTGAAATTTTGGTTACGCAGGGGTTTGTGGTGTTGGGCTCCAATGCGGTACCGATTCCCGGAGCCGTCGGCGTTTCGGATTATCTGTTTCTGGACGGCTTTCACCGGCTGATTCCGGACACTGCCTGTGTCGAGCTTCTCTGCCGGGGACTCTCTTTTTATGTTTGCCTGCTCCTGTGCGGACTGACGGTGCTGTTGGTGACGCTTGGCAGCGCGCTGCGCAAGCGGCACGGCGCTCCGAGGACCTGAGCGCCAATCGGAAAGCAAAAAAGCAAAGGGAGGCTGCCATGTACGGGCAGCCTCCCTTTTTTCGCGCTTATATTGATTTCCTGCAATCGTTGCAGCAGCTCCTTTGTCTTTGGTGACCACCCTGTGTCCCAGCATTGCCGAGGTGCAATCTGCTGCAGAAGGCTTTACGGCTTGGCAAGGTATGCGCGGAGAGCGGGCAAAGCCTCCGTTCCGTCCTGTCTGCCGCGAAGGTAAAGCTCGTACAGCTTTTGATCGTCCCGTTCCAAGCGTGCGATCGTCACGGGACCTCGCGGCGCGATGACGAAGATCTCACCGGCCTCTTCCTGCGCGCAAAGTGCCTCTCGCAGGGCTGCATACCGGTCCGACACCTGCAGGATCGCTTCCCGGAAAGCGGGGTAGCGGCGGAAAAACAGCCGCAAAAGGCGGAGCTGCGTTTTTCCAACCGGCGATTTGCGGAAGCTGCGCTCCCGTGTCAGGACGACGATCCGTTTCCGGTAGCCTTGTTCCTTTGCCCACTTCAGCGGAATGCCCTCGGAATACCCGCCGTCCAGCAGCTTTTTGCCGTCCAGACGGACGATCCGGGATACGCCTGCCAAGCTGGAGGAGGCGGAAACAGCGCGGAGCATATCGCTGCAATTGCTTCGTTCCGCATAAAATGCCTCGCCCGTCCGGCAGTCGGTGGAAACTGCGACAAAACGGCGTTCCGGATCCGACAGAGCGGAAGAATCATAGGGAAAGTACCGATTGACCGTTTTCATCAGGAAACGGAAGCCGACCATCCCGCGGTCGGTCAGCAGCGCTTTCCAGCCGGTGTGTCGTTTGTCATTGCAGTGAAACAGACTGATGGAGGCGTAGCGTCCGACCTGCCGGGACAGGATGTTCAGACCGTTGAGCGAGCCGGAGGAAACGCCGGCGATGCATTGCATATGGATTCCCTGCTCCATCAGCACGTCGCAGACACCGGCGGTATAGATGCCGCGGGAAGCGCCGCCTTCCAACAGCAGCGCACCCTCGGTCAGCGGTCCTTCCGCACGGTGTACCTCCGGCAGGAGAGGAAATCGTTGTTTTGTCGGCTTCATGTTTCGGGAAAACCGATCCATTCATCCGCCGTTTGCGGAGAGATAAAGTCGGGACGGTAGGAAAAGCTCCAGCTGGAGAGATACTCCCATTCCGTACCTTTTTTGATCAGCGTCGGAGTCTGCGAGAAGGCGGAGAAGTAGAGCTTGTTGGAAGAAGGGTTCATGTCCCAGAGGCGCGTGTAGCGTTCGGATTGCAGGAACTGATCCTGCGGGTTGTAAATCTTCATTGTGATATGATACGCAGGCGCCTGCTCGCCCCAGACCTCAACTTCGGAGGCGACGTTGTAATCACTGAAGTTGCTGCCGTAATTACTGGTGCCGACGACCGGCGTTTTGACCAGCTTGGTGCTGCCGTCGTCGTTATAGAACATCATATAGTTGCCGTATTTTTTATAGATCGGCAGCATGCAGGTGTAGGAGGTTTTGAAATAGGTATTCCTTGTTACATAGAGCTTGGATTGCAGAAAAATATCCCCACCGTTGAACAGGTAGAGCTTTTCCGCGTTGAGCAGGACGTTTTCCTGCGTATACTCGCCCTCATAGATGTTGGTGTGGATCACCACGCGCAGACCGGTTACCGTCAGCGTTTCGCCCTCCTCCGGCGACAGCCTGTCCCCGGTAGCTGCGTCGTAGAAGGTGATGTCCAGCAGGCGGTCGTTGCTTTGAGAGGAGTCCTCCGCATCCCAGTCAGCATTGCCGAGCGCATAGTCTCCGTGATTGCCGCCGCGGAATGTGATGCTGGAGGCGGTGCTGCCGCAGGAAAGCACCCATTCGTAATCGGTGGAAGCGCCCATCAGTTGCACCTTGACGCCGTCTGCGCCGGTATATTCGAGTGCGCCGAGCATCCATACGCCCCAGCGCTTCCGTACCAGCTGCGTCATATAGCAGCCGCCGTCGGGTTCATCGTAATAGATGTTATAAACATCTGCTTTGCATTCCAGCCGCATACTTTTGAGGTCGGTGATACCGAATGCATCGGTATACTTATCGCTGAATTGATCCGGTATTTCGTAAGACATGATGGCCTCCCGCACGGATTCCGTGCTTGTCTCCCTGTTTTCCGATATGCCGGCGGCGGATGTTTCCGCCTGAGATTCGGAAGCCGTCGTGTTGCCGTCGCAGGCGAAAAGAAGAACGGCGCAGAGGGCGCAGAGCAGCAGAATCCGGAATTTGTTTTTCATAGATCGGTGATCCTTCCTTTATTTTGATGTATTTGTCAGGGATCGCTCCAGAATTTCGCGGATGCGGGCGCTCAGCTCGCCGGTGCGAACAGACACGATCTCATCGGCAGGAAGCACCTGACAGACGCGCAGGGTGACGTCCGAACGGCGAAACGGGAAGTTACGGGAAATTTTTTCCGTTCCCTGTGTGGAGACGACGACGATCGGCGCTTTCGCTTTCTGGGCGATCATCAGCACGCCGTCATGGAAGGGAAGCAGCGTTTCGGTTCCGTTCCGATTGCGGGTTCCCTCCGGGTAAATGCCGACGGAAAGAACGTCCTTTCTGATCAGATTGGCGGCAGCGTTGATCGTACGGATGGCGTTGCGCGGATTTTCCCGGTCAATCGGGAGGAAGCCGCAGTAGCGAATCACTCTTCCTACCAGCGGAATCGACAGATTTTCCGGTTTACTGACAAACACCAGCGGATGGTTTTTCAGCGCCACCAATGCGACCATTGCGTCGAACAGCGAGCGGTGGTTGGATACAAACAGAAACCGTCCCTCCGGCAGACATTCTGCGCCTTCCAGACGGATATGCACCCGCCCCACCTGACAGACCAGCCGGACGGTTTCGACGATCAGAAAGCGTACAAATGGGTGATCCCTTGTCGGTGGCTGTTCCGGCTTGAGAAACAGGAAGACCGCCAGCAGGCAAAGCAGATACAGCAGAAAGACGGCGACCGACCATACAATGGATAAGCCGAGGAACAGTGGCAGCAGCAATAGCCCGCGCACCGCAGACAGCGTGCAGAACAGAGCAGACAACAGCACGCCGAGTAGGATACATGCAAGGAGCATAGGAATCCTCCTTTGGATTTTCATGTACCTATTATAGACATTCTGTTCCGGTTTGTCAAGGCGGCGAAGTCCGCAAATCGGTTCCCGGAGGGATTTTTTGGATAGAATTTTCGGTATGCCTCTTGACAAACGGGGAAAGTTATGATATAATATATTTGTTTGGAGGGTTAGCTCAGCTGGGAGAGCAACTGCCTTACAAGCAGTGGGTCACAGGTTCGAGCCCTGTATTCTCCACCAAAAAAGACGCGTCGGCGTCTTTTTTTCGTTCTTCTCCTGTCTTGACACAGATTCTATGGGGAAAGGAGGATTGCCGACGCGGCTACACGCGACCGTTTCGGGACCTCTCCCGTTTCAGCACCAGCGCGCTGCGGGAAGGCAGATAGCAGAGGAAGCCTGCGCACCGGTTGGTATCGGTGATGGTTTCCGTTGTATACCGACAGGACGTATCGATGCGGTCGAAGCCGCCGAACACGCGGTCATCGGTGGAAAGCAGCACATGGTAGGTTCCCGGCATTTGTACCGGGAGGCGATACCCTTCGAACGATCTCGAGGGATGGAAGTTAAACGCGAAAACGGTCGAACCCTTGCTGTAAATCAGGATCTTGTCGGATTGGCTGATCCATAGACGCTGTGCGGGCTTTTCCGGAAGTCGTTCCCGCTTCAGCAGGGCGAGCATTGCCCGTTCAAAGTCGTTCAGCTCCCGATAGCGCAGCTTGCTGTTGTCCGCCAAACTCCATTGCCGGCGGCAGTAGTGGTAGCTCCAGCCATTCCCCTCTCTGGGGAAGTCGATCCATTCGGGATGCCCGAATTCATTGCCCATAAAGGTCAGGTACGCTTCGCCGGCGAGGGAAGCGGTCAGCAAGCGAATCATCTTATGCAGGGCAATACCGCGGTCGATCACCGGATTTCCGGCGCCCTTCTGCATTCCGGTATACATTTCTGCGTCGCACATGCGGAACAGAAGGGTTTTGTCTCCCACCAGCGCCTGATCGTGGGATTCACAGTAGCCGACGGTCTTTTCACCGGGACGGCGATTGGTCAACGCATACCAGAGCGCCTCCATATCCCACTGTTCGTCCGGAACCTCCGACACAAGCCGGATCCAGAGATCCGGCACACCCATGGACAGCCGGTAATCGAAGCCGACGCCGCCGTCCCGCAGCTTCAGGCACATGCCGGGCATACCGGACATATCTTCCGCCACGGTGATTGCGTGTGGGTTCAGCCGGTGCACCAGCTCGTTGGCAAGCTGAAGATAGGTGACTGCGTCGGTATCGGTGTTGACGGAAAAATAGGCAGCGTAGCTGTCGAACGATTTGCCCAAACCATGGTCGTGGTAGAGCATGGAGGTGACGCCGTCAAAGCGGAAGCCGTCGAAATGGAAGACCTCCATCCAGTATTTCAGATTGGACAAGAGGAAATGAAGCACCCCGTTTTTTCCGTAATGAAACAGCTTGGTTCCCCATGCGGGGTGCTCTCCGCGCGCGCCCTCGTGGAAGAACTGACAGGACGTACCGTCAAATTCGTTGATCCCCTCGTTGGTATTATTGACCGCGTGGGAATGTACCACGTCCAGCAGGACGGCGATGCCCATACCGTGCGCGGTATCGATCAACTGCCGCAGTTCTGCGCTGCTGCCGTACCGTGAGGACGCGGCGAAAAAATTGGAGACCTGATAGCCGAACGAGCCATAGTAGGGATGCTCCATGATCGCCATGATCTGGATGGCGGTATAGCCGAGCGCTTTGACGCGCGGCAGTACATTTTCCCGGAATTCCCGGTAGCTGCCGATGCCGTTTTTTTCCTGTGCCATACCAATATGACATTCGTAGAGGAGTAGCGGCCTTGCCGGGCGGAAGCCGCCGTCCGTCCAAGGAAACGGGGCAAACGTGTCCTCGATCTCGGCGCACCACAAATACGTATCGGGGTCCTGCACGACGCGCGTGGCATACAGGGGGATACGGCGGAGCTGCTTCCCGCCGTGGAGGACGATCGCCTGCACATGCTGTCCGGGGCGTAGCGCTTCCTTGCCTTCGAGCTCCAGCTCGAAAATTCCTCCGTCCAGCTTCCTCATCGGGCAGGCGGTGACGTTCCAGCCGTTGAAATCGCCGGTGAAGAACATCGCGTCAGCGGCGGGCGCCCATTCCCGGTATACCCAGCCGGTTTCGGTGCGGTGGATGCCGAAGTACAGGTGGGCATTGGCGAAATCAACGAGGCTGCCGTTCTTTCCGAGCAGCTCCCGTTTCTTTTTCTTATAGTTGTCCATCCGCAGGGCGATATCCCTTTCATAGGGGCGCAGACCGGGGTCAAGTTGTAAGATCCTGTAAGCCATGGGGAACCCTCCGTATTTCTGATAACAACAGCATACCATATTTTTACCGGCTCGTCAATCGGTTTCTTCTTGCAAAAATGGAGAAGCTGTGATATAGTAAATGTTATCAATCAGGAAAGCGGCCCTTCTTTTGAAGAGCCGGGAAGGGGGAGATTCTTTGTTTGCCCGGTTGAATTTATCGGAGCTGGTGCTTTTGGATCGTTTGCAGGCACTGCTTCAAAACCGTGTGCTGGACGTTCTGATGCCGGCGGTATCCTTTTTAGGGAATGCGGGGTGGATCTGGATTCTGACGGGGCTTGTGCTGCTCTGCCTCCGCAGGCATCGCCGGACAGGTGCGATACTGTTGGCTGCGCTGCTGCTCGGCTTTCTGATCGGTAATGTAGCGCTCAAGCTGTTCGTCGCGCGGGAACGTCCCTGCTGGATCAACGGCGCGTACCCGCTGTTAATCAACAGTCCAACGGACTATTCCTTTCCGTCCGGGCACACGCTGTCCTCCGCAGCTGCCGCGACGGTGCTTATGCTGCGCGACCGGCGCTTCGGCGCGATTGCCGTTCCGACGGCAGTTCTGATCGCGTTTTCCCGGCTGTACCTGTACGTGCATTTTCCGACCGACGTGCTGACCGGCGCCGTTCTTGGTGTTCTGATCGGCATTTTGGTTACGGTCATTGCCGGAAGGCTTGCGGTAAGGCGCCGCATTCCCGATGAGAGAGGAAAAACAGAATCATGAAACGGATTGAATCCGAAATCTTTGATGCGAAGCGTGCGCTGTACGCTACCGACGGCTTGTGTCCGAAGCATTATCGCTTCACGGGACCGGCGGACGGGGCGTCCGCGCTGAAGGAGAGCCGGAATCTGTCGGTCGGCGACTGCCGGCTTCGCGTTACAAGGGACGAACAGAAAGGAAGCATGCAATGATTCAGGAAGTACAAACTGTCCGTGTGGACGCCGTTGATACTGCGGCGTGCGCCGGCATCACCGTATATCCCGCGCCGGAATCGGAGGCGCGCGCGCTGCTCACGGAGCAGTACGACTTTCGTTTTTCCCGTTTGCTTCTTTTTGGCGCGGATGGGAGATTACAGCAGGCGGGCGGGGAGCTGGTCGCGAACAGCGACGGCCGCTTAGGCAGCCCGCAGCTTTCCGTCACCGTTCCGGCAGGCGGGTTTGCGGTTTCTCTGGGCAGGGAGGCGGACGAAGCGGCTGCGGCGTTCCATGCTTTTGCAATGGAGGATGCCATGCTTTACAATGCGACGATGACGGTGGATTGCGACGTGTGCGGTCGGTTTGACCGGGCACGAATGCTCTTGACGCTTTCCCGTAGGGAGCGGTCGGCAGAGAGGGATGCGAAGCGGTTTTTGTTCATCGGCAACAGCTGCATCTATTTCAATGGGACGCCGCTGAAGTTCCGCGCGCTCTGCCGTGCGGCGGGCATGCCGATAGAGGTTACCTACTGTACGTTCGGTTCGGCATATTTGCGGGAGTTTGCCGATCCTTCTCACCGTTATCACAGGGCGTTGCTCGACGCACTTGCCGCGCGCGTCTATGATGTTGCGGTTCTGCAGGACGCGGACGCCGCGCCGTCGGCGGAGACCGAGAGGGCGCTCCGCGCAATTTTGCCATTGGTGGAGCGCAACGGTGCGAAGCCGACGCTGTACATGCGTTATGTGCCGACCGCAGCGCAGGAGGGATATGCTGCGAAGGCTGCGCAGCTTTCGGAAGGATACCGCAGGGTGGGCGAGGCGCTGCGGCTGACCGTCGCACCCGTCGCCGAGGCATTTTTGCTCTGTCGGGAGCGCTATCCGGAGCTGGAGCTTTATGCGGACGACCGTTCCCACCATTCGGCTCTCGGCAGTTATCTGACTGCCTGCTGCTTTGCGGAGCGCTTTCTTGGCATCTTTACCCCCGGAAATCCCTATACTGCTTTTTTCGATCCTGCGGATACGTGCAGGCTGCAGGAGGTTGCGCATGAGACCTGCGGCGTCTGAGGCGACAGGGAGGGAGGAATCGGTATGACGGCAGAAGCGCTTCGGGGGATTCTGCTTCCGTTTGCCGGAACCTCGTTAGGGGCGGCCTGCGTTCTTTTTGTCAGGGAAAATCTTAAGGCTTCCGTACAGAAGGTGTTCACGGGGTTTGCCGCCGGCGTCATGGTTGCCGCGTCCGTCTGGAGTCTGCTGATTCCTTCCATAGAAGAATCCGCTTCCATGGGGAACTGGGCATTCGTCCCTGCGGTGCTCGGCTTTTGGGTGGGAATCCTGTTCCTGCTGCTGTTGGATAAGGTCGTTCCGCACTTTCATCAGAGCAGCCATGAGACGGAGGGCATCAAGGCTCATCTGAAGAAGCAGACCATGCTGGTGCTGGCGGTGACCTTGCATAACATTCCGGAAGGGATGGCTGTCGGTGTGGTATTTGCAGGCAGGCTTGCCGGTGAGGATACCATTACAATGACGGGTGCGTTGGTACTGGCCTTGGGGATCGCCATTCAGAATTTTCCGGAGGGCGCGATCATTTCGATGCCGCTCCGTGCGGAGGGAATGAAGAAAGGCAAGGCGTTCTGGTACGGCGTTTTGTCCGGCGTCGTAGAGCCGGTCGCCGCGCTGCTTACCCTTTGGGCGGCGGGGCTGGTGGTTCCGCTGCTGCCGTATCTGCTGAGCTTTGCGGCGGGCGCGATGATTTATGTGGTCGTGGAGGATTTGGTTCCCGAGCTGTCCGTCGGAGAGCATTCGAACCTCGGGGCGATTTCCTTTGCGCTCGGATTCACCGTCATGCTTGCGTTGGATGTGGCGCTGGGATAGTCGGTCGGATGTGGGTTCGTCAGGCTATCCAGCGATGCAAAACAATAAAGCCGGTTGGCAGTTTTCTGCACGGACCGGCTTTTTCTTATGCGGTTTGAAAGGAAACAGGAGCTGCCGCAGGCAGCCCCTGTTTCCGGGACAAAGGCAGACGCTTCCGCCATCCTGCGCGTTTCTTCCGGATAGGCGCGTTCTGCTTTTATCCGATTAAGGCGATGACCTCGACCTCGACCAGCGCGCCCTTCGGAAGGTCCTTGACTGCGACGCAGCTGCGCGCGGGTGCCGAGGAAATATAATTGCCGTAAATCTCATTGAAGGCGGCAAAATCCGAAATATCGGCTAAAAAGCAGGTGGTCTTGACAACCTTGTCAAAGGAGCTTCCCGCTTCCTTCAGGACGGCTGCAAGATTTTTCATCACGCGCTCCGTCTGCGCTCTGATATCGGAGCCCTCCAGCTGCCCGCTTTGGGGATGCAGCGCGATTTGCCCGGAAGTGAACAGCAGGTCGCCGCACACCGCGGCCTGTGAATACGGACCGATTGCCTGAGGGGCGTCCGCCGTGGAAATTTTTTTGATCATGATGTTTCCTCCTGATTTATTTATGATACGATTTTGATTTCGTGATCGGTCAATGCCTTTTTAATCGCTTCGATGTGTTCAAAATTCCTTGTCTCCAGCACCAGCCGCAGATAACAGCCGTTGACGTCAGAGCCTTCGTTGGAATGCTCGTGGTGTACGGACGTGACGTTCCCGCCCTGCTCGGCGATAATCCGGGAAACCTTCATCAGCTGCCCGGGCTTATCCACAAGCTCGATATTGAACTGGCAGCTTCTGCCGGACATCAGAAGCCCCCGCGTGATGACTCTGGAGAGAATGGTGACATCGATATTGCCGCCCGAAAGCAGACAGACGGTCTTTTTGCCGGCAAGCTCCACCTTGCCGAACATGGCTGCCGCCACTGCCACGGCGCCGGCGCCTTCCGTGACCAGTTTGTGCTGCTCCATCAGGGTAAGGATGGCTGCTGAGATTTCGTCGTCGGTCACCGTAACGATTTCATCGACATATTTGGAACAGAGCTCATAGGTCAGCGAACCGGGCTTCTTGACGGCGATACCGTCGGCAATGGTGAATACCGAATCGAGCGTTTCGATATGCGAATCATGGATGGAATTGAGCATGGACGGCGCGCCGGACGCCTGTACGCCGTAGACCTTGATATGGGGATTGAGCGATTTGACGGTGTAAGCGACGCCTGAAATCAGTCCGCCGCCGCCGATCGGGACGATGACCGCATCCAGATCCGGCACCTGCTCGGCAAGCTCCAGCGCGATGGTGCCCTGCCCGGCGATGACGTCGGGATCATCAAAGGGATGAATAAATGTGTAGCCCATTTCATCCCGAAGCTGCAGCGCCTTCTGGTAGGCATCGTCGTAGACGCCGTCCACCAGACAGATTTCCGCACCGTAGCTTCTGGTCGCCTCCACCTTGGAGATGGGCGCGCCGTCCGGCAGGCAGATGACCGCCTTGATGCCGCTTTTCTGCGCCGCCAGTGCGACGCCCTGCGCATGGTTTCCGGCGGAGCAGGCGACGACGCCTCTCCGCTTTTCCTCCTCGCTGAGCTGCGACATTTTGTAATAGGCGCCCCGGATTTTGAAGGAGCCTGTGATTTGCAGGTTTTCCGTTTTTAGAAACAGCTCGGCGCCGGGCTTCAGCTTGGGAGCATATAAGACATCCGTCTGTCTGACCACATTTTTCAGCGTGTAATTTGCCTTGTAAACATTGTCAAGCGTCAGCAGATTTGCCTTTTCTTTTTCGAGTTCCATTTTTTATGACCATGGCTTTCGCTTTGCGAAAGTCTCCTTTCTTCTTACGGCATTGTCGATCTTCTGCGGACAGGGGGGCGAATAAAAAACTCCTTCGCCTCCCGGTTATCCATTGAGATAACGCAAAGAGACGAAAGAGCTGAAAGCTTCTTCCGCGGTACCACTCTTTTTCACCCCGAACAGCGGGGATGCACTCGGAGAAGGTTGCCACCTTCTTACCCTGTGACGGGAGTTCCCGTCTGCCGGTACTCTCCTGCGATTGGATCGCCGGATTTCCCCGCAGCCACTCCATGGTGATTTTCGGCAAGCCTGCCTGATGTCTTGCACCGACCGGCATCTCTCTGTAAGGCGCACCGGAATTTGCCTACTCTTCCATTTCCACGTGTTTACAGTAGTATAACACGTTGCTTCCGGTTTGTCAATGCAAAAAGAGCAATTTTTTACAGAACTGCCTGAAAAGGCGTTCGCCGGTTTGCGAAAATCACGGTTTCTGACGTTTTTCGACTTTACAGGTCTGCGCGTGCGGGGAGGGAGCGGTACCCGCCGGGGCGGGAGGCAGTGACGGCATACACGCCGTTAGCAAATTCGGCGGCGGCGCGCAGGTCGCCGGAAGTGAGGTATTCTCCGATCAGCGCGGCGGTAAAGGCTTCGGAGGCGCCGGCAGGATCCACCGGGTCCTCATCGAAGGAGGAGATGGCGCTGAAGTACTTTCCGTCATACAGGAAGCAGCCGCGGCTTCCCAGCCGGAGGACGATATAGCGCACTTCAAAGCGCTTTCGCAGGGTGTAGCAGGCGAGCTTGCGGTTCTCTTCGTTGACCGGATCGATGCCGGAGTACAGGCGTGCATCCTCTTCGTTCAGCAGCAGGATTTCGGTCTTTGCGAGCTGTTCAAAAGGAAAGTCCTGCGGACAGGCGTCCCGCTCTGCGGAGGCGTCCAGAAAGAAGGGCAGTTTTCTTGCCGCAGCGATAGAGGCGATTTGCAGGACGGACTCCGGCTCGGATTCCAGCGAGGCGATCATCGCGTCCGGGTAGCAGGTCAGAGCGCTTTCCGCATGTGCGCCGGTCAGTGTGCGGTTGGCACCGGGAAACAACACCGCGCGGCGGGTGCCGTCCTGCTCGACCAGCTCCAGACAAAGTCCGGTCTGAAGCTCCCGGTTGACGGTAACTCCGCCGGTGTGCAGTCCCTCCCGTTTGCAGACTTCGGTCAGTCTGTCCCCGTAGTAGTCGTCGCCGACCCGTGCGCAGAGCACCGCGTCATAGCCCAAACGTGCCGCAGAGATGGCGCTCAGCGTGCTTCTGCCGTCCGGCGCGAACAGGTAGTTTGCCTCCGAGCGGATGGTTTCTCCCGGCGTAGGGATGTACGGTGTGCCGACCGCGAAGCGGATGCGGGCGCTGCCGATGAAAAGCATTCTTTTCTTTGCCATGACGGTGAGCCTCTTTTCTTTTTTACATTCTACTCTTTACGGTCCGGAAAATCCGCGGAAGGGCGCGAGGTGTTAAATCCGCAGATCCTTAATTTTCAGTATACCTTTTATTTTTCCATTTGTCAATGTTTTGCAGCCAAATATTTCAGTCTTGTGGCATTTCCGCCGCGCTTGTGACGTTCCTCTTTATTGGTCCGCAGAACTTTCTGTACCTCCTCATAGAGGGACAGGTTCTGCTGTTTAAGACGAGTTGTCAGATCCTTATGAACCGTACTTTTGCTGACGCCGAATTTGCTTGCGGCAGCGCGGACGGTTGCGCCGGTTCTGGACACATATTTTCCGATCTCCTCTGCCCGCGTGGGCGTGTCGGAATGATACATGAGAGAGCTCCTTTCGCTGTTATGAGTATGCAAACTTTTTGTGAAATATGCTGCCGGAGAGGGAGAAAACCGTTCTTTTTCGGTGGTTTCCTCTTGACAAAGGCGGTTTCGGATGTTATGATATTGTGTAACTCTATGTTGGAGGAGTGTACCGTTTTGGGCAGAGTGATTTTTGTGACCGCTTTCAAGGGCGGGGTCGGAAAAACGACCGTCGCCGCGGGGATCGCCGCAGCCCTTGCCGCGCTCGGAAAACGAGTCTGCTTAGTGGATGCGGATTTCGGAATGCGTTGTCTGGATCTGGTGCTGGGCATGGAAAGCAATGTGCTGTATGATTGCAGCGACGTGCTGGCTGGCAGGTGCACGGTTGCCGATGCGGTTGTGCCGGTGGGCGGAAATCCCAATCTGTTTTTTCTGCCCGCTCCGATTCGTTATGAGGGTGATTCCCTGCCGAAGGAGCGTGCGGATGCGCTGTTTGCGTTTCTCCGCGGGGAATATGATTTCTGTCTGGTGGATTCGTCGGCAGAGCTGTCGGCATACTACCGGCTGTTTGCGGAAGAAGCAGATGAAGCGATCGTGGTTTCCCTGCACCAGTCTACAGCGGTGCGGGCAGCGGAAAAGACGGCTGCGAATCTTGCTTCCTTCGGCTACGGACAGGTTCGTCTCGTAGTGAACGGATATCGGGAGGCATTTGCAGCGGAGGGAAAGTTACCGACGCTGCTTTCCATGATCCGGCGTTCATCCGTACCGCTGCTGGGCACCGTCCCGCTTTCGGAGGAGTTGCCCGCCGATCAGGAATGCGGAGAGATTGCATTCGGCGGAAAAGAGCGCCGGCACCTGCGGTCCTATGAGGCGGCGTTCCTGAATCTGGCACTGCGGCTCTGCGGCTTGCAGGTACCTCTGCTGAAGGGTGTGATGTATCCCGGCAGAATGAGGAGCTGCCTGCGCAGAGGCAGGGAGCGCCTTGCTACGCTGCCTGCGGCTGCAGCGCAGCCGCTCCCGCAGGAGGAACGGGCGCCGGACGGCGTTCCGAGTCCGTAACGGACCTCCATATTATAATTATGACTATACAGAAAGGTTGTGTACCATTATGAATATTGCAATCATCGCAAACGACAAGAAGAAGGAACTGATCACGGAGTTCTGCATGGCGTACTGCGGTGTTCTTTCCCGTCATCACCTTTGCGCAACGGCGACAACGGCGAAGTACATTGGAGAGGCGACCGGGCTTGCCATCGAGAAGCTGCTTTCAGGCTTTCACGGCGGTTCGCATCAGGTTGCGTCCAAGATTGCTTACGGCGAGGTGGATCTGCTGATCCTGCTTTGTGACACCGGTGATACGCAGGAATATCTGGAAACTGAGGTTCCTTTGATTCGGGAGTGCGACATTCACAATGTTCCTGCGGCGACCAATATCGCGACGGCGGAAGCGCTGATCCTTGCGATGGATCGCGGCGATTTGGATTGGCGCGAGATTGACAGGGGTACCCATTTTGCCGGCTGAAGGCGGACGGGAGGCTCGCCGGCGGTCCGATGCGCCGGAAGGATTTTGAAACGAGAAAGGGAACCTGATATGAAATTGACGCCCACAGAGGGGATGCGGGATTTTTTGCCTGCGGAAAACGGCATTCGCGATCGGCTGATGCAGCAGATCCGCGAGGTTTACCGTGCGAACGGGTTCCGTGCGGTCGAAACGCCGGCGGTGGAGAGTCTGGAAAATCTGGAGAACAGTGACGGCGGAGATAATCTAAAGTTGATTTACCGGCTGGAAAAGCGGGGGCAGAAGCTGGAAAAGGCGTTGGCGGAGCAGGATTTCGCACATTTGTGCGATCTGGGACTGCGGTATGATCTGACGCTGCCGCTTTCCCGCTATTACGCGTGTCATCAGAACGAGCTGGAGAGCCCGTTCAAATGCATTCAGATCGGGCGCGTGTATCGCGCGGAACGTCCGCAGAAGGGGCGGCTGCGTGAGTTTGTGCAATGCGACATCGATATTTTAGGCTCGGACAGTATGGACTGCGAGGTGGAGCTGATCTCCGTCACGGCGGAAGCGCTGCTGGCGGTCGGCATTGACGATTTTCGCGTTCGCGTCAACCATCGTAATCTGCTGCGAAGCCTGATCGTCTGGTGCGGATTTGCGCCGGAGGACTCGGATACGGTTTGCGTGACGGTGGATAAGGCGGACAAGCTCGGCTTTGACGGAGTGCGCGCAGAGCTGCTGGAAAAGGGCTTTGCACCGGAGGCAGCGGACAGGCTGATCGGCATTTTGACCGGCGATCTGCGGCTGGAAACGCTGGCCTCCTACGGCTGTGAAGCGGAGGCGGCGCTGCTTGCCGGTTTGCTGGAGCAGACGAATGCGCTTGCCGACGGACGGTACGAGGTGGTTTTTGATGCGACGCTGGTGCGCGGACAGGGCTACTATACCGGCACGGTGTTTGAGGTGGAGTGCCCCTCCTTCGGCGGAACCATTGCCGGCGGCGGCAGATATGATCATCTGATCGGGAAGTTTTGCGGCGGCTCTGTGCCGGCGGTCGGCTTCTCGATCGGTTTTGAACGGATCTTTTCCGTTCTTTGTGAGCGGAACGCGTCCGACGGCGGAAAGACGCGCGAGGTGCTGTTTTACGATGAAGGACAGATCGCGGAAGCGATCCGCTATGCCCGCACGCTGCACGCTGATTTTGACGTGACGCTGGTAAAAAAGAAGAAAAAGGTCGGCAGGCAATTGGCGCAGGCAGAGGCGCAGGGCTACCGTTTCGCGGAATTTTTGGAAACGCGCGGCGAGCGGAAGCGGCTTGGCGACGTGCTGTAATCGGTGGGAAAGGAAGCATAGAAAATATGGTAGAGTTACTGGGAAGCGAACGCCGCACGCACGGCTGCGGAGAGCTGCGCCGCGAGCAAGCGGGGCAGGAGGTCTGCGTGATGGGCTGGATCAGAAAAAAGAGGGATCTCGGAAATCTGATGTTCATCGATCTGCGTGACCGCAGCGGCTTTGTACAGCTTGCGTTTGATGACGGTACCGACCGGGCGCTGTTTGAAAAGGCAGCGGGCTGCCGCAATGAGTTTGTGCTTTCTGTCCGGGGAACGGTGCGTATCCGTTCCAGCGTCAATCCGGAGATTCCGACCGGCGAGGTGGAGATTTTCGTAAGCGCTCTGAAAATTTTGGGAGAGAGCGAGGTCGTGCCTTTTGAAATTACAGAGGATTGCAAAACCGGAGAGGAGCTTCGGCTGAAATACCGGTATTTGGATCTGCGCAGAAGCAATTTGCAGCGGAACATCCTGTTCCGCCACCGTGTTGCGAAGGTGACGCGGGATTATTTTGATGAAAACGGATTTGTTGAAATCGAGACGCCGTGTCTGATCCGTTCTACGCCGGAGGGCGCCCGTGACTATCTGGTGCCGTCCCGCGTGCACCCCGGTTCGTTTTATGCGCTGCCGCAGTCGCCGCAGCTGTACAAACAGCTTTCGATGGTTGCCGGATTCGACCGGTACTTCCAACTGGCGCGCTGCTTCCGGGATGAGGATCTTCGGGCGGATCGTCAGCCGGAATTTACGCAGATCGACTTAGAGATGAGCTTTGTGGATATGGAGGACATCCTTCGTGTTGCGGAAGGGTATCTGCAAAGGCTGTTCCGTGAGACGATGAACATCGAGCTGCCGATGCCGCTTCCGCGGTATACATACCGAGAGGTCATGGAACGCTTCGGTTCGGACAAGCCCGATATCCGTTTTGGAATGGAAATCCGCGATCTGTCGGACGCGGTACGCGGCTGCGGGTTCTCGGTCTTTACCCATGCGCTTTCAGAGGGCGGAAGCGTCCGCGCGATCGTTCTGAAGGGCGTCGCATCGCAGATGACGCGCAAGGAGATCGACCGACTGGTGGATTATGCAAAAGGCTGCGGCGCCGCCGGCGTCGCTTGGGTGCGCCGCGCCGAACAGGTCAGTTCCTCGTTTGCCAAGTTCCTGACGGAGGAGGAACTGCAGCGTGTGTATGAAGCATCCGACTGTGAAGCGGGCGACGTGCTGCTTGCGATGGCGGACGCGGACACCAACCGTCTGCTGTCTCAGATGGGGCAGCTTCGCTTGGAGGCAGCCAACCGTCTCGGCATCAGGCGCAGCGGTTTTTCTTTCCTTTGGGTGGTGGAATTTCCGTTTTTTGAATACGATCGCGAATCCGGCGAGTGGCTGGCGATGCACCATCCGTTTACTGCGGTGGTGGACGAATGCCTGCCGTATCTCGAAACGGACAAGGGGAAGGTGCGTGCGAAGTGCTGGGATCTTGTGCTCAACGGCATCGAGCTTTCCTCCGGTTCCGTCCGGATCACGGATCCGGTGCTGCAGTCGAAAATTTTTGAGCTGCTTGGGCTATCGCAGGAGGAAGCGTACGCAAAGTTCGGCTACCTGTTGGATGCGTTCCGCTACGGGGCGCCGCCGCACGGCGGTATGGCGATTGGGCTGGACCGCCTTGTGATGCAGATGCTGGGCGCGGAAAGTCTGCGCGATGTCGTAGCGTTCCCGAAAGTGCAGAACGCTTCAGAGCTGATGACCGGCTGTCCGGCGGAGGTGCCGGAGCAGGCGCTGCGCGAGCTCGGTCTTTGGCGGGAATCCGCTGAATCATAGGAAAGGAACCGTTAAAAATGATCGAAATCAACGACCTTTGCAAGACCTTTGGGACGAAGCGGGCTGTAGACGGCGTCAGCTTCCGCGTCGAAGAGGGGGAGATCATGGGATTCCTCGGTCCGAACGGTGCGGGGAAATCCACGACGCTGAATATTTTGACCGGCTATCTTTCCGCGACCTCGGGAACCTGCCGGGTAAACGGGATTGATATTTTGGAAAATCCGCTGGAGGCCAAGCGCAACATCGGATTTCTGCCGGAGCTTCCGCCCCTGTATACGGATATGACGGTCAAGGAGTACCTAGGGTTCATTTATGATCTCAAGGGCTGCCGCTTTCCGCGAAAGCAGCATCTTCGTGAGATTTGCGATGTGGTGAAGATCGGGGACGTTTTTGACCGTTTGATCGGCAACCTTTCCAAAGGGTACCGGCAGCGCGTAGGGATTGCGCAGGCGTTGATCGGCAATCCGAGGGTTTTGATTTTTGATGAGCCGACGGTCGGTCTGGATCCGAAGCAGATCATCGATATCCGTAATCTGATCCGGATGCTGGGGCAGGAGCATACCATCATTCTGTCCACGCATATTTTGCCGGAGGTGCAGGCGGTCTGTGATCGCATCGTGGTTATCAACAAAGGGAAGCTGGTCGCCAATGAAAAGACGGAGGATCTTGTGACCGCCGTAGATGGCTCCCGCAAGATGATCGCGAAGATCGTCGGACCGAAGGACGATGTGGAGAAGGCGCTGAAGGGAGTTGCCGGTGTGCGCTCGGTAGATGTACTGGGCAAACGGGATACCGACAGCATCAGCTATCTCATTGAGTCCGAGGAACGCGTGGACGTGCGCAAGCCGCTGTTCTATACCCTTGCTTCAAAGGGCTGGCCGCTGGTCGGTCTGGAGGGAATGGAGCTGAATCTGGAGGATATTTTTATCCGGCTGGTCGGGGAGAAAGCGCAGCAGGCGGTGCGGAAAAAGAAGACCGCAGAAGGAGGGAATCGCTGATGTTTGCCATCTATAAACGGGAACTGCGTTCCTATTTCATTACGCCGATCGGCTATATTTTCTGTGGGATGTTTCTGCTGGTTTCCGGACTGCTGTTCTATGAATCCACGTTGGCGGCGCAGAGCACCGAAAGCCTGAGCGAATATTTCCTGTTTCTCATCTGCGTGTTTTCTATTCTGATCCCGCTGCTGACCATGAAGCTGTTGGCGGAGGACCGACGCAGTAAAACAGAACAGCTGCTGATGACCGCTCCGGTTTCCATCACCGGTATGGTCATGGGAAAGTACCTTGCAGCGCTGACCATTTACGGCTGTACCTTTCTGGTCAACGCCTTCAATTTTGTACTGCTTTACCGGTATGGCTCTCCAAATACCGCCGCCATTTTTGCCAACATTCTCGGCGTTTTTCTGATTGGTGCGGCGTTCATCGCAATCGGGTTGTTCCTGTCTTCGCTGACGCAGAACCAGCTGATCGCAGCGGTTTCATCGATCGGTGTGATTGTCGCTATGCTGCTGTTGTATCTCGTCAGCAGCTATATTCCGTATGCATGGCTCCGTTCCGCACTGCAGTGGTTTTCCGTTCTGGATCGTTATGTGCCGTTTACCAACCAAAGCCTGAGCATTCCCGCGATCGTGTATTACTTCTCTCTTGCTGCGGTGTTCGTGTTTCTGACGGTGCGCGTTTACGATAAGCGCCGCTGGTCCTAAGAGAGGAGGAGCCGATATGAACAAGCAATCTTTTACGGCGGAAAGGGGCAACCGCATCAAGCGCGGCAGTCTTTCCGTGGTCTATACGATCGTATTTATCGCGCTGGTGATCGCGCTGAACCTGATTATTTCCTCGGTCGCCGGTTCGGTCAACCTCAACATTGACCTGACAGAGGAGGAATTTATATCCATCGGAGAGACCTCCCGCAATGTGTTGGATGCTTTGGAGCAGGACGGGGATCTGCAGGCAACCATTTATCTGCTTGCCGATCGCAGCCAATATGACAGTGCTTCGACGACGGTCAACGGTCTGCGGTTGTCGGTGCTGGTACGCGATCTCTGTGAGGAATACGCCTATACCTTTAAGGATGTGCGTGTCGAATACAAGAATCTGACGCGCGATCCGGAGTGGGCTGCCAAGTACAATGAGATTACCAATACCACGCTGAGCAGCAGCTACATTGTTGTGGAGGGGAAATACCATTCCCGTGTACTGACGCTGGATTCCTTTTACATGATTGACAGCGAAAGCCAAGCGGTCGTGGGCTTCAACGGAGAGCTCCGTCTGACGACCGCGTTGCTGCAAAGCTGTATATCCGAGCCGCAGGTGGTGACGTTTACAACCGGACACGGGGAGCCGGTACAGCTCTCTGACGGAAAGGCGGCAACTCCGCTTGCCAATTTGCTGGTCGGCGCGGGTTTTGAGGTTATGGAGACGGATCTTTCCTCCTCGGAGATCGATGCACGCACTAAGATTCTGATCGTCAATGATCCGCTGACCGATTTTACGGAATCGGAGGTGGAAAAGCTGATGGATTATACGGACGGCTACAATAGTCTGATCGTGCTGGTAGATGATTCCACGCCTGTTCTGCCCAACCTTTCGGATTATTTGCTGGAGGAATGGGGAATGGGCTACCGTGCCTACCACCAGATCACCTCCATGGACAACTTTAACAACAACCAGTTGAACCTGTCCGCACAGTATGTCACGGACATGGCGAATCCGGATAACAGCGCCGCGTACCAGATTGTCAAGAATCTCGCTTCCTCCGGTATTAAGACGGTCATGCCGAACTGTGTGGAGCTTTACAGTGCCGCAGTTAAGACCAAGGACAATTATACTGTTGAGCAGGTGCTCCGCTCCTCCGTGAACTCTACCTCTACTTATGCGGAGGACGGGACAAGCGAGGAGGGGGCGTTCCCGTTGATGCTGCTGTCCGCAAATGCGGACTATGTAGATCTGACGGATGAAAACAGCACCAATCAGGTATTGAAGTATCAATATGTGATGCTGGTCGGCTCCACGTCCTTTGCCGGGACCGGTAGTGTGGACAGTGCCGCCTACGGGAACGGCACGCTGCTGCTTTCCGCTGCGCGCACGATGGGCGTTGAGCGGTATTCGCTGGATATCAGTTATAAGACGATCAACGATGTTGCGCTGAGCATTGAGACGTCCACGGCTTCCCGGCTGGGGATCGTCATTTGCGCGGTGTTGCCCGGTCTGATCGTTATCGCCGGTATGGTGGTCTTTATCCGCCGGAGACATCTGTAAGCATTCAGAAAGGAACCGCGCACATGAGCATGGAAGAGAACGAAAAGCAGAACCTGCAGGAGGAGCAGAACGCGCCTGCGCAGGATTCGCCGCAGGAGGAGGTCTCCGGAGCGCTTTCCGAGGAGGAAAAGCGGGAGATTCTTTCCGTATTTGCCGAAACAAACGAAAATAAGCATCGCCGTACCGGGTTCCGCATGACCATTCGGAATCAGCTGATTCTGATCGGCAGCGTGTTGGTACTTGCCGGCGTTCTGCTGGGTGTCTATTTCCTGTTTCTGAAGGAGGATGAGCCGCTTCCCGACT
The DNA here is from genome assembly GCA_964549435.1 of uncultured Ruminococcus sp. Taxonomy (GTDB): domain Bacteria; phylum Bacillota; class Clostridia; order Oscillospirales; family CAG-382; genus Coliplasma. Next base: position 35,714 of record CAZJVB010000012.1, read on the forward strand.
TTTATCAGATAGGAGAGCAGACGGAAGGTGTGTTGGATGCGTTAGGGGAAAAGGCGGAGATCACCTTCTGCAACCGGAGCAAGGGTGAAGTGACGGAGGAGGCGGATCCGGACGTTTACCGGATTTATACCTACGCGACGTTATATGCTTCATACTCTCGTTATGTCAAGCTGTCGTTTGACAGCAGCGATACCTATAACGGGGTGCGCATCACCTGCGGCGGGAATACGCTGCAGTACGCATACGAGGACTTTTACTGCGCCCGCGCGATTGACGGTGCGATTTACGGCTTTACCGGCGAAAGCATTTTTACCAACGCGCTTTTGGAGTTGACCGGCGGGGAAACGCTGACGCTTTCCGTGCGCGCGTTGGACGGCTATGATGAGGACGGAAATGACGTTCTTGCTTCCGGCGGCGTCGTGATGTTTCCGATGGTCGCACGGGAGAATATCGCCATGCTGATTCTGGAGAACGAAGCCGGCTCCTACACCGTTTATCAGAATGACGGCACCTTTTATTTTTCCGGCTGTGAATTACTGACGTATAATGCCGAACAGTTCGCCTCTCTGTTGGTGGACTGCCGCTATGTGGTCACCTCCGGGAAGCTGGAGGAGCAGCTGGACTATTCCGTTTACGGTCTGGATAAGAAGGAGTCGCTGACCTGCAATTACACGCTGATGACCACTGAAAACAGCGACGGCAGCTTCTATTTCCATCAGATTTGGATCGGTAAGAAGGCTGCCTCCGGCGCATATTACTATGCGATGTATTTCGGCGGGAAGATGGATGCGGAGCAGAATATTGTAGAAAGCTATTCTAGCCCGAGGATTTTCCTGATCCCGTATGCTAATGTGGAGGGGAATTTAACCCAGCCGGTGGAGTATTTCTTTGACGCGCAGATTGTCAACAGCGTTTCCGACACCAACGACGTCTACAATATCGATCAGATTTTAATGGAATACTTCTATTATGACGAAGATCAAACGGATTTTTCCGCGTTGATCCTGAATCTTCCGATCCTTTCCTTTTCCGATAATACCTCCTCTAACAACAGCAGTGGGGGAGATCTTCTGAAGGACAAGGCGACCTATGCGTCCAGCGGACTTGCTTATACGGATTGGACCGGCGAGGAGGACAGCGCCTATCTGGTCGGACTAACCAGCAGTGACAGCGAGATGTTCACGGTGTCCGTCGCGGTGACCAATACCGCATCCGACGGGGTATACGAATGCCGTTTCGGTCTGCTGTTGGACTCGGATAACGCGACCTATCCGGCACTTTTGCCGGACAGCATTAGTATCCGCTATACGACTGACGGCATCAATTACCGCAAGTTTTCCGCTCACGGACTGGATTTTTCCTCTCAGAAGGAGGATACCGTGCAGGAGTATTCCTTCCGCATCGAAAGCGCGGAACCGATCCTGAAGATCGAGCTGGGCTTCACCATGCCTAAGACGGTCGGCTATCTGGTAATGGATGAGATCCGTGTCTTTGCGGACGGGGAGGATGCCATTCCGAACGATGCGCTGACCGGTCTGTGGAGGATGGTACAGCCGAAGGACTATATCCTTGGGGGCAAGAACTTTGCCTATATGGACAGCACGAATTTTTCCGAGTTCCTTTACGGCATTTCCACTTTGCAGGGAGACAGCGTGGCGAAGGTCGGCATCAGCCAGAGAGATGAGAATCAGGGAAACGATATCATCGATACTGAAATGCTTGCGGAATTTGGTTTGGATCGTCCCGCGATGCACTTTTCCTACCTGCTGAACGGGTATGTGACGGATCTGTACGTTTCTGCCTATGATGAGGAAAATGCTTGCTACTATGCGTATTCTACCATCACCGGTGACGTCTATTCCACCGGCAAGAATGTGACGTTCTGTACCGGTTTGATTGCGCGTATTTCCACGGAGACCGCCGCTTGGCTGGAATGGGATCCGCAGGAATACGTAGATCACTCGCTGGTCGGCATGTATGTTTACGAGATTGAGCAGATGACGATCACATATGCTGGCACGGAATATGTATTCAATGTAACGGCTGACGGTAAGACGCTGACTTCCGTTTGCTGGGGGGATACCGAACTGGATGAGGAGAGCTTCCGGTTCCTTTACCTTTCCATCGTGCAGTTGAATATGCGGGATACCTATATCCCTGCAGAAGGGGAAACGCCGACAGAATATCTGCGAATCCGGATCAAAACTACGTCGGATGAGAAGGAATATGTTTTTTACCGCGTCTCCTCCAGCCGCGCATGCTATACCATCAACGGCTCCGGCAGCTATTACTGCCTGTTCAGTTCGCTGCGCAATGTGACGGGCAAGCTGGAGCAGTTCATCGCCGGCGAAAAGGTCGGAAAGTGATGCGGAGAATAGGGCTGTTCCTACTTTCTTTCCTGCTGTTGCTTTGCTCCTGTTCAGGTCAGGTGGATGAGGCGAGTTATGAACGGCTTGCGGAGTGGCACGCGGGTTATGCAGCGCTGATGCGCGCGGAGGTCGGGTTCATGATGGAGGCAGCCTTCCGCGATCCGGATACGGGGCAGTCGGGAGTTCTCTACTATATCAGCGGAGAGGCTTGTTATGACGCGGCTTCTCAGCTTGCCTGGCAGAAATTTACGGCGACCTTGCTTGCGGCAACGAGCAACGCCGAGGAATATTACGCCGATGGCATCAAGCGGCATGTGGAGGATGGCTCTGTCTATGTAATAGAAACCTCGCCGGAGGCGTTATTCGGCGCATTTCCTTATCATACGGTGCCGCTGCCGGCAGTTTCTGAGTTGAAAAGTCTGTCAGAGGAAGAGAGCGACGGCGGCATGCTGTATACGCTGGTCTCTTCTGTGGGACAGAAGCAGCTGGTCGAAGACATTTGGCAGCTGGATTTATATGCGCTGGCGGGAATCGCGGTGCCGGACCGGGAGAAGGAGGCTTACGGTGACGTCACCTATACCTATTCCGTTTCGGACGGCAGGATCAGAACCCTGTTTGTAAGTCTGACCGTTTCCCTATATGAAACGGCGGGGTACACGCCGGGGTATACGCCGAAGGAGGAAGATTACCGTCTGGATTTGACCTTACGTGCGCAGATTTCCCTGCGTGCGGAAGGAGAGGCGGTAGAGATTCCGGCTTATCAGGAAGAGCAGGGGGAAATGTCGTGAGTGTTTGTTATATTGTTGGCGCGGGAGATAACCGCGCCACCTCCTTTTTGCCGGCGCCAGGGGATTTTGTAATCGCGGCGGACGGCGGGCTTTGCATTCTGCAGGAAAAAGGGGTGCGTGTGGATCTGGTTTTGGGCGATTTTGATTCCCTTGGATATGTTCCGGAAGCGGAGCATTTGGTTTTGCATCCTACGCATAAGGATGAGACGGATCTGATGCTTGCCTGCCGGGAGGGGCTCGCCCGTGGCTATACGGTGTTCCGGTTATACGGGGGCTTGGGCGGAGCGCGGATTAGTCATACGGTTGCGAATTTGCAGCTGCTTCGCTGGCTGGCAGATCAGGGAGCGGAAGGAACGCTCTACGGCGCAGGCTGCGAGATTACGCTGCTGCGGCGCAGGACGGTTCGCTTTCCTGCGCAGCAGACGGGCTTTCTTTCCCTGTTGGCTGCCGGGGAGAGCGCGGTGGTGAGTGTGCGGGGGGCTGCCTACGAATTGCATGAGGCGACGCTTTCCGGCAGGTATCCGTTGGGCGTGAGCAATGAATTCTGCGGAAAGGAAACGGAAGTGACCGTAGCGGAGGGGGATCTGTTTCTGATTTTGGAAGAGGCGGCTATGGAGTAGCGGACTCGAGGGAACGGCAATAAAAGTGCCTGCATCAGTTACACTGATGCAGGCATTGTTTTTTGTAACAGGTCAGAATTGATAGGTTCCGAGGACAACGCGTTTGATTTTCATGTAATCGGTTGCAGAAACGTTATCGCCTCCGCCGACTGCTGCGGCGCGCAGAAAGGCGCCGGAAAGCTCATAGGTTTCTAAAACGGCACGTTTGGCCATCATGTAATCCCGCGCATCCACCTTGCCGTCGCCATTGGCGTCTCCACAAACCACTGCAAAGCGGGAGTAGATCACCGTGCTTCCGATATAGAAGCGGATCTGATCGCCGGTTTGAAGGATATCGTCGTCCGACAACTCGCTGCCGTCTGCACGGAAGAGGCGGACGCTATGCTCAAAGACCTCCGTAAAGGCGGCGAGTGTCATTTCTGCGGGAATACCGACGACATAGTCCGTCTCAATGGTGTAAGTTGCGGAGACAGGCGGCTGCACGCCCTGAATCGGAACATCCACGGTACCGGTCAGGATAATGAATTCCGCCGCGACATAGCCGTCCATGCTTTTGCCGTTATAGGTGAAGGAAATATGGTACCAATCCTTATAAACTGTTTCGGAGGAGACATGAATCACATCCTCCAGAAGGATGACCTCGGTTTTATTGCCCAGACGGGCAATCCGCGAGCCGTCCGTACCGGGTGTGTCCCGCACATTGAGCGCATCATCCACGTTGACCTGACCGGTTTTATAGGTCACGACAACGGTTCCGCTGCCCGAAGAAGTGTCTCCGGAGGTGGGATCGGAGGAGGTAGTTCCGGAGGGAGTACTGCTTGTCCCGGCACTGCTGCCGGAGGAATCGTCGGAACCGTTGGATTCCTCTCCGGGCTTATTGAAATAGCGGGAATAGCTGTAGCCCTCCATCGTTTTGCCGTTGATGACGGCAAGAATGCGGTACCATCCGTTTTCCGGCTCGTTTACCAACTTAACCTCCTGCCCTTTGGCAATGGTGCCGAGAATGCTCGCACCGCTTGCCGGACCGGCGCGCAGGTAAACAGCGGCGTTGGCGACCAACACCTCGTAGGCGGCGTCACCGACATAGACGGTTACGGTCAGGGCAACCGTATCATCGATGGAGACGGAGATGACGGAAACACCTTCGGTCAATGCCCGGATGCTACCGTCCTGCTCTACCGAAACGACGGATGGGTCGGAGGATGCCCAGATCAGTTGCTTGTCCTGCAGCTCCTCAGCATAGACCTCGACGGGTATTGTCTGCTCGTCGCCCTCCTCCAAATACAGGATGGTTTTTGGGGTTCCGATGGAGAGCCGCACTTCGCTGCCGGCATAGATATCCGCCGCCGCGGCGTAACCGCTGACGATGGTTCCGCTGCCGACGCTGGCAGAGACGGCGTAAAATTTGGTACCGTCCTCCGCCGTGTAGACCGTCGCACTGTTGATCTTGACCGGCTGACCGCGATCCAGTCTGCCGAGAGAGTCGGAGTCAACGTCCGGACGGCTGTACACTGCCAAATTTCGGTTCATGACATACGCGTTTGCGTCTACACAGACCACACAGCAGGCTTCCTTCCCGTTATATGTCGCGGTGATCAGGGTATACCCCTGCTTATGTGCGGTGACCTTGCCGTTCTGATCCACAGAGGCGACCTCCGGGCGGTCGCTTTTCCAAACGACGCTGACGGCGGAGGCAGGAGACGGATATGCCTGCGCGTCCAGTGAAAAGGTGTCACCGACGGAAAGCTCAATCCGGGAATGATCCATAATCATGCCGAATACCCCGTTTTCGTCGGTCGTTACGTCGTCTAACTGATCGAAGCCATACCGTTCAATAAAGCCGATCAGGTTCGCCGCATAGGTGGAACTGGAGCAATAGCCTGCCGCAACCAGCGCAGGGGCCGCCTCCTGATAGGTTTTCGCCGCAAGGACAGGCGCATACTTGGACTCCCCTAAGAGCAGGGCGGAATGATCCGCTACGCCTTCTTCCCATGTATCGTAGGCACGCCAGAGGCTCGCGCTTTTGGCGTAGCTTTCCCCCATGATGTTGACCAAGTCGGAATAGGAATTGTAGATGACGTAGGTATTATCGTCATATACTTTTCCCTCCCAATTGGAATACGCCTTGATGCCGAAGTGGTTCTGCGCGATGATGGAAATGGGTGCGCCAGCACAGCCGCCTTCGTAGAAGGACTGACCGGCAGTGATGGACGCAAGCACGCCGGTATCGTAGGAATCCTTCAGAGAAAGAGACATAATAGTACGGCAGAAGTAGTACTGCCAGGTGTTCAGCTTCGATTCGATATCTGTGTAATCCAGCGCTTCGGCACGTTCCGACAGCAGCGGAACGGCCAGTAGCAGGAACGTTATGGCAAGCAGTAGGGCGAGTGCCTTTGCAAGCAATCTCGTCGGAACCGCTTTTCTTTTTTTCAATTCCGGCACCTCGTTTCTATATTTTCGCAATCGGTCGGGACGCTGTCTCGAATCATTTTGTTTTCAGGAGCCTGTTTTCGGAAGCTACAGAAACCTCTCCTGAAGGATGACAGCTTCAAACAGGAAATAGCATTTGTATTATACCATATTATGCGGAAGCTTGTCAAGGGGGAAAGCTTCCGGCGGAAATTGGTGGAATTTTCCAATACCAAAAAAGAAAAAAGCATGAAAAAGAACCGCAGTGCGGTTCTTCAGGAGGCTGTTACCGGGTGCGGTCAGGAGGGGGTGTCCCGTTTCCGCTTGGCGAGCAGATATTCCATATACTCGGAAAGCTGCATAAGGTCGCTTTCGTCGAGCTGCTCCGCCAAGAGCAGAAACCGTTGCTTCGCCGGAGAGCCGGCAGCCGTGTCCGAAGCAGCAGGTCGCTCTGTTTCATAGCCGAGCAGGTATCCCACGCTGACATCAAAATAAGATGCAATTTTCCTGAGGCTTTCGTCCTTCGGTACTCTTCCGTTTTTCCACGCTGTAACGCTTCCGGAGGAGAATCCGAGTTCAGCGGCAACAGGATTCGGTTTTTTGCCATGCTGGCTGCAAAGTGATAAAAATACGTCCCAAAACATGATTGATCTCCGCTAAATCTCATAATAAATGAGAAACAAATGTTGTGCATGAAAACAAATTTCCAATTTCAGGCTCAAAAATCATTGACATCTCACTAAAAATGAGATATAATGCATCATGAGGGTGAAACTGATCCGCGATTTTCTGCCATGTGAGCAACTGACTCGAAAAATCGTCAATCGGAAAACATGCTTGGAACCGTCCGCTCCTTTTGCAGCCACACAAGGTTTCATCCTAATAAACCGTACAGATGCATCGTCCGCGCACTGCGTGGCTCTGCACCTCACAAGGGGATCCCGTTTCTTGTCTCATGACGTCCCGGCTCTCTTTATAAATCCCCTTCTTAATTATTATACACGGGGGAAAGTAGTCTGTCAAGATGTTTCGGCAGTTTACAAAACCGGGATTTTTTTGCGATAAAGTTGAGACAACCGTGCGATTTTTTTGCGAAAAAGAAGGGATGAATTTCCGGATTTCCTGTGGTAAGATGGTATCGTCCGAGAGAGGAGGGAACAGACAGAGGCTTTGAAAGCAGACAGAAAACAGACAGGCAGGCAAACGAATTGCATGAAAGGGCCATCCGGACGGAGTGTCAGGATGGTTTTTTCGTCCCTTGCAGACTGCGAGGAAAGGCTGCGGCGGTACTTTGAGGAGTGGCTCCCCGGCAGCGGGGAGGTTGCGGATATCGAGGGATTGGCGGATTATCTGGGGACAACGCGCGACGAGCTGGTGAGGATGATGGAGCACAGAACCTACGGCGTGCCGCTTCGACGCGCGCGCAACCGGATCGCCAAGATTAAGAAGCAGCTTGCGTTTTGCGGAAAACTGCCCGCCGCGGTGCTTTCCTTTGATCTGAAGAACAACCACGGCTACCGGGATCGCCCGGACGACGGTACGGAGGGCGCAGGCAGCACGGTGGTGTTTCGCGGAAAAACGGAGGAATGGTCGAAGTGACGGGCGGCTCTCGTGAAATTCTGATTCAGCCGAACGAAAAGCAGCGGCAGTTTTTTGAATCCCATGCCCGCTATACCGCTTACGGAGGAGCAAGAGGAGGCGGAAAAAGCTGGGCAATGCGGATGAAGCTGGTGCTGCTGGCGTTTGGTTATGAAGGGATCCAGATTCTGCTGCTGCGCCGTACCTTGGGAGAGCTGCGGGAAAATCATTTGTTTCCGCTGCTTTCCCTGCTGGACGGCGTGGCGAGGTACGCTTCTACAGAGAAGGAATTCCGGTTTCCGAACGGTTCGCGAATTCGCCTTGGCTACTGCGACAGTGAGAACGATGTCCTGCAGTTTCAGGGGCAGGCGTATGAGGTCATCGGATTGGAGGAGGCAACGCATTTCACGGAGCGGCAGTTTTCCGCGCTGACGGAGAGCAATCGTTGGTCCGGCTGTATGCGGGAAGCGTTCCGTCCACGGATGTACTTCACCTGTAATCCGGGCGGTGTCGGGCATGACTGGGTGAAGCGCCTGTTCGTGGATCGCTGTTACCGGACAAATGAGAATCCGGAGGATTACAGAATGATCCGGAGCTTAGTTTTTGACAATCGGTTTCTGATGGAGCACAACCCGGACTATGTGCGGACGCTGATGGCTTTGCCTGAAGCGCGGCGCAGGGCGATGCTATACGGAGACTGGAATTCCTTTGAGGGTGCGTTCTTCCCGGAATTTGACAACGACAAGCATACTTGCGAACCGTTTGATATCCCGAAGGAATGGTTGAAATTCTGCGCACTGGATTACGGCTTGGATATGACCGCCTGCCTTTGGCTGGCGGTCGGCTCCGACCGGACACTGTATGTTTATCGGGAGCTATATGAAAGCGATCTCATTCTTTCGGACGCCGGCAGGCGGATCTCGGCAGCGACGCCGCCGGAGGAGGCTATCCGCTATACCGTCGCCTCGCCCGATCTTTGGAACCGTCGGCAGGACAGCGGCAAAAGCGGATTTGAGCTGCTGCATACCGCCGGCGTTCGTCGGCTGATACGGGCGAACAATGCGCGCATTCCCGGCTGGCGGGTGCTGCGGGAATATCTGCGGACCGGCGGTAACGGGCTGCCAAGGCTCCGGATTTTCCGTTCCTGTAAAAATCTGATCCGGACGCTGCCGCTTCTGCGGTTCGATACGGCGGTGATTGAGGATGCGGCGGACACGCCTCATGAGATCACACATGCCCCGGAGGCGCTGCGGTATGCGGTCATGTCCCGCGTGCCCACAGAGAAGCCGAAGGCGGTCCCATTCCGTTCCGGCATGTATCATTTTGAGGAGCCGCCGGATGCAGGTTACGGGCAATGGATCGCATATGGAAATGGAGGAGGATCTGAAAAAAGAAATGTTTAACAAGCAAAAAGCCCTGAGGCAAAAATCCTTCACAGAGGAATGGAAGCTTTACGAGAAGGGCAAGGAGTATCATGATTCGATCGGACTTTACGAACATGTGAATCTCAACGAGCGATTCTATCGCGGGGATCAGTGGAACGGTGTTCCTTCCGGCGGATTGCCGACACCGGTATTTAATTTATTCCGCCGCATCATCGACTATTTCATTTCCACGGTACTGTCCGGTGCGGTGCAGATGCGTTTTACGTCGGACTCTCCGAGCACGCTTGGCGGCAGAAGCGGGGAGGAAGCGGCGGAGATGCTGAACCGTATCACGGAATACCGCTGGGAAAAGCAGAAGATGGATACGCTGATCGCCGCCGCCCTTCGCGATGCAGCGATCACCGGTGATGCGGTCTGCTACACCTATTGGGATCCGGCGGTACGTACCGGGCAGGCGTATACCGGTGATTTTGTCAGCGTACTGGTGGATAACACCAACGTATTTTTCGGAAATCCAAACAGCAAGAATATCGAGAAGCAGCCGTATATCCTGCTTTCCATGCGGGAGACGGTGGAGGATCTGCGCGCGCAGGCGAAGGCCAACGGCAGAAGTGAGGAGGAAATCCGAAAGATCACGTCGGACAGCGATATCGGCCGGGAGAGCGGTGACCTTGCCAAAAAGGAGCTGGAACACACCCGCTGTATATCGCTGATTAAGCTGTGGAGAAATGAGGAAGGTCATATCTGTTTCCGGAAGTCCGTGCGAGACGCCGTCATCCGGGAGGAAACCGATCTGGGACTGACGCGGTATCCGATTGCCGTGATGAACTGGACGCCGGTCAAAAATTCCTGGCATGGACAGGCGGTGGCGACCGGTCTGATCGAAAACCAGATCTTCATCAATAAAAGCTTTGCGATGGTGATGAAGCACATGATGGATACCGCGTTTTCCAAGGTGGTATACGATTCCACGGTGATCGATGAATGGTCCAACCGTGTCGGGGAGGCGGTCGCTGTCAACGGACCGGTGGAAAATGTCGCTAAGGTACTGTCTTCCGGGCAGATGCAGGCGGGGATGCTGGATGTCATCAAGCTCGCCATCTCCGCGACGAAGGAGTTCATGGGCGCGACGGACACGGCGCTTGGAGATGTCACTCCGACGAATACCTCCGCAATTCTTGCTTTGCAGCAAAGCTCCAATATGCCGCTGGAGGGTGTTAAGCGTTCGTTGTATCAGTTCGTTGAGGACATCGGGCTGATCTGGTTGGATTTTCTGTTCGCCTATTATGATGATGCGCGTCTGGTGCCTGTCCGTGGAGAGAGCGGCAAGTCGGGGCAGAAGTATCTGCCGTTCTCGTTTTCGTCTCAGCGGGAGAGGCTGTTCGGCTGTCGCGTAGACGTCGGTGCGGGCAGCTATTGGTCGGAAATCACCTCACTGAATACACTGGATAATCTGCTCAAGATGGGACAGATCACGCTGGCGCAGTATCTGGAGCGCCTGCCGGATAACCTGATTCCCAAAAAGCGGGAGCTGTTGGAGGAGGTCAGGCAAACGCTGGCGCAGGCGTCCGCAGACAGCCAGCAGGAAGAAATGGAAAGGAGTCATATGCTGCAGCTTGACAGCGCAGCGGAAAAAGAAGAATGAATCAAATGAAGAGCAACAGCGTCAGCAACGACCGGATTTTGGATGCGGTCTACGATCTGGCGGATATCTGCGGCATGCGCATTGATGAGTTTATCCTGCATTTGCAGGAGGAGTACGGCGATCCGGAGTTTGAAACGGACGGTTTGCCGGAGGAGGTCGTGGCGGAGCTGCAAAATGCGAGAACTCTGCGTAGAGAGAGCCGTGACGCCAAACGGAAATCCGAGCAGGACGGCATGCTCAGGGAGGAGGTCGCGGCATTCCGTGAACGCTTCCCGGAGGTGCGCGCCGATGACATTCCGGAGAGTGTTTGGGCAGAGGTGGCGGCAGGGATGGATCTGAACCACGCCTTTGCGTTCTATCTTGTATCGGAGAAGCAAGACGGCGGGCATGCCGACGCGGTCAACTATGAGAACGCGGTCCGCAGTGCGGCAACGGTAGGGGATGGCAGTACGGAGCCGGTGTACTCCCGCGAGGAGGTTGAACGAATGTCCTCGAAGGATGTGGCGAGGAACTATAAGAGCATTCTCCGTTCGATGACCGGATGGAAATTCTGAACATAAAAACAGGGAAAGGGATAGGGAGAAACATGGCAAATTACAACAGCATTGAAAAGATTATCAGCGCGGAGATCATTCGCACCAACGAGGACAACCTGCTGGCAAACACCGTCTGCAATACGTCCTTTGTCGGGGATATTCGGAGCAAGGGTGATTCTGTCACCTTCATCGGATTGAACGATCCCGCCGTTTACGATTATGACGGCACGCTGACCTATGAGGATATCGACGATCATGCGACGACGCTGTATGTCGATCAGGACAAGGCGTTTTCCTTCAAGGTCAAAGATATCGAGGAGCTGCGTTCCTCGATCGGACTGACGGACAGTCAGACCAAGCGCGCCAGCTATCTGCTTCGCAACGAGGTAGATGCCTATGTGTTCGGTCTTTACGGCGACGCGGGTGTGAAGATGGCGGAGACGGAGGTGACGCCTTCCAACGTGCTTGCCCTGATCACCGGCATGAAGCAGAAGCTGGAGGAGGCAAACGTGCCGGACGGTCGTACATGGATTGTCGTTCCGCCGTTTATCAAGTCCAAGCTGTTGCTGGCGGGGATCCGGTTCCAGATTAACAACGGCGTCAACGGCACCGGCGCGGTCGGCTTCACCGATGAGCTTGGCTGTGATGTGTATGTCTCCAACCAGCTGGCGGTCGAGGACGGAAGAACGATGATGCTTGCCGGCTCCTATTCTGCGATCGCGTATGCCGAGCAGATTCTGGAAACGCAGGTCATTGACCGTATGGAGGATTCCTTCGATAAGGCGGTCAGAGGCCGGTTGGTATTCGGCGCAAAGGTTATTAAGCCGCATGAACTGGTCTGCTGCCCCGTGACCGACGGCAGCAACGCATAAGCGGAAGGACGAAAGGAGTGGGAATATGAGTACAAAAATATGGAACGCCAATACGGTGACGGAAAACTTCCTTATGAAGGAGCTTGTTTATCAGGAGATCAATGACGCTGCAACCGAAGGGGAATACACAGTGGATATGACCGACTGCAAGGGCGAGCTGGATCTGCTTTTGGATGCCACTGACAACACGGCTGACGTGACCATGACGATCTGCGGCGGCGCGTATCCCGGTGGGATGCCGGATACTGCGTATACAATTCCGAAGGGAACCTGTCAGACCATCAGCATTTCAAGCGGAGAAACTATGAAAACCGACGGGCTGCTGCATCTGTTGTTTTCCGCAGGTGCGAACCTAGGCACACTGCATACCCGCATCGCTGTTTTGAAAAGACGCTACGTGACGAATCATTAAGAAACGTTTGCAGAGAAAGGCGGGTTGCTGCGGCAAGGCGGCAGCCCGCTGCTTTTTCGGGAAAGGAGGAACGGAATGACCGGAACGGATATTTTTGACCGCGCGCTGGATCTTTGCGCGCTGCGCGGTGCAGAGGACAGTCTGCCGGAGGATCTTGCGGATCTCAAAGCGCGGGCAACCGGATTGCTCTGCGTGCTGATAGGGGAGCTGCGTCCTTTGCATGAGCGGCTGACCGGAAAGAAGCAGCCGGTTCGTGCGATTTACAGTCTGGAGGAGACGGTAAACCTTTGCGAGGCAATCTGTGCGAGCGTGCTTCCGTATGCGCTGGCGGCTTTGCTGATCGCAGAGGAGGATCGGGAACTTTATACGGTGCTGTCGGCGCATTGCGAGCAGGCCAAGAAGGCATTGCTTGCAGACGGCAAATCGCGCAGGCATGGCATTGTGGAGGTATACGGATGAGTACGGTCACGACACGAGTGCGCGCATTCGGCGGAATCGATGAGAACCGCATCTTTGCCGATGACTTGACATTTTCTCCCGCTATGCGGAATTTTCAAATCACGGAGAATCATACATTGAAGAAGAGGTGCGGATTGACCGTCGCTTTTCCTGCCGCCTCGGAGGTGACGGGGCTTTGGAGCGGCTATCTCGGCGGGGAGAAATATTTTCTGTATACCGCCGGCGGGAAGTTGTATTCCGTGGAGCTGGATACCGGCATTTCTGTGGAGATTGGCGCAGTCGGGGCCGGACGCAATGTGATGTTTGAATTCCAGCGGCAGGTGTACATCAAGAACGGGCAGCAGTATTCCCGTTTCGACGGAAGCACGGTGCAGAAGGTGACCGGCTATGTGCCTCTGGTGGCGATCGGATGCAGTCCGGATGGCGCGGGGACCTCCTTTGAGGATGTCAACATGCTGTCTTCCCGCCGCCGCGTGCAGTATTCCTGTGACGGAGAGGCAAGGATCTTCCAGCTGCCGGAGAAAAACATCGCTTCGGTGGTGGAGACTTGGCTGGATGGAGGGGCGAATCCGCTTTCCAAAACGGTAGACACTGGGAAAGGAACCGTAACGTTCGAAGCAGCGCCGGGAAAAGGCATCAACAATCTGGAAATCGAATACGACGTCGGAAACGACCGGTCGGAGGTAATTCTGGAGGCGAGCGGTGTGATGCTGTTCGGCGGGGATACGGATGGGCATGTCTTTCTTTGGGGCAATCCGTCCTATGCCGGGTATCGGTTTCATTCCGAGTTGGCGGACGGACAGCCGTCGGCGGAATACTTTCCGGAAAACAACTACACGATCATCGGGGATTCCGAGATCACGGATATCATTTCGCAATATGACAGACAGCTGATCTTTACTAAGGATCGGGCATATTATTCTTACTGTGAATTGCGGACGGATACGCTTGGGAACGTGTATGCTTCCTTCCCGGTGTATAATCTCAACGGAGAAAAGGGGAGCCTGCTGGCGAACGCCGGCTGCATTATGAATAATGAGCCGGTTACGCTCTGTGCTGACGGACTGAATCGATGGAGCTCGACTGCCGTGGAGAATGAAAAAAATGCGGTCTGCTTCTCCGGACCGGTCGGCAGGACGATGCAGTCGCTGCTGGCACAGGGAAATTATGGGCAGATGCGGTTATTCAATCTGCGTGCGACCGGAGAGCTGTTTTTCTTCTGCGGGGAGGAAGCGTTGATTTACAATTACCGGATCGGTGCGTGGTATGCATACGACAATTTTTCCGCCGATCTGATCACCGAATGTGACGGAACGCTGTATTTTTCCCGCGGGAATAACGTATTGTATCTGGATTCGACCGCAGCCTATGATGAGGAGGGGAAGATCAATGCGTACTGGGAGTGTCCCTGTCTGCATTTCGGGGAGAGCGGCGTGCAGGGAAAGCCGGTACGGATCAGCTATACCGTGCGCGCTGCCGGGCAGGTCGCCTTGCAGATGTCCTATTACGGGAGCAGAATGCAGGCGGAACCGGAGCAGACGACGGTACAATTGGATTGCCGTGAGGAGCGGATCATGGGCGGCAGCTTCCGACCTCCTCTGCATCGGGGCGCTTTGTTGAAGCTCCGCATTACGGAATATGATTATGCGTTCTGCGAGATCTGCGAGCTGCAGATTCTTGCAGTACAGAAAGGACGTTATGGCAGAAAAGGATTATAGTGCGCTGATCGCAGAGGCGAAAGCCGCTTTAGATGGCTACTCCGCAGAACAGGAGGCGATCGCGCGCCTGTATGAACAGGCAAAACAGAATGCACAGGCCGCATACGATGCGCAGAAGCAGCAGCTTGCGCAGAAGACCGACGCGGACCGGAATCAGGCGGCAGTTGACATGCTGCGAACGGAAAAGAATTTGGATCAGACGCTGGCGTCCCGCGGATTGGCGTTTTCCGGTGAGAATGCGCAGACACGGCTAGATCTCTCGCTGGCGTTGCAGGGACAGCTTGCAGACATCGAAAACAGCAGCCGCGAGCAGGAAGCGGCTTGGGATCGCGAAAGCGCGGAGAAGCTGAACGGGCTTGATCTGGAATACGCAAAGTACCGTGCGGACGGTGCGGCAAAGAAAGCTTCCCTGCAGGCGGATCTGGCAGGCGTGCAGGCACAGCAGGAAGCGGCACAGGCTGCCGCCAAGCAGGTCTCCGACGCCTCACAAGCTGGGGACGGGAAGGACGTGGAGACGGAAACACAGAAGCCGGAGGTCGAACTGCCGTTTCACGCGAACAGCACGATTCTGAAGTTACTGGAGCAGAAGTATAAGGATGCAGTCAATAAAGCGAGTGGGACGGAGCAAGCCGCCTCTGCAGAGGGAGGAATGACGCCTTCGGTTTCCGCGCGGGATCTGGCGAAGCAGATGGTTTCCGCCGTCGGCGGCAGCGGCAGGGTTTCCGGCTACACGCAGCAGTCGAAGATGAAGCAGCTGCTGGAAACGGTACAGCAGGAAAATCAACTGGACAGCGCCTATTACAGGGAACTGTTGCTGAATTTGCAATCGATGGGATATCAGGCGGATTATGCCGAGCAGCTGGACGTCGGTGCCGAGGCATTACAGGAGACGGCTTCCGAGATGTTCGGCACGTTTTACAGTCGGTATTACAGCGCCTATCGCAATGCTGGATATGATGTGGAAGAGAGCGATCGTCTTGCGGGAGAGGCAGCACTGTTTGAGCAGATGGCGTATCTGTATGCGAACAGTGAAAGCAAGGATTTGTTTGAGAGGGCTGTGATCGGATTAGGTCTGTCGGGAAATCTGGAGAGCTTTTACGAAAAGATTGCGGAGAAGAATCAGGAGCACGCGGGCAGCTACGCGCTCGGCTCCGCACTGGAAAAATAGAGGGCTTATCGGAAAGGAGGCGTGGTAATGATGGATCTAACGGGCTATCTGCGCTCGGAGCTATTTGTGTTGATCCCTGTACTGTACCTGGTGGGAATTATGCTTAAGAGGAGTCCGCTGAAGGATTGGCTGATTCCATATGTGATTTGCGGCATCGGGGTTTTGCTGTCCTTTGCGTATCTGGCGGGGCAGGGAATTGAGGCAGGCGGTGGGATTTGGCGGCTGTTGTTTTCTGCGGTGACGCAGGGGATCCTTTGTGCGGCGTGCAGTGTTTATGCAAAGAATCTGATCAAGCAGTTTACGGAACGGAAAGAGGAAGGAAAAACGGAGGATGAAACCGAAGAGGATGCGCCTGATCTGTAATTTTGCACAGGCGTTTTACGATCTGATCCGGTTTTGCGTGTACGGACTGGAATGACGGCATCGGAGATTTATGAGGTGCTTGCGATCTTTCTCTCCTCCACAGGCGCACTGGGCGCAGCGCTGAGCGCCTTGCTTGCCGTGATGCTTCGGAGGGCGCGGCAGGATGCGGAAAAGAAGCGCTCGGAGCGCATTTCGCTGGAATTACAGCGAATGGAGGGAGAGGAACGGCTCTCGGAGGTTGTGCTTGCACTGGTCCGTGTCTGCGGTCCCGCCGGAGCGACCGATCCGGAATTGACGGCGGCATTGCAATCGTACAGTCAGTATCTGGAGGCAAGAAAAACGCTGCGCAATCAGATTTTGAGCAATTACACGGTAAAATGACGGCAAGAGGTGCTTTTTCCTTGGAAAAGCGCCTCTTTTTTTGCTGCTTGCCGACCCGCCGCCTTGCAATTCGGAAAAAAGTATGGTACAATATCCTCACCGTGATATATGGCTACGGGAATGCGAGAGGAGGATGTTCACCGATGAAGACGGTGCTCAAAAAGTATTGGCCGCTGCTGTCCCTTGCTGCGGTGCTGCTGATCGTATTGCTCATTTTTCTGCTTTTGCAGCTGCGTTCCACACCCGAAAAAGCAGTGGAAGGGTATATCCGTGCCTCCCTGCAATATGATGCGGACGGTCTGCTGCGATATGCATCTGAATATCAGATCACTGCGCTCGGTGGGAATACCGAGGTGGATCTGGATGCGCTGCGTGAGCTTTTGAAGCAGAACTATGAGCAGGCTGCCGAATACCGTGAAACCGGGAGAATCACCTTTGAAAGCGAGGTTTCCGAACGCGTAGAGAAAGGCTCTGCACGATTCGAGGAGCTGTTGACGGAGTACGCCTATAAGGGCGATCCGGAGAAGGTGGACGGCTTTGCCGTCGTCACAAGCAAATGTTATGTGGACGGAAAACTGAAGAAAACGTATTACGCCGTCGCTGTAAAGTGCGGCGGAAAGTGGTATTACGGCTTTATTATGTATGCATGAATGAAAGGATTGACATGATGGAAATCAAAGAGCACGGCGACGGCACTTATGACGTGCGTGTCTGCTTTCCGCCGCAGGAGGAATCTGCCGGTTCCGAAGCGGACCGTCTGTTTCGCAATCGCTTCTCTCAGACGGAATATACGGCAACGCTATCATACACAGAGGATCGCACCCGACCGGCGGAGATTTCTTACCGGAAACGTCCCGGCGGCGTGTATCTCTATTCCAACAACCCGGAGATGCTCGCGCCGCAGGACGTCGGGCGGGCGCTGCTGCGCAATCGGGGGCTTTCCGGCGCGTGCTTTTTTACGTATGAGCACTCTAATCATACCGGCGCACCGTTTTTTCTCGGCTATCAGCTTCGCAATGACGGGGAGACCCCGGTTGTCGTACAGGTAGAGCGGATCGGGAATCAGGTGCGTGGAGAATGGCTGGGGCAGCGGGAATGGAGCGATTTTTACGGGTTGAAATTCGATCTGCCTGCAGATTATTGGCAGGCGGACGGAAGGACCGTCAATCCGATCTATGTTGGCGGTGATTATGTGGACTATACGCCGCAGCCGTATACGCCGGAGCGCTTTGAAATTCCGGCAGGCGGGTACCTTTGGGTAATCGGCGGCACAAGCGGCGATCTGCCGTTCGGTTCCCTTTCCGGCAGGACGGCGGACCAAGCGGTGCTGCCCGGCAAGTGCGCCAATGGCGCCGTTCTGTTTACGGTTTCCGGCGGGGAGGTGACCGGCACGTTCTGGTGTTATACCGAACCCTCGGAATGCGATCCTGAAAAGCCGGAGCAGGGGTATGTCGTTTCACGGGAGGGACGCAATTATGCCGCGCAGTATAAGGGAATTGATGACAGCACCATCGGGTTGGCAGAAACGGAGATCAGCTGGATTTTCAACGATCAGACACGTGCCGGGCGGCTGCCGGTTACCTACCGCGTGCGTCGCGATCCGGCGTATCTGTCCGTGACGGAGCCGTATGCGCGCCTGCATATGCAGGAATTCACGGTCGAAGGGAATAGCTGGCTGACCTCCCTGAATCCGAACGACAATCCGACGGCGGTGGGGACGGATATGATTGTATTCCGCTGCGTCACGGAGGATGGCAGAGAGATCCGCATTGATACGGAATCCAATGACGGAGAGGGGAAGAAGGCGAACATCGGCAACTGGATGATGCAGAACAGCGCCAACTATACCTTTGTCAATGCCGGGACGCGTGCGCGCAGGCTGCGCTTTTATGCGCGCAATTCCGGTGTTCTTGCCGTCATGGTGCGAGACGGTTGGGGAACTCTTCTGGAGAAAAAGCTGCTTTTGCAGCCATATAGCTTTGATACGCCTGACAACGCCTTTGCCGGCGTGGACAAATCTCTGCTGACGGAAAAGGGCGGACGCTGGTGGTTTCGTGTTGCGGACGGACGCCCTTACTGCGATGTTTGGGATGAGCGTTCGCTTGCGTATGAGATGATCGTGCCTGCAGGGGAGGCGTGCCGCGTCAGCATCGACGATTTGATTTTGGCGAATTCCTGCGGCGGCGTTTCCCATTGGGTGGAAATCGACTGAAGGCGGTATTCGGAAAGAAGGACGTGAGGCGGTTTGGAAACGGGATTTCTCTTTTTCCTTCTTTTGCTGCTGTATCTTGTGGTATGGGAGCAGAAGCGAAGAGAGCGGATCCGGATGCAGCAGCGGATCCATTTGCGTAACAGAGAGGAGCGGATCAACATGCATACTTTTGCAAAACAGTTGATAGGAAAAGAGTGTATCGTATATACACTGCAGTCGTCGGTGGAAGGCCTCATAAAGGACGTCAGTGACGGCGGGCTCCTTTTGGAGCATAGCAGCGATCATTCCGCAGAGATGATTAATCTTGATTTCGTTGTGAGAATCAGAGAGTACCCGAAAAAGAAAAACGGAAAGAAAAAATCGGTGGTGCTTGATTAAAACGCGATATAAAGAAAGACACAGCCATGTTGGGTAGGCTGTGTCTTTTGCGCAGCATGTTAGGCAGGCTGTGTCTTTTGCACAGCCATGTTGGGCAGGCTGTGTCTTTTGCGCAGCATGTTAGGCGGGCTGTGTCTTTTTTAGGAGGCGCCGTCGGCTATCGGATGCTCTCGCAGCGTTTGACCTCGTAACGGAAGCTGTCTGTTTCCGGATGGAGTACGGTCAGCTTCAGCACACGGTAGACGGTTGCGTTGGTTTCCCCGTCGTCCTCGATCAGGCGGCAGATCGCATCCGTGCAGTCTCCGTAGGCGCGCAGTGTCAGGGAGAAGCGGGTGTCCGGGCGGATAAACGGCAAGGGCTCTGCGATTGGAAGCAGCGTTTTTTCGCGGACATAGACCGGAATCCCGTCGGTTACGACGTGATGGGTTCCGCCGGCAACCGGCTTTCCGGTCGAAAACTCATACCATTGTCCTGCAGGCAACCAGACATCCCGTTCCTTTTGCGGGTAGATCAGTGGTGCGACCAACAGCGAGTCACCGAACAGCCACTCGTCCGAGCAGTTGCGCGACGCCGGTTCCTGCTCATAGTCGCAGACCAGTGCGCGCACCGGGGGTTTGCCGGTGGTCTTGTAGTCGTAGAACGCGGTGTACAGGTACGGCAGCAGGGACATGCGCAGACGAAACAGCTCCCGCACTTCATCGGTACAGCCATGCTGTTCCCATGGCATTTCAGACAGATAGAAGGCGTTGATCAATGCCTGTGGGCTGAAAATGACGCTTTGGATTCGGCGAAGAAGATCCTCCGCATTTTCAGCATGGCGCACCTCCGGTGACCAGAGCAGACCGGAAAAGCCGGCATTGACCAAACCGGTTAGGAACTCCCGATGCCCATACAGGTCGGAATACAGTACGAAAGGGTAAGAAGCTGCCAATGCGCCCATATTCCGCACCTCGGACAGTGTGCGCTTCCCGCCAAGCACTGACAGCATCGTCTGTGCATACAGCAGTCCGAAGAGGCTGTGGTACTGCTCTCCGTCCAGTCCGGAGGGAAAAGCGGCGCAGTTAGGGAAACTCCAGCCGCCGGTAAAGTCACTGCCGTCGCACTCATCCAGCTTGAAACCGTCTACGCCCATGTCAACCAGTGGTCGTTGCTGTGAAGCAAAGAGCGATCTTGCCTGCTTATCGGCAAAATCCGGTACCAACCCTCCCCACACGAGGTAATCTCCGCTGTGCGGCAGGAGCGCCTCATATTGCGGTGCAGAAGGATGTGTGAAGGCGTGTTCCCACAGGTTGACGTGGAAATGTTCCTCCTGTAGGGTGCGCAGGGTTTCTTCCGCATGCGGAAAACGTTCGCTGTCCCAAAGATAGGAGCAGGCGTAGGAATGAGACTGCCAGCCCGGTTCCAGTCCGAGAATATCACAAGGGAGGTCCTTTTCGCGGAACCGGTGTGCCATGTCGAGCACCTTCTGCTCATCGAACTTCATATCGCAGCGATAAAAGCAGCCCAGTCCCCACAGGGGAGGCATGCATCCGCCGCCGGACAGTAGGTTGTACTGACTCACGATGTCGAGCACTGTTTCTCCGGTAATATAGTAAAGATCGACGCCTTCGGCGGTCGGAATCTCTACGGTCAGCTCCGTGCCGGGGCGTTCGTCAAACAGATGGTTTAAGTCAGTGCGCGCCTCCGTGACCGTCTGTACTGCGGCGGTCGGCTTTGGCATCCGATTGCAGGAAAAGGCGGCATAGCGGGCAGTATCGATGTAAATGCCGAAGCCGCTTGTGGTGACAAAAAAAGGGACGGGCGCATGGCTGTCGCCGCTGTCGCTGCGCGGATCCGCGTTGGGACGTATCGTTTTCTTGGTGCCGTTCTGCCGGAAGCTCTTGAGCTGCAGCCCGAAGCCGTAGAGATCGGTATCCGGGCTGACGGGGATGCGCAGCTTTACGCCACGTCTGCTTACGGAAAACCGGATTCCTTCTGCATCTGCAGGCAGCTCCTCCAAGACCGCACACTGCGGCTTTGGGGCGAATGAGGACGGAACAAAGCGTTCCGGGGAACCGCAACGGATTTTGTAAACACTCATAGTACAGGGCGTCCTTTCCGGCAGAGGTGAAGAGCTGTCAGCCTGAAATAAAAAGCAGCCGTAGAGCCTGCTTTTTCGGGCCGGAGCAGATCACATACAAGTTACGAACTTTGTTTTCTTTCTAAAAAGATGATATATAAATTATGATTGA
Source organism: uncultured Ruminococcus sp. (assembly GCA_964549435.1). Taxonomy (GTDB): domain Bacteria; phylum Bacillota; class Clostridia; order Oscillospirales; family CAG-382; genus Coliplasma. Next base: position 57,238 of record CAZJVB010000012.1, read on the forward strand.
ATTTCAATGGGTGTATGGTAAATTTCTATCATTATATTGGAATAAAATTCAATAGAGGGAAGGATTAAGATAAGGTTTTATATAGGTTCAGGAATGAAAAATTATGTGTAATCATTATAAATCAATCCTTTCTAAATATATCAAGGGTGTGATGAGAGTAACCAATCATATCTTGTCTTTC
>CAZJVB010000013.1:0-55912 GCA_964549435.1 uncultured Ruminococcus sp.
AATTTTTTCATCATATAGTACACCCTATTGTTGAGAATCGGAAAGACGAAATTCTGTGTTGTAACATTACCAATCTTGATATTGATACTTCGTATTATCTTAATAATGATGGATCGGGAATATTGAATGCTTTTGAAGAATATATGGTTCGTGTACTTACAGATGCAATTGTGAGCGGAGATGTTCCCGAAGACTTGGATATGTTTTTGAATCAAGAAATAAGCAAGCTCCACAAGCTTAACTAATTGTCGGATGTTTTTCGCAATGAACGAAATATACTGAGTATAAACTGTAAGTTTGTGCGAAGGGTGTATTTCGCTCTCAAACGCCGAGGATTCGTCACCCGCCGAAAAAGCAGATTCGTATTTGGATGAATGGATTCCCTTGTTTCGGCTTGTAAGGGCAAAAACAAGGGAAAATACATAAGGTTGGAATACAAAGCAGGCAGAACGACTTGAAAATACAGCGTTTTAGATGTTTTAACAGATAAATTCAAATTTGAAACCCAACATTTCTTTAATGTTATAGAGTGCTAATATATCACCGCATTAGTTGGTTTTGTAAGGTTGGGCACCATTTTAGCACCACAAATAAGGCAAAGAAATAAACATAAAGCGGTGTTTCCTCACTCCCAAAGATAGTTTAGGACAATCTCGATTTCAAGCTCTTATGTTACGGCACTAAAACTGATAGGCTAAGGTGTTTTATATCTTTCTCTCAAGAATGCCCTTTCATTGCGTAACATTTCAAACCAAGCTGTTGTCTATTTTGATTATCTCTCCCTTTTGTTCTGTTGCGAAAAATTCCGTAGCAAGCATAGGAAGCGGGCACCCTCTTCTGAAAAAATGATTTGCTGAGAAGTTCCCAAACCCTATGCCGGAGTTCAGAATGAGCACCTGCTGTGCATCTGCAAAGTAGTGTAAAAAAATAGAAATTGTGATATAATAAATTGAATAAAATTATAGCAGGATATGTTGAATTTATTCTTTATGAAAGCAGGTGATTATTATATGAATCCAATAGCATCTGAACTTAATAAAATGAATATAGATTATAAGTCTATCAATATATTACAAGAAAAAGATGGTGTTGTCGTTGCACGCATAAACTGTGAAAACAAATCATTTGTAATGAAATTTTTTCAAAGGCGTGAGTTTCGCAGAGAAATTAGTAATTACAAAATTCTCTCGTCATTGAATATTCCCACATTGAACATTTTTTCTGCTACAGATAAAGCCTTGTTGATAGAAGATGTTGATAATAACAGTACATATAGGTTAGGAATAGAAAAAGATTTGGACGACCCTGAAATCGCCATACTGATAGCAAAATGGTATAAGCTATTACACTATAGAGGATACAAATATATAGAACAAAACAGCTGTTTGCCACTCTATGATGAAAACGACCTGTTAACAATCGAAAATATAGAGAAAATTAAATTAGAGACCAATACATCTGAACTTCCTGTCTGGAAATTGATAGAAAACAATTTTGACTTAATTGAAAAACTTTTGCACAAAATCAAGCGGACCTTAACATATAATGATTTCTACTATACAAATCTGATAGTTGCGCAAAATCGCACTTCAGCAATGATGTTTGACTACAATCTGCTTGGAAAAGGATATGCTTATGCAGATATAAGAAATGTATGTGTTTCACTGACTGAGGTGGCAAAAAAAGCCTTTCTTGAGGAATATGGTAAGTTTGATACATCAGAAGTAATCATAGATAATGTTGCTTCTATTCTTATTACACTGCACTTTGCCTGCCAGAAGACCCCCTTTCCCTCTTGGGCGAATTACGCATTAAAGGAACTCCATACTGTTTTAATTGATAAAGTTAAAAGATTGCTTTATCTTGAAAAATGAGCTTTTGATTTCCCAAATAACAGAGCCAACCATCCTTGTTAATGAAAAAGGAATGATTGCGCCATCATTGACGAGCCCACCTGTCCTTGTCCGCCAGAGAGCAAGAGGGTGAAATCACTTATTTCTTTCACCTAAATCATTATGGGCGGACGGTCGCTCTGTATGGATAAACGAAGCCCTGCACTATACGCTCTTGCGAATACTGTTCGGACGGAGCAACGCGTTTCTGCCATGGAACAACAGGCAATAAAATATCAATAGAAAGAAAAGAAATTTACAGGAATCTATTGAACCTCTTTCCATTTTGTGCTAAAATGTTTATATAAGAAAATACCATCATTGGAGGTAAAAACTTACATGAAAATCATTGTTTGCGAAAATTATGAGGAGATGTCTAAGGAGGGCGCCAAGATCATTGCGAACCTACTGAAGGAAAAGCCCGACTGTGTTCTCGGTCTTGCCACCGGCTCCACACCGGTTGGAATGTATCAGGAACTCGCCAGAATGAACAAAGACGGGGAAATTTCTTTCCTCGACGTCACGTCCTACAATTTGGACGAGTATTATCCGCTCGCACCTGACCATGACCAAAGCTACCGCTATTTTATGAATCACAATCTGTTCGATAACGTTGATATCGACAAGAACAAAACGCATGTGCCGGACGGGCTTGCAAAAGATCCCGCTGCAATGGGCGCTGCCTACGATGCTGCAATCGAAGCTGCAGGAGGCATTGATCTGCAAGTCCTCGGTCTCGGTCCAAACGGTCACATCGCATTTAACGAGCCGGAGGAAAACCTCTATGTGGGCACCCACCTGACCGGTCTGACCGAAAGCACCATCGAAGCAAACTCCCGTTTCTTCGCCAGCAAAGCGGACGTTCCGACGCAAGCCGTCACCATGGGCATCGGAACGATTATGAAAGCAAGAAAAATTGTTGTTCTTGCAAGCGGCAAAGCGAAGCACTATGTGATGGAAAAAATGCTGGACGACCGCATCACCACGCAGGTTCCCGGAACCATTTTGAAATGCCATCCTAACGTTGTACTGATCTGCGACAAAGCGGCCATGAACGGCTAAACTCTTTACCAAGCAAAGAAAAGAAGTTTCCTCCTTATCCTTATACGGAGCGAAGCTTCTTTTTTATTATCACATATGTGTGGATGAAATTTCCATAGAATAGGTATTTCTGCGCACTTACGTCATCCGTTCAAAGGAAAGATAGCGAGTTCCCTGAAAGGTCAAATTACCACAATCTCCCTCCGCAAGTATGCCGTATTCTCTGCCATTGACTTGCAACTCCATCCGATCACCGCTTTCTACCTGAAACGTTACATAATAATGGGTAAAGCTGCTTGAATTTACACCGTCAGCGGCATGATGATGCGATACCTGCAGCCTTTTTGATACAATTGCTGCCCGAACGGTCAGCCTCGGCGAATGATTGTTTTGATTCCATTGTGCAATTCCCCGAATCACACTTACCAAAATAACTCCCAAGATCAGAAAAAAGACGATAAAAAACAGAATCTCAAAGCCACCGAAAAAAAATGTTCCCATCTACTGTTTCCTTTCTCACAATCTACGTAAGATCCAGACGGTCATAAATCACACCGTCCAGTGTTTTCCAAAGAAAGACTCCGTCTTCATATATCATGTAACTGTGACCGGAATCTGCCTTTGGAATAGAAACAGACCCGGGATTTAGAATACGGATATTCCCACAGGCTCCATTTTCCGGTATGTGTGTATGTCCGTGCAGAAGAATCCCGCCGGCACCGAGCGGGGGAAGCGCGTCACGATGATAATGATGCCCATGCGTAGCAAATACCTCTATTCCATCCAACCACAGCAGGCAGTATTCAGCAAGGATCGAAAACTGAAGCACCATCTGATCCACTTCAGTATCGCAATTCCCCCGCACACTAAGCAGAGAATCCTTCCGGGCATTCAGAAGATCCGCCACCCGTTTGGTATCATATTCCGGCGGAAGCGCATTCCGCGGACCGTGATAAAGCAGATCTCCAAGCAGCAACATTTTTTTAGGCTGTTCCCGATCCATCCGATCCAACAGCCTTTCACAAAAGATAAAAGAACCATGCAAATCGGAAGCAATCATCAATTTCATAGTCAAAATCTCTCCTTATTTTAAATGATAATCCCGATACAGGATCGCATATAGCAGGCTATCATAATAGCTGTTTCTCACATAATATTTTTCACGAAGCAAGCCCTCACAGCACATCCCGCATTTCTCCAGCACGCGCGCCGACGCCCTGTTTTCTTTCACGCATTCCGCTTCCACACGGTGAAGAGCAAGCACGCAAAATGCATATCCCAACACGGAAGAAACTGCCTCGGACGCAAAGCCCTGTCCTCGGAATGCCCTGCCGACCAAAAAGGAAAGTCTGGCGATAGGTACCTCCGGATAGAGCGATAGTGCGGAAAATCCAATTGCCTCACCATTTAGGGAAATGCACCAAACATGGCAGGGCGCCTGCTCTTCATACCGGCAAAAAAGATTCCTTAGAAACACCAAGCTCTCTTGTTCTGTTTGCAACGGATCATTAGAAAAACAACGATCTTCTCCGGTCAGATTCCGGAAAACAGCGGGCTGATCCGCTTCCGAAAAACGTCTTAAGAATACTCTTCCTGCCTGAAATGCAGGCGTATTTTCCGCATTCAATTCCGACTCCTCTCTTCCCCGACACCAATCAGTTGTTTTTCTTTTAAGCGATCCATGATTTCCGCAGTAGACCGGGCATGACTCCGCGCCATTTGAAACACACTCTCCTCGGAATAAAATTCCTCCAGCAGGCGGTCATCTTCTTCCTGCGTCCATACACGTCCTGACAAAAAACGGGGCGTATGTGCCGGCGGCAAAATTTCTTGCGCATACGCTGCGATCGTTTGCAGGAAAGCCGCACCGTATTGTTCCAGCTTGACCATACCGACACCGCTGACTGAAAGCAGTTCTTCCGGCGTGCGCGGTTGTTTTTTGCACATCTCTCTTAAGGTCGCATCCGAAAAAACCAGATACGGCGGAAGCTGTCGACCTGCGGCAAGTCGGGCGCGCGTTTCTTTAAGCAAGCGAAGCAGCTTTGCATCCGGCGTTTTTTCCGCTGTAGTAGGAATTTTCTTACCATTTTGATACAGCATAGACAGCGGTCTGCGCTGCCTAAGGATTTCCGAAGATCGGTCTGTCAGAAGCAAAACGCCCTGTTCCTCGGCAAGATATCCCTCCGATATCAGAAACCGAATGACAGCATCGACCAGTTCAGGAGCACTTTTCTTCAACAGACCAAAGGTCGTCTGTGTTTCCAGCGATTCAGCTTGAACCGTTTTGCTTTGCTGTCCCAGTAAAATTTCCGCGATCACGGCACATGGCAAGCGTTGACCGGTTCGTGCAACGCAGGAAAGAATCATCTGCGCCGGCAATGTAATATTCAGCATCTCCAGATCCCGACGGCAATTGGCGCAATGTCCGCAGGAAAGCGACGCCTTCTCCCCGAAATACCGCAGAATATAGCCTCTCAGGCATTCTCCTGAGGTCGCATATTCTACCATTCGCTGCAGTCGCTCCAGATCCCGCTTCCGTAATCTCTCCTGTGCCTCAGTATCCAACGCTTCATTCGGGACTGTATGCTGAATCAAATAGCGATGAATCTGTATATCCCGCTTGGCATAGAATAAAATACATTCGGCAGGCGAACCGTCGCGACCGGCACGACCGGCTTCCTGATAATAATTTTCTATATTTTTTGGAATTTGATAGTGAATGACATAGGAAACATCCGATTTATCGATCCCCATGCCAAAAGCATTGGTAGCAACTATAACTGATTTACGATCAAAAAGGAAGTCGTCCTGATTCCGCTGCCGTTCCTCCACAGTTAAACCGGCATGATAATCGGTCGCAGAAATCCCATGATCGCACAGAAATTCGCAAACCTCTTCTACACTCTTACGAGTCGCGCAGTAGACAATTCCGTGCTGTTCTTTTCTCTCGATAAGGAAGGAGAGCAACTCCTCATCCTTATCCACCGGAGTACGAACATTGAAAAATAGATTTGGGCGATCAAAGCCGGTAGTAACCTGAAAGGGACATTGCAATTCCAGCAATTCCGCAATATCCTTTTTAACGCGCGCGGTCGCTGTTGCTGTGAATGCTGCCACCGGCGGGCGAGCGGGAAGCGATCTGATAAACTCTCTGATTTGCAGGTAGCTTGGACGAAAATCCTGTCCCCATTGGGAAACACAATGCGCTTCATCCACCGCAAACAGGGAAATAGGAAGCCCCATACAAAATTTCCGGAATTTTTCTGTCTCCAATCGCTCCGGTGTGACATAAACTATACGATATCCCCCGCTTGCTATCTCTGAAAGAACGCGGCTTTGCTGTGCGGCAGAAAGTGAGCTGTTGAGATAAGCGGCGCGAACGCCATTCTGAACCAGCGCGCCGACCTGATCCTTCATTAGAGAAATCAGCGGAGAAATGACAAATGCAACGCCCTCTTTCATCAACGCGGGAACCTGATAACAGATGGACTTGCCCGCTCCGGTCGGCATGACACAAAGCACATCCATTCCCGCCAACAATCGGTCGATAATCTGCTCCTGCCCGGGACGGAATGAAAAATAACCGAAGTACTGGCGCAACACCTCTTGCTTGGTCATTCCGATCGCTTCTCCCTGATCTCTTTCATATACGCAGAAAAGGCTGACGGAATCGCATAAACTTCGGAAAGTTCTTCCCTGCTTGCCATTACCTGTTCCCCCTGTTCTTCAAAATATCCGGTCATCAGCCAAGCTGTCATATGCCATTCGACATGGGTGAAAATATGTGCCGCAGAGGGCAACGGTTCGGTATGCAGCGGCTGAAATCCGTTTTTGCGGGCAAATGCAATCGCTTGCTCACGCTCCATACAGCCCAGCTCATTCGGCAACTCATATAATCCTGCCAGAAGTCCTTTTGACGGACGGCGACGGATCAAATACCGATCCCCTTCCCGCAAAAGCAGGACCGTCCGGTTTTCGATTCGGCGCGGCGCTTTCTTTGAACGGACCGGCAAACGATCCACCAAACCATGGTGTTCCGCATAACACCACGGGCCAAGCGGACAAACAGTACATTTTGCCTCTCCATTCGGCACGCAGACCAACGCACCGATTTCGATCATCGCTTGTGTGAAATCACCGGGACACTCCACCGGACACATCTGTAAAACGGTTTCCTCTGCTGCGCGGCGGGTTGACTGCAGAAGAATATCTGCGTCACAGCCGGTCAAACGTGAAAGCACACGCAGAACGTTTCCATCAACCGCCGGCGCAGGAATTCCATACGCGATGGAAGCGATCGCACCCGCAGTATAGCTTCCGATTCCCGGAAGCTTCTGTAATTCGGATACATCCGGCGGAAGCGTCCCGCTATATCGCTCAACCAAAATCTCTGCTGCCCTTTTCAAATTGCGCGCACGGCTATAATATCCAAGCCCCTCCCACAATTTGAGCAGGTGGCTGTCCTCTGCTTCTGCCAGCGACGGAACATCCGGAAAAGCCTCCAGAAACCGATAAAAGTAAGGTTTGACCGCTTCCACCCGCGTTTGCTGCAGCATAATTTCCGAAACCCAAACACGGTAAGGAGTGATCTCCATGCGCCAAGGCAATTCCCGCGCAGCGGAACGGTACCACGAAAGCAGCGCGGAAACCGCCTCCGCCGGAGGCGGCGGAAAAACCGGCAGATTTTTTTTCTCTTCCCAATTCTTATTCATAACCATTTTCCATTCCTTTTCATGGGTATGCAGGATCCATTCCGGCAAGGTATTGCAGCAGAAAAACGCTATCCTCCGCTCCAACCGAACCGTCCTCATTGATATCCACCAGTGCACAATCTGCGGTTACTTCCCCGGCAAAATATTGAAGCATCAGTACGGCATCATAAGCTGAAAGAATGCCGTCTTCATCCAAATCTCCTGCGAGATACTTCTCTTGTCCGACCAAAAATTCTGAGCAGAAGACAAAGTTTACATCCCCTTTTGAGAAGGTGGCACGAATATAGCGTGCGGAGATTCCTTCAGTTTCCAACGTGACCTGCTCCCAACCATAATCACAGGTTCCATCCTTGATCGTTCCGATTTGACGGAAGGAATTGCCGTCTTCGGAAACCCAGATATAAATATCCCTCGGCAGATCGATCCCACAGGAAAGATCCCTCCCAAAAATCAGTCCGAAGAACGCCAACCGATGCATGGTTTTTCCAAGATCCAAAGTGATAGAAAAGCCGCCGTCCGCCTCCTGCCGGCTCACATGAAAGCCATGCCATTCTGTAGACAGTATATCACCGACCAACACGCCGTTTGTCAGTTCCGTGCCATCCACATCCTGATATTCAAGAGAGCCGTCTCCGGTGTAAGCAACTGTCGCAGTATAGGGTTTGCCGACAGATACCATGCGATACTCCTCCGGCAGTTGAATCGAAAAACCGACCGGCTGGACCTCCTCTTCGGTCAGCAGCCCCTTTGCGTACCGATAAGTCAGATCATACACCGCGCGGGCACTTGCTTCCGAAGAATAACAGGCATAATACAGTGTGCCGGGTGCGCCGCCCTGATAATACATCTTGATTGCCTCGGAGACGCCGGAACGAATTCCCTCCCGCAGATAGGAAAAATAAAATCCCTGCTTCCAAGATGTCGCATTCCAATCCATCTCCATTTCCATGCACATGCCGTATGCCTCAATTTTTTCAATACAGTCAGAGACACGGTTCGGAAGATATTCGCTGCTCCACATCAGGTTCGGCTGCATACAGGCAACATCAAAACCGTATTGCTTCCAATACTGCCACCCGGAAGCACAATAGTACGGAATCCAAATGGTTTTATAGCCAAGAGAATGAACATAGTCGTTAAAATAACGTACCAGCTCAATCTCCTCCGGATCCCACGTGAGCAGATCCTCCTCAAACCAATAAAAGCCGCGCAACTGCAAATGGGAATACCTTCCAGACTGAAAGAGTGATAACTGCTCATCCACCATCCAGCGAACTGCCTTTTTGCGATCCTCCAGATTGGTAAAATTCAATGCGGTTCCGCCAAGGGATCCAAAATCCATCTGTCCTTTTTTCGGGTACAGGCAGGTAAAGAACACGCTGACAGAAAGCTCCGGATTTCCCAAAAGATCTCCTACCGTTTCCACAGCACTGTTCAACGCATCCACATTATATCCGCGTTTAAACAGATCGATAACATACGCATTCCAGTCGGAAGCGATCGCCGGCGTTTCACTTCGATACATCGTCCCACCGGACGGACCGTATGTCACATGGGGCAAAAACAGATAACTGTCCATAAAAGAGTCCGTGTACGCCCCGTTACTTTGACAATACCCGACATACGGTAAAAAATATGCTTCGGTCTGTCTGCCGTAATCAGCCGCAGTTGGGTTGAACGTATAAGAAAGACAAAGATTTTCCACGCCGTCCAAAACCTCCGGCATGGAAAAGGAGGCGGATACGCGGAAAGTGCATATCAAAGGGAAAAGCAGCAGAACGATAATGCAGCAGCAAAGGGCTCGTTTCAGTTTCATACCAGTTCACCTTTTATTTCGGCAAGCAAAGACGATGCCTCCCGATCGGTCAGAATATGCCCGTCCTTTTCAAATGGCAGGCGGAAACGGCAACCGTTTTTCCAGTCCGAACATCCGTATGCGGTTTTCCCTTTTACGATCGGTTTTCCGCAAAGCGGACACCCAACTGCAGCGGAAAGCTTTTTGATTTGCGGCCGGGATTCCGGAAAGGCAAAGACTACCTTTCCGTTCTCTTCAAGACGCAAGGCGGCAGAAAATGGCTGCTGGCTCTTCTTGGAAATAAAGCCTTCAATCAAATCGGTTGACCCGTTTGCCAATAGCTTTTGCATATTGGATACAGAAATAGCTTTGCCGCAAATATAAGTATTAACTGTAAATTTACAGCCCTCCCGATAACCGGAACAGCCGTAAAAGCTGCGCATGCGGCGAACCGCTTTCCCGCAAAGCGGACAGGCGCCCAGCACATCTCCGAAATAACCGGTATCCTTTTCCGCATCACAGGCGTGAAAAGCGGCAGAAATTTTCTCCTGTGCAAGGCGAACGCTTTCTGAAACCGTTATCCTGCCGCGGTAAACGTCCTTAAGCGCACGTCCCATCTCGCTTGTCTTATATTTATCCATCACAATACCCATCTGTTCCAGTGATTCCACAAGAAACTCACCGCCGGGCAGAATGGTGTATACATCCTTTTTCAACGCGATATAGCCGCTGTTTCGCGCATTATCAATAATCCCGGTTCGGGTAGCTTCGGTTCCCAGCTCCAATCCTTCGAATATGGCACGGTACTCCTCAGTATCATCTTCATTTTCCGGATCGTCAGCTGCTTCCTTTGCCGCCGTCTTTTCCTCACGAAAAGGGTTCTTCAGGTACTGATTGAGTGTTTCAATCGTATAATGACGCGGCGGTGAGGTTTCCTTTTCTACCGGACGGAAATCGATCTGCACGACATCCCCCTTTTCCAATGCGGGAAGCACTTTATCTTTTTGGCTTCGATCCTCGTATTTCGTCCAGCCGGGCTGCAGGATTACCATCCCTTTCAGCGTGAACGACTCCAGTTCTCCTACAGCGACCGTAATCTCCGTTTTGGAAACCATACAATCCTCTTCGCAGAAGACTGCTATGAAGCGTCGGAACACCGTGGAATACACCTGTGCTTCCCGTTCGGTAAGCGCATCCTTCGAAGGGATTTTATAAGTCGGTGTCAACGCAGAATGAGATTCAATCTTACTGTCGTCAAAAATGGTTTTTTTATCCTTAAACTTTACAGGATATCCCAGTTTCCGGCACGCCCCTAAAATGGACTGCACCTTTTCTTTCTCTGCAGTCGCAAGATACTCAGAATTGGTACGCGGGTAAGTCAAATAACCGTCCTCATAAAGCTTCTGAATGATTTCCAGAGAATCCTTCATGGACATCTTATATTTTTTGCCGAGCACATTTTGCAATTTGGATAACGAATACAGCTTTCCCGGAGAAAGAGTATCCTTTTTTCTTTTGACAGCGATAACTGAGGCACCGGTATCATTATATCGCTTACAAAGTACATTCGCCTTTTCCGCCTCTGACAGCTCGAATTTCCGCTTGGAGACCAATTCCACCGTCTCTCCGTTGGTCTGCTCCTTACTGACGACAGCAAGATATTTTCCGGGGACAAACCGTCGGATCGCCATATCCCGCTCATAAATCGCCTTGACAATCGGGACAATCACCCGACCGACGCGTAGCAAAGTTCCGGTGCGTAAGGTCGCATACCTTGTCAGATTTACCCCGTAAAGCCAATCGATATAGGTACGCGCAAACCCTTCATCTGCCAACGAATCGTACTCACTTTCCTCTTTCAAATCAGCCAATGCTGCGCGTACAGTTTGAGGCGTCTGATCCGGAAGCCAAAGCCGCTTTAGCGGTTTTCCTTTTACACCGGTATGAGAAATACACAGACGGACAATGATTTCTCCCTCTCGGTCCGAGTCTCCAGCGTTCACAATGGTATCCACATCTTTCCGCAGACAGAGCGAAGTAATAATACCGAATTGCTTTTTCACACCGGCGTCTGCAGTCTTTTTATCTTCTCCTTTTCTCAGTTCAAAGCGAAATTCCTTTGGAAAGCAGGGAAGGTTTTCCATCGTCCAGCGCGAGCCTCCCTCTTTGCCCGGACCATATTCCTCAATATCGCAAAGGGAAAACAGATGACCGAACGCCCAAGTAATCAGATACCCTTCCCCCTCCAAGTACCCGTCGCGGCGCTTCAGTTCTCCGATTGCGGAAGCGATATTACGTGCAAGACTGGGTTTTTCCGCTATAATTAGCACCACAGGCGTTCCCTCGTTTCTCTTTCTTCGAATGTTGTTATTATAACACAGAAGCGCTTTTAAATCAACCCTGTATCCGGAAATCATCAGCGCTGTAACACACAGTTTTTCTTATACAGTTTGCAGAAAATACTTGACAAGCCCGGCAAACGGTGCTATAATAAATCTGCATGAAAACTTTTCAGTTTTCTCCTTACCATGTACTAACATGGTCAAAAGTCCATAAGGAGGTGTCACGAGATGGAGCAGAAAAAATTGTACGAAACCATGTTTTTGGTCAATAACTCACTCGGCGAAGATGCTGTTAAAGCGTTGGTTGCCAAGTTCACGGATCTGATTGCCGTTCATGCGGAAACGGAAAGTGTGAACGAGTGGGGTGTCCGGAAGCTGGCGTACCCCATCGAAGATCTGAACGAGGCGTATTACGTTCTTGTCCGCTTCAAGTCGGCGCATGATTTCCCGGCTGAGTTGACCAGAATTTTTAATATCACCGACGGCATTCTTCGTTCTCTCGTCTTGGCTTGCGAAGCGTAAATACACAGAATTTTGATATTGAAAGGAAGAGTACAGACCATGGCATCCTTTAACAAAGTGATTCTGATCGGCAATTTGGTTGCGGATCCCGAACTGAAAAAGACAGCGAGCGGTGTCTCCGTCACTTCCTTTCGCATCGCTGTGGGACGTCGTTTTTCCAAGCAAGGCGAACAGCCGCAGACGGATTTTTTCGACATTGTTGCTTGGAGGCAGCAGGCAGAATTCGTCACGCGCTATTTTAACAAGGGCAAGCCGATTTTGGTTTGCGGTCAGTTGCAGACCAGAACATGGACTGACAACAACGGGCAGAAACGATATGCAACGGAAGTGATCGCCGATGAAGTCACTTTTGTCGGCAGCAAGAATTCCGATGGCGGTTATACTGCCCCGACGCCACTTCCCAATGACGCACCGCCTACCTATAGTTCGGGTCCGGATTCCGGCTTTGAGGATTTGTCTGCGGACGACGAACTTCCATTCTAATTTAAAGGAGGCTACCATTTTGGATAACCAGCAGAACGAACAGGTTGTTGAACAAACCCCTGCCGCTCCCGCTGCCCCCGCTGCGTCTCCCGCAGGCGAGGCAAGAGAGCCAAGGGAAAATAAACCGATGATGCGCAACAGAAGAAGAAAAAAAGTTTGCATCTTCTGTGCGGATAAGATCACCTTGATCGATTATAAGGACATTCCCCGTCTTAAGAAAAATCTTTCCGAGCGTGCCAAGATTCTCCCCCGTAGAGTAACCGGCACCTGCGCAATGCATCAGAGACAGCTTACCTTAGCGGTCAAGCGTGCAAGACATGTTGCACTGATTCCTTATATCTCCGATTGATTTCCGACGGTGCTGCCTTGGCAGCACCGTCTCTTTTTTGGAGTTATTATGATGCTCAACGACGATACCGAAAATAAAAAGCAAATCCTCGCACTACTAAAAAAGGAGTCTCTGACGGAAGTCGGTTTCCTTCCCTTTTCTGAAACCAGCATTCTGCAACCACGACTGGTCCCGCCGGATGCCAAAAGCGTTATTTTGCTGCTCGCTCCCTATGATGACGGAATTGTTTACCAGGACGGTGTTTCTGCTTACGCCCGTATTTATGATTATCATCGCTTCTACAAAGAATTGTACGAGAGGCTCCTTCCAGAATTGGAAATCCGGTTTCCCAAACATCATTTTTGGGGATTTGCCGATCACTCTCCCATCAATGAAAAGGAGGCTGCTGCCAAAGCCGGTCTTGGCGTAATCGGCTGTAATTCCCTGCTTCTGAACCCCGTTTACGGGAGTTATGTCTTTATCGGTTCACTGCTTACCGATTTGCAAATCAACTGTACGGCACAGGAAATCAGCTACTGTAACCACTGTGGCGCCTGCCTCGAAGCCTGTCCCGGCAATGCAGTGACCGAAACAGGCATCCTACCGGAACGCTGTATTTCCGCACTTTCCCAAAAGAAAAGGTTATCGGAGGAGGAACTTCATCTCCTACGTGAACTGAATATCGCATGGGGATGCGACAAATGTCAGGAAGTCTGTCCCTATAATCTCCACCGTTCCTTCACCGAGGTCCCGTTCTTTCTGAAGCACCGCCACGGAGCATTTACTTTTGAAGAAATCGAAGCGATGAGTGAGGAAGAATTTTCCCGCTATGCATTCTCCTGGCGGGGAAGAAAACGGATTACGGAGAATCTAAAAAATCTCTCCTTGTAAAAACCTGCCGCGCAGGAAGAAAATTCAAAGTTTTTTTACTTGACTTATCGGATTTCCATGCTATAATAGAATTGGTATTTTTAGGCTGCCATTATATGTACATCGTACTTGGCAGAGAGGAGTCGTCATGAAGTTATCATTTCGTTGGTACGGACCGCAGGACAGCATTCCCCTGGAATATATTTCCCAGATTCCGACTATGCACGGAATCGTATCCGCAGTTTACGATGTACCGCCGGGCAGTGTTTGGAGCCGTGAAAGCATTTCGCTTCTGAAACAGCTCGCAAATAAGCACAATCTTGCATTCGAATGCGTCGAAAGCGTTCCGGTTCATGAAGATATCAAGCTGGGAAAACCCACGCGGGATGGATATATTGATGCCTACTGTGAAAACATCCGCAGACTCAGTGAGGTCGGCGTCAAGTGTATCTGCTATAACTTTATGCCTGTATTTGATTGGCTGCGAAGTGAACTGAGGCATCGTAATCCGGACGGTTCCACCTCATTGATTTACCGCGATGAGCAGGTGCTCGCTATGGATCCACGCTCCGGTGAGCTTTCTCTTCCCGGTTGGGACGAAAGCTATACCAAGGACGGGTTGAACCGCTTGCTGGATGAATATCACGGCATAACAGAGGACAAGCTGTTTCAAAATCTGCAATATTTTTTAGATGCGGTCATCCCCGTCTGCGAACAAACAGATGTCAGAATGGCCATTCATCCGGATGATCCGCCTTGGGGCATTTTCGGCTTGCCACGTATTATAACAGGAGAAAAAAATCTTGACCGCCTATTTGGATTGCACCCTTCCATCTATCACGGGTTGACGTTATGTACCGGATCTCTCGGTGCTTCCCGTGAAAATGATGTCGTTCACCTGACCGAAAAATACAGCAGCATGGGCAGAATCCATTTCGTTCATGCGCGCAACATCCGGTTGGAGGGAAGCAAGGATTTTAATGAAACTGCTCATCCGACCTGCTGCGGCTCTCTGGATATCTACGGTGTTCTTTCCGCACTGGTAAAATCCGGATTTGATGGATATCTCCGTCCAGACCACGGTCGCATGATTTGGGGAGAGGAAGGAAAAGCGGGATACGGTCTGTACGACCGTGCGCTTGGCGCTACTTACCTTTCCGGGCTTTGGGAGGGCATTTCCAAAACCGGGAACAGAAAGGCTGAAGCGTAATGGGGTTCAGCGATCAGGTTCAGGAAATTGCAGACAGAATTGCTTATTTGCGCGAAGCGGTCGGTTTAAAACCGGAAGAAGTTGCGATCAAAATCGGCATTCCTCTGGATGATTACCGCAGATATGAAATCGGACAAACAGATATTCCGATCAGTATCCTTTACGCTACCGCTCATGTCCTCGATGTCGATGCAACAGAGCTTCTTTGCGGCGAGGCACCGCGCATGACGAAGTACAGCGTCACACGCAAAGGACATGGCGTTTCCGTTCCGCAGCATGAAGGTTATGAATTTGAGGCACTCGCTTATAATTACGTTGGAAGAGACAAAGAGCCGATGATTGTTTCACTTTCCCCTGCTGATCGGAATCCGAAGCTGTTCGAACACGATGGGCAGGAATTCAACTATGTTTTGGAAGGGAAAATCGGTCTCACATTCGGTCAAAAAACAATAGAGCTGGCTGCGGGCGACAGCATCTATTTTGATTCATCAGTCCCGCACGCTCAATTTGCGATAGATGGAAACGCAAAGTTTCTGTCGGTCATAGATCAAGAATGAACGAATCCTTTCACAAGAAAAAACAATACGGTCAAAATTTTTTGACCAATCCTGCGATCCCTGCCCGCATCGTACGCGAAAGCGAAATTGGAAGCGAATGCGGCGTATTGGAAATCGGTCCGGGACTCGGTGCCTTGACAATGGAATTAGCGCCAATCGCTGCAAAAGTGGTTGCAGTAGAAATAGACCATGACCTAATTCAACCGCTCAATGAGCGTTTTCAGTCATACCCGAATATCACGCTGATTGAACAGGATATTATGAAAACAGATCTTTCTCAGCTGTTGGAGCAACACTTTCATAACATGCCTGTTTGTGTCTGTGCGAACCTTCCCTATTACATCACGACACCGATTCTGATGAAACTGTTAGAAGGTAAGTATGGATTCCGAAGTATTACGGTGATGGTACAAAAAGAAGTCGCAGAGCGGCTCTGTGCGAAAAGCGGAGAGATCGGTTACGGTGCCATTACGGTATCGGTTCATTACTATGCCTCTGTCAAGCGTCTGTTTCATGTCACTGCCGGCAATTTTTCTCCCAAGCCAAAGGTGGACAGCGCGGTGATCCGGTTGGATCTTTATAAAAAGCCACCGGTAGAAGTACAGGAGGAAGAACTCCTATTCGCGCTCATCAAGGCAGCTTTCCTACAGCGACGCAAAACGCTTTGCAATGCTTTGCATTCCTACTTTCCGTTCTTAAGCAAGGAAACAATACAGGCGATGCTCATGGAATGCAATTTACCCACAGATATCCGAGGAGAAGCACTATCCCTCAACCGTTTTGCCGCTCTCAGTAACCTGATAAAAAAAGAAAAAGATAGAATCACTTTGTTCACAGGAGGAAACATATGAACAACAATCTCGGCATTAAAAATGCCAAAGTCAACGCGTGGATCGATGAAATGATCGCGCTTGTCAACCCGAAGGATGTCGTTCTGATCGACGGCTCCGAAGAGCAGGCAGAAAAACTTCGTGCTGAAGCATGTGCAACCGGAGAGCTCTTCAAGCTCAATCAGGAGAAACTGCCCGGCTGCTATCTGCACAGAACCGCTGTCAACGACGTCGCCCGCGTAGAAGGCAGGACCTTTATCTGCTCCCGAAAAAAAGAGGATGCAGGCAACACCAACAACTGGATGGATCCGACTGAGTGCTACGCAAAGCTGACCAAACTTTACAAGGGCTCTTATACCGGAAAAACCATGTATGTTATTCCGTACTCCATGTCCGTGGTTGGCTCTGATTTCGCGAAGAACGGAATCGAATTGACGGATTCCATTTACGTCGTGCTGAACATGATTATTATGACGCGCGTCGGTCTCAATGTTCTGGAAGCCATGGGTACAGATGGCGATTTCATCAAAGGTTTGCACGCAAGAGCCAACATGGACGAGAATGAGCGTTATATCTGCCATTTCCCGGAAGACAACACCATTTGGTCCATCAACTCTGGCTACGGCGGAAACGTTCTGCTGGGCAAAAAGTGCTTCGCTCTTCGCATCGCTTCCTATCTAGGCAAGAATGAAGGCTGGATGGCAGAGCATATGCTGATCCTTGGCATTGAAAATCCGCAGGGTGAGATCAAATATATCTCCGCTGCATTCCCGTCTGCCTGCGGCAAGACCAACCTTGCCATGCTGATTCCTCCGGAATCCTACCGCGCAAAAGGATACAAGGTCTGGTGCGTCGGCGATGACATCGCATGGATCCGCAGAGGTCCGGATGGAAGACTGTGGGCATGCAACCCGGAAAACGGCTTCTTCGGTGTCGCCCCCGGTACCAACGTACACTCTAATCCGAACGCACTTGCATCTACAATGCAGGGAACAATTTTCACCAATGTCGCGCACAATTTGGATGACAACACCGTTTGGTGGGAAGGTCTGAACAACGATCCGCCGAAGAACGCGTTGAACTGGAGAGGCGAAAAGTGGGACTACACTAAGTACGACAAGGCAAATAAGGTACAGACTGCCGGCGCTCACCCGAACTCCCGTTTCACTGCTCCGGCTAAAAACTGCCCCTGTGTCTCCAAGGAATTTGACAATCCTGCCGGCGTTCCCTTGACAGCTATCATCTTCGGCGGTCGCCGTGCAAAGACCGCTCCTCTGGTGTATCAATCCTTTGACTGGACACACGGCACTTTTGTCGGCTCCATTATGGCATCAGAGACGACCGCAGCAGCTTCCGGCGCAGTTGGCGTTGTTCGCCGCGATCCGATGGCAATGATTCCATTCTGCGGCTATGCGATGGGTGACTATTTCCAGCACTGGCTCGATATGGAAAACATTGCGGACGTCGTTCCGAAGATTTTCCACGTCAACTGGTTCAGACTTGATGAAGAAGGCAACTTCATGTGGCCGGGCTTTGGAGACAACTTCCGCGTACTGGAATGGATCCTCAAGAGATGCGAAGGAACCGTCGATGCGGTTGAAACGCCGATCGGCTATATTCCGAAGGCAGAAGATATCAACCTCGAAGGACTTGACTACGAGATCAGCAAAGGCCACAAATTCGGTATTGACGATCTGAAGAGCATTCTGACCGTTGATAAAGATGCTTGGCTGGAAGATTTTGCCAACATTAAAGAATTCTACACCACAAAAATCGGTGAAAAGCTGCCCACTGCTTTACAGAAAGAGTACGACGACGAGCTCGCACGTCTCCAAAAGATGTAATCGGCAGCACTGGATTCCCATGTCCTGAAATACGAGGGAGGCGCCCATGCGCCTCCCTCATATTTTTATGGTTTCCTTTATTATGCGGTTGGATTTGTGCAAGCCTGCTTTAGGCGTTCACAGCCCGCTTCCGCCGGCTGCTCGCCGTTAAAGCAAGCGGCAAGATAAAATGCTGCCTCCGGTTGATAAGTTCCGCGCAGGATCTGCTTCAGGATCAGATAATCAACTGCAGAAAGTATGCCGTCTCCGTTCAAATCTCCTTCTACAACGATGACATAAGAAGCGCCCATTCCGCGTATGAAATCCCCGGTTGCAAGAAATTCGCCTTTGGCGCTGCTAATAACAGGAAGCAAAAATAGGTCAGAAAGTTCTGCAACCGGCGTCTCCGGACTAAATCCGCAAAGGTACCCCTCCGAATAAAAAAGAGAAGAAGCCTTCGGAAGGGGCGCAACAAGCGATTCCAGCTTCCATTCCTGAAGCAGCCATTCATTGCGACGTCGAAGCCAAGTACGCAAGTACTCCAGATTGCTTTCATACGTTGATTCCGGAATCCGCATATATTCGCAATAAGTTATACCGGGATTCCACCCTGCCTCTGAAAAATTGCGTTTGATAGAGGTTTCTGCCTTTTGTACCTCACAGTCGATCCGATTGTTACCCAGTATATTATCCGCATATAAATTGATGATAGCATCCTGAAGCTCCAAATACCGAAGATACAAATCCTTCCGGAATTCTTCGTAACGCAGTAAATACCGAAACCACAGACAATCGCACCAAATGCCCTTTGTACTGTCGACGCCATTGTAGGCAACATAGTAAATGGAAGAGCAGTTGCCGGCAGAAAGATCAAAGTCCCAAACAGGTCCTCCATAAAGCAGTCCGTCTTTACAGTAAAATCGGGTAGAAGCACAGTCAATATCAACATTCTTGAAAAGTTCCAAGCAAATGTATTCATCAATCAGAGAAGAGATATCAAAATACCGTTTTACCATCTCATAATCCGCACTGATAAGCGCTTCTTCCGCCTCCATGACCGTATTTCGAATTGCCTTCGCCTGCTCTGCGGTGGTATCGTCCGGTTCATTGATCCCAAAACGTATGCCCAGCATACTTGTGAAATAGGTAGTACCAACATCGGTACGTGCATCACGTTCCAAAATAAAGTCACCATTATCGCAATCGATATCCACACGTGCCTTATCATCCGAAATCGCCTCACAAAGCTGGTAACATCCCTGATAACGACCGTTTAAGTAAACATCAACTAACATGGAATCCGGTGTATAAGCGAGACCAATCGATTTTGCAAACTCGAAAGCGAGATGATTGCGTAATAGCGTGGGGTCAAATAAGTTCGCAATCAGGCAATATTTTTTTCCTTTTCCCATACCGAACAGGTCTATCTTAGAACTGAATTTGATATTAAACGGCTTTTTTGCTCCGCTCGAAGTAGAGTTTCCGCGGATTCGGATCAAAGCATTTTCATCTACCACCTCCTTCATGGCGCCACCGGCCGCGTCCAGCGCGACAACCGTGCAGGATACATAGTTTGTGACATTCACGCCACTTACTCCAACAAGATAAATTGCCGGAACATCCACCGAACGACGATAGGATGCACCATGATAAACAAACACGTCAGTTTCTTCTGCAGATACGAAAGCCGCATCTCTAAACAGATTCATTGCCAAAAAAGAAAACACAAGCAATACAGCCCAAAACGATACGATAATTCTTTGCAGTCTGCTGTTTCTCACGCCTTTCCGCCTCCCTAAAAACACATTTGAAAAAAATACAAAAAAATATCCCAACATTCCTATTGAATTTTCGTTTAAAATAGGTATAATAATAATATCATGTGACCCCAAAAAAATCAAGAGGAGAAAGCATATGAAAGCAAAAACATTGATACCCATCTTTTTAGCGATTGCAGTACTGCTTTCCACAGTCCTGTTAACCGTCGGCGTTTTGGCTGACAGTGCCAAGCTGGGAGACGTGAATGATGACGGAAGTATCAACGCAAAAGACTATATGATGCTGAAACGGCATGTACTCGGTACCTACACATTAAGTAAAGCGCAGCAGCTGGTTGCCGATATCAACGGAGATGGCTCCATTAATGCGAAAGACTATATGATGCTGAAGCGCCATGTACTCGGTACCTACACCATTGGCAGCGAAACGGAAAACCCTAACATCGCCAAAGTCAAGGCGGCAATCGCTTCACAAGGAGCTATTTCTACCCAATACAACGGAAGCATCGCAGGATTTGCCGGTACAGCAGATATCTCTTTTGTCACGGTCAACACGGTACTGGTTTTACGCGGACATGCTGTGACTGATAACGGTATGGTAATTGATATCGAACTTCCCTTCTCCGCCATTTCCGAAAATTACCAGTTTACCGGCAACGCCACTTTGGAACAACTCAGTGGGAAGGCAAGCGGCACTTTGAACGCAGCGGCATATACGGTAGATGATATTACGATTGCCAATCTCAAATTTACTGACACCGGTTCTGTCAATCTAACACCTACTCTTACCAAACGTGTCAACGAGCTTTGCAAAGAGGCAATGGATCAATTTTTGTATCAGGCAAATAAGCTGCTGGAATCCCCTTCAATCGGATTGACCATCGCGGATTTTGGCTTTACGCAGTTCTATCAGGAGATTCAGGACGGTCTGATGGATCTCTAACCCATAGAAGCAAGAGCGATCGACTCGGATCGCTCTTTTTTGTCCCCTTTTTCAGTTCCTGATAAAGTTTTCTTATCTTTTTTTAAAAATGCTCTTGACAAATGTCCTCAGGTGTGTTATATTCCATCTGTACTATCTGTGTTAGGACAGTTTGGAGAGGAGGTTTTCGCTCATGCTTTCCATTGATATCTATTCCAGAGTCCCTATTTACCAGCAGATTATTGATGGAATCCAAAATAATATCTCGCTCGGCTTGTTCAAGGAAGGAGAACAGATTCCCTCGATCCGCGAGCTTTCTGTTGAGGTAGGAACCAATCCGAATACAGTCTCTAAGTCTTACTTAGAACTGGAAAGGCTAGGCATCCTATCTGCTGCCGTCGGAAAAGGATACTTTGTCGCAGCAGGCGCTACCGAACGGATCCGCAGCATGACAGTCACGGCAGAGCAAAAGAACCTGCTCGACGCAGCGGAAAAGCTGGCAAAAGCCAGTATCAGCGAAGATGAAATCCTATCCTGGATCCATCAGGTATACCAAAACCATACACAAAAGGAGAACGAGAAATGATCCATGCGGAAAATGTGACGATGAAATTTGAAAATTTCACCGCCCTGAATCATTTGAATTGCAAAATTCCAGACGGCTGTATCTACGGTTTAGTCGGAAGCAACGGCGCGGGTAAATCGACTTTCCTGCGTCTGATCAGCGGCGTATACCGTCCAATGGAGGGGACCATTGATATCGATGGTGTGCCCATCTATGAAAATCCGGATATGAAAAAGCAAATCGTTTATGTTCCGGATGATCTGTACTTCCTGCCGCAATCCTCTATGAATCGGATGGCGAACTTCTATCATGCAATCTATGATACCTTTTCTTTTGAGAGGTATGAAAATCTGACCAAAACGTTCGGATTAAATCCCAGTGCAAATATCAATACCTTTTCCAAAGGGATGCGCCGTCAGGCTGCTACCATCCTCGCTTTGGCAACATCCCCGCGATACCTTTTCTTTGACGAAACATTTGACGGATTGGATCCCGTCATTCGGAATCTGGTCAAAACCGTCATTTACAATGATGTACTGGAGCGCAAGACAACAACAATCATTACTTCCCATTCACTACGCGAATTGGAAGACACCTGTGATCAGTTGGCGCTGCTCCACAAGGGCGGTATCATCTTTGAAAGCGATATCCAGAATCTCAAAACATCCCTTTTCAAAGTGCAGATCGCATTCCGGGATTCATATGGCAAGGAGCGTTTTCATGGCATTGACATGCTGGAATACATGCAAAAAGGCTCTGTCGCAACCTTTATCGTACGCGGCGACCGTGAAGACATCAAAGAACAATTACAACAGATGAATCCGCTGGTGTTGGACATCCTGCCCTTGAGCTTGGAAGAAGTTTTTATTTACGAAATGGAAGCACTCGGTTATGCTTTCAAAGAGATCCTGATGTAAGGGAGGAATGTCAAGATGAAATACTTTTTCAACTTCAAACTTTATCTGGAAGGATTGAAAAAAATCCGCTTGGTAGGAATCATCACCGCCATCGTAGTCATTGTCGCCAACGCTATTCCTCCAATTGCTTCCCTCATCGAAGGCAGTAGGGTTGTCATAGCGGAAGATAGCAATGTCGGCATTGCCAGCACTGTCAAGACGGCATCTGACTTTGCGATTCCGATGATTCTGGTTCTCTTTTTGACACCGTTCTTTTTCCTTTCCATGTATTCTTTCCTAAATAAACGGAATGAATCGGACTTTTATCACGCGATCCCCTACAAAAGAAGCTGCGTTCTGTTTTCCTTTCTCTCCGCAATTTATACTTGGATCTGGGGAATCATCCTGATTTCCACGGTTTTGACCGGAATTCTCTGGTTCATCTGCCCATACACGACATTCGCGTTCAGTGTCATGCCATTGATCTTTGGCGTATACGCAGCTACCGCTTTTTACATCGGCAGTTTCATTCTGCTTGCAATGACACTGACCGGCACAACTACTTCCAACATTTCAGTATCCGCTATTCTTCTATTTCTTTTACGTATCATCGGCATTATTTTGGTAGAAGCATTAGAAGAACTGGTACCACTATTTGATATCACCTATTCCCCTTTCCGTTTCCTGAGTATGCGGTATTGGCTGCCTTCTGCGATCATCTCTTCCTTCTACGATTCCTCTGTTTTCCAAAACGCTGCGCTTTGGATCTACTCTGTAATCGTTCTGTTGGTACTCTATGCTTTGGCTACCTACTGTTACTGCCATCGCAAAAGCGAAAGCGCCGGAAAAAGCGCCCCCGGCAAAGTATTGCAGCACGTATATCGCTGCGCTTTCACTCTTCCATTTGCACTGTTTACCACTCTAAGTATCTTTCTTCAGGGAGATCTGTCCGTTTTCGTGATTCTGCTTCTGCTCACACTTGTCGTCTATTTCCTGTATGAATTAATTACGACGAAAAGCATCAGATCCATGCTTCGTGCTACTCCCTATCTTCTGATATTAGTCGCCTGCTCGCTCCTTTTCACCGGTGGCTGCTATCTGACACGCAGTACGGTTTTGGAAGGAAAATACCAGTCAGATGATATTTCCGCGATTCGTCTTTATCAGTATTCTTCGATCTATGATCTTTTTGCAGATGAAGTAACAACCTACGAAGCATCGGCAGTAAGCGAAATTAAGATTCCTGATAGGGAAGCTGCACAGATTGTTTCTCAGGCGTTGGTACAAACCATTCATTCTATTGAAGAAGATAACTACTGGTATACTGACAGCATCTCACAATACGTGGAAATCACACTGAATTCCGGTCGTAAAATCGGACGTAAAATAGATTTTAGTGACTCCGATTATAACGAATTGGTCAAAATCATACAGGCATCAGAAGAATATCAGAACGCCTACATCAGTTTGCCTGAACGGAAAGAAATTCAAAGCTTTTCCATCCATTACTGTAGCAGTGCAACGGATGCAGAGTTATCCCAGCTTTGGAACATCTTTTCCGAAGAATATGCAGCGCTGAATACAGAGGAAAAGGTTGCATTTAAAAATCAAAATCTGAATTCTTCTGGATCCTCTCAAAATTCGTATTCATACGACATTACACTGATCGGTTCCAACGGCACAAAAAGCTATCAGTCTCAATATAGTATTCCGGAAAGCTTTACCAAAACCATAGCTTACTACAATACACTTCTCGAAAACGCACAAAATGCGCTTTTAGAAAAAATAGATGCTTTCCTAAATGGTGCATACGATCAAGACCTACTATCCGACGATGATTCCTATTTCTATTTGAATTTAGGTATCGATTTTCAAAGCGGAACATATTTTGATGGTTTTTCCCTGAATTTAGAAAATTATTACGGTTCTTATATCTATGAGGATGCGAACGCTCTTTCCGAACAGAAAGAACTGCTGCGAAAAATACTCCCCTATTTAACTGCAACCCCGGATAACCAACACTATAGTACCGTGAGCTTTTTCATCAACAGGGGGACTTCCTATAAACGAACGTATGTCCTGTTCGGATTCCGGGAGCTTTCAGAGGAAGAAGCAGCAGATCTCTACGGGTTCATTCATGCTACGAATAAGGACGATCAGGAGGAGGTCAAGAAGTTTCTCACTGCATTTACCGAGGGAGATATGGACGCCTATCTTTCCACTTATATCAACATCACCGCATATATGGAAAGCACACATGAATTGATCGAGTTTTCCAACGATTGGGATACAGCAGCAAATATTGCCTATATAGCCAAATCCAAACAAGAATTTGCTGCACTACTCCCCCACCTGAGTACAGAAATCACAAATGTCAACCAAACCTGTTGCGTCTCCATCGAGTATTATGACAGTTATAATGAAAATTACATATATAAAACTGCAACATTTGGTTGGGATGGCTCCCTTGAGGACCCCACTGCCAGCGAGGCATAAAGCTACCGATAAAAAGAGGTTCCGCTCAATAACGAGCGGAACCTCTTTTATAATGAAAACGAGAATTCCTCAATCCTTCAATATCTGATCGATCAAGCCATACTGTAACGCTTCGTCCGGAAACATCCAGTTGTTACGTTCCGTATCACGGGTAACCTCCTCAATCGGACGGCCGACATTAGATGCCATGATCGCATTCAAATGCTGTTTGATATCCAGCATGTGACGCGTCTCAATTTCAATATCCGTTGCCTGTCCCTGTGTACCGCCAAGCACTTGATGAATCATGATCTGGCTGTTCGGAAGTGCATAACGCTTTCCTTTTGTCCCGGCAGAAAGCAGAAAAGCACCCATACTTGCCGCAAGTCCAACGCAAATGGTAGAAACATCACACTTCAAATGCCGCATCGTATCATATATCCCCAAACCGGCAGAAACCGAGCCGCCCGGAGAATTGATATACAGGCAAATATCCCGCTGCGCATCTACCGCTTCCAAATACAGCATCTGCGCGATAATTGTGCAGGCGAGGTCATCGTTCACTTCGTTAAACAGAAGAATAATCCGATCCTTTAAAAGACGGGAAAACGGATCATAGCTGCGCTCATAGCCGCCTTCCTTTTCAAAAAACTGCGGTGTTACGATCATAATTCCTTACACTCCTTCTCATGACAAACGGTCTGGAAAAACTTCATTCAATCCATAAGCTCTATCATACACTGTGGCGACCGGTTTGTCAACAGCGACACAGCACGAATAGCGGACAGTTTTGGCATTATTCGTAAATCGGATGTGCCTTACACAAAGCATCGACCTCCGCCAATACCTGCTCTTTTGTCCCCTCAAAGTCTCTTGCGACCATTCCCATCAGTTTTGCAACACGGATCATATCAGCTTCGACAAAACCGCGGGAAGTAACCGCCGGTGTGCCGACGCGCAGACCGCTGGTCACCGTAGGCTTCTCCGGATCATTGGGAATCGCATTTTTATTGGCGGTAATATGCACCTCATCCAAATGTACTTCATATTCACGTCCGGTAATGCCAAACGGACGGAGATCCAGCAGAATCAGATGGTTATCCGTACCGCCGGAGACAACGGCAAATCCTTCCTCCTTCAACTGTTCGCAGAAAGCCTTTGCATTTTTAATAATCTGCTGTTGATAAGCTTTGAAATCAGGCTTCAATGCTTCACCAAAGGCGACCGCTTTTGCGGCGATGATATGCATCAGCGGACCACCCTGAATACCCGGAAAGATCGCCTTATCGATTGCCTTTGCATATTCTTCTCTACAAAGAATCAAACCACCACGGGGACCTCGCAACGTTTTATGCGTTGTAGTCGTCACGACATCGGCATACGGAACGGGGCTTGGATGAAGTCCTGCAGCAACTAAACCTGCAATATGCGCCATATCCACCATCAACTTCGCACCCACACGATCCGCAATTTCACGGCAACGCTGAAAATCAATGGTTCTCGCATACGCAGAGGCACCGACCACAATCATTTTCGGCTGACACTCCAACGCGATACGCTCCATCTCTTCATAGTCAATTTGCTGCGTATCAGCGGCGACACCATAAGGAACGATATGGAAATACTTGCCGGAAATATTTACCGGAGATCCATGAGATAGATGTCCGCCATGCGCAAGACTCATCCCCATCACGGTATCTCCCGGCTGACAAAGAGCAAAAAATACCGCAAGATTGGCAGATGCGCCGGAGTGCGGCTGTACATTTGCATGCTCCGCACCAAATAGCTGGCAAGCTCGCTGTCTGGCAAGCTCCTCCACCTTATCCACTTCCCCGCAACCACCATAATAGCGCTTGCCGGGATAGCCTTCGGCATACTTGTTGGTCAGAACGGTGCCGGCAGCAGCAAGAACCGCTTCGGAAACGATATTTTCACTCGCGATCAGTTCAATATTCCGACGCTGGCGTGCAAGCTCACCGGAAATCGCTTCCGTAATCTCGGGATCGACATTTTGCAGATAGTTGATGCTGTACATGGATAAACCTTCCTTCTTTTTTCAGTTCTTAATGATAAGCGGCGGATTCCGCCCAAAGATGCTCCGGATACTCTCCCGCGCGAATCAAAGCAGTAAGATACTCACAGAAAGCATCACGATCCTCGCGATAAGTAACCCCCTTCCAAACGCAGGCAGTGTTGATCACACGGATAGAATGTGCCTTTGAACGGATCACATCGTCCGCAAGTTCCGTCAAATAGCTCTCTCCACGCTGAAGATCCGTTTGGGGATCGGTCAAAAACGCACGAAGACGCCGTTCAGCAAACCGAAAAATCTCCGGTGTAAAGCCCCAGAAATTCATAGAGACGGGCGTTTCTCCATCGATAGAAACCCATTTTCCTTGATCCTCATATTTGGCGCCTTGCCCATCTGGAAGGAGCTTCTTACGTTCCACAATACCGGTAAGAAGCCCGTTTTTCATCTCGCAGATCCCGCGCGATACGGAACCGTTTTCGGACAGTGTATTGCGAACAATATACCCAGGCATACAAAACTGTCCGTCAGCGGCATGCTCCATAAACTCCTTAACCGCAAGAAAGGTTCCGTAACCGTAAAAGTCATCTGCATTGAAAATAGCAAACGAACTGTTTACCTCCCTGCGGCAACAATAGAGTGCATGCGTCGTCCCCAAAGGCTTTTCTCTTCCGGACGGAAACACCAAACCGTCAGGAAGATCCTTCGGATCCTGAAATGCATAACGGATACGAATGCGCCCCTCAATTCGCTTTGCAATGGTGTCTCGGAAGACCTCATAATTTTCAGGTTTGATAATAAATACAACCTCTTCATACCCTGCACGGATTGCATCGTATACGGAGTAATCAATGATAAACTCGCCAGACGGCCCCAAAGGATCGATCTGCTTCAATCCACCGTAACGATTTCCCATACCGGCAGCCAAGATCACCGCCGTCATAACAACCACCATGCTTTACAGTTCCATATTCGCTTATTTGTTACCCTCATCACCATACCCTCCTTAGCAGGTTACAGCATTTCCTCCGTAATCAAGAGCTTCCTGATTGTCTGATCGGAAGGGACACGATACATATATGTCATCATTAACTTTTCCGTAATGGAGCGAAGACCGCGGGCGCCAGTCTTTGTTTCATACGCCTTTTTAGCGATTGCGCGAAGAGCGCCCTCCGTGAATTCCAGTTCAACGCCATCCATCTCAAAAAGTTTTTTGTACTGACGAACCAGCGCATTTTTCGGTTCTACCAATATACGGGCAAGTGCACTCTCATCCAGCGGATGCAATGCGGCGATCACCGGCAGACGTCCAACCAGCTCCGGTATGATACCGTATCGCACCAAGTCCGTATTTTCCACATGAGAGGTGACGGATTCTGCATTCCGCTCCACACCGCTTGACGTACCGGCAGTAAAACCCACAGTATGGCTTCCGAGACGGTTGCGTATAATCTCCTCCAAACCATCAAATGCGCCGCCGCAAATGAAAAGAATATGACTGGTATCGATCTGAATGAATTCCTGATTCGGATGCTTCCTGCCCCCCTGCGGAGGAACATTGGACACGGTTCCTTCGATGATCTTTAAAAGCGCCTGCTGCACTCCCTCTCCGGAAACATCTCTGGTAATAGAACGATTTTCGCTCTTTCGGGCAATTTTATCGATTTCGTCAATATAAATGATCCCTTTTTCCGCACGTGCAATATCAAAATCCGCTGCCTGAATCAAGCGCAGAAGGATATTTTCCACATCCTCCCCTACATAGCCAGCCTCCGTCAACGTCGTCGCATCCGCAATGGCAAAAGGAACGTTCAGCATCTTTGCCATCGTTTGCGCAAGCAGGGTTTTCCCCACTCCGGTGGGACCCAATAGAAGCACATTGCTTTTTTTCAGCTCGACATCATCGTCTTCGACAAGCTTCTTTTCCAGCGAGCGGATACGTTTATAGTGATTATAAATTGCTACCGTCAGGACAATTTTTGCATCATCCTGCCCGATCACATAACGATCCAACACCGCTTTCATTTCCGCCGGCTTCGGTAAAGACTCCTCCACCACCGGAAGAGATTCCGTTTCCTTCACAGGAAGCGTCTCTGCTTCCTCAAAGGTAGACTCATATGCATCTACAATCTCACAGCAAATATCAATACAATTATCACAAAAATCCACGAGCCTTCCGGAAATATTCAACGATATCGTATGTGTGCAAGGTCTGCCGCAAAAGCCGCAGACCTTAGAATTCTGGTTCTCCATTCGATCATCCTTTCTGCAAAAGCAGAAGTCTTTGCAACTTGCGAAAGGCAAAAACAAACTTATTCGTTTCCATCGGTGGAAGGCGCTGCAGTCGATATCACAGCATTATCCTTAATCAGCTGAATCGCCTTTTTAAGAACAATATCCCCCGAAATGCCTTCTTCCGGAATATTCTTTTTCACATATTCCATATCAACATTATAGCCGGAAGCGATCCTCTTATATTCTTCTTCAATCTCTTTCTTGCCGGCTTTGATCTTCTCTGTCTTGGCAACACGCTCCAAAGCCAGACGGGACTTCACCTGACGCTCCGCCTCTGCACGGAAGGATTCTCGCAGCTTCTCTGCAGTACTGCCGGTATACTGATAATACAGATCCAAGCTTGCACCCTGGGACTTCAACCGATAATCATAATCGTTGACGTAGCCATCGATCTCATTTTCGATCATGCAATCCGGGATTTCAGCGGTCATATTTTCAATCAGCTTATCAATCAGCTGCTTTTCCACTTCCGCATCAGCAGATGCATTCTTACGTTCTTCAATCTTTTTGCGAACGCTCTCCTGATAGTCGGCAACGGTATCAAATTCGGAAACGTCCTTGACAAACTCATCATCCAGTTCAGGCAATTCCGTCCGCTTAATCTCATGCAGCTTAATCTGAAAAACGGCTTCCTTACCGGCAAGCGATGCTTCGCCATAATCTTCCGGGAATGTAACGTTAATATCAAACGCATCCCCTTTCGCGTGACCGACAATCTGAGATTCAAATCCCGGAATAAAGCTGTTGGAACCGAGTTTCAGCGAATGCTTCTCTCCTTCGCCGCCTTCAAAAGCGACGCCATCCCGAAAGCCCTTAAAATCAATAATTACCTCATCGCCTTCCTGTGCAGGTCTGTCTTCTACTGTCAGGACGCGCGCATTACGATTGCGAACCGAATCGATTTCACGGGAAATTTCCTCCTCGGAGACCGTAATTTCCGGGCGTTCGGCTAACAGCCCTTTATACTCGCTGACCTTCACAGTCGGTTTTACGATAACGGTTGCTTTTAGCAAAACGCCTTCCTCATCTGTGGAAACCACATCAAATTCCGGACGAGAAACCACATCCAGCTTCGCTTCCGCAATAGCAGAAGAATATGCCTCCGGAAGAAGGGCATCGATCGCTTCGTCATAAAAAACAGCTTTACCGTACATCTTTTCGATTACGCTCTTCGGGGCTTTTCCGCGACGAAAACCGGGAACATTCATCTTCCCGACGTTTCTCTTATAAACCTTATCAACTTCGGCATCAAACGCCGCCTTTTCGAGTTGAATCTCCAGCTCATAAGTATTGGTAGCGGTCTTCTTAGAACTTTTGAGTGCCATAATTCTTTTCCTCCGTGCAGATACACGCATTTTTAGTTATAATCTATTTTAGCGATTTTTTCACAATTGTCAACAGATATTTGTTAAAAGTTAAGGATTTGCAGGTTTACAAAAAAATTAACAAAAAAATCTTGCAGTTTTGTATGTATCCGTATATACTAATAAACGCTTGGAGGGATTTGTATGAAACAGAATAAAAGAAAGCTTTCTTTTCCGATCGGTCAGACAGAAGAATCGGATGTAAACAGCCGCTTCTCCGATTCGGTCGATGCCTATACGGTCAACGATTTACAAAATATGGAGAAATCTAGGCAACGTTCCCAATTTGTTTCCCTGCTGACAAGATGTGTGGTAATCGCGGTCTGTATCGGTGTATTAGGGTATTCCGCTTACATGATCGGAGACAAGATTTTGGACAATCGTCGGTCGGCGTCCGCCTATGAAGAGCTTCGCGTGAACGAATCAGATTATATTACTATCGCGCGTTCTAAGGATTTACAGGAGCCGAACGCTATGCTGACCGTTTTACAAATGCTTGATGCAGATGGTGTTTACGAAGATTATAAACCCTCACAAAGCACCTCTGAAGATAAAGCCGCACATTACGCCGCGTTTTACGCTAACTTTATGAAAGTCGCCGCCTCCTATGACAATGTCTATGCATGGATCTACATGACCGATACGAACGGACATGTTAATTATCCGATTATGAAGGGAGATGACAATGACTTTTATCTTTATCACAATTACAAAGGAGAAAGTTCCCGCTCCGGAAGCGTTTTTGCGGACTGTAATCTTTCCGATAACTATTATTCAAATTATAATATGGTTCTTTACGGGCACAACATGAAAGACGGCAGTATGTTTCACTATGTAAAAAAATGGTGCAACGATGCAAAAATTAAAACACTTGTGCAAACGACACAGATTGAGATTTACACCCGCGAAGGCGTCTATATCTATGATATTCTTTCCTATTATATTGATGATAGTAACAAATTTGCTACAATCTCCTTTTCCAGCGGAGAAAGTTATCTTGAGTTCCTGCAAACCATTGCCAAGAAATCCAATATCCGAACTAACCGGGAATACACGTCGGATTCCAAAATCTGTACGCTGATAACCTGTACAAACGGTTCGGATGGAGATTCCCGCTATGTTGTGCACGGCATTCTCAATCAATTTATCCCTTTCGAATAATAAGCTGAAATTTAAGGGTGAGAAAAATCAAAAAAACTATTGACAAACCCGCTCGGATGTGATATATTATGACATGTGCTGCGGGCATGGCGGAATTGGCAGACGCGCTAGATTCAGGTTCTAGTCGAAGCAATTCGGTGGAGGTTCAAGTCCTCTTGCCCGCACCATGATGGGTGTTCTTATAGGATTTCAAAATCCTATAAGAACATTCTTTTTTTTTGCGAGACGCTTATGTCATTTCAAGCAATGAAGTTTGGCGTTCGTCTGTCATGTCGCTGACGATGTAACGCAAGGCTCATAGCCGACCAATACACCTTTTCTGGTCTGCATCATGACCTGCGGTGCTGGAATCGGAAGAATATCCGGAATTTCAACGGACCCGATACAGTTGTAATAGATGATAATCTTTTGTTTATGAACGCCATCTATCTTTTCTGCTTGAAAAACTTCAATTCGCTCGATCAATTCGTTCAGCATACGCGGTGTCAGTTTCTTGACCCGCGTATATTTCTTTACCGCTGCAACAAACCGCTCGGTTGAAACCACTTTACCGTTCGCTTGCTCTATTGCGTCACGTACTTCATGAATCCGTTCAATCAATTCCTTTTGTTCTTCCTCGTACCGCCTGGACATTTTGGAGAAACGCTCATCCGAAATTTTGCCGGACACATTAGCCTCATAAATCTTTTCAAACAGCTCGTCCAGTTCATGATCGCGTGCAAGCAAACTTCTTAATTCGCTTTCCCGCGCTTTCTGTTGCTGTTCCAAGACACGTTTGGAATATGAACCGACCGCTTGAGAGAATGCATCCTCATATTGGCAAGCAAAGCGTGTCAATCGCCTGATTTCGCCCAAGACCACCTGTTCTAGAAAGTCCACACGAATGTAGTGTGTTGATGTACAGCATTTGCGTTTTCCCATATTATACCCGGAACAACTGAAATATCGGATACCGGGATTTTGCTGGTTGAAATGATAGTGCATGTTCAACCCACAGTCTGGACACACAAGCAAACCGGAAAAAAGATTCTTTTCTCCGTCGCTTGTTTTTCGCCTGCGCTGCTTCCCACGTTTTTCCTGAATCTTTTCCCATGTCGCACGGTCGATGATCGGTTCATGGACATTCTTGAATACAGCAATATTTTCCGGAGTATTTTTATGCTGTTTCTTGTTCTTGTACGACTTGGTGTAGGTTTTGAAATTCAGAACATCTCCACAATATTCCTGTGTAGCAAACATTTTCACGATGGTTCCTGCTTGCCAATTATACGGATCTGCCGTTACCCTATTGGACGGTTTACGAATTCCTTTGCTCAGTCCATATGCAACCGGCGTCAAGATTTTTTTCGTGATAATTCGGTTGCAATTTGATCCGTTCCCATCCCAATCCATATGCATATCGAAAATACTTCTGACTATTATCGCTGCTTCCTTGTCAATGATCCAATGCTTAGGATCATTCGGATCTTTCATATATCCATATGGTGGAGGTCCCAGCGGTTCGCCGGAACTGCCTCTGATCTTATTGCTGATACGCCGTTTCTTGCTGATGTCACGTGCATACCATTCATTGAACAAATTGCGGATCGGAGCCAACTCATTTTCACCTTCACATGTGTCGATCCCATCCGAAACCGCAACAAGACGGATATCATATTCCGGAAAGAATTCTTCGGTCAGTCTTCCGACTTCGATATAGTTCCGTCCGAGTCGCGATAGATCTTTGACAAATACGGCCGATGCCTTTCCCAATTTCAATTGTTCGATCATTTCCTTGAACCCGGGACGGTTCATCGTGACGCCGGAAATACCGTCATCAACAAAATCCACTAAATGCGTATACCCTCTTTCTTTTGCTGCTTTTGTGAGCAGCTTTTTTTGATTACTGATACTGTAACTCTCGCCCTCCAGATTATCATCTCTGGACAGCCGCTCGTACAGAAATGCCGTCTTTTCCCGTGTATGATTGCTATTTGACTGTCTCATGTTACCTCCTTCCAGCAGTCAAATAAACAGTACCAAAGTTGATACCGTAACGACTGACGACCGCTCAGGGGGCTTCCATCTCGCTTTGCATGAACTTCAGTAATACTTCTCCAAGTGTTTCATGTCCTGCTTCTTTGAATACAGGTTGAACGATGAAGACAGTTTTTCCAATATGATAGGTTGCCTCATGCACAAGACTGTTTTGCTTCTGCGCTATTCGATCGTCTTGCATTTCAGTCATAATAACATCACCTCGTTGTTCGCTTTCCATATGCTAAAGAAAGAACTTACATATGATGTTACTAAAACCGTCAGTTACGGTGATAGAACCTGCTTGGTTCGCCCTCAGTATATATGGAAATTTTATTTTGTCAAGTTTCGTTTAGCACTTTTTTGAAATAAGAAGAAAAATACACGAGAGAATTTTTGTATGAACGCAGATTTTTTCGGTCCCATCTGCAAGGGGATACAATGCACCGGTTGACCACTTTATGCACTGGGTGCATAAAGTCCCGCATTGCCGAGACACATACAATTATCCCAGCAACCGCTTTCTTAGCGATACCGCAAGAGGGGCGGCAAGTATCATAATTCCCGATTTCATGGCGGCCGCCGGTTGTCGGTCGGAGGATTTATCGCAAAAGTTGCGCCGCTCATCGGAGGTTATGCAATGTATTACCATGATGCCTTTCGGCATATTTGTCAAGGTCCTGTCTATCGTTTTCTTCTAATGATTAAATCAATAGAATCAAGTATTTAAAATGTTCTCTGTTGTCGTCACGATAACTACGATCGGATCTCTCGATGGATGACCTACAAGGTGCTTCTCAAGAAGCGTCCTGCGCAAAATCGGAAGGCTTTTCAATACTGCCATTCGAATTTCCTGCATCAGATCCTCATTCAAGTAACATTCGCCCCGATTACCGCCAGAACGCCCCAAATGTTCAATAGAAGCCGCTCGGATATAATCATCGTAGAAACGGAGAAACGCTTCGTCCGATCCAGGATCCTCATTTAGCAATCCCAGTAGGATATCTGCCGGCGGAATGACTCTTTCCGTATTCATTTCTTCACATGTCATGTTTCAAACACATCCTCCTCTTTATACTTTCAATTGCATTTTGTCTATGCCTGCATGCCATTCTTTCACTGATACCAAACGAAACGGCTATTTCCTTCAGCGGAATACCAAGAACCACATTCTGCAAAAGAATGACTCTTTGCGATTCTGTCAATCGTTTAATGGCATCTGCTAATACTGGATTATATACGGGGACTTTAATTCCGCGCACATTGATATACTCGGCAAAAACCGTATCAAAATCAGTTTCAGTACTATGTAGCTCCTCTTCGCAATCATCCAGTTCTACCCATACGATACCGTATTTCTTGGCACGATTTTGTTTTCTGTAAAAATAATGCTTTGCGTTTGTAATGACCTTTTTCTCATAGTTGTCTACATACTCTAAGACTTCCCTGCTGATATCGTCCGGAGAAAACTGTTTTTCGATCATTTCTATCACCTTTTTTGTTCCTTCATCCTGCCATAATGCTCGAAAAATGAATTTTGGAACCTTTGGCGAGAATTTTTATCGTAAATTGAAAGATTTTCAAAAAAGAAGTAGAAAACAGAAAGGCGGCAGCTCCGAAATAGAAACTGCCGTCTTCTCAAAGAAATTAATGTATGTAGATAAAGCATCATTATAAATTACAAGTCAATAATATTCCTTTCATCACACATTTTTTAATATCCTATAAAGTCATTAGTATACATTGACACAAATATATATTTGTGATATAATATATATGTATCACAAATATATCCTTTTTTCAATAGATTCTGCCTTTGCATATCTGTCATACAAAAAAACACTTATAATGATAATAATAAAAAAAGAAGGAGAATATCAAATGGATAGGAACATTGCAAGAGAGTACCAACTATGCCCGGTTATACTATATGGCGGTTTTTGTTCTACAGAGGATGAAAATGGAAGTGGCATAAAAATCGAAAATTTCGAAAATGATATGAAAAAACTTCTCAATGCTGGTTATCAATCGATTTCCATCGCTCAGATTGAAGAATGCAGGCGCAAGAAAATTCCATTGCCGAAAAACGCATTTTGCATACTTTTATATGGCGGATATATCAATCACTACACGCTTGCATTTCCGGTCATAAAACGGTTAGGTATCCACGCGGATGCATTTGTAGCGACGGATTTGGTTGGTGCGTTCACCTATCCGGGAGTTCAAGATTTTTGCCCGCATTATGATTGGGATCAAGCAAATGAGATGCATACGTCCAAACTAGTCGATTTCTATGCTTTTTGGCATCCATTTGACCAGAAAAAAGATGATAAAGAAGCTACAGTACGAGAAAAAATCGACTTGATCAATAGTCAAATCAAAAATGGAAATGCAAGAATCGTGTTTCGTTTTGATACATACGACAATGAGAAAATGCAGATATTGCAAAAACTGAATATTTCACTTTATTTAGATGACTTTTTGACTACGACACCCGAGAAAATACATAACGGGCTTGTACCATATATTAATATCGGCCAAGACTCTGATATTTTCGACGTAATTGACTCTTACTACGAGACCTGCACTTCGCTTATTAAACGAGAAGAAAGTATTCTTGCTCAAAAAGACCAGATTTTAACATGGTCTCCCTCTCAAAATTGGAATTCAATTTGCCTGCCGATAGACGATAAGCCTCTAATCCGAAACTATTTGCGTCACGCTTTTCCTTTGAGCGTTCTTGCTGCCGATCGAAAGACAAAGGCGGAGTTGGTCGTTTTAAATTCATACATCGACATAGTATTTCGTCCCTGGTATCATTGGTTTGATTATGACAATCATTTATATGATGCTTGGAATTGTATCACATGTTGCCGGATCAATCGTGAAATGGCAGTCGCTGCAAAAATAAATGTAGTGGATTATGTGTTACAGGGACTATACGCAGGATATTATAGTGATTTATGGCTGGATACCTACTATATTCCCGGCAAACCGGGATATGGATCGATGCACCATTCCCATTGCCTACTGATATATGGGTATGACTGTGAAACGCATTGCTTTTGCGCCCTATCATATACACAAACAGGACACTATGAACGCATAGATGTCCATGCAGACAATTTACTTAAAGCCTGTTCGAACGATTACTTCCTATGGCTTAATCTGTTAAAGGTCAATAAAAGAGAACAAATAATATATAACAAGAATTCGCTTATCAGCAAGTTACGCAGATATATACAATCCGAATACAATGCGATGGATTATACAAAGTACAATTGCTATGACAGCAATCAACTTTTCAACTGGAATGCCTGCAAAGCATTTCCCGACTATCTTTTACTCACAGGCAAGAAGGAAAAGAACATATATATAGTTACGCTGTACAGTTTTCTCGAGCATAAAAAATGTATGGGTTGGCGACTTATGTATATTGCTTCGCGCGAAAATATCCAAGACCAGGAATTGCAGACGTTTGCTGCATATACAGAGCGGCAATACGAGATACTTCTAAACCTCGGCATGAAATATAATATTACACACGATGATAAAACTCTGCATAGACTCGCCGATCAATGTGCTGAACTGGTTGAAAAAGAAAGGGAAAGCATTCTTCGATTACTAAGTTTATTAGAGGAATAATTGTTTGAAAGAAAAAGAAGATTTTTTCAAATCTTCTTTTTCTTTATGGTGCCTTAAGGCGTAGAAAAAATCCCCCGGTTCTACCGGGGAAAATAAATAGAGCGGAGGTGGGCGAGCTTTATGCAAGCCCGACTGAGGAAAAATTCTGCATAGAATTAGCGCGTAGCATTGGGAAAGGCATTTATGACCCGTTCACGGGTTGCAGTGCGTGTGATGCGATAATATTATTCGATGTCCCTTTAGAGGGTTAAGCTGGTAATAGCCCCTTTTAGGGGCTGTGCAAGCCACCGGTTGACCCGGTGGTCTTGACTGCTTTCTTTTCATGCGTGAATTCCGAGAAAATAAAAATCTGCACTCTTGACATCGCCAAACAAATATGGTATACTGCGAACGTTATTAGGTTTGAGGTATTGTCCGTTTATCGGACTTTGGTTTGCGTTTTGAGCGTGCATTTCCCTTTGGGTATGCGTTACGCTTAACATCCTACGACAACGAATAAAAATCCAATCGGCAACAACAAAAGTAGCCGGCTTTCACTCAGGTTGAGTTGAAAGTCGGTCTTTTTTGTTTTCATATAGATACAAAAACAGAAAAGGACTGATGAAAAACATGTCAACACAACCCCTGATTCGCGTCTCTTGTCTGAGTCAAAACGAGCATATCGGACTCGTCGCATATGCAGACTTGATCGTACACGATAAAGAGCACAACATCGTCGCCCTGCGAATCGGCGGATACCCGGAAGCGGTTCAAGGAATGAGCGATGCAATCCTCGGCGGATGCGATCTGGAACTGCAAGGCTCCAAAAAGAATATCCGTGTCTCTTCCAAAGGAAAATTCAACTATGAGCGTAGTATCACACACGACGGTATTTACGCCGAGGCTATGCACTGCCTCAAAGACGAAGCATCCCAATCTTTCATAATCGGAAACGATTCTGAACGAAGCGATAAGGAAACCGTGAAAGCCAATCGAAACCTGTATTTCTTTTGCGCAAACGACGAGGAATTGTACGCCGAACTGGACCGCAAACTTTCCGTTCCACTGCTCCCGGAGTTTCAATCCTTTTTTCTAAGAGAATTAAAGCAACGTGGCCTATTGCGGGCATTACAGGTTTACTCATTGGGAAAAAGCTTTGACGGATGGCAGATGCGCGTCTCCGCGGATGAGAAAGAACTGGTAGCCATACTGGAAGACGGTCTCAAAAGCGGACAAATCGTAATTCCGGGCGCAAGTAAATCAGCAGAGTTTCCATTCCATGAAATCCAAACCTTTACTGGATATCTCAAGCAGTTCGGCGCCGAGATCGCCGGTCGAATCAAACAATGCTTTCCGCCGCGTTTCAACCCTATGGAAGAACCCATTTCATCGGAATTACTGGAGGTAAACCAATACGTTCACAAGCACGCGGGTTATTCGCTGTTTGATGCACAGTTGGGTGCTGCGGAGGCTTTGAAACGGCAACTGGAACATGACAAAATGGCACTTCTCGTTGCCGAATGCGGGACGGGAAAGACCAAAATCGGCTCCTCTGCACTTTATGCCTATCAGCGCGGAAATCCCAAGCGGAAATGCTCCAAAAAAGCATTCAACGTTGTTCTTTGCCCGTCACACATTACAGACAAATGGGTGCGTGAGTTGCAGGAAACGATTCCGAATTGTTTCGCAAAACACATCAGCACGATGGCAGATGTAGATCAATTGTATCTGATCTATCAGCAAGAGAACAAAACCGTCTATTGCATTCTCTCTAAGGAAACCGCGCGCAACGGATATATGCGGAAACCTGTCGTGACATGGAACCGTGTCAAAAAAGGGTTTTTATGCCCCTATTGCGGCGGTGTTCAGGAAATGTCTGTTTTCGATGAGGATACGAAGTATACCGTCAACGCAGACGCCGAATTCTTTCTCAACGAGAACTCCAAAAACCACAAATGTCAATTCTGCAAACATCCGCTGTGGGGCATGTTGAATCCAAACGATCTTTCCCCAAGGCGAAATGAATGGGTTCGGATCGGCGGTTACGGTTTCGTTCATCGACAATTTGCACAGCAACTGCTTTCGGTTTGCAAGAATAAGGAGCATCACGCAAAGATTCGTGAAATTGCGGAAAATCCAATCGGTATCTTTCCTGCTCCGGGCGCACTCTCACGCTATCCGCTCTCTACATATATAAGCACAAGGTACGGCGAATCGACGCTATCATCGTAGACGAGCTTCACCAGTATGCAGGAGAAAGCGCACAAGGACAAGCGATGGCGGAACTTGCC
Organism: uncultured Ruminococcus sp.; assembly: GCA_964549435.1. Classification (GTDB taxonomy): domain Bacteria; phylum Bacillota; class Clostridia; order Oscillospirales; family CAG-382; genus Coliplasma. Next base: position 39,822 of record CAZJVB010000013.1, read on the forward strand.
GGCATTTCCGATAAAGTGATCGGTATGACCGCAACGTTAGTGAACGGATACGCTAAGGGTATCTTCTACCTGTTGTTTCGCCTGAAAGCAAATCTGATGCTGATGGATCACCAACAGTACGGAAGCACACAGGAATTTTGTCAACAATACGGTGTTGTGGAACACGTATATGAACTGGACACATCCAATTACAACACAGCGTCTAAAAACAGTAAGCGAAAGGTAAGAGAAAAATACCTTCCCGGTATTTCCCCCATTGTCTATTCCCGTTTCCTGTTGGAAAACACGGTATTTCTGTCACTGGCGGATATGGGAAAAGAACTTCCCGATTACGAGGAAGTTCCAATCTGCTGTGATATGAACGAAGCGGTTGACAAAGAATATCGCCGATTGGAATCAGAATTCAAGCGAATCATGACGCAGAATGCTAAAATTGGAAACCGCATCCTGTCCTCCTATCTGAATCTACTCTCCGCATATCCCGATCAACCCTACGGGCATGAATCGGTTTACAACCCATTCTGCAAAGAGGAACAGGATGTCCTGATCACCCCGACAGATACGGCAACAGCATCCGATTTGCAGCCGAAAGACACAGCGGTTGTGGAACTCATAGAGCGCAAGATCAGGGCAAACGAGCGAGTCATCCTCTATACGGCTTGGACGCGACTGGATACCCAAACCAAACTGCACCGCATTCTAACGGAGAAAGGAATCCCTGCGGTGATCCTTGACCAAAAAGTCCCCACCGTCAAACGGGAACCATGGGTGAATCAAAAAATACGGGAAGGTATAAAAGTTCTGATCGTCAATCCGGCTCTTGTGGAAACAGGTCTGGATCTGAATGCGTTCACCACGCTGATCTTCTATAATATCGCTTTCAACCTGTATGTCTTCCGCCAGGCATCCCGCCGCAGTTGGCGGATCAATCAAACTGCCCCGAAAGTCGAGGTGTATATGTTTTACTACCGAAACACCATGCAACAGCGAGCACTTCGCCTGATGGCGTCTAAATTGTCCGCCGCCACGGTGATCGAGGGCAATATTTCGGATGAGGGGTTAGCCGCGCTTTCAGACTGTCAGGACATGACGACCCAGCTTGCCAAAGAACTGATGTTAGGACTGAAAGAAAACGAAGAGGACCTAGCAGAAGGGTTTCGTAAAATGGCGATTCTCGGGAATCGCAAGTCACAACCGGATCAGCAGATTGTTGCGCTATCCGACCCATCTGAGACAAAGGAAAGCATATTGCCGAAACCCGATTCCGAAGTATTTTCCATACCTCAAAAGATACTCATCAACAAACAGTTTGACACAGATCAGCTCAGCATTTTTGATCTGCTTGCATCCTGATGTGAAGAGTCAAGTCTGAAAAATAAGTTTTTCAGACGATACGTTTTGTGCCTTGAACGTCAACGACGACGTTCATTCCGGCATCGCCGGAATCGGCAAAAACGTACATGCCGTCAAAAGAAAGAAATGATCATAAATGCAAAAAAAGAGAACAAGGAGCATTCATATGACTGCATTTGAACCCTATGCCGCACAAGCCATAATCCATTCCGTGCGTGAAAAACGTGAAGTAACCATCGTTGCGTTTGATGACAATAACCATTGCAAAGCAGTCTATCAGAACAGGCTTTGCAATGCTGTTTTCAACCCGTTTCAGAATTGTTTTTATGTGGACGATATATACGGTGTCATCTGCGAAGCATCCGATGCAGGCGCAGAAAGAGAAGGTGATATTTCATGAAATTTACGGTAAACCGTCTGCAAATGCTAGATGCCGCGCGAGCGGTATCCAAGGCTATTGCTGACAACAAAAACAACAGAGAACTGTCCGGCATTCTGATTGAAGCGGACGCCGCCTCCGGTATTCTATCTCTTACGGGAAGCAACATGATCACACAAATTCAACGCAGATTAAAGCCGGAATGCATGGAGACAAGCGGCAGCGCCATTCTAAAACCGATGTTGGCAGATATCCTTCGGCTTCTAAGCGAAGAGAACGTTTCGTTTGAACAGATCGGGCGCGCGATCCATATTATCGCAGGGAATTCCCGGTTTGAACTTCCGTTTTTGGAAGCAAAGACCTATCCGAAAATACATCTTCCTTTCCCCGAGGATACGATTCGTATGCAGGGAATCCATTCGCTCGTTCAACGAACTGTTTTTGCAGCAGGAAAAAACACAGAGGATTTACAACAGGCCGCTTTACAGCACATTAAGTTGACCTTTGCCGACGGAAACACACGGGCAGAAGCAACCGATGGAAATAAAGCCGCCGTATCGGATTCTCCCCATTGTGCAGACGGTGACATGACTTTGATTCTGCATGAAAGTGCACTGAAAACGCTTTGCAGTGTTGTAAAGCCGAGCGAAGAACTGTTCGTAGGCATCGTCGGGAGATTTGCCGTATTCATGAAAGAGGATATGATCCTGACATCAAAACTCTACGCCGGACAATATACAGAAAGCAGTAAGTTTTTGGAATATCTGAAACCGATCTACAAGGCGACCGTTGACGGAAAAGCATTTCGTGAAACAGTGAAAAACGCTTCCCTGCTTATTTCAGGTACGGACAAGCCCTGCATCAACCTTTGTATCCAATCGGATCAAATCGTATTATGTGTAGTCACTGCAAACGACCGTTCTCAATGTTTCGTCAATGCGATGCACACGGTCCCTACTCCGGCAGACGGATTCTTCTACAGCCCCGCTCTATTATCGGATTGCTTAAGTCACACATCAGGACCGTTAACGATTCAGATAGACAAGCTCGGCAGATTGGATCTCGCAAGCATTCTTCCGGGACATCTTTCCTATTCGCGCCTGCAACAGGATGCCGGATATCAAAAGATGAAAGTATCGATGGAAACCCTCATGCAGAATGCAGAAAACGATGCGGACAACGGAAAGCATCTTGCCGAGGCAGCTGAATTGCAAAAACGCATGGAACAATACCGCAAGTGTCTTGTGGAATTATATGGCAGCACACCCGAGATCTTGACAGAAAACAAAATCCCGGAAAGCAATATCGCATTTCTGGACGAGATCTTCAAGGCAAACGACGGCGTGCTCAACAGCCTGCTCAAGGCACTGAATGAGCGTACATACACCAACGAAGGCGTTACTATGCAGATTCCTACCATCAGTTTCTTTGCCGCATCCAACGAGATTCCTAATTTCAACAACCCGGAAGAGCAATCGCTGCGCGCATTATATGATCGCTTTGACTTCAAGGTCCATACGCAATATGTAGAGGACAAAGCAAACCGCATGCGGATTCTCGCGGGAAAACAAACGGCAAAGCAGTTTCAAAGTACGCAGACGTATCTCACGCTTTCGGAATTGGCGCAAATGCAGGTCGAAGTCCAACACGTTGCCGTGCCGGAAGGGATCAATGAACTGGCTGATAATATCCTGTGTGAACTTCGTCGAAAGAATCTGTTCGTAAGTGACCGAACCTACTTCAACTTCACTCCTGTTGTACAGGCAGAGGCATGGTTAAACGGTCGGGATACGGTTGAACCGACCGATATGCAGGCACTCGTCAATTATCTTTGGGACAAGCCGGAAGACAAAGAAATCATTCACGAGGTGATCCGTCGGCTGACGGAGAATCCGCTGGGAAACAAACTGGATGAACTTCTGGCACGGTGTTACGAGCAAAAGAAGGCGTTTGAGGATGCGGCAGACAAGAACCAAGCACTGTTGACACTCCGAAACGAACTGCTCGCCATCTACGACGAGGCGGAATCCTTAAGAGCCAGTCTGTCGGAAAATGACGCCGCGCGTTCTGCTATCGACGGCATGCTGGAAAAATTGGAGACAGTTAGCCGTGAAGCGCACAAACAGACCAGGTTCACCTATCTGCCAATGTCAGAACTGAAAGCCTACCAACGTCTCGGCGCATAAGGCACAATCTCACATAAACAGTATTCAAGAAAGGACTTTCAAAATCATGTTAAACAGAATCACTATTACCGGCAGACTGACTGCCGCTCCGGAACTTCGCAAAACCAACAATGATATTTCTGTCACGAGTTTCTCCATCGCCAACCAACGCAACTACAAAAACGCCGAGGGCGAATTTTCAACCGACTTCTTTGACATCGTGGCGTGGAGAAATACGGCGGAATTTGTGACAAGGTATTTTACGAAAGGCTCTCTGATCACAATCGACGGACGGCTGGAAAGCAGAAAATACACCGACAAGGACGGAAACAAACGAACCGCCATAGAAATTGTGGCGGACAATGTCTATTTCGGTGACAGCAAGAGCGACGCTCAGAAAACTGCCAACGCAACCGCAGGAACAACGGAAACCGAAACGGCAGGAGATATCAGTACGTCCGGAGATCCGTTTACACCGAGCTTTGGTGACGTTTCAGACGACGATCTTCCCTTCGAACCCTTTGCATAAATCAAACGACCGAAATACGGGCGGGGACATTCCCCGCCCGTAATCAACAAGAACAATATACGGAGGAATAAACCCATGCGAAATCGATTTACATCTACCGACGATCTGATGCGCGCAGAACAGTGGTTGACAACCTATTTGTTGAACCGCAAGCCGCCAATCACAGGCCGTATTTTACAATCTACACGCCTGACAGATCTGATTTATCGGAGTTTCCTGTCGGATGAGACGGAGCGGAAAGGCAAGAATGGAAAAGAGATTCCGCCCGATCTATCCAAACTGGAGCAAGACCTGTTTTGTTCGCTTCTATCTCCTGTTCTTCGCAAGAACGATCCGCATACAGTACATCTGCGAGAGCGGATGTTTCATCAGCCCATATTGGAACATGTTTTCCGTGACGACCGTTTTGACGAACTCAAAGGACTATGCGAAAACAAGGAATTACCATCCTATGCAGCGGCTTCCACTTTTTGCGACGTTTTACAGACCGAACTTCCGAACATCCAAACGGATATCCCGAAACTGCGATATCTATCGGTAATCGAAACGCTGTCCAAACAAGCAGAAGTGACTATAGCGGAAGTACAGCAGCAAAAGGTTCAAGCAACCCCGGAACGGCTTTTGGCTCTTTACAACCGAATCGACCGCAAGCTGTCACAAATGAAAAATCTGGAGGAAAAACTTCGACAAGGTGCATTACGATATATGCAGATTGCTTCTGACATCTTGGATAACGCCCTTTCCGCCGCGCTGGAACAGGCGCGTGAAACCACTTCCATTCTGCTGGCGTGGGGTACAAACGACGGTGAAATGAAAAATATTCTGATCAACCGGGAATTACTTAAACATGTAAAGAACAGTGAGGAACTCAAACGGATCGCATCAACACTCGGGAAGTATCGTCAGATTCTTGCCGCCAGACGCAAAAACGGCTACGACTACGGACGCGGAGAAAAATACGATCTGACAACCGGAAACGACATTACAAATTGCCTTTCCTCCGAACTGGCACTTTTGGGAACGCCGGAGACAGAAATTCTGTTTCTGCGAAAGTATAATCGGAAGCAACTGACGCAATACCGAAAGCGAAGCGCTGTCGTAAAAGGAAAAGGCGACATAATCGTTCTGATCGACGAAAGTTCCAGTACAAGGAACGTTGCAGGATGGGCAAAAGCGTTTGCATTGGCACTGCTCGACATTGCGGCAAAGGAGAAGCGCAAGTTTGCCTTGATACACTTTTCTTCAGCATCACAAATCAAGACGGATCTGTTTGAGCCAGATCGATACCAAACATCAGATATTTTAAAAGCAGCAGAACAATTCTTCGGCGGCGGAACGGATTTCGAAGCCCTGTTGAAAGAAGCGTTCCGCTTAATGAAAAACGGGTACGAAAACGCAGATATCACCATCATTACAGACGGCGAATGCAGACTTTCTGACGATTTTGCGGAGCAATGCAAAGAAACGCTTAGCAGACACCGCGCGACCGTGACGGGCATTCTGCTTGACAAAGGAAAGCCCTGTGGAGAAACGCTTTTGCCGTTCTGTGAATATATCTACCATTCCAAGGATCTGACCGAAGATGAAATTGCTGTTCGGATTCTGAACGATAAAGCGTGTTGAATCTCTCTTGACTTTTTTGTCGATTTCTTCGAAAGCAGACGGAAATGACATGGAAAAGCGGTGCTCCCGTTGGAAAAAGAAAGAGCAAAAAATAGAAATACTTGCAAGCCGTTAAGTTACGCTTTGTATTCGTCCTTCGCTTGAAGAAACTCTTTGATCTGCAAAATCTCGACCGAACGGATCAGATCCCTTGCGCCGTCGCTACGCGTAATGAATGTCGCGTCTCCGGTTAAGACATACCCAGTCAACTGTCCGTAGGGATCATACCCTGCATTTTGCAGGGCAATGATGATTCGTTCCATTGTTGATTGGAAAGTACGTTTATCCATAACTTGTTCCTCATTTTTCACAGATCAAAATGAACTCTTTACTCGAACAAATCCTGTACTTCACATCCAAGCACGCGCGAGAGACGCAGAATGGTTTCTGCTTCTGCGCGTCGTATATCCTGTCTCCGCTGTTCATACAATTGAACCATTCGCAGCGATACTCCGGACAACTCCGAAAGTGCTTTTTGCGTCAATCCATTTGCAACCCGTATCCGTTTCAAATTACTTTCTTCTGAAAGTCGATTCTTTTCAAGAATGTGATTTGCCACATCGACAAATTTTGAAACATCCGCTTCATGAAGAGTCGAATACATTAACAGCACACGCGTGGGTGTCAAACCGCGTCTTTGCAAATATGAAAACGAATGCGTTGTATACCATTGATAATACGCCAAAACCCATCCCGTCCAATACTCCGGGCTTTTTTCGATTTCCTCAGATGCCAAAACAGAAGAACGGCTTCCCCGCGTTCTGTAAAGAACTTCCGAAACAAGTTCCGGACCGGACATGCCTGCCACATATTTCGGATTTCCTTTTGCGAATGCGCCTGATACACCGGAAACAAGAAAGTCGGAATAAAATGGTTCAAGCGGATACCCGCAGTCATTGACCGCATAATCCAACATGTCACCGAGAGTATTCATCGCATCATTCAGATACGTTTCTTCGTAAGCGCGGATCATCCTGCTTCCACTCCTCTCTTAAAATATCCAACATATACACCGCATCAGCCGCGCGACTTTTTCCACGCTCTGCTTGAAAAGCTGTTCTGGCAGCCTTGTCACGCATAATTTTCTTCGGGTAATAGATCCCCTGCTCCGCAACAATATGTTCTATATATTGAAGCTGCGCAAACGCCTTTTGGGTCTTGAGAACCGTCTGCTCCCCTAGTTTTCCCAAATACATCGCTTTTTTTAACTGTTCCAAGGAAATCGTACCGTTCAAGAATGCGTTTGCGAAGGAAAAATACGAATCGTCTGCACGATATCCGATCATCACGTCATAGGAATCATACGCTGGCAAAAACTCGGCGAGCAGATAATCCCTTGCATCTGCTGCTAAAGCACTCGCGATCTTGACCGTTCGGTTTTGCAGTAAAATAGCAAGCCAATGCAGAATAGAATAGCGCTCCTCCGACAGATTCATAACGGATAAGCCGGACATATTCAAAAGATATTGATTGGCGTACCCGCTGCCTTCTTCCGTACATGCCCATTCCTTTGCAAGTTCCAGGCTCTCCGTACAGTAAAATCCCAAGCCATAATCATTTTTCGGATTGCCTGCACCAAACTCGGGCATTTGAATAATTTTTTGAGACCCGTGAAAAAGGGTGATTTTTCTTTCCATCTTGAACACTCCTTATTTATATTATATCGTTATAACGATAGTTTGTCAAGGGATATGAAAGAAAATCTGGTAAAAAAGAAAACGAGAGGCGTAGCCAACCCCATAGCCACACCCCCCCTTCAAAAGGACAAGATCAGTATATACGATTTTGCAGCTTTGTCAAACGTTAGAAGAGGTTTTTACAAAAATATTTTTGTTACGATTGTGATAAAATGTAATGTTATGTCAATTCATTAATATACTATTTCAAATAATGTAACTTACAATGGCCTTTACCGATAATCATAAAAAGTATTTCACAATATAGAAATACCCTGCGAATCTAAGTCACGGGGTATAATGTGAATTTAGTATAGACGTAGAGCGCTAACTCGCGCCACTACCTTAATTGCATACAATTGCATACATTAGCATAGAATAACAGTGAGTCCATTTGCATGGATATTATTAGTTATCAAACGGATGCAACTGACCACTGATATCTTCATCTGTACGTTCATATATTTGACCAGCAAAAAAGATACAATCATCATTTCTAAACTTTGAGCATCGCGTACACGATAAACAAGATAATATAACAGATACGATGCGAAGTTTTTAAGACCAGGATTCTCTCGTAATAAAATATGTGCCTCACGTTTACGCTCGCTCAAATATGAAAGAATATATTGAAGAACAAATCTCTCGTTTATCGAAAGCAACGCCTTATTATCCGAATTATTATTAATAATTTGTATTGGTTTTTTTACCAAAATCCAATATGAGGAGTATGCAATTACCTTTTGACTATTTGCATAAAACCAAGTTTTGTTTTTCTTCTTGACAATTTCTTCACAATATGGTATACTGATTATGTTATTAGGTATGAGGTATTGCCCGTTCGCGGGCTTTGGTTTGTGTTTCAAGGTTAAGAGCCTTTAGGACTTCATCAACCTTTTCTCCCCTGTCGAACGGCAGGATCATCAAACAAAAAATCCAATCGGTAACTGCAAAAGTGACCGGCTTTCACTCGTAAGAGTTGGAAGCCGGTCTTTTTGTTTTACAAAAGAAAACAAAAAAGAAAGGACAACCCACAATGAGCGAAACAAGTAACCCCCTGAACGATTTTCTGAACGGAGACGAAACGACTGAAAACGATCTGTTTTCTGATTTCACGTTTTCAGAATCAAGCGAATCGTCCGCAGAACCCACACCGGCAAACGCATCTGCGCAACCGGCCCCCCCTGCAAATCAGGAGCAACCTTCCCTTTTTGAAGATGCTTTGGCGAAAACGCCGGCCGCTTCGACAACCACGGCTAAGCAAAATACTGCACCCGAAGATCCTTTTGCTGCTGCGCTTGCAAAAGCCAAAGCGCAAAGCGACGAACGCCTTGCGGAAAGTTTTGCTGAAAAAGACGCGGTTTTCACCTACGGAAAAGCGAAAGACCCGATCACCGACCGCGACTGCACTTTTGAAGACCTGAGAAAGCAATACGAAGAAGATTTTCCGGAACTGTCTGAAGCCAAAAAGGTTTCCTGGACCGTTACATATGGAAAGGTCACAAAGAGTATTATCAATCCCGGATCAGACAAAGTGTACGACATCAAAGCAGAAATCGAAAGCTCCAAAACCTTTTTGGACGGTGTCAAGAAAGCAAAAACCGATGCGGAAAAGAATCTCGAATGCACCGTCAAACCCCGTGTCATTGCCCAAAGCAAGGGCGAAGTACACATCCCGTCCTACAAGGACTACTGTTCTTCCATCGAAGAGGCACAGAAAAGCGCGAAACCGATCGTCATTCTTCCTTCACGGCAAGGAGTCCTGTACGAAATGCGCAAAACATCCGTGGGAACTTTTATCGCTCCGGCAGCTCGTCTGCCGGAGTTCTCCCCCGTATCAACTGGATTTCAAATGACGCTTCCGAAAATTCCCATGCACATCCTGATGTTCATCCTCAACTTCTTCGAGAAATTATCCAGACAGTACCGTGTGGAAGCGCTGGTACACATTCTCTACGATACCATGCATGGAAAGTACACCATTCGCGTACCAAAGCAGGAACTGACGCGTGCAAGCGTTCATTCCGTATTGGAGGAAGAATATCCGGAGCACTTGATCCATGTCATGGACATACACTCGCATAACACCATGCCGGCAAGGTTTTCCCCAATCGACGACGAAGATGAAAAAGCAACTCGGCTGTATGCGGTTGTAGGCAAACTCGATCAGGTTTTCCCGGATATAACCGTTCGGGCGAGCTGTGCGGGAAAATTTATTCCGCTCTGTCCAGAGGATGTATTTGAAACCAATTTCAAAGCCTATCCGTACCCGCAAACATGGGATCAGCAGATCGTTATGAACGAAAAAACAGTCATTCCGAAAACTTCTGCTGAACTTCCCTTTTAACGGACGAAGGAGAGACCGTATGAAATACTCAAAAACCGCACCTGTCAAGATCATCGTACTGGGTGCAGGAGGAACAGGCGGTTATGTGATCCCTCATCTGTATCGTTTGGGCTTCGCATCCAACCGCAATGTACGGATCATCGTCTGCGACGGAGATATTGTAGAGGAAAAGAATCTGATTCGCCAAAATTTCATAGAACAGGACATCGGACGAAACAAGGCACAGGTGCAGGCAGAGCGGTATTCCGCGGCGTTCGGCATCGAATGCGACTATCGTCCATCTTTTGTAGAAACGGAAACGGAACTGCTGGAATTAACGAAGCCGGACTTCGTAACAAACAGATGGTTAAATATTCCGGAAGGGCAACGCGTAATCCTGTTGGGATGCGTAGATAACAACCGTTCCAGACAACTCTGCCATCGTATCTTTTATATGCAGAAAGATCTGATCTACATCGACTCCGGCAACGGTGAACACACAGGACAAGTGGTGTGCGGAATCCGACAAAACGGTCGCACGACTTACAAACCTGTTTGCGCACTTTACCCGGATATGCTCAAAGACGAGGATAAATTCCCATCTGAATTATCCTGTGCCGAGCGAACGGTGTCAGCACCACAGTCCGTCACAGCCAACCTCACCGCAGCGACTGCGATCGTCTCATTTCTTTACGACTTGCTGATCTGCGGAGAACTGAACACACGGTATGTGACCTTTTCCTCAAGGCAGATCAATATGCGCGCAGAAATAGTTCCATCAAAAAAGAACAGAAGAACCCAAACGGCAAATGCCGCACAATAGAAAGGACAATCATGGAAGAAAGAAGCTATCTCGTCACCCACGACAAACACCCTTGCAATCTGAACGGACAGTCAGGCATGCTGGATGTCCTGCGTGTTGAGGAAGTCCTGCCGGACGGAAAAAAACTGACCGTCCATGCAGACTTTCATTTTGAAGCGATCAATTCCCCTTCGGCACTGAGACAGATTTTTCAGCGGTTAGCTCTGCGAGGAAGTAAAGAGCACCGTATGGAAAGGAAGGTCGCCTGATGGGACGCGGATATTGGTTACCACCGAGAGCGGAGCAACTGGAAGCCTGCGACGGCTTCTATATCGACAGCAGGGCGGTCTATACAAAAGATATAGAACAAAGCTGGAGCGATCTGCTCGAACGCCTGTGTAAAAAGCTGCTCCTCAAAGAAAAGACGCTGCGCAGATATTGTGCCTGGAAATCATGTGAAGCAGGGCAAAGCCGTTTCGTCATTTTGCAAAACCGTTATGTAGACATCGTAGCGGAGGACGCAGACGACTATGTAGCCGTCTATGTACTGATCCCGGAAGATTGCGAAAATCCCGGTCTTGCGAAACGATCCTTCTCACGTTATCTGAACCTATTGCGGGAAACGCTGGTCGAGCTGTATCCGGGAAGCATTCGCAAACGTATCAATTCACAGCATACAAAAGCGGTTGGATGAAGGTGTCACCTATGTCCGATACTGAACAAACCTGCTTCTGCATCAGTGAAATCGAAGAAGCCGGACGGCTGATCAAAACCGTCAGCACGCAGTTACCGAAACTTCGTGCCCAGTTTGAGAAATACAAGGGGACCGGTCTAAAACGGGAACAAGATTCTCTGATCGATCTGCAAAGGGCTGTCAAACAACTATGGGAAGTGTTTCCAAAGTTGATTCAGTGTTTGCACGAATGCGACAATGAATCTCTTGTACAAACATCCCGAAAACTTCTTGAAGCACTCAAACGGTATGATTATCTCGGGAACACGGATTACGCACCACTCTGCCGCGCTTTGGATGCATTTGCAAGCTCTCTTCCTTCGAAAGAAAATCCAATTGACACAGCATCCCTCGGGCATTTGATGAATCGGGTAAAAATGGGATATTATCCCACCGATCCGTTTCATGTAGAACGATTGCGGAACGCAGTTGTTTTCCCTGAAAACCCAACCAACTTGCTCGATCCCTGCTGTGGTGAAGGGCTTGCACTCGCATCTTTCGCCAAACAAACCAATGCCGTTACCTACGGAGTGGAAATTGATGAGGAACGCGGAGCGGAAGCACAAAAAAGACTGCGACGCGTCGGATTCGGCAGTTTCTTTTTTGCTCGAATCAGTTTGAACGCGTTCGACTGTATCTTTCTGAACCCACCCTACCTTGCGGCTCCGTCACCAAACGGCACGCGGAGACTGGAAAAAGCATTTTTGGCTGACAGCCTTCGGTTACTGGCTATTGGCGGTATTCTCATCTACATCATCCCCTATTATCGTGCAACGCCGGACGTTTGCCGTGTACTTTGCGAAAACCTAACGGATCTGCGCGTATGCCGTTTCATTGGAAAGGAATATGAACGATTCCATCAGGTGGCATTTATCGGCAAGCGAATCCCGAGACGGAATGCGTTTGCTATGTCCCAAAAACTGGCAGAGTATATGCTGGAACCGGAAAAACTCCCCACCATCGATCAACTTCCGGAAGGTGCTTATGCGATTCCGGCTGCTAAGAAGCCGATAGAACTGTTCAAAGGCGCCGTTTTTAATGTCAAGGAGCTCGCAGAACAATTAAAACGATCTGATAGCATGGATCGGCTCTTTGCTGAACGCACACTTGACCGGAGGGAACGCCGTCCGCTTTTGCCGCTGAACCTTTCCCAAATCGGATTGGTAGGCGCCAGCGGACTGATGAACGGTCTGGTGGAATGTAATACCCCGCATGTGATTAAGGGGCGTATCATCAAAGAAAAGAAAACACAAATCGGAAGTGAAAACGAATACGGAAAAACGGAAGTACGGGAAATCACATCGAACAAATTGATTTTCAACGTGCTGACGCCCACCGGATTTATTTCGCTCGGATAAGAACAAAAACGAAAGGACTTATGAAACTATGAAACACGCTCAACCACTAACCCCGGAAGAAGCTGCATTCGCCGCAGAACATCATGCGCTGGTATACGAATACCTGCGTGAGAACAATTTGCCGGAGGACGAATATTACGATGTCGTGGTATTCGGATATATCACCGGCGTCCGAAAACATTTTCGTTTCCAGGATATGCGGCAATCAAGTTTTTCCGCGCTTGCGCGAAAAGAGATGCACACCTGCTACGCCCGCTATCAACAAGAAAGTTCCTGCATGGAACAAACTCCCGTGCTCAGTCTTTCCGAATGTGACAAGAGCGCATATGCATTGGAGGAAACGATTGCAGATGTCTGTGACACCGCGGAAGCGGCCATTCATTCCATTCTGTTGGAACAAACGCTGGCATCTTACGATGACACGGAACGTCGCATCGCACACCTTCTCATGCAGGGATACCCGCATGAGGACATCCGAAAAGTGCTCGATCTGACTATTCAGCAATTACAGGACTGCATTCACAGTATGCAGATAAAAACCATGCAAAGTCCGTTAATGTGTTCGAAAAAGCAAACAGCGGCATGATAAAATCCAATGTGAAAAGAAAGGAACAAACAATGAACCGCATCCACTATATTCTGACAAAGCTCCGCTTGCGTCTGATGGCGCGTCGGGTAAAGACCGCAAAAACAAAGATGTTAGCATCCATCCATACTACAAAACAGGCAACCGACCGCACGAACAGGGATTACCGTCGTTTCCTTTCTCTGTCGACCAAACGGGAACAACTTGCAGTCACTCTGAGACGCTTGCTGAGCGAAGAAAGTACGAAACCGCTTCTGAAGATCAAGATCAATACAGGACGTGTCTCAATTGTACCGAATGCAAAGGACGCACTCACTGTTTACGATACGGAAATGGCGTTGACCCGCCATCGGAACGGCGACTGGGGCGAACTGACAGAATCCGGCTGGCGACATAACAACCGAAATGCCAGAACATATTCCGGAAAATTGCTGTCTAGATACCGTTATCACGGGGAGCATTTTTTTCTCGTTGAAACCGATTTTGACAGAAAGCGAACCGTGATCCGATTGGAGGAACAACTGCAATGAGCAGGAAAATCAATACAACGATGTTACAGGAGCTGCTTCGCTCCTGTAACGATGAAACGGAACAGTTTGTCAACCTGCAAAGCCGGCTGAATGGCAACATCGGAACACAATACCTCTACGAAAATGTTCTTATGCCATTGATGAAGGATCAAACGGTTCGATCCAATGAATTGGACATGGGCCAGTTTGACCGTGGTGATCTTGACGACCTCTACAATTTTTTTGAGGATCAATTCGGCAACCGTTCCGAGGAACTGTCTAAACTTCATCGAATCTTCTCCGCATGCAGCGCATCTGCACCGCAACGAACGAATGTCGGTTTCATTTGAAGGTGTTTCCTATGTTTGAGATATGCCGACTGGATATGGATAGTACACTCGCTGTCCTTGTTATCGAAAAAATCCTTTATGATCACGGATATCCCCTGCTTGGAACACCGCTTGATGAAGATTCTCTTTTGGAGGCTTCTTTTGAAGCAATCGAACAAGTTTCCGAAAATTGTGTATTCACTTACGATGAGGAAAAGCAATGTGAGGTTTTCAAACTCGAATTCCCGGAAATGGAACGTTTCAACTTCCTCTGCAAAGAATTCGGAAGGATCAATCACATCGCATACAAGAAAAATCCATATGTAAAGGAAGCGAATATATGGGTCAATTCCGAAATGAGCGATATACGAAGTTACGCGATCGACTGGGCGCTGTTTACTCCCAAAAGAATGACGAAGAAAAAAAGTACCTGTCTCGCTATATTTCTCTGGCCGGAATTTTATCAACCCGTGGATCTTGTTGATGCGGTATGCAATATTCGTGATCATTACAAAAGGAGCATCGATCGTATAGAAAAAGAATTGCGCCTCGGCTTGCCGGCGATTCCAAAAAGGAGAACCTCATGACGAACGAAGAACTCATACTACACATCCGAAACGACAGGAGTATACAGCTTGAATACCGTGAAGGAAAAGAGATTCACACCAAACTCATTTCAATTGATACGCTGTATGAATGCATCAAAAACAGTTTGAAAGGCGTCGGCATTTCAACCGGAATTCTGCCGGAACATGCTGTATGCGTCACGACCGATTCCGAAAGCGGTCAACGGTATGTAACATTGGAATTTCCGGAAGAAAAGGCAAAGATCATCTATCAGCAAACCGAATATCCGGACTTTCCCATTCCGCGATTACTGTTCGGATTCCGTATAGAGAGCAGCGGCCGAATCTCCGGTGTTACGCTCGGCGTACCCGCACTTGGGAAACTGACTCCGGATACGACTATGTATTACTATCCCTTTTCAAATGTCAGTCGATTTAACATGTGTATCGGTGCCAATTCCCTTCCGCACATCAAGTCTCTCCGCCAACTCTCCAATCTCCCCTATCACATCCTTTCCCTTCCCGATAATGACGATCACTATGCAGAACGCAACAATCGGTTTGGACTGGGACACAGGGACCTTCTGGAGCATCTGGCGGATAAGGACAGGCAATATTATTACGACCATGTGTTGATACCAATGCCCAATACAACACTCAAAGATTTTTTGTAATCAGAACAGAAAGGAATTACAGCAATCATGACGAATGAACAAGCAAAAAATCTGGAGTACCCGTTCACTGCCGATGAGATCGAATGGCGGGTACTGCGTACTACCAAAGACAAATCAAAGGGGCAGGTCGCTGCCTTCGTCGATTCACGAGCCATTCAGAAAAGGCTGGACACCGTCCTCGGGCGCAACAATTGGCAAAATCGGTTTTGCACCGTTCCGGGCAGCGGCAACACGCCTGCATCGCACATCTGCGAAATCAGCATCTATTGCGAAGAACGCAAGGAATGGGTCGTCAAAAGCGACGGCGCGGGAAGCACCGACATTGAGCCCATCAAAGGCGGGCTTTCCAATGCGTTCAAGCGTGCCGCATCCATGTGGGGCGTCGGTCGGTATCTGTACGAGCTTTCAAACATCTGGACACCCCTGAAAGACGGTAAATATATT
>CAZJVB010000014.1:0-54040 GCA_964549435.1 uncultured Ruminococcus sp.
TCTTGGAGAGGAACTCTAAAAACTACTACGCTTTATATTATACGAGGTGAAGCGATGGCGAATATCCTTGATGCATTGGCAGAGGATGCACGAAAGCGTGTCGAGGCTGCCAAGCTGGTTATGACGGCTGCGGAACTTCGGGAGAGGGCGCTTTCCCTGCCTGTCGATGATTTTCCGTTTGAGCGCGCACTGGCATCCCCCGGGATCTCCTTCATTTGCGAATGTAAAAAGGCGTCTCCTTCAAAAGGATTGATTGCATCGGAATTTCCTTACCTTCAGATCGCAAAGGAGTATGAGCAGGCAGGGGCTTCCTGCATCTCGGTATTGACTGAGCCTTATCGGTTTTTGGGAAGTGATGCGTATCTTCGGGAAATTGCGGCTGCGGTCAGTATTCCCTGCCTTCGGAAGGATTTTACGGTAGATGCCTATATGATTTATGAGGCAAAGCTGCTCGGAGCGAAGGCTGTGCTGTTGATTTGTTCTCTTTTAGAACCGGCGCAGATGAAAAGCTATATTGAGATCTGTGACACGCTTGGGCTTTCTGCATTGGTGGAAGCGCATGATGAGGAAGAAATACGGTCAGCTTTGCTGGCAGGCGCCCGGCTTGTCGGTGTGAATAATCGTAATTTGAAGGATTTTACGGTCAATACCGAGAACAGTCGCCGTCTGCGCGCATTGGTTCCTCCAGAGGTGCTGTTTGTTTCGGAAAGCGGCGTGAAAACAGCGGAGGATGTCAGGGAACTCCGACGTATGGGCGCGAATGCGGTGCTGGTCGGAGAAACTTTGATGCGCGCGGAGGACAAACGGGCGAAACTGCGCGAACTGCGAGGAGATATATGACGAAAATCAAGTTTTGCGGTCTGAAACGGGAATGTGACATCGTTTTTGCAAACGCTCTGCAGCCGGAATATATCGGGTTTGTCTTTGCTGCCGGAAGGAAACGCTATCTCCCACCGAAGGAGGCGGAGCGGCTGCACGGTCTGCTGTCGGATGGAATTTCTTCAGTCGGCGTTTTTGTCAATGAAGAGCCGCAAGTGATCGGCGATGTGCTGCGTCGGCATTTTCTGGATGTCATACAGCTCCACGGCGAGGAGAGTGAAGCATATATACGGACGCTGCGGAATATTACCGATCTGCCGATTATCAAAGCATTCGGTGTTTCTTCCGAAGCAGATATAGAAGCGGCAAATGCCAGTACGGCAGATATGATTCTGTTAGATTCCGGAGCGGGCGGAATGGGGCAGCCTTTTGATTGGACCCTGCTCCGGAACGTCAGGAGGGACTACTTTCTTGCGGGCGGACTGGATGCCGCAAATGTGCAGGATGCTGTTTTGCAATATGGCCCATACGCAGTGGATGTCAGTTCCGGTGTGGAAACCGACGGGGGAAAAGACAGGAGAAAAATGGAAGCATTTCTATGCGCTGTTCGTCAAACAAATTTTGGCAGCGCGGACAGATAAGGAGAAACGAGTATGAACGGTTCAAAAGGGCGCTTCGGTGTACACGGAGGGCAATATATTCCGGAAACGTTGATGAATGCGGTCATCGAATTGGAAGAAGCCTATACGCATTTTAAACAGGATCCGGAGTTTAATCGAGAGCTAACGGAGCTGTTGAATGAGTATGCAGGGCGTCCGTCGAGACTTTATTTTGCAAAGAAAATGACCGCAGATTTGGGCGGCGCCAGGATCTATTTGAAACGGGAAGATCTGAATCATACGGGCGCACATAAGATCAATAATGTTCTGGGACAGGCACTGCTTGCCAAGAAAATGGGAAAGACGCGCTTGATTGCGGAGACGGGGGCAGGGCAGCACGGTGTTGCCACCGCAACAGCTGCTGCCCTGTTAGATATGGAATGCGTTGTGTTTATGGGGGAGGAGGATACAGTCAGACAGGCACTCAACGTGTACCGTATGAAGCTTTTGGGTGCAGATGTAGTTCCGGTTAAAACTGGAACCGCTACACTGAAAGATGCGGTTTCGGAAGCGATGCGTGAGTGGACGAGCCGTATTTCCGATACGCACTACTGTCTTGGGTCGGTTATGGGACCGCATCCGTTTCCGACTATTGTGCGGGATTTTCAGGCGGTCATTTCCAAAGAGATCAAAGAGCAGATTTTAGAAAAGGAGGGGCGCCTGCCGACTGCGGTGATCGCCTGCGTGGGCGGTGGTTCCAATGCGATCGGAAGCTTCTATCATTTCATCGATGATCGGGAGGTCAAACTGATCGGCTGCGAAGCTGCCGGCAGAGGATTGGATACGTTTGAGACGGCGGCAACGATCCATACGGGAAGGATCGGCATTTTCCACGGGATGAAATCCTATTTCTGTCAGGATCAATTCGGCCAGATCGCTCCTGTTTATTCCATTTCGGCTGGCTTGGATTATCCGGGAATCGGACCGGAGCACGCTTATTTGCATGACATCGGCAGGGCGGAGTATGTTCCGGTAACGGATGAGGAAGCGGTTTGCGCGTTTGAGTACTTGTCAAAGACCGAAGGGATCATTCCGGCAATTGAATCGGCGCACGCGCTTGCGTATGCGATAAAGCTTGCGCCGACGATGGCTGCGGATCAGATTCTGGTCATTACCATTTCCGGGCGCGGGGACAAGGATTGTGCGGCAATCGCGAGATATAGAGGAGAGAATATTTATGAGTAAGATCAAGACCGCTTTTTCAAACGGAAAGGCGTTTATCGCCTTTATTACTTGCGGAGATCCGGATCTCGAGACGACTGCGCGCGTCGTTCGTTCCGCCGTGGCGAACGGCGCTGATCTGATTGAACTCGGCATCCCTTTTTCCGATCCGACTGCAGAGGGACCGGTGATACAGGGTGCCAATATCCGCGCACTGAAGGGCGGAGTCACGACGGATCGTATCTTTGATCTTGTTAGGGAGCTGCGGCAGGATGTGAAGATTCCGATGGTTTTTATGACATATGCCAATGTGGTGTTTTCCTATGGAGCAGATGCTTTTCTTTCGCAATGCAGGGAATTCGGGATTGATGGGTTGATTCTTCCCGATCTTCCCTATGAGGAGAAGGGCGAGTTTCTTCCGGTTTGCAGAAAGTATAGCGTGGATTTGATTTCTCTGATTGCTCCGACCTCAAATCAGCGCATCGCTATGATCGCGAAGGAAGCAGAAGGATTTTTGTACATTGTTTCCAGTCTCGGTGTCACCGGGATGCGGAGTGAGATTTGTACGGATATTCCGGCGATTGTTTCGCTCGTGCGGGAAAATACGACTATTCCCTGTGCAGTCGGCTTCGGCATTTCTACGCCGGAACAGGCGGCGCATATGGCGGAATGTTCTGACGGGGCGATTGTCGGTTCGGCGATCGTGAAGCTGGTGGAACAATACGGAAAAGAGGCTGCTGGTCCTGTCGGAGCGTATGTCAAGAGTATGAAGGACGCGCTTCGGTGTTTGTGATGCGAAGAGGATAGAAAAGGTTCGGCTTCCGGCTTTGGCTCGGGACCGACCTTTTTTCTTTTCCTGTCAAGGACAGATTGTTACAATTTTTTTACGATATTTGCTTTTAATCGGAAATTTTTTGACATATAAAATGTAAATGTGTAATGAAAACCTTTCAGTGACTGTAGGAGGCCTTATGGAGTTTGTTCATTTTGAAAATGTTTCTAAATGCTATCAAATCGGGGAGCATGAGATCCGTGCGGTAGATCATATTTCATTTGATGTTGTCCGTGGGGAGTTCTGCGTCATCGTCGGTCCGAGCGGCGCCGGAAAAACCACGCTGCTGAATATGCTCGGCGGTATGGATACCTGTACGGAAGGCAGGATTTATTTGGACGGAAAAGAGATTAGCGCCTGTACGGGACGTTCCCTGACGGAATACCGTCGTCACGATATCGGATTTGTCTTTCAGTTCTATAATTTGGTGCAGAATCTGACTGCATTAGAAAATGTGGAACTGGCGTGCGATATCTGCCCGAATCATTTGTCCGTAGAGGATACGCTGCGTGCGGTGGGACTTGGAGACAGAATGGGAAATTTCCCTGCACAGCTATCCGGCGGAGAACAGCAGCGGGTTGCCATTGCGCGCGCGATGGCAAAAAATCCCAAGCTGTTGCTTTGCGATGAACCGACCGGCGCTTTGGACTATCAGACTGGCAAAGCGATCCTGCATTTACTGCAGGATACCTGCCGTACCACGGGGAAAACCGTGATTGTGATTACTCATAATCAGGCAATCACAAAAATGGCGGATCGGGTGATCTCTGTCAAGAATGGAACGGTAACCGATATGAAGCTGCAGCAGAATCCGCTGTCTGTCTCGGAAATCGAATGGTAGAAAAAGGGAGAACTGCTTTGAAACGTAGCTATGGAAAAATGATGCGGCGATCCGTTTATCACGGATTGACGCGTTTCCTTTCAATTTTTGCGATTGTCGCATTAGGCTGTGGCTTTTTGGTGGGGCTGTTTTCTACCTGTCCGGATATGCAGGATACAGCAGATGATTATTATCGCCAATATCACACGATGGATCTGGACATCAAAGGAACCGCAGGGCTAACCGATGCGGATCTGGAGGCGCTGCTTACTTTAAGCGGTGCGGAAACGGCGCAGGCAGGGTACTGTATGGATCTTGTGGTTTCCGATTCCTCCGGAGAGGATGTTACAGCGAGACTTTGGGGATTCTCAGAGCCGGCTGAAACAAGAATCAACGGCTTCACCTTGACGGCGGGACGTATGCCGCAAAATGCCTCGGAATGCGTACTGGAACTGCCCAATTCGTATACATCCTCCTATCAGGTTGGGGAAGTGTTTACCATCTCACCGGAAACGATGCCCGAGGGGCTCGTTCCGCAGGAAGTGACTGTTGTGGGGATTGCTTCCAGTCCGCTGTATATGTCGATTGAGCAGGAGACAACGACGGTTGGAAACGGAAAAATCGGCCTGATTTTCTATATGGACGTATCCGCTTTTGCGCTTCCTGCATATACGGATATTCTGCTTACCTTTTCTGACACCGCCGCATATAATTGCTTTTCTGATGATTATCGCGATTTGCTAGCGGAAAAGCAGGAGGAGGCAGAAGCGCTCGGCGAGTTGAGATCGGAGGAGCGCTATAAGGAATGCCAAGCAGAGTATGAGCAAAAAATCAGTGAAGCAGCCAATACCATTACTTTAGCGGAAAGTGAATTCAGCGAGCGTTGGGCGGAAGCCCAGAAGCTGTTGGAAGGGCTAAAGAATGCGGTTTCCTCTGCGGAAGCATCATTGGCAGCTAAGGAAAGGGGCTTCCTGCTTCTGTTTGGAACGGAGGATGCGTTTTCAGAAGAGGCTCGACAGTCACTGGCGGCGGCTGAGGCAGAGGTCACATCGAAAAGGGATTCCTATCTTGCGGCAGTTTCTGTCGCAGAGGAGCAAAAAACCGAGGTGGAAGAAGCTCTTGCAAAGGCGAGGGAAGAACTTGCACAGGCGGAACAGGATGCAGAGTCGTTTGCCATGCCGCAGTGGGTTATTTTCGCCCGTACGGATAATGTGGGATATGACAGTTTTTACGGAAATTCCGTAAAGGTGGAGTCGATCTCAAAGATCTTTCCGGTTTTTTTCTGTCTGGTGGCCGCATTGGTTGCCATGACGACGATGACCAGAATGGTTGAGGAGGAACGCACACAAGCAGGTGTGCTCGGCGCTCTTGGGTATGGCAACGGTACGATTCTGTGGTATTATGTCGGGTATTGCCTGAGCGCTTGCGTTCCCGGATGTGTGGCAGGTGTTTTAATCGGTTCTAAGCTGTTTCCATCTGTGATTTGGAAGGCGTATCATATGATGTATGCGCTGCCACCGCTGCAAACATCTTTTCGGCTTGGGTATGCACTGGGAGCCTTTCTATCTGTTTGCGGCGTCATTCTGATTGCGACCTGTCTGGTTTGTCGCTCTTCTTTAAGGGAAACCTCTGCCTCTTTGATGCGTCCCCGTGCGCCAACCGCCGGAAAGCGGATCTTTTTGGAACACATTCCGCTGATTTGGAAGCGCTTTTCGTTCAACCATAAGGTGACGGCACGGAATCTTTTTCGCTATAAGAAAAGGCTTTTCATGACCATTGTCGGCGTTGCGGGTTGCACGGCACTGCTTCTGACCGGCTTTGGACTGCGGGATTCGATCGGCTGCATTGTTGATCGTCAGTATGACCGTGTGCAGACCTATGAATTGACCGTGATGCTCCGGGACGGTTCGGCTTGGGAGGAGGACGCTGTCCTGCAGGCGTTCAGTCAGGAGGAGCAGGTGAACGGTGTCCTGCCGGTGCATGCGGAAAGTATGACGCTTTACAGTGAAAAAGAGCACTTTGAAGTCTCCCTTTATGTGCCGCTGGAAACGGAACAGTTTGATGACTATCTCTCTTTACATACCCGTAGGGGAAGCATACCTCTTTCCTTAGACGACGGTCTTATTCTGACTGAAAAAGCAGCGCAGATACTCGGGGTATCCGAAGGAGACAGCGTGCGGATAGTTTGTGGAGACGATAAAGAAGCCGTGGTAACTGTCGGCGGAATCTGTGAAAATTATATTCAGAACTTTGCCTGTATTTCTCCGGATTGCTACAGCGCATTATTTGGCTTGGCGTCTGCCCCGTCCGCTCTTTTTGTAAAACTTCAAGAGGATACGGAGGAGGTACGGGATGCTGTTGCTGAGAAATTATATGAGAGCGACAATGTCAGTTATCTGCATTTCAACGGAGCAGTGCGCGAGACCTTTTCCAGAATGATAGAGAAGTTAAATTTTGTTGTTTATGTTCTGATTTTTTCCGCAGCGGCTCTTGCCATTATTGTATTGTATAATCTGAATAATATCAATATTTGTGAACGTCGCCGCGAATTAGCAACCATAAAGGTGCTGGGTTTTTATGAAAAAGAGGTTTCGGAATATATCTTTCGGGAAACATTTGTTTTGACGCTGATAGGGGATGCTTTCGGACTTTTACTCGGCGTTTTGCTGCACCGCTTTGTCGTGCAGACTGCGGAAATGGATATGGTCATGTTCGGACGCGATATCAGTGTTTGGAGCTTTTTGCTGTCCGCTCTGATTACTGTTCTGTTCTCTGTCCTTGCAGGTTTGCTGTCTTTGCCTGTTCTGCGTAAAATTGATATGGTGGATTCCCTAAAATCGAATGAATAAACTTCTTTGATGTACAGGGAAATAGAAAAACGCTATGCAGATTGCCGTCTGCATAGCGTTTGCTCGCTGTATTGACAAGATTTGCGCCTTATAGTATAATAGAATCGGTATTGATTTTTTGCACTTCGTTATTCTGTTGCTCTTCAGGCGCCCCTAAAACGTTGACCAGTTGCATTTCCAGTAAGGGCATCGAATCTGGCGGGGAATTAAGCATAAGCGGCTGTTGTTCCGCAAGAGGAATGGCAAGAATCATGCAAAGAACCCCTTTGGAACATCCAGCTTCTGTGACGCTGAAACGCCAACGGCTGGTTTCGGCAAGCATCTGTACTAACAGCAGATCAAAGAACATGTTTCTGTATGGGGAATCCAACAGCTCTTCGCGGTAATACCCGGATAAAATTCCTTGATAAGTCTGATCGTCGAATAACGGTTCGAAGGTCACAGAGATCAGATACTCGCCTTCCAAAATGTGGCATTCCGTGCGCAAACGTTCGTCGCGCAGATTTTCCGTCGCGATTGAAAGTAAGGTGGCGATGGCGTATCGTACATCGTCTGCTGCGGCTCGTGCGAAGACCGGGGCTTCTGTTTTTAGGACGGACAGACGGAACCCGTTCGGGCGAAGCAGTTTGGTGGCGCAGTCCAGCATGGTATTGACTGGCGTGGAAATTTCAGAAATCGTATCGTGATCCAGCTTGCCTGCCGTGATGCGGAAGTATGTGGCAATTTCGGCTTGATATCGGAGCGCACGATTATAATTCCGGCGTACAAGCCGCATTTCCTCCGGTGTGCGGAAGGTTGCCAGCCGAAGATTGCAGATCTGATTTTCCACGTCACCGAAGAAGGACGGAACATGAATTGCCATATCCGAGATATGACGGATCATGTGCGCGGTGATATTTCGCATGGCGAGACAGTATCCATCTTTTTGTCTTAGTACAATTGCACCGTACGAATCCGGCATTTGCATGTCTACGAAGATTTCCTGCCCGATCGGCAGGTCGATTAATTTTTGCCGGTCGTGTTTGGAAAGATACCGATCTATCCGTGAATGAATGCGGATGGGAATCAACCTTGTGTTTACGGTTTTGTTCCGAAAGGTGACCAGTCGGTCTTGATTCAGGAGGAAAGCCGGGTAAGGCAACAGATCCAGATCTTCTTCGGTAAGTAAAGTTGGGGATTTTTCCAAGTTCATCATAAACGCACCTTTCTGATTTTATGTAATAATCTATTTCATCAAAAAAACCGAGTTTTTGACCATTTTTTGAAAGCACAGAAAAGGAGTTAAGGAAAATAAAGATGTCTGATTTTGTACTATCCGTCCGAAAGCAGCTGTTTTCAATGCAGGATGAGAAATATCGTTTGTTTCAATGTAAATTACTCCCGACAATTGATCCTGAAACTGTCATAGGCATACGTACACCGGCATTGCGCAGATATGCAAAGGAACTTTCCGGTTTGGCTTTGTGCGGAGAATTCTTGCGTGATCTGCCGCATAAATATTATGAAGAAAACAACCTTCATGCTTTTCTTCTTGAACAATGTAAGGATTTTCAACAGGCAGTCGAAGGGCTTGAGACATTTTTGCCATACGTTGATAATTGGGCGACCTGTGATATGATGAATCCGAAAGTGCTTGGCAAATTTCTTCCGGCGCTTTTGGATACTGTTCAAAAGTGGATTGCTTCTGATCATCCCTATACCGTCAGATATGCAATTGGTCTACTGATGCGGTATTATTTGGAAGATCAATTTTCAGCCGATTATCTTGAATTAGTTGCCAGCGTCCATTCTCAGGAATACTATGTGCGGATGATGGTGGCTTGGTATTTTGCGACTGCGCTCATCAAACAATATGATGCCGCTTTGCCGTATCTTCTGGAGCATCGATTGGAGCTGTGGACGCATAACAAAGCGATTCAAAAGGCAGTGGAGAGCGATCGGATCCCTGAGGAGGTGAAGCCTTATTTGAAATCTCAGAAGAGAAAGGAAACGAAATAAAATGGCACATTTAACAGTTGACTTTTTCTCCGACGTGCTTGGAAAAAGCATGTCTATGGAGGTTCTTCTTCCGCAAAGCACAACGGTACAAATCGGGATGAGCGGGATTGACCGCTGGGATACCTATCCCGTTTTATACTTATTGCATGGCATGTCCGACGATCATACAATTTGGATGCGACGCACCTCTATCGAGCGGTATGTATCTGAACTTGGTATCGCTGTTGTCATGCCAAATGCCGATTTGAGTTTTTATACGGATATGTATATAGGCGGAAGGTACTGGACGTATCTTTCGCAGGAATTGCCCGAAATTTGTCGCAGCTTCTTTCCACGTATTTCGGCAAGGCGCGAAGACACATTTGCTGCCGGTTTATCAATGGGCGGATATGGGGCATTCAAGCTGGCGCTCCGGTGTCCGGATAAATTCTGTGCAGCTGCTTCTCTGTCCGGCGTATTGGATATCGTATCCCATATAAAGGGAGTACCGGAGGCCGAACTATGCTACTGGAACAGTCTTTTCGGTTCGGTAGAGGCACTGGAGGGCAGCGAAGATGATCTTTTGGCGCTTGCTGATAGAACAGCAAAAGAAGCTGTATTGCCGGCGCTGTTTGCTTGCTGCGGGACAGAGGACGATCTCCACAGAAATAATCTCTTGGCGGTTAAACGGATGCGGGCGTCCGGCCTTGCAGTCGTTTATGAGGAAGCACCCGGGATACATAATTGGACATTTTGGGACCAGTGGATTCAGCGCGCTTTGGAATGGCTACCGTTCCGGCATTGATATGCAGGGCGATTTTCTGCATGCAGACCTTTTTATTCGATCTTTTTCTTCTTTTTTCAAATTGTAGCACTTTTTGAGACGCGTGTCAATAATTTCAAGGCAAAAACGCAAAAAGAGATATGACATTGGCGACAAATAAGCTATTTTTACAATAGGAATTGAGAAGTGAACAGATTGCAGAGAAGTCGGGAGAACGGAAAAAGGCGGTTTTACAAAAGTTTTTTTGCCAAACCTATTGACAAGCGCATAAAAATATGTTATTCTAAAAGAGCTGTGGACGCCGGAGTGGCGGAATGGCAGACGCCCCGGACTTAAAATCCGGTGAGATTAACCTCTCGTGCCGGTTCAACCCCGGTCTCCGGCACCATATTTTGTTATCGTCTATCGTTGATATATCGCGGGGTAGAGCAGCCTGGTAGCTCGTCGGGCTCATAACCCGGAGGTCGTGTGGTTCAAATCCCACCCCCGCACCCAACAAAAGAAAAAATCCCGAACCTTGGTGTTTCGGGATTTTTCTTTTACTGATGCGGTTTTTTGGATCGCATATCATTCTGTTTTCCTACCGATAGAATTTTCGTCATTTTTTTAGGAATTACTTTGTTTATAGGTACTTTTTCTTGACAAAACGCAAAATGGGTGTTACAATAATCGGTGTAAAATATTATGATAAAGAGGTGAGCCCAATGAGAACTTTAACAATCAAGCGGGAGAAGCGGTTTGTAGGATGTCTTGTAAAAATGAAGGTTTACATAGAAGACCCTGCGGGCAATGAACTCATGATTCAGGATATTCCGTGCCGAAAACTCGGGGAATTAAAGAATGGGGAAACCGGAACCTTTTCCATTGGTGAAGAGGCTGCAAAAATTTTTGTGATTGCGGATAAGATAAGCAAAAATTATTGTAACGAGTTTTACGAAATTTCTGCCGGACAGGAGGACGTTTTTCTTTCTGGGAAAAATCGGTTCAATCCGGCGACCGGCAATGCGTTTCGTTTTAACGGCGCTGCAACGGTGGATATGATGCGTAGCCGCAGAAAAGGAATGTACCGGGGAAGTATAATCTTGTGTGCGGCTATCGCAATTGGTATTGTAGGCGGTGTTTTTATCGGAATACATGTTTTTTCCAAAGAGAAAACGGCTTCTAAAGCATTTTCTGCCGATGGAATGCGTATCACGCTGACCGAGGATTTTACGAGCGCTTCCGTAGATGGCTATACTGCGTGTTACGATTCGCAGGATGTTGCCATTCTTGTTATCAAAGAAAATTTTTCTTTGCTGGATGGGTTAGAGGAATACTCGCTTGATCAGTACGGCAATTCTGTGCTGCAAAGAAATCAATTGAGCTCCGCTGAATTGAAGCATGACAACGGATTGACTTACTTTGAGTATGATTATGTGATTCAGAATGATACATATTATTATTTTTCAGTTGTCTATAAGGCGGATGATGCGTTTTGGTTTATGCAGTTTGTTACATTGAAAGACAATGCGGAACGGTATTCCGACAAGCTTATTCAATGGGCAAAATCTGTTCAATTTTCAGATGAGCAGTAAAAATATTTTCCCCGGCATCTGCAAGGAATGCCGGGGTTTTTGTATGTGAAGACCGTAAAGTTGGCTTTTCTTAGGAGATTGAAAACAGGGTAAATATCCATTCAAAGAGGAAAACGGCTGCGCTTGCAGCAAGAGCAACTGTTAATAAGCTGCGTCGAAAGAAAGCGAATACCAGCGCAACGATAAAACCGATAGCGGCGGTCAGTGGGGATGCTGTTGCATAAAAAATGGCGGGAACCGTCATCGCGCTCAGTACCGCATAGGGGACATAGTGCAGGAATGAACACACGAAGCGGTTCTTGAGTTTCTTCTTGCATAATGCCAATGGCAACATGCGGATGAGATAAGTGATCCCTGCCATAACAAGCAGAGATATGAAAAATCGTAAAGGTGCGTCAGCCATGTACGTCTCCTTTTGCTTCCGGCAGAGGCTTTGCCAATGCGAGAACTGTACTTGCGATAACAGCGCAAAGAATGATAACAATTCCCTCGGAGACATGGTTCAAAACCGGTATATAGTGGAATGCACAGCTTAAAAGGATGGATAGGAGCGCGCAAACCGCTATCGGCTTTTCGGTTTTTGCCGCGGGAACAACAATTGCTACGAACATGCCGTAAATCGTGATTCCCAATGCGGAAATTATGCTGTCGGGCAGCAGATTCCCGGCAAGCGCTCCTAGCAGAGTGCCAAGGCTCCAGCATGCGAACGGAAGGAGGATTAATCCGTAAAGATACTGCCTGCACAGACTGCCGGGGCGAGAACTTGCGACGGCAAAAACCTCATCGGTGTTGGCAAATGCGATTGCCAGTCTGTCGCGTAGCCGTACATGAGCATCTAATTTTTGCGATAGGGAGATAGACATCAGAGCGTAGCGCAGATTGATGACGAGTTGTGTCGCGGCAAGTTCAATCAAGTTGCCGCCGGCTGCTATAATCGGAACGCCAGCAAGCTGTCCCGCAGAGGTCAGGTTGGTCATGGAGATCAGCACTGCCTCCCAAACAGAGAGTCCGTTGCCGACTGCAAAAATGCCGAAAGCAAAGGAAACGGAAAGGTAACCGAGTCCGATGGTCGCTCCATGTCGGAGACCAAGTAAAAAACCATGTTTCATGTTGACACCGTTTTTTCCTATGAAATGAATCTGATTGACATCGCAAGATGAAAAAAGCCGTCGAGAACGGCTAAATGTTCTCGACGACGTGGAGCTAATGGCGGGACTCGAACCCGCGACCTGCTGATTACGAATCAGCTGCTCTACCAACTGAGCCACATTAGCATAGTGTTTCTGACAGACACCTTTTTTATTATAGCAAATACAAGTAAGTTTGTCAAGCCATTTTTTCATTTTTCTTCTCAAAAAGGAGTCATTCCTCGTGCATCTTCGGCTTGACAATTGCTGAGCCTTTCTATATAATTGTTATACGCGGCAAAGAAAAAGAATGGTTTCGAAAGGCAGTGCTTATGCGTAAAAAGAGATATATGGTGTCGGAAATTAAAAAGCTTGATAAGAAACTCCCAATGCTGGAGGAAATGTTCACGGATGAATATCTTTGTGAAGACGGAAAAGCACAGATTGACGTGAATCTTTGCAAGGATGCAGAGATATTCCATCCCCTGTCCTTTGGAAAACAGCACGATCTGACGAATGAGATTTATAGTTTGATCGACGAGAAATTACATGTGATTCCATTAAAATATGCCGTTCGCATTTGCTTTTGCGGTCAGATTCTTTCTGAAAAGCAGCAGAAGGAGGTGCAGGGATTATTGCTGCAGCATTATCTGCGGAGTCTGCGGAATAAAAAGGCGGATTTACGGGTTAACTTTATCAAAACAATGTGGATGACAATCGTGGGGATCCTTTTACTGAGTATTTATTTTGCCTTGGATCTGATCGCGTCTAATCCGGTGTTTATGGAATTCTTGAGTATTGCCGGATGGGTTGCGGCTTGGGAAGCCGTAGACAGCTGGTTTCTGCAGAGAAAGGCGCTGCGGATAGAATATTGGCATGCAGGGAGGGCTGCTCTTTGTGAGGTTGTCTTTTCTAAGGAGGACGACCCATATTGCTTTGATTGATAAACAGACGGCAGGAAAAAACTAATTCTTTTGATTCCATGCATTTACAAATGCGGTTTCTCTGGCGGTTAACTCTACCCAAGCAGGACGAAAGCCGCATTTGAATGCGGTGCGAATGGATTTGACATGACACCACGCTGCACAGTAAAAGGGAACTTTCCCAAGTGATATCACCTCCAAAGCTAATCTGCTGACGAGCGCAGAAGCAACTCCTTGTCTTCTGTACGCCGGAAGCACATCGATGCCGATCTGATACATCGTTTCGCAGTCTGCAGAGCAACCTGCCAGACCGATCAGCGTTCCTTTATCATATGCCCCTACGCCTAATATATCAAGTTCTTTTCTTCTTTCGCATAAGGCATTACTCCACGTCTTTACGTATAAATCGGTAAAATCGGATTGGCACAGGATGCGCAGCTCGTACTGACAGGGCAGCTCGGTTAAACGCTCTATATCCGGCAAAAAATATTCTGCCATAAAGCAGCTTTTTAATCCGTGCTTCTGTAATTTTTCATCTAAAATATGGAGAGCGGGCGTTTCAAAACAGTGCTCGATTGGATATTTATTTAGATATTCCTCCGCTACGGAAGCGAGCTCTTTGCTTGTCTGTGCCACGATATTAGAGCCATAGGATACGAAATCACAGGCGAACGGAAGCGGGAGGTATTTCCTCGCAAGCGGATGCTTTTTGGATAGCGTTATAATATTTCGTTCGCTGAGAAAGTCCTCGGGGGCGCAATTGCAGTCATAGGCAGACTGCTGTCTTGCGATATTCCAAATTTCTTTGTTAGTCATTGTGGTCTTTCCTTATTTTGTGGTATTGTATACTAAATACAATTATTGATATGAACCGATTTGACAGGGGCTTTAAGGCTTTGAAACCGGCACGCTGCGGCAGGCGTTTCATCTTCCATGCCGAGACTTAGTTTTTCATGTGATTCCGGTATCGACAGTTTTGCTGGTAGCTTTTTTTAGTATTATACATTATAAAACTGACTTTTACAAGCAAAAATACAAATACTTAGAAAGGCTCGCCTGCGATTAAGAATTTTTATTAGACTAAAGACAAGGACACCGAAAATGTCTTTGTTTTTTCGCGAGAGAGTTGAATCTATGAGCGATCGCCTGCAAACTGATTTCTAACGCTCGAAACAATTCTTCTGTCTATTCCGAGCATGACATTGGATGCAATGATAAACACACCCGGCAGGCTGAAGCACCTGTCGGGCGTGAGCATAGGGCAAACGTTTTTATTTTCTTGCCAGTTGGTTTTGAAGAAAGACAGTTTTTCCAAAACTACCAATGGTTGCACCTGACCCATAGACAAAAAATCCTTCTGCTTTCGGAGAGCTGTAATATTTACACTCTCTTTTCATGACTTATGTCGTCCACAGCAGCAAAGAGGCAATAACGGCTTATAAAAACCTGGAATTTGTTATTTTCTGGCGAATGAAAACGTTGTTACGAGTCCGAGGATAAACAGTCCGATGAGAAATTGCCGTCCCGCATTACCACTGTCACAAAGCTTACGATTGACCAGTTGAAAAGCGGACGAAAAGCCGGCAGATGTCTTTTTCGCTGATAATCATTCCTCAATAAAGGGCTAGTGAAATCTTAGCAGAAGCAAAGAGGTCAACATATCGTTTGAGCAGGCTGAAACGAATACAATACCATATGCCATAGCTATGATCGCGCCAAGATTATCAGACATTTTTAAATATGTGAAATATCAGAGATAACAAATATAAGAATACGATATAAATCAAAATGGCAAGGTCCTAATACAAAAAGTTCATGATTAACGGTTTCTTTTTCATATCACACCTCGATAAATAATGTATTACAATACGTTATAGCATATAAATCGGATATATGGTATTGAAAAATGATAAGCATATGTATAGGAACTGAATTCATGTTTGAGGCATTGGAAATAGAACCGGATTGGTAGAAGCTTCGGTACAATGTCCTGTTGGATGAATTATTGCATATTTTCCGTGTATCATTGTCAGGTTGCCGTGCATACTGTGACAATAGAGCAATCGTCACAAAAGGGAGTGTACTGCATGAAACGATGCGTTCCGCTGGAGCCTGCCGCAGAAATTGTCTGTGACCAAAACGATAAACCGCCGTTGATTTTTCAGCTGCCGCCTGAACAGGGACGTAGGGTGTTGGAAGATGCACAGGATATGCCCGTCTATCAGTATCCGTCCGATATCGATTCCGGCACTGTGAATACCGGCAGATGGGGAAAAATACCGGTGTATTTTGTAATGCCTCGAAACAAGGAGATCCGGAATGTGATCTTTTACATACACGGCGCTGGTTGGGTGTTCGGCAGTTTTCATACACATGAGAAATTGGTCAGGGAGCTTAGTGCGAGGACTGATTCTTTCATTGTCTTTCCGGAGTATACACGCTCGCCGGAGGCAAAATATCCGACTGCAATAGAACAATGCTATTTCGTTCTGTCCCATCTTTGTGAAATCATTCAAAATCGCTGTCCTTTGTTTGATCGCCGTACGTTAACGGTTGCCGGAGACAGTGTCGGCGGGAATATGGCGATTGCCATGGCACTGATGTCTGGAATGCGGCAGGGACCGGAGATACACAAGCTGCTTCTCTATTATCCGGTGACCAATGCCTGCTTTGATACGCCAAGCTATCGGCAGTTTGCAGTCGATTATTATTTATATCGGGCGGGAATGAAGTGGTTCTGGCAGCAATATACTACCTGTACAAATGAGAGGAAGCAGATCACGGCTTCTCCGCTCTTGGCAAGTATTGACTGTCTGAAGCTCTTGCCTCAGACCATGATTATTACCGGACAGGCAGATGTTTTGCGCAGCGAAGGAGAGGCGTTTGGAGAAAAGCTGCGCTGTGCCGGGGTGGAGGTCACCGCTTTGCGGGTGCAGGGAACTATCCATGATTTTGTGATGCTGCATGCGCTTGATCAGACCAATGCGTGTCGCACGGCCATGGATGCATCGACGGCATGGCTCTATCGCAAGAATGCTGAATGTCGGTTGTAAAATAAAAAACACCATTGATATCCCATTCAATGGTGTTTTCTGTGTCAGTCGCCCCCCGGACCGTCCCGACGTTCGCGCGTATCCGGCACTTCGATTTTGCCTTTGACGTCGCTGGCTTTCGTATGCTTTTTGTCTTTCGGCTCTTTTTGCTTGAGATCTTTTTGATTATTCATTGCTGTCGCTCCTTTCTCAGTATTAGTATGCTCCGTGTGAAAAAGTTCATGCAGGCGGTTATTTTGTAAAAGCGGTCTTGAAAACGGAAAGAAAATGGGATATAATGAATATCATTTGCAGAGAACGGATTTTTTGAGGAGGACGTATGCCAAACTTTACGCGGAATGCGATCAAGACATCATTCATGAAGCTTTTGAACGAGCGCCCTTTGAATCAAATTACGATTAAGGATATCGTTGAGGATTGCGGTATTAACCGGAACTCCTTTTATTATCATTTCGCTGATCTTCCGGCATTGATTGAGGAGATCGTCAAGGAGGATATCGATCGTATGATCCGGGAGCATCCGGCTATAGAATCCTTTGAAGAATGCTTGGATGTGGCGATTGCTTTTGGATTGCAAAACAAGCGCGCAGCCTATCATATTTACCAATCTGTTAACCGTGATATTCTCGAAAAGCATCTTCTGAATATGTGTCAATATGCAGTTACTACATATATAGATACCATGTTTTCAGATGTTCCCGTGAAGGCAGAGAATAAGGCGTTGATCATACGGTATTTTAAGTGCGAATGCTTTGGTCAGATCATTGAATGGATGAATCACGGTATGAAAGAGGATATTTTTGAGCAGTTTCATCAGTTCTGTCGTCTGAGTAAAGGGATGGCGGAGGAGTTGTTGCGAAGAGGTGCGGAAAAGCAGAATTGAAACATAGAAAGGTGTCGGGCTAATAAAGCCTGCCCTTTTTCTTTTTGGGCATTTGCCCACGCGTGCCCATTTTTGCGACAGGGAACTGAAGTTGCCTATTTTCAAGCTGGCGGATATCTGGTATTCTTCTGTTGATATTGCAGGAAGCTATTTAAGGGAGGTAAGCAATGATAACAAAAACTAAGTCGGTAAAGCCCATGAGGACAGCTAAGATCGGATATATTGTAATGTCTGTCGTCTTTTGTATTCTCGGTATTCTCTTGCTTTTATTTCCGAAGCTTTCCGCCGTTGTGATCAGCAGGTTGATGGGGATCGCGATGATTGTATTCGGGGCTGTCAAGTTGATCGGATACTTTTCAAAGGATCTATACCGTCTCGCTTTTCAATATGATCTTGCGTTGGGCATTTTGTTGATTGCGATCGGTATGATTCTGCTTTGGAGAACGGATCATGTGATAAACTTTCTATGCATTGTGTTTGGCATCTCTATTTTGGCAGACGGACTTTTCAAAGTCCAGATCGCGATGGATGCAAGAACCTTTGGAATTAAACTTTGGTGGTTGATTTTGACCTTTGCTGTTTTGACGGGTATCGTCGGTATTTTGCTTGTTTTTCGACCGACCGAAAGTACAAAACTATTGATGATGCTTTTCGGAGTATCACTGTTGACGGAGGGACTCTTGAATCTGTGCACGGTGCTTACCGCTGTTAAGATTGTTCGGCATCAGGTGCCGGATGTCATTGAAATCGAGTACGAAGAGGAAGGAAAGGACTGACAGAGCATGCTGCATTTTTCAAAAGCGGTGGTGAAATACCGCATTCCTATTTTGATCATTTCACTGCTGTTGCTGGTTCCGTCGATATGGGGGATCGTGAGCACACGGATCAATTATGATATGCTGGACTATCTTCCGGAGGATATGGATACCGTCATCGGCCAGAACGAGCTGCTGGAGGAGTTTGGAAAGGGCGCGTTTTCTTTACTGATTGTGGAAGATATGTCTGTAAAGGATGTTTCTGCGCTTAAAGCGAAAATCGAGCAGGTGGATCACGTAGATACGGTTTTATGGTACGATTCCTTTTTGGATCTCTCCGTACCGATAGAGATCCTTCCGGATGAGATCTATCGGGAATTTAATACAGAAAATGCCACTATGCTCGCCGTGTTTTTCGATACCTCAACCTCGTCTGATGTCACGATGGATGCTATCCGGGAAATCCGCGCAATCGCCGGCAAGCAGTGTTTCGTCTCCGGTATGTCAGCGCTTGTTACCGATCTGAAGGATCTGTGCGAGAAGGAAGAGCCAATCTATGTCGGAATCGCTGTTCTTTTGGCGTGTGCTGCCATGATGCTGTTTCTCGATAACTGGATCATACCTTTGGTGTTCCTTGCCGGCATCGGTATGACGATTCTGATGAATCTCGGCAGCAACTTCCTGATGGGCGAAATTTCCTATATAACCAAAGCATTGTCTGCAGTTTTGCAGCTTGCCGTTACGATGGATTACTCGATCTTCCTGTGGCACAGCTACCAAGAGCAGCGTGGACAGTATCCCGACCGAAAAGAAGCTATGGCAGTCGCAATCAGAGAAACACTGACATCGGTACTGGGCAGTTCAATTACGACGATTGCCGGATTTGCCGCCCTGTGCTTTATGACCTTTACACTTGGTATGGACCTCGGTATTGTGATGGCAAAGGGTGTGCTGCTCGGTGTTATCGGATGTGTGACAATTTTGCCGGCTCTGATTCTTGTGTTTGATAAACCGCTGCAGAAAGCCAAGCATCGTTCAGTGATACCGAATATGGGAAAGTTTGCAAAGGTCGTTACCCGCGTATTTCCTGTGTTCCTTGTTATTTTTGCTTTGCTCATCCCGCCTGCTTACTACGGGTACAATAAGACCAATGATGAAGTGTATTATGACATGGGAGAGTGCTTGCCGGAGGATATGGAGTATGTCATTGCAAACAGCAAGCTTTCGGAAGAATTCCATATTGCATCCACCCATATGTTGTTGGTTGATGCTAAGCTTCCCTCTAAATCTGTACGTTCTATGATGAAAGAGATGGAACAGGTTGACGGCGTAAAATATGTTCTGGGACTGGAATCGGTTGTCGGTTCTCTTGTACCGGAGGAAATTCTCCCGGAATCGATTCTGAAAATTTTGAAGAGTGACAAGTGGGAACTGCTTCTGATCAATTCGGAATACCGGGTAGCAAGCGATAAAGTAAATGCGCAGATCGAGACATTGAACGGCATCCTCAAAAATTATGATGAAAACGGGATGCTCATTGGGGAAGCACCGTGCATGAAAGACATGATTGAAACCACAGATCATGATTTTCAGGTTGTCAATGCCATATCTATCCTTGCCATTTTCCTGATTATTGCTATAGTAGAAAAGAGCGTCTCCCTTCCGTTTATTCTGATTGCCGTCATAGAATTGGCGATCTTTATCAATCTCGGTCTTCCGCATTATTTCGGGCAGTCGCTGCCGTTCATCGCGCCGATCTGTATCAGTACGATTCAACTTGGCGCCACAGTGGACTATGCGATTCTGATGACAACTCGATATAAGGCGGAACGAGCCGGGGGAGCGGATAAACGATGTGCGGTTACAACGGCGCTGGCAGCATCGATTCCGTCGATTATTGTCAGCGGCATGGGGCTCTTTGCGGCGACCTTCGGCGTAGCGCTTTATTCTGATATTGATATCATCAGTTCTATGTGTATGCTGATGGCGAGAGGCGCTATTGTATCTATGCTTTGCGTTATTCTGATTCTGCCTGCGCTGTTGATGCTGTTCGACAAGCTAATTCGTGTGACTACGCTCGGGATGAAGAAGAGCGATAAAAAGAAGACGGAAATCCGGCAAATGGAGGTACTTACGAAATGAAAAAATCAGTTTGGAAGCCTGTGTTAATCTGCCTTTGTGTGCTGCTCATTGGCTCTGTCGGCGCTGCTGTCTATGCGTTGACAGGAGAACCGACAGAGCAATCCGGGATCATCCCCTCTGATACAGTCAGTGTTGATGGGGAAGAGCGGGAGACTTTCAAAGATGAAACGGTTTATGTCCTTGCGGGTGCGGATGGTGCTGTACAGAAGATTATTGTCAGCGATTGGATTCAGAATGCACTGGGAAATGCCGCGCTGAATGATAAATCGGAGCTTTCTGAAGTGGAAAATGTCAAAGGAAATGAATCCTATACTATGAACGGGGATACCATGCGTGTATGGGATGCGCAGGGCAACGATATCTATTATCAAGGGACGATCGAAAAGGAGCTTCCCGTCAATCTGTCCGTATCCTATACGTTGGACGGGAAACCAATATCCCCAGATGAACTTGCGGGGAAAAGCGGCCATGTCGTCATACGTTTTTCATATCAGAATAATCAATATGAAACGGTCGAAATTGATGGCAAACCGGAAAAAATCTATGTTCCGTTTGTCATGCTGACCGGTATGCTGCTGGATACCGATGTATTCAGAAACGTGGATGTTTCCAACGGTAAGCTGATCAATGATGGTGATCATATAGCGGTGATCGGCATCGCATTTCCGGGACTGCAGCATAACCTTGCGATAGAGAAAGAGAAGCTTGAAATTCCTGATACTGTGGAAATCAGTGCAGACGTTGAAAATTTTGAGATGACTGCAACGATGACCGTTGCGACCAACGAATGGTGCAATGAATTCCAATTGGATGAGCTTGATTCCATGGATTCCCTGACAGATTCCTTGGCAGAATTGACCGATGCCATGAGTCGGTTGACGGACGGTTCTTCTCAATTGTACGACGGGCTTTGCACCTTGTTGGAAAAATCCGATGAATTGATCGCCGGAATCAATCAGCTGACAGCAGGCGCAAAGGCACTGAAAGATGGTGCCGGTAATTTGGATGCCGGTGCAGCCCAGCTTCAGGCGGGCACAGCGACACTCTATGCGGGACTTTATACGCTCTCCTCAAACAATGACAGCCTGAACGGCGGAGCCAAGCAGGTATTCGAAACGCTGCTTTCTAATGCAAATGCGCAGCTTGCTGCGGCAGGTCTGGCTGTTCCTACACTGACGATAGATACCTATGCGGAGGTTTTGAACGGTGTGATCGCTTCTTTGGATGAAACTGCCGTTTATGAGGCAGCACTTGCACAGGTGACCGCTGCTGTTAAAGCCAATCGACCGTTGGTTGAAAGCAGGGTCACGGAAGCTGTGAAAGAGCAGGTGATGGTGAAGGTAACCGCTGCTGTGCAGACGAAGGTAACCGAAGAGGTAACTGCCGCCGTTCGAGAAGCGGTAGCGGATCAGGTGATTCCCGCAGCGACAAACGGCCAGTTGACAAAAGAAGCCTACGATACAGCGGTTGCTGCCGGCATCATAGATCCGGATATGCAGGCGGCGATCGAGGATGCCGTGGATGCACAGATGCACTCCGATTCCGTTAAACAGATGATTGAGCAAAACGTATCTGAACAAATGTCGAGCGCAGTCATTCAGAATACAATCGCTGCCGGTACTGCAGAGCAGATGCAGGAACAAGAGGTCATAGATGCCATTTCTGAAACTGTGGAAATGCAGATAAAACAGGCGATTTCCGAAAATATGCTCTCTGATGCCGTGCAGGAGCAATTAAAGACGGCCTCGGAGGGCGCTGCATCCATAATTTCACTGAAGGCATCACTTGATAGCTACAATACCTTCTATCTCGGCTTACTCACCTATACAAACGGTGTTGCCGATGCGGCCGCAGGTGCCGGTGAGTTGGAAAGTGGCGCGGCAGCATTGAAGGAGGGGACAGAAGCGCTTTCTGAAGGGACAGCTGCTTTGTATGACGGGATCCTTCAACTTAGGGACGGCATTCCTGCTTTGATCGACGGCATCGAACAGCTGCGAGATGGGGCCATGAAGCTTTCCGATGGTCTTAAAGAGTTTGATGAGCAGGGTATTCAAAAGCTGGCGGAGGTCGTAGACGGAGACTTGAGCGGGCTTATCACAAGGGTTCGTGCGACTGTCGACGTGTCAAAGAATTATCGATCCTTCTCCGGGCTGAGCGAGGAGATGGACGGACAAGTAAAATTCATCTATCGAACTGCCTCTGTAAAGGTTGCGGAGTAACCGATGAAAAAAGCCGCGGCAGATGCATTTGCATCTGCCGCGGTCTTTCTGTTATATGGTGATCCCGATCGGCAGCGTCACATCCGTACGCCGTCCACCCAGCTTCCGCGCAGGTTGTAGCCGGCGTCGAGCAGGAGCAGATCCGCAGCCTTTCCTACCTCGATGCTGCCGGTCTGCCGATCAATCCCGATCATGCGCGCCGGATTCAGCGAGGCCATACGGGAGACGTCTGCAAGCGGGTACCCATGTGTCAGCAGGTTGTGGAAGTCGTAAAAGAGATTACAGACACTTCCCGCAATGACACCCTCCGGCGTTTTACAGAGTTTTCCGCTTACGATACGGCGATGGTTCTCAATGATGTATTCACCGTCTCCCAGTCCCGCCATTCTTCCGGTATCACTGATCATAATGATTTTGTCTGTTCCTTTGCTCCGGATGGCAAGATCTACTGCCGCCGGATCATTGTGTACATAGTCACAGATCAGCTCACAGGAGAGCCGGTCGTCCGTAAGTGCTTCACCGATCACTCCCGGTTCTCTGTGGCGGAACGGACTCATGGCATTGAATAAGTGTGTTACCAGATTGGCACCGGCGTCTGCTGCGGCATGCGCCTGTATATAAGTGGCGTCTGTGTGTCCGATCGAAGGATTTGCACCGACAAAAAGGACATCCTCAATCAGGGAGAGAACCTCCGGCAATTCCGGTGCGAGTGTGATAGAACGGAGCGTCCCTTCACAGGCGGATAGATATTCCGAAAGAGCCTGTTTCCCCGGAACGGATAAATTATCCGGATTCATAGAGCCGATACGGCTGGGAGACAGAAACGGTCCTTCCATATTGATCCCCGCAATCTTGGCACCGGCAGGGCGGCGCACCATCTCCTTTTTGATATTGGAAATGGCCGCGAGTAAACGCTCGCGGGGGAGACAACGGATCGTAGGAACTACGGTCGTGATTCCGTTTTTGGCAAGCTCTACGGTTCCGGGATCAAATTCTTCGTCCGCAGCGGCAAATTCCGTGCCGTAATACCCGTGATTGTGCGTGTCGATCAATCCCGGTACGATATAACAGCCGGTGGCATCGATCACTTCGCCGTCCGACGGTAAGTTGTCGCCGATGGCAGCGATGACACCGTTCCGAATCAGTAGATCTCCGCCAAGCAGCCCCAGCTTTTCGGTTAAAATCCGGCCCCCGTGCAGCAGGAACGTCATACGTCCGCCTCCAATGTGCGCAGCATTCTGTGCAGGTTTTCCATGCTGATTTCAACTGCCATGAGATTTTCCTCAATGCCCTCAAATTCCAGAGAATAATATCCGCGATAACCGGAATCGTGAATAATTTGCAGGCACTGAAAGGTCGGAACATTACCTTGCCCGAAAATGGTCGCTCGACGGTAATTTCCTGCGCGGGTGCGGTTCCAGCCTCTGCCTGGATCCGGGAGCATCCCGCTGCGCCAGAAGGCGTCCTTTACGTGAACGTGACGGATTAGCGGGAGCAGCTTGGAAACGGCGACCGCACAATCTTCGTCGACGCCGCCGAAGTTACCGATGTCGCACAGATATTGATAATTTGGGTGACCGACGGCCGCAAATATCGCCAGCATGCGATCGGAATCCTGCACAATGCGACCGTGATTTTCCGAACAGGTCATTACCCCCTTTGCCTGCGCATATTCCGCAACCTCGCGGATAGCCGGTGCCACAA
Organism: uncultured Ruminococcus sp.; assembly: GCA_964549435.1. Classification (GTDB taxonomy): domain Bacteria; phylum Bacillota; class Clostridia; order Oscillospirales; family CAG-382; genus Coliplasma. Next base: position 24,282 of record CAZJVB010000014.1, read on the forward strand.
CGGGAAGGACGGCATCAAAGGTACGAGGACCTTCATAGCCTTCATAGAAAGCGCCGGTCACGTCGTGCCGAAGCAGCTTGATGCCGCAGGCTGCGGCGAGATCGACATGACGTTTGATGCGTGCGACCTCCGCTTCCGGATCTTTTTGGAAGAAATTGGCGCCCGTCGTATAGATCGGAATTTCTAATCCCAGCTTTCGTGCTTCCTCTGACATCTTGAGCCAATATTCTGCGAGATCGCTTTTACCGTCCGGTGCCGTATCGTCCACCAAAAATTCTACGCCGCTGCAGCCAAGCTCCTTGACCTTTTCCAAAAGCGCAGGGTAGGTGAGCTGTCCGCTTTGCGTCGCCCGCCAAAAACTGTAAGTACTGATGCAGGTTTTCATCAGAGTACAATCTCCTTTTTCTGCGCGGCGGACTCATAGATTGCGTCCAACATGCGCTGCATAGTTACGGCTTGGTCAATCGGGTAACGGGTGGGCTTGTCCTGCTGTACGCAATCTGCAAAATGCGTGATTTCCGCAAGGAAACGGTCGTTGTCGCCGAGTTCGATCTTATCATCGCTCAAATATCCGTCGCGTTCCCCGTAAATCGTAGCGGATTGGAGATCAGCGCCGGCTTTGGAGCCGAACACCTGTGTATCGGAATGGGGGAGACCGTTGATTGCCCAAGAGGCTTCAAACATCAGCATTGCGCCGTTCTCAAAATGAATGACGCCGGCACCCATGTCCTCCGTATCGAATTGGTTATCCGGAGAGGGGGTTCCCTTCCATCTGTCAACGCCCTTGGTTTGGTAGTCACCGATCAGTTCAGAAGTAAATGCACTGACGCGGGTTGGCTTGGGGCAGCCCATCAGATACCAAGCTGCATCAATACCGTGAACGCCGATGTCAATGACGGGACCGCCCCCGGCAGTCTTTTTATCGGTAAACCAACCGGAGGGAGTACCTCTGCGGCGGATATAGCTGGTCTTTGCGAAATACACTTCTCCGAATTCACCCTTTTCGATTTGTCTGTGCAGATATTCATTTTTCGCACCGAAACGCCCGGGGACGGCGAGAAAGAATTTAACGCCTGCTTTTTCAACTGCTTCACGGACCGCATTGGCGCATGCGTCGGAAACGGTCAGCGGCTTTTCACAAAGAATATGCTTTCCTGCATTTGCGGCGGCAATGGCGACCGGCGCGTGACCGTTGTTCCAAGTGCAGATGTCTACCGCTTCGATGTCTGCTTTCTCCAGCAGCTCCTCCACTGATTCGTATACCTTCGGAATGCCGAAGCGCTCTGCGGCTTCCTTCGCCCGATCTACATTTAGATCAGTAATGGCAGCGACGGTTGCGTTGGTGCATTTTGCATATGCGGGGAGATGTGCGTTGCAGGCAATGTTGCCGGCACCGACCATTCCGACTTTTAGTTTTTCCATAAAGTTTTTATTCTCCTTTTTGCACGTTTCCGTTTGCTTGAGTATAGCACAATCTTTTTCTAATTGCAATATTGACAAGCGGAAAAAACTGGTATAAAATAAAATATCTTCAATCATACTATAGGTGGAAATTTTATGAGAACGATTACGTTCGGTAAACACTACCTTCATTTTAAAAATAAGCCGTATTTGGTTCTGGACATTGCAACGCATTCCGAGACGGGGGAGCAGATGGTCGTCTATCGTCAGCTTAACGGAGAGGGCATTGTTTGTGTGCGTCCGTATGCGTTGTTTGCATCTGAGGTAGAGCGTCAAAAATATCCGGATGTGAAGCAGTGTTATCGTTTTGAAGAGCTGGATGAGATGAAGGAGGATTGCTTATGACTGCCGCTGTGATCACCGGCGCTTCTTCTGGCATGGGAAGGGAATTTGTTGTTCAGCTGGACAGGCATATTGAGGTGGACGAGGTATATGTCATTGCCCGCAGGGAGGAACGTCTGCAGGAGTTGCAGCAGTTTACCAAGGCAAAGGTCATCCCGCTTCCGCTGGATCTGGCAGATCCAGCTTCCGGTGATGCGTATGAAGCGTTTTTGAAGGAGAGAATGCCGGATATCCGTCTGTTTGTCCATGCTGCGGGCTTCGGGAAGTTCGAACCGTTTGCTTCCGGAGATCGAGATGCACATAACCGAATGGTGGATTTAAACTGTCGGTCTTTGCAGGAACTGACATATCTGACCTTTCCGTATCTGAAAAGTGGGGCACAGGTGGTTCTGCTTGCTTCTATGAGTTCCTTTCAACCGGTGCCGTATATCGGATTGTACGGGGCGACTAAGGCATTCGTCCTCAGCTTTGCCCGCGCGCTGCAGGTAGAATGGAAAGCGAAGGGAATCCGCGTGCTGGCGTTAGCCCCTTACTGGGTAAAGACGGATTTTTTCAAGGTTGCGTCTAAGGGAGATTTGGTTACTCGGTTTCCGGTTCTTTATGAGCCGTCGTTTGTTGTCCGTTCCTGCTACCGCACACTTCGGAAGCATCCGAACCGTGATGTCTGCGTTCCCGGTTTTCTGGCTTTCTGCCAGCGGCGGATGGTCAAATTGCTTCCGCATCGGCTGGTGATGCGGGTTTGGCTGCATCAGCAGCGCATCCGACCGGGGTCCGTTTGAAATTTTCTATAAGTTCAAGGAGGCAATTTTCGTGTTTGCATCAGTTGAGCGGGGAAAACCCGCATTAAAAAATCTGATTAAGATGTTGCGGGAGGATTATGCCTATGCGAGTGTTCTGGCCGTAGAGGACGACAGCCGTTCTTGGCGCGTCAGCCGCAGCGGTACTGTTATCGGAACCTCTGGACTTGGCGGCGGCAACGGGTATGTTGTTCGCGTGTTTGATCAGACTGGTTGTGCAGAATATTCCTTCAATGAGTTTTCCGAGGAACGGATTCCGGAGCTTAGAAGGACGCTGGCAGAGCGTCTTGCTGCGCAGGATGCTTCGTTGCCTTCAGGGATTATCGCTCTTCCGACGCCGCTTCCGTACGATGAACCGGCGACTTTAAAGAAGACGACTGCGCACCGTGTGCATCCGCGGGAATTGGGGGATGAAGCGATCCTGCAAAAACTGGATGCAATCCGTCGGAAAGGAATGGAGTATGACAGCCGGATCCTGGATGTGATAATCATGGCTTCCTATCGTTCCTGCCGGAAGCTGTTTCTTTCCGAGTATCGCGATTTGGATCAGACTCTGATGTGGATGACTGCAAGCGTGGTGGTCCTGACCTCGCGCGGAGAAGAAATCAAAGAGTATTATCGTCCCTATTCCAATCTCGGCGGTGCTGAGGTATTGGATATGATGGAACAGGAGATCGAACAGACGGCGGCATCGGCGCTGGAGTTGCTGGACAGTGAACCCATTCCGCCCGGCGAATACGATTGTGTCTGTGATCCCGCAGTAACCGGAATGATTGTGCATGAAGCATTCGGTCATGGCGTGGAGATGGATATGTTTGTCAAGGATCGCGCTCTTGCCGAAAAGTTTCTCGGCGAGGAGGTCGCGAGCAAGCTGGTGACGATGCATGACGGTAGCGCGGTGGCGGAAGCGGCGACGATGTTTTTTGATGATGAAGGGGTTCTGACCGGGGATACGGTTATCATTGACCGCGGCATTCTGCGCAACGGGATGTGCGATGCGCTCAGCGCAGCGCGCCTTGGCGTTCGTCCGACCGGGAACGGCAGACGTGAAAGCTATGAACGCAAAGCATATACCCGTATGACCAATACCTATTTTGAAGGGGGAACGGCATCGCCGGAGGAGTTGATTTCTTCCGTGAAGTACGGGTTTTTGCTGGAGAATCCTTCCAGTGGTATGGAGGATCCTAAGAATTGGGGAATTCAATGTATGGTGACTATTGCCAGAGAAATCCGAGATGGAAAATTGACGGGAAAACTCTATTCTCCGATTGTACTGACCGGTTATGTACCGGATCTTCTGAAGTCTGTGTCCATGATGAGCAGAACGCCGGAGCTTTCCGGCAGCGGATACTGCGGCAAGGGGTATAAAGAATGGGTCAAAGTTTCTGACGGCGGTCCTTATATGAAGGCGCGTATCCGTCTGGGGTAAAAGGAAGGAGGAGCAACATGATTAACAGAATACAGCGTGTCCTGCGGGATTGTGGAATTTCCCTTTGGCGTATCTGTGAGACAAGGGAGGAAACGGCGGAGTGGTTTCTGGTACGGCATCAATTGGACACGCGTCGGATAAAAGATGTTCGGAAATTTGTAGTAACTGTTTTTCGCGATGGCACGGAACAGGAGACCGGAAAAGCAACGCGTGGGTTCACCTCTGTGCAGTTAGCGCCTGCTATAAGTGACGAGCAGCTTGCTGAAAAGCTTCGCGATGCATACTATGCTGCACAGTTTGCCGCCAATCCCATATATGAGCTTCCGGATCCCGTTCAGGCACCGACGGTTAGAAAAACCGGTGCTTTGGCAGAAGCACCGCTTGCGGAGAGTGCAGGGAAGATGGCAGAGGCGCTTTTGGCACCAGATCACCGCGGGGATGCGTTTCTGAATTCCGCTGAATTGTTTGTATCCCGTGTGTATCGCCGGATCCTCTCCTCCAACGGCACAGACGTTTCCTATACCGACGCCTCAGTCGAAGGGGAATTCGTCGTGCAGTGCCGTGAACCGGAGGATGTGGAACTGCATGAGACCTTTTCCTATGCGCAATTGGATCCTCTCGCTTTGCGTAAGAAGGTAGAGGAGGCGCTGATCTTTGTACGTGACCGTGCAGCTGCACAACGTGTTCTGAAAAGCGGCAAGTACGATCTGATTCTGAGCGGTGGTGCGGTTGCTTCTTTGCTTTCCTATTATACAGAGCGTTCCTCCGCTTCCATGCTTTATGCCCGCTATTCCGGCTGGAAGCAGGGGGAGAACGTGCAGGGAACGGAGATTGCCGGGGAACGTCTGCAATTGACGCTTTGCACTACCGTGCCGTATAGTGAGGAGGGAATCGAAATGAAGGAGCTGCCTCTGTTGGAGGAGGGGATTCTTTGTGCGGTTCATGGTTCCAACCGTTTCTGCCGTTACCTCGGTGTGGAACCTACCGGAACTTATACCAAGGTACGCTGCGGAAACGGTACGGTTCCGTTTGAAGATTTGAAGCGGAAGCCCTGTCTGTGGACAGTAACCTTCTCCGATTTTCAGATGGACAGCTATTCCGGGCATTTTGGCGGGGAAATTCGACTTGCCTATCTGCTTGACGGAGAGCATATTATACCGGTTACCGGCGGCTCCGTCAACGGGAATCTGCTGGAGGCACAGAAGCAAATGGTGTTTTCTTCCGAACGGTATGAAACGGCGGCATATGAAGGACCTTATGCCGTCCGCCTTTCCAATGTCAGTGTAGCGGGAGAGGGAGAATGAACACGGAACAGGAGATATCCCCGATGGATTGTGAGCACTGCGTCTACTTCTGCTACGAAGAGGAGACTGATTCGGAAATCTGCAATCTTTCGCTGGATGAGGATGAGCAGCTGCGTTTTCTTGTCTCCAAGAGCCGGTATTGTCCGTATTTTCAACGGTACGACGAATATCAAACTGTTCGGAAGCAGAATTGAAAGGGGAACAGGAACATGAACTATTTGGTCGGAACGCTGGTTTTGGACTCTGGAAAACATCAGCGCGTCCGCATCACTTTTGAGGACGGCAGACAGATAGAGGCAGAATACGCCGATACCTTCGGCTATAATCACTCTTTCTATACCGATTCCGGCAGGGAAATCCGTCTGTCTAACCATTTTATGCATCTTAAGGGGATTCGGATCGAACGGATTTTCTGAAACATAGCGACCGGCTCTTAGGAAGGATCCGGTCGTTTTTTTAGATTGATATAAAGAATTTTCCCCGTTGCTATGTGCAGAATCTACAGGATTTCGAGGAACTGAGGTATTGAACCCCATGACTGTTACCGGACGGCTCTGCCGGAAGAGGTCGGGGCGAAGCTTGCATAGGATGTGGAATTTCTGACAGTGGAACGGCTGCTTACGGTGCTGCAGGTACAGAGCAACAAGGCGGGAACTCCGTAATTTTTCTTCTTCTGGGAGATCGATATGAAGAAGCTGCTGGGGCGATGGAGTTGGCGACCGCAGTTCGCGCGAATCGCAGATTCGCTGTCTGTGGGGAATACTTCTTGAAGCAAGTATGTTAGAATATCGGAAAAATGGGAGGTATTAAGATGGATCAAATGAAAGTCGGACGTTTCCTTGCGCAGCTGCGTCATGAAATCGGGTGGACGCAGGAGCAGTTGGGGGAAAGAGTCGGTGTTACGAACAAAACCGTTTCCCGCTGGGAAAACGGAAATTATATGCCGGACATTGACATACTACAGTTGCTTTCCGATGAATACGGCGTTACGATTGGTGAGTTAATCGCCGGAGAACGTCTGAATGATGCCGCTTTGCGTGGGCGTTCTAATGCACTGGTGGTCGATGCGGCAAAAAAGGAAGCCTTTTCCGTAAAAGAGAAAACAGCATTTTGGAAACGGAAATGGTGTCGTGATCATAGAGCATTCATCATCCTGTTAATCTTACTGGCTGCAGTCGGGTATTTCGCCGTATTTTTTCTTTTGGATTTTTTAGGATCATGGAAACCGTTCGTCGGTGTTTGCTGGGTGCTACTCTGCATAGTTGTCTATGGGATGGTAAGAACGCGCATGATGATGGATGTGGAAAATAAGGTGTACGGTTCTATAGATCCAAGGAGGGGTTGAGTTTGTTACCCAACCTGATAGCCGCATTATTTACTGCTTTTCCTTACAATGTTTAAGATGCCTGTTTTCCGCCATACAGAAAAAATAAGAGGCTGTCGTAAATAAAATTTACGGCAGCTTCTTGCTTATTGGCTCCCATGGATCGTACAGGCGGTGGAATAACCACGGCAGGGCTTTCTCAAATTCTACGCCATACCAGACATGCTCCGGATCGGCAAGCGTTTCCCGTAGGCAGACGGCGATTAAATCGACGGCGAGCGACATGGCTTCCTCTGCGCTTTTTCCAATGGTCATTCCGCCTGCGACGGCAGAAGCAAACAGATCGCCGGTTCCGTGGAACCGGGCCGGAATTTTTTCTGTTTCTGCGTGTGAAAAGGTGTCCGTTTCCGCATCATATAACAACGCGCCGATGCTTGCAGGTGACAGTTCCGCACCGGTCAGTAAGATCTTTTTTGCTCCGATTTCAGAAAGTCGGCGAAGCAGATCTTCTATCTGCTGCCGGGATAAATCTTCCCGATATTTTTGCCCGAGAAGCAGGAACGCTTCAGTCAGATTCGGCAGAATGATACTTGCTGTGGCACAGAGCGAGCGCATCTCCTCTGCGAATATCGGTGTGAAGCCAGCGTACATTTTGCCGGCGTCCCCCATCACCGGATCCACCAAGAGCAGGTCGCATCCATTCTGCTGGGCGGAAATAAACAGGTCGCGGATGATTTGTACCTGCCGCGTAGAGCCGAGATATCCGCTGTAGCAGGCATCAAAATGAAAGCGCTCCCGTTTCCAGTGTGCGTTGATTGCGGGCAGTTCATCTGTCAGGTCACAGAATGTGAATCCGGAAAAACCGGTATGCGTCGAAAGGACGGCGGTCGGTAGGAGGGCGGTTTCGATGCCGAAGGATGAGAGTACAGGCAGCGCTACTGTTCCGGAGCATTTTCCGATGCAGGAAATATCTTGTACCGTCAGAATTCGTTTCATGCTCATTCGTTATCGATATCCAATAAGACGATCTCCTCGGTATGAGTATCGCCGTCTTCGTCTGTGGAAATGAGAATTTCGGGATCTTCAACAGGAGAAAGCTCCTCTGGCTGAATCGGTGTGCTGTTTTCAGACGGGGGAGTGACCGGGACCGCTTCCGATTTTATTTCTGCCGTTTCCGGTTGAACCGGCGAGTTTTTTTTCTGTTCAGGCGGCTCCTCCATTGTTGCTGCCGCAGGAATTGTCGTTTGCGGACGCGCTTCATTCTTTTTTCCTTGTGTACTGTAATTTTCCCAGGAGATTGCCCCTTTGATCATACGGGAAAAGAGATTTTTCAATTCTCCGATGGATAAAAACACGTCCCGTTGTGCGATGGCGATGACAGGAAGCCCCACTTCCAGATTGGCGCGTGCGGTTCGCTCGTCTTTTCCTTCCAAAGAGGAAAGATAGTGCTCGTTATCCTCTAAAGTCAAACCCAGCATCGGCGCCTTGCTCAGCCCGAAGATCTTCATGGAAGCGACATTGATCCATTCGATATAAACGCCTTCCTTGCCGCCGACTAAACGGTTAGTAAAGCCTTTGTTGGTAATGATCAGCGCATCTTGTGGGCGGATACCATGATAAAGCAGGAACCCGTATAGTGTGCCGCCTGCCGCAACGCAGAGGATGCCGAGGATCACGAGAAATGCCCGCGCCGCAAAAGCTTCCGGTGCGAATGAAAGGAACGGTAGCCCGATCAAAAAGACTCCTATAAGGATCAGCAATAAATATAGGAATCCAAACAGCAGAAAATCGGAATTTTTTCTTTTAATTCGGATGTTATCGGTTTTCATCATCATTACTCCTTACGATTGATTGGATATAAGCTCAGCCGTCATATTCCACAGTGCGGAATACGGTTTCGGCGTTATATACAGTAAATTCCGCGTTATTAACCAGTTCCCTGTCTTTGATATAGGTAGAAAGTGGTTGGTCATCGGTTCTTCGGTACAAGGTCAATGTGAGAACCAGTTCTTCAGCATTTTCGTTGTCAAGCGGAAGGGAAAGTCCGCTGAAGCAGACGCGAGCGTATCCATAGCGTCCGATCGCATCTTCTTTCATGCCGACGACCGGATATTCCGTTCCGTTCTGATCTGTCAACACATAACGGATCGGATCATCTGTTATAGAATTCGTTAATTTTTTATTATATTTGATGCCGAATTCCAGTTCGCCGGTTTCCTTTGCGTACCAGATGTTGGACAACGTAATGCTGCCGTCATCGTTCATGAAATCCAGCGGATTGATTTGGTAAACGGGGAAATCCTCGGTCGCTTCTGCTATGCTGCGGGTTGCTTCGGTAAAATACATCTTTTTCAGAAGTTTGGATTCTCTGGTAGAAAAGATTGCGTAGAAAACCAAAATCCAAACCAGCGCCGAGGCGCCGTATAGCACGCCTTTGAAGCAGCCTCGCACGACGCGGTATACTTTGGATTCCCCGTCGTGCTCTTCGGTATAGTCGTCCTCGTGTATACTCATCATGGGCAGAAACAATCCTTTCTTTTTTGATCACCGCTTGCGGGTGACATAATTTTGAACGAACAGAACATTATTTTTCGGGTTTTCCACCGAGTTTCTCGCATTCGGTGGAAAACTCTTTCCCCAGAAGCATGATTTTACAAAAATCCAAGGGAATTTTCCACATTTTCCACCGGGTTTTCCACCAAAGCGGGGGAATAGTTATGTAAACTTGTGAAAGAAAAACGGGCAGGAAGTGAAAAAAACGAGGGCTTTTTTACATGGAACCAAAGTATTTACGGTCAAGACTCCGCATGCGGATTGCCGTTGCAACATGGTGTTTTCCGATGTGCTCGCGTTCTTCAAAGTCGGCAATGGTGCGTGCTACCTTCAGTAATCTGTTGTAGCCTCGCGCCGAAAGACCGAGTTGATCAAAAGCCGCGCGGACGAGATCTTTTGCATCCGGTTCCAATATACAGTATTTTTCAATATGCTGCGGTTCCATAAACGCGTTGGAAGTCAGTGGGGAACCGTTGTGCAGACGTTCTCCGTCAAAACGTGCGAGAGCAAATGTACGTGCCTTTTCTACACGGGTGCGGATCGTTTCGCTGGATTCTGCGGTAACGGCAGTATTGAGGTCGTCAAATTCCAGTGCGCCGATCTCCACCTGAATATCGATACGATCTAACACCGGACCGGATACACGCGCGAGGTAGCTTTGCCTTGCTTTCGGAGAACAGTTGCAGGGTTTGCTCGGATGCCCGTAGTAGCCGCATGGGCAGGGATTCATAGCGCAGACCAGCATAAAGGAGCAGGGGAAGGTTGCGGTACCGGAAACTCGGGCGATTGTGACTTTGTGATCCTCAATTGGTTGCCGCATGGTTTCTCGTGCTTTCGAATCAAATTCCGGAAACTCGTCCAGAAACAGCACGCCGTTGTGTGCCAAAGATATTTCACCGGGCTGCGCATGGGTGCCGCCGCCCGCGAGGGCTGCTGGGGAAATTGTATGATGCGGGGAGCGGAACGGTCTGCGGGTGAGCACCGGTGTCAGCAGATCGGAAAGTCCTGCGACCGAATAAATTTTAGAGCTTTCGATCGCTTCTTCAAAGGTCAGCGGGGGAAGAATATACGGTAATCTGGAGGCGAGCATGCTTTTGCCGGAGCCGGGCGGTCCGATCAGCATTACATTATGCATGCCTGCCGCAGCGATTTCCAGTGCCTTTTTGGCAGTTTCCTGTCCCTTGACTTCCGAAAAATCAGGCACGTCCTCATAGTGGGTTTTCAAAAAGGTATCCTTTTGAAAGCAAACAGGAGTGATCTGCTGACTGCCGCGGAAATGGAGCAGAATTTCCCGAACATCGTTCACCGGATAAACTTTGATATTCGGTGCTGCGGATGCTTCCGGTGCGTTTTCCACCGGACAAAAGAAGTTGGTAAAACCGTTTTGCGCTGCGGCGACCGCCATCGGCAGGACACCGGAGATTGGGCGCAGGGTTCCGGCAAGCGAAAGTTCACCGACAAAAACGGAATCGGAGAAATCTGCTCTCCGTATTTCTTCCGGACGCAGCAGGGAAAGCAGGATCGGAAGATCATAAATAGTACCCTCTTTGCGTATGTCCGCCGGTGCGAGATTGACCGTGATCTTACCGGTTTTCATGGCAAGATTCAGGTTCCTTCCGGCGGAACGGACTCTGGCGGCGGCTTCCTTGACGGCAGTATCGGGCAGACCGATAATCTCCAAGCGGTATTCGGAAGACGGGATTGCATTCGCTTCTACTGTGACGATCTGTCCGTCGATGCCGCGAAGAGCTGCAGAATAATAGGTATGAATCATCTTTCATCACCTGCCTTTTCGGTTCGTGCGCTTCCTGATTTTTTCTTATTTATATTAACACATCGTTTTATCCATTTCAATATAAAATTGTAAAACACAAAGAAATTTTCAAAAAAGATTTTCGGAAGTGGTTGTAATTGTCTGAGATAAAATAGGAAAAAAAACAAAAAAATTGGCATTAGACTCTTTACAGAAAACAAAAAAAGTGATATGATAAAGACGTATGATTAGACAGGAGGCACTATCAACATGGCAAAAGTAAGAAAAAAAATTTCCATGGATGGTAATACCGCTGCTGCGCATGTATCCTATGCGTTTACGGAAGTGGCTGCCATCTACCCGATTACTCCGTCCAGCCCGATGGCGGAAGTGACGGACACCTGGTCTGCAACCGACAAAAATATTTTCGGTGAACCGGCAAGGAATATTTTTGGCGATCGCGTGAAAATTACGGAGATGCAGTCTGAAGGCGGCGCTGCCGGCGCGGTCCACGGCTCTCTTGCTGCCGGCGCTTTGACTACCACTTATACCGCGTCTCAGGGCTTGCTCCTGATGATCCCTAATATGTATAAGATTGCAGGGGAACTGCTGCCCTGTGTCATTCATGTTTCCGCAAGATGCGTTGCGTCACATGCGCTTAATATTTTCGGTGATCACTCTGACATTTATGCCTGCCGTCAGACCGGATTTGCAATGATGGCAGAGTCCAACCAGCAGGAAATTATGGACCTCGGCGCTGTGGCGCATTTGGCCACCCTGAAGGGACGCGTTCCGTTCCTGAATTTCTTTGACGGTTTCCGTACCTCACATGAGATCCAGAAGATCGAAGCATGGGATTACGAGGATCTCAAGGAAATGGTGGATATGGATGCCGTCCGCGCATTCCGTGCAAGAGCGCTGAATCCGGAGCATCCGGTTCTGCGTGGCTCTGCGGAGAATGGCGATATTTTCTTCCAGCATAGAGAGGCCTGCAACCGGTACTACGACGCCGTCCCCGCGATTGTCGAGGAGTACATGGAAAAGGTGAATGAAAAGTTGGGTACAGATTACCGTCTTTTCAACTACTACGGTGCACCCGATGCAGAGCGAGTCATCGTCGCGATGGGCTCTGTCTGCGATGTGACCGAGGAGGTGATTGATTATCTGAACGCCAAGGGCGAGAAGGTCGGCTTGGTGAAGGTCAGACTGTACCGTCCGTTTGTAGCGGAAAAACTATCCGAGGCGATCCCTGCGTCCGTCAAAAAGATCGCAGTGCTTGACCGCACGAAAGAACCCGGATCTCTCGGCGAGCCGCTTTATCTTGATGTGGTCGCAGCGCTCAATCGGACCGGACGTACCGACATCAAGATTGTCGGCGGTCGTTACGGACTTGGTTCCAAAGATACTACGCCGGCTTCCATTTTTGCGGTATATGAAAATCTTGCTGCCGGCGAGCCGAAGGGGAATTTCACGATCGGAATTGTCGATGATGTCACCGAGCTTTCTCTCCCTGAGCATCCCGTGGCGGATACCGCTCCGGAAGGGACGATCGCCTGCAAGTTCTGGGGACTGGGCGGCGACGGTACGGTCGGCGCGAACAAGAACTCTATTAAAATTATCGGCGACCATACTGATAAGTATATTCAGGCATATTTCCAGTACGATTCCAAAAAGACCGGCGGTGTTACTATTTCGCATTTGCGTTTCGGGGATAAGCCGATTAAGAGTCCGTACTATATCACGAAAGCGGATTTTGTTGCCTGCCATAATTCTTCCTATATTTTAAAAGGGTACCGCATCGTACAGGATGTGAAGCCGGGCGGCACGTTCCTGCTGGATTGTCAGTGGTCTGCCGAGGATCTGGATCAGCATTTACCTGCTGATGTCAAGGCGTATATTGCCAATCATGATATCCGTTTCTTTATCATCGATGCGACTACGATTGCCGCTAAGCAGATCGGCAACGTTAAGGTGAAGAACACGATCCTGCAATCTGCGTTCTTCTCTCTGGCTGGTATTTTGCCGAAGGAGGATGCAATCGAATATATCAAAAAGATGGCTTATAAGTCCTATATTAAGAAAGGACAGGCCATGGTAGATCTTAACTATGCTGCGATTGATGCCGGCGCTGATGCTGCAGTGGAAGTGCAGGTTCCGGAAGCATGGAAGACGGTTTCGGTAGAGCAAAAGGAAGAACTTGCCTCCGGACCGCGTAAGGATTTGGTTGACTTTGTCAATAAGATTGTGTCTCCGGTTGACCGTATGGACGGCGATCGTTTACCGGTTTCCGCTTTCATGGAGTATGCTGACGGTACGTTCCCGCAGGGATCCGCTGCTTATGAAAAGCGCGGCGTTGCTGTCAATGCGCCGGTTTGGAACGAAAAGAACTGCATTCAGTGCAACAACTGCTCGTTTGTCTGCCCGCATGCGGCAATCCGTTCCTATGCGATGACAGCGGAGGAGGCTGCAAAGGCTCCCGAAGCCACTCGGTTTACGGATAAGCCGGTGATTAAGACCGATTATCGCTTTACCATTGCTGTCAGCCCGCTGGATTGCATGGGATGCACCCTTTGTGTCAAGGAATGTCCGGTTACCGCTAAAGCGCTGAAAGATGCGCAGGCTGCAGCTTCTGCGGAATTTCCGGATGATCCAAAGAAAGCTGCCAAGAAAGCTACGGAGCTGGCGGCTCCGAAATGTGCGCTTCGCATGGTTCCGATGGCGACGCAGTTGGATCAGCAGCCGGTATTTGATTATTGCGTGGCGAATGTTTCTGAAAAGACCGAACTGGTCAACAATACTGTCAAGGGCAGCCAGTTCAAGCAGCCGCTGCTTGAATTCTCCGGTTCATGCGCCGGCTGTGCGGAAACCTCCTATGCGAGAATCGTTACCCAGTTGTTCGGTGAGAGAATGTATATCTCCAATGCAACCGGCTGTTCCTCTATTTGGGGTGGTTCTGCGCCCGCTACGCCGTATACGGTTAACCGTGAAAGCGGCAAAGGTCCGGCATGGGCAAACTCACTGTTTGAGGATAATGCGGAGCATGGTCTCGGCATGGAACTCGGACAGAAAGTTGTCCGTGATCGCGTGATCGATAAGGTTAAGCAGCTTGCGGAACTTGTGACCAATGAGGAAAAGAAGGCGATTATCGACACTTACCTTTCTACGTTGGAGGATGGCGCTGCGAATGCGAAGGCGGCAAAGGCATTGATCGAGATGCTGGAAGGAAGCAGCTGCGAAAAGTGTGCTGATCTGCGTGCGGAAATTTTGACCTATAGAGATTACCTTGCTAAGAAATCTGTATGGATTTTCGGTGGCGACGGCTGGGCATATGACATCGGCTTTGGCGGTTTGGATCATGCGCTGGCTTCCGGTGAGGATATCAATATATTTGTTTTCGATACCGAAGTGTATTCCAACACGGGCGGGCAGGCATCCAAAGCGACGCCGACCGGCTCTGTAGCGCAGTTTGCAGCGGCAGGAAAGGTGCAAAAGAAGAAGGACCTCGCTGCGATCGCTATGTCCTACGGATATATCTATGTCGCACAGGTGTGTATGGGCTACGATAAGAATCAGCTTTTGAAAGCGCTAACCGAGGCAGAAGCTTACCATGGACCCTCGCTGATCATTGGATATGCCCCCTGTGAAATGCATGGTGTCAAGGGCGGTATGCAGAACTGTCTTGCTGAACAGAAGAAGGCAGTGGAGTCCGGATATTGGCAGACCTTCCGTTATCATCCGGAAACCGGCAAAGTGATTTTGGATTCCAAGGCACCGACTGGCAGTTATCAGGATTTCATCCGCTCTGAGGTTCGTTATGCGCGTCTTGCGCAATCCTTCCCGGAGCGGGCGGAAGTTCTCTTTGCACAATCAGAGGATTATGCAAAGGCGAAGTATGAAAAGTTAAAGAAGCTTTCCGAACAGGGATGATCGGATGCTGACAGAAATACGGGCGGGCATGCGCCCGCCCGTATTTCTGACTTGGAAAGAGGCGGGCTTTGTTCCCCCGGAAAGGAATGTGTGTGAAAAATGCAGAAAGAAAGCAATAAGATCCGCTCTGAATATTTGTTCGCTGCGCTGATGTGTATTGCGGTTGCACTTTTTATTGTCATTCTGATTGTGTGCAGTAGCTGTCGGGCAGATCAGGCGGGGACGGAAAATACTTCCGTTGCTGAATCCTCCTTTGTATCGGATGAGCTGACTTCTGAACCTTCTGAGGAAGAAAGCAAGCCTGCCGTATTTCAGACGATTGAAGTATCTTCGTCCGAAAAGGCACGTGGTTTATTGGCTGTAACCAATTTGCCTGCGGAAGGGGATGAGGCGCCCTCCGGGCTGAAAAATATTTCTTCGGATAAAAACGATACCTATGGTCTTTCTAATTATTCGCTTCAATTGCAGCCGGAAGCGATTAACGCTTTGAACCGTTTGACGGAGGCATTTGAAGCGGCCAAAGGAGAAAATAACCTCATTGTAGATAAGGCGTATACCGACGTGACGAAATTAGAGGATCAGATGGTAGAAGTTGATTTGACAACTGGCTATGCTCTGATGTTTTCGGTATGGCCTGTGGATCCGAACGGCGACTATATCGGCAGCGGCAAGTTCGTTTGGCTGGTGGATAATTGCAACGATTTTGGCTATATATTGCGTTATCCGTCCGAAAAATCATCGAGCACTCGCGTGAGCGGCAACAGCAGACTCTATCGCTATGTTGGATATGAACACGCTGCCTATATGGGAACATATCATCTATGCTTAGAGGAATATTTGGATGCGATCCGTGCCTATACGCCGGAGCAGCCGCTTGAAATTTCTTATACCGATTCTGCTGGCGATGAAAAGGTTTGCGAAGTGTACTATGTGGCGGCGTCCGATGGGGCGACGACTTCGGTTCCGGTTCGCGGAGGGGAAGGCACAGTATATAAGGTATCGGGCAATGGTACGGATGGATTCGTTATTACTTGCTATCCCGCGTAATGTGAAATTATGATCGGTAACAAAATTTATTGGTTTTGAGGAAGAACGTTTGTTTTGGAGCAAACGGCAGCGTATAGAAAATACGCTGCCGTTTTTGTGCATTTTGAGGTCGGTTTTTCGGTAAAAATAGAACGAAAAAGAAGATGATATTCTTGGCAGCGAAAATGAATCATATTTTTATACATATTTTTATAGAATTAATATATTCTTTAGAATTTTCGAAATGTTGAAAATAGTTGGAAATAATCTTATTCTTTATGGAACTATTATCTACTGAATTAGATACTTATATATGCAAAAAAATAAAAACAAAAATTATCTGTTGAAAATTATCAATGAGAGACACGGAAAAAAAGAGGAAAAAATGGTTTTGTTTCTCTTTTGTAAATGGCCTGAAAGGTAATTTACGGCGTGGGCAGAACGCTTGACAAAATAACCGCTGTGTGGTACTATTAAGCAGTAAATAAGGTGTATTCCTATGTATATATGTGTGTATTCGCGCAACGTTTGCTCGTTGTGCGTGTTTCATGTGTATCTGCATGTGGAAGCACCGTCAGCATGTTCTCAGGAGGAAAATCGCATGACCAGCTTCCATCGTTTTAACAAGCGCGCGCTTGCTCTGTTCCTGCTTGTCGTGATGTGTATCACAGGCTTGGGCGGTTTAGGTGCGTTCGAAGCGTCGGCGTCTGTCGAATCCAAATACAATTCGGATTCGTTGGTTCGTACCTCTCTTGATGAGATCGCCACTGTGTTGACATCCACGAGCTACAGCGACTATCTGCAAATTTACGGTAGTGCGCCGATGGCGACGGGTATCATTCCGGTTGATCTCATAGAGGGGATTGATACCGAGGACACGACCGCCACCTACAATATCGTTCGGAAGGGGGATGACCTCGCGCCGTATAACGACAGCGAGACTGATGTTACGCTTTCTCTGCCGGATGGTGTGGATGCCGTGCTTTTGTGCGGCGATGACGGAAAGATTACTTTTAAGATTACCGTCACTGAGTCCGCGTTCTACAATATTAATATCAGCTATTTTACCGGAAATGTATCGGTTTTTGATTTCCTTCGTGATGAGGAAGGAGAACTGATCATGAAGGATGGATTTCCGGCTGTTGATTTCAGCTCGGTTTCCTCCTCCGGTAACTATGCTACGATAGAGCGGTATGTTTTGATTGACGGCAAAGTCCCGTATAGCGAGGCGCGTTCTATCGAGCTTTCCCGTGTTTGGAACGATCTTTATACGTTCGTAAACGATAATGGGGAAACGGTGCAGATGTATTCCGATTCCGAGGAATTTAAAGCATTTGTCCGTGAGCATTATGAAGATTACGAAACTAACCGTCCCTTTGCACAGGATGGCAACGGCAATGAGCTGAAGCCGGAAAAGGTGCTTGTATCTGAATGGACGGACACCTTTTTGTATGATTCCACTGGATATTATAACGATCCGCTCGGCTTCTATTTGGAAGCGGGAGAACATACCATTTCGCTGCAGACGGTTAGGGAAACCGTTGCTATCAGTAGCATTACGCTTTGCGCGGCGGAGACTGCTCCTACGTACGAGGAGTATTATAACTCCAAGGGCGGCGACAGTGCTGTGTATCATGGCGACGCGCAGATTATCGTGCAGGCGGAGTATGCGACCACAACGTCCGAGCGTACGATCTATCAGTTGAATAACCGTTCTTCTGTTTATTCTCAACCGCAGGATCCTGCACTGATCCGCTTGAATGAGATTGGCGGTGAAAAGTGGGAGTATGTCGGACAGTGGATCGAATGGGAAGTGGAAGTTCCGGAAGCCGGATTTTATAGCATCATTCCCAGAACTATGCAGAGTTATTATTCCGGTGTTTACGTCTCCAGAAAAATATATATTAATGGAGAGCTTCCCTTTCAGGAGGCCGGGTATCTTCGGTTTAGTTATACGACTGCATGGGTGACCGATCCTTTGTCAAACGGCGAAACCAATTTCCTGTTCTATCTCGAGGAGGGCGTCAATACCATTCGCATGGAGGTTGTGCTCGGTGATATGGCGAGCATTCTCAGCCGTGTTAACGAGGCGTTGACCGCGATCAACTCTTATTACCGTAAGATTCTGATGATCACAGGAACGGATCCGGACGAATACCGCGACTATCGTTTTGAACGTTTGATCCCAGATGTCTTGAAGGGACTTCGCGAGCAATCCGCAAACCTGTACCAAATTTCGGATGAACTTGCGGTGCTGATGGGTGGAAAAGGATCGCACTCTGCGACCTTGGACCGTGTGGCGAATGTCTGCGAGCGGATGGGGTATTATCCCACCACGATCGCCGGCTATATGGATACGCTTAACTCGTACACCTCTTCTCTTGGCACATGGCTTGCAGATACGCAGAATCAGCCATTGGATATTGATTACTTCTGTATTCAAGCTCCGGATGCAGACGCGCCGAGAGCTGAGCCGAACATTTTTGTGAAATTCTGGGGCGGTGTTCAGAAGTTCATTATGTCCTTCTTCTCTGATTATGATTCGCTTGGTTCGGTGGATTCTGAAGTCGAGATTGAGAATGCCGAGGATTATGCCATTGAGGTCTGGACTATTACCTCCCGCGATCAGGCACAGATTGTCCGTAATTTGGTGGATTCCTCTTTCTCTGCCACTTATGGCATCCCAGTGACTGTGAAACTGGTTGCTTCCGGTACGCTCCTGCCTGCGACATTGGCGGGTACCGGTCCGGATGTCTATATGGGTGCGGCGCAGGGAGATGCAGTTAACTATGCGATTCGTTCCGCCGTCCTTTCCTTAAATAATACGAACGGCGATACTAACATCGGCTACAATTTCAATGACTTCTCCCAGTGGGAAAATGATCCGGTCTACGGTCCGCTGCTGGAGAAAGGGGTGATTCCGACCTTTGATGAGGTTTCGTCCCGCTTCGCTTCCTCTGCAATGAAGCCTTTAACATTGTATGGGCAGACTTACGGAATCCCGGAAACGATGTCATTTTCCATGATGTTCTATCGGAAAGATATTTTTGTGGAACTCGGTGTGGCTGTTCCGGATACATGGGATGAATTCTACAATATTATATACACGCTTCAGGCATCGGAATTGGATATCGGATTCCCGACAGGTGTCAGCGGATCTACGTTCCTGATGTATCAGCAGGATGAAACGTATTATGACGAGGGCAATTACGATTATTATCTGAATCTTTTCAGGACCTATTATGAAGATGTCGGTTATGACAGCAAGTATGAGACGGTAGATGACTATCTTGCTTCGATCGGGTATACATATACGGACGCAGACGGGAATGTCCGTCCGACGACGGATGGTATCTCTATTAATCTGGATTCCGATATCTCTTTGGCAACCTTCAAAAAGGTTTGCGAACTGTTTACGTTGTATGATTTCCCGGTCACCTATAGCTTTGCAAACCGTTTTCGTTCAGGTGAAATGCCGTTGGCGGTCATTGACTATACCAATTATAACTCGCTGATCGTTTTTGCTCCTGAAATCAACGGTCTTTGGGAGTTTACACCGCTTCCCGGTACCACTTCCGAGGATCCCGATACAGGTGAGACAATCGTCAATAACACAACGCTTGGTGTGATCACCGCGACCATCATGATGCGTGCCGTCACAGATACCAATGCGCTTGGCGCATGGTGCTTTATGCAGTGGTGGATGAGTGCAGATGTTCAGACATCTTTTGGTAATGAAATGATCGCGCTGCTCGGACCGTCTGCAAAACAGGCGACTGCTAATATGGAAGCTTTGGCGGGCATGTCTTGGTCTAAGGATGAGTACGACAATCTATTTGCACAGTTCAATGCAGTAGAGTGTACGCCTGAATATCCCGGCTCTTACATCGTATCCCGTTACACCAATTTTGCGTTTTTGGATGTGTATAATGACGGAGAGAGCCCGGTTGATGCAATGCAATCGTATATTGATGACATCAACAACGAACTTTCCCGTAAGCGCAGCGAATTTAATCTTCCCACGAGTGATACCATCAAGCAAATGATCACCCATTTACAGGAAAAAAATTATGATTTAGATGCCCTTGCGGGTAAGGAAGGAGGGGACTGATTCATGGCGAAAGAAAAGGCGATTATCCGTTCGGATATCAGTCGCTTTAAGTGGACCTTGCTGGAAATGAAAAAGCATAAGATCGCTTACCTGATGGTGGCTCCCTTCTTTATCCTGTTCACGCTGTTTACGGTGGTTCCGGTTCTTCTGTCTTTGATTTTGAGCTTTACGAACTTCAATCTGTTGGAATGGCCAACGTTCGTGTTCTTGGATAATTACATTCGGCTGTTCTTGGATGATGACGTTTTTATTCTCGCGATCAAGAATACGTTGAAGTTCGCAACGGTCACCGGACCGGGTTCCTATTTGCTGTCCATGCTGTTTGCTTGGTTTATCAATGAGCTTCGGCCGAAAATCCGCTCTATTGTAACGCTGCTGTTCTATGCACCGTCAATTTCCGGTAACGTATATCTGATTTGGACGATTTTCTTCTCCAGTGACGAATACGGCTTTGTAAATGCTTGGGGCATGAAGCTCGGTTTTCTGAGCGAACCGGTTCTTTGGTTCCAAGATAAGAACTATATCTTTACGCTTTGCTGCTGCGTTGCGCTGTGGACTTCACTCGGTACTTCCTTCCTGACGTTTATCGCCGGCTTCCAAACCGTTGACAACTCTCTTTATGAAGCGGGCGCCGTTGACGGTGTTAAGAACCGTTGGCAGGAGTTGTATTACATTACCTTGCCGACGATGCGTCCGCAGATGATGCTTGGTGCGATACTGGCAATTACCGGTGCGTTCGGCTTCGGTGCCGTTATTACTGCTTTGGTTGGCTTCCCCAGCCCGAACTATGTAGCACATACGATCATGCACCATTTGGAAGACTACGGTAATCAGCGTTTTGAAATGGGCTATGCATCTGCTATTGCAACATTATTGTTCCTGATGATGATCGGCTGTAATATGCTGGTTACCAGAATCCTGAGAAAGATAGGTACCTGATATGTTTGAAAAGTTGAAAAACAAAATGAAGGTCGCCTACCGCAAACATCAGACCAACCGTGTGCAATTCAAACGCTCGGTCAACCGATCTGCCGGCGGCGACGTTGGAATCTACATCATGCTTGCAATTGTTGCAGTAATCATGGTGCTTCCGATGGTTTACTCGATCTGCCAATCCCTGAAGCCTTTGGACGAAATTTTCGTATTTCCACCGCGCTTCTTTGTAATCAATCCGTCTATGGAAAACTTCCGGGATCTGTTCCGGACAATGGCGGATTCATGGGTTCCGTTCTCCCGATACGTATTCAATACCGTGCTGATTTCAGTGGTTGGTACGGCGGGGAACGTCCTGCTTTCCTCTTATGCGGCTTATGCGATAGCGAAGATCCGCTTCCCCGGACGTAGTTTCCTGTTCAAAGTTGTTCAGTACTCCCTGATGTTCAACGCGACGGTCACATCTATCTCTAACTTTATTATCATGTCTGCGCTGCATTGGGTAGATACTTATCTTGCGATCATTGTTCCTGCGTTTTGTACATCTTTCGGTTTGTATCTGATGAAGCAGTTTATGGAAACCAGCGTCAACGATTCTGTTTTGGAGAGCGCTCGCTTGGAGGGTGCTTCTGAAAATAAGATTTTCTGGAAGATTGCCATGCCGATGGTTAAACCGGCTTGGGCGACGTTGATTCTGTTCGCTTTTAAAGATTTGTGGAATACCGGCGCAAACCTTTACATTTACAGCGAGCAGTTGAAGACTTTGAACTATGCGATCAGCCAGTTGGTAACCGCGGGTATTGCCCGTTCCGGCGTTTCCGCTGCTGCAACGGTCATTATGATGATTGTTCCGATTCTTGTATTTCTCATTTCTCAGAACAGCGTTATTCAGACCATGTCTTCCGCCGGTATGAAGGATTAAGGAGGGAAAGGTATGAGATACAGAACACTAAAAACCCTTCTGATTGTCGTTTTTCTTACAGTTGTGCTTGGTTCGTTGACTGCAGGTGCTATCGTGCCGTATACGACGTATACCTACAGTGTTTACGGGGTCATACAGGAAAGCCCTGCGGCATATGTTCCTCTTCAGGTGATTGATACCGCGTCTCTTTTGTATTCTTTGTCGGATGAAGGAGGAGCGAGTTCAAATGCTAAACTGAAATATGGCGATGCCATGAATACAGCGCTCTCCTCCCCGTCGGATATTTTTGTGGATGATCTGAACCATGTTTATATTTCCGATACGGGAAACAACCGGATCATCGTAACCGATGAGGACTATAATGTTCGGTTGGTTATCAGCTCCTTCACCAATAATTTTGGTGTTCCGGACAGCTTAAATGAACCGCGCGGCTTGTTTGTAACGGAAAGCGAGATCTTTGTTGCCGATAAGGCGAATTCCCGTATAGTTATTTTTGATAAGCTGGGTAATTTTGTGGATATTATTCCGGAACCTGCCAGCGAAGTCATGCCGGATAACAGCGTATACAGCCCGATAGCCGTCGCGGTTGATACTGCCGGTCGGATCTATGTGGTTTCCTCTACGACTAACTACGGTGTGCTCTCTTTGAACCGGGATGGATCCTTTAACGGGTTTGTAGGTGCACAGAAGGTTACTTATAGTGCATTCGATTATTTCTGGAGAATGTTCCAGACAGAAAAGCAGATTGCGGCCTCTGAGTCTTATGTGCCGACGGAATATAATAATATTTGTATCGATTCGGATGATTTCATTTATGTTACAACCGCTTCGATTGACGAAAGCAATGTTGCCGCTGCTATCAATAGCCGCTCCAAATCGGGGGACTATGCGACTGTAAAGAAGCTAAACCCGAATGGCAGTGACGTTATGAATCGTAACGGCTTCTGGCCACCGGCAGGTGAGATCGACTTTTTAACCTATGCCACCAGCGATTTTAAGATTACCGGACCTTCTACTGTTGTTGATGTGGCAATTGGAGAAAGCGGCATTTGGAGTTTGATCGACAGTAAGCGCAGCAAAGTTTTCACATATGATTCTGAAGGCAATCTTTTGTATGCCTTTGGTGACTTCGGTGATTCTGTCGGAAATATTCAGAGCTTGGCTGCTATCGATTATCAGGGAACTAATCTTCTTCTTCTGGATAAGACAAATGCTTCTATAACGGTTTATAAACGAACCGATTATGGGGATCTGATCGCAGCGGCTATTCAGAATGATGCAGACCAGAACTATTCAAAAGCAGTTGTTTATTATACCAGCATTCTGCAGCGTAACAATAACTATGATACCGCCTATGTTGGCATTGGACAGTCGCTGTATCGTGACGGCTACTATGTGGAAGCAATGCAGTACTATCGATATGCCTATGATACCAGTAATTACTCGACCGCCTATCAGGCATATCGGAAGGAATGGATTGAAGAACATCTGTGGATTTTCCTGATTGTCGCGATTTTATTGCTGGTCGCCATTGTCAAGTTCTTTGGCTGGGCGGCGAAGTACAATAAGAAAAATACCAGAGATAAAGAAAAACGGGGATTCTGGGAGGAGGTCATGTATGGCTTTTATGTCATTTTCCATCCGTTTGACGGTTTCTGGGATTTGAAGCATGAAAGGCGCGGATCGGTGCGCGGTGCAATCTTTTGGTTGCTTTTGGCGTCTTTGGCGTTTATCTATCGCGTTATCGGAATCGGATACCTATCGAACCCGTACGGTACCGGCGGCTCCTATATTTCTGCCGGAATGTCCATCATCCTGCCGGTGTTCTTAGTAGCGGTTGCAAACTGGTGCTTGACAACATTGTTTGACGGCGAGGGTTCGTTCAAAGATGTGTTCATTGCGGTTTGCTATTCGCTGGTTCCGCTGGTAATTCTGCAAATCCCTTGCGTTGCACTGTCCAATGTCATGACACTCAGCGAGCTGGATATTTTGACGATGATCCAGACAATTTCTTGGATTTGGGTTGGATTACTGGTGTTCTTCGGCGTAATGGTGACGCACGATTATACGTTGGGAAAGAACTTTATCACCGTTATTGGAACCATTATTATGGTTTGCGTCATCATGTTCGTGGCGGTCCTGTTCTTTAACTTGATCTCCAAGATTTATGCGTTCGGCTACAACATTTATGTTGAGCTTTCGTACAGGCTGTAGAAAGGAGCGTATGTACCGTGGAAAAGAAAATGAAAAAAGCGCTTCTGTTGCTGCTCTGTATTGCGATGCTTATCCCTGCGTTTGGAAGCCTGACAGTCTTTGCGGATGATCAGGAACTGGAATGGGAGGATATGTGGAGTGATGTCTATTATCCTGCCTATATGAGCACACAATTCAAGACCATCAAGGACCGCTTGAGCGGAAACACTTCAATTAATGCCATGACGCTTTACAGCGTTGTGAACGGAATCGCTTTTTACGTCGACTCTATTACCGGTGAAATGGTAGCGCTTACGCTGGCTGATCCGGAATTGACGAAAGAAGCAATCGAAGAAGCGGGCGGTATTCCTGAATACACCGCCTACTATTCGACCAACCCTTATAATGCAGGCTCCAGCCAATCTTCACAGGGAAAGGACAGCTCGGAATCTGTAAAAGAAAAATTGTATTCGCAATTGATTATTCAGTATTCGCAGAACAGCTCGGATATGGAAATGAATTCCTTTTCGGATGCTGCGGCAAATAATCAGATCGAGGTTAGCAATATTCGCGGGGGCATCCGTGTGGAATATTCTATCGGTCGTGAACAGGTTATCTATTTGGTGCCGCGTTTGATTCGTGCGGATAAGTTTGAAAATCTGGTTGAACAGGTGAGTAAGAACTCCGATGTTGCACGTGATGCAATGACGCTGTCTGCGTTCTATGTACTTTATGATCTGGACGATCCTGATAAGGCACAGAAGACGAAGGATGAATATTTAGAGACTTATCCGGTGCTTTCGAAGTTTGCGATCTATGCCTGTGAGAAGCGTATCACTACAAAGGAGCTTCTCCGCTTGGAGAATATCATTAAGCTATATACTGATTACACGTTGGAGCAGATGGAAATTGACCACGCGGAAACTGAATATGTTTCCTCGGATGAAAATCCCCCTTTGTTCAAGCTGGCAATCGAGTATAAGGCGGATGATGCCGGCGGGATTACCATTCGTTTGAATGCAGGAAATATTCGCTTTTCTTCTGATCTGTATTCGCTTTCGAATGTTGTCTTGCTTCCGTACGGCGGGGCCGGCAATACCAATAATGAAGGCTACATCTTCATACCGGACGGCTCCGGATCCTTAATTGCTTTCGAAGATGTAGCAGGACAAAGTAACTTTACGTCAGTAAATGCGATGTACGGAATCGACCATGTGTACCATACTGTTACCGGCGCCAATAAGGAGACGTTGCGACTTCCTGTTTTCGGTGTTGTGGAATGGGTGAACAATGGTACGCATGAGGAGGATGTTGCACTCACGGACGAAGAGGGCAATGTTATTTACCAGACGGACGAGAACGGTGATTACATTTTAGACGATGATGGAAATCCGGTTCCGGAGACCGAGAGGCAGGTTGTAGAGGATTACTTGAAGATCGGCTATCTCGCCGTGATAGAGGAGGGGGATTCTTTAGCAAAAGTTGCGGTGGCAAACGGCGGAACCCTGCACATGTTTATTTCTGTTTATACAACCTTTAACCCCCGTCCGCAGGATACCTATTCGCTTTCCGGAGGTCTTTCCAATGATTCCAGCGCGACTTGGACGGTAGAGTCCAAGCGTAAGTATACAGGAGATTATAAGATTCGGCTCTTTATGCTGAGTGATGACGTGACGTATTCCGAGATGGCGCGTATATACCGCCAGTATCTGGTTGATCAAGGCGTTCTTACCAAACTGGAAAGCACCTCGGAAGATATTCCGCTGTATCTGGAAACACTGGGTGCCATGGAAATTGAGGATTCTATTTTAGGAATTCCGGTTCAGAAAATGATTGCACTTACCAGTTTTGAGGACGATCAGAATATTCTGAAGGAACTTGCAGAAAGCGGGATTGAAAATATCAATCTGAAGCTGAACGGTTGGATCAACGGCGGTATGTTCTCAACAGCTGCAACGAAAGTTGACATCGAGAGCGTTCTTGGCGGAGAGGATGGCTTCCGGGAGCTTCTGGCATTTGCGGGTGAAAATCAAGTAACGATCTTTCCGGATTTCGACTTCTCGTTCGTTTATGCGGTCTCGCTGCTGGACGGATTCAGAGCGAAACGGGATTTGGCAAAAACGATCGATAACCGCAGCGCGATTATGAAAGAATACGATCCTGCGTGGCAAGGATTTATATCGAATGGCGTCGGTGTTATTTCTGCCAGCCGGATGCAGAGCTTTTACGAAAAAGTCTATGCAGAGTATCAGGATTACAATGTCGGTGCGATCTCTGTTTGTACGCTTGGTCAATATCTGAACTCTGACTTTAATGAGGATAATCCGCTGACTCGCGAGGATTCCAAAGTGCTTGTCAAACGCCTGCTGAACCAGATCAGTGAGCAAAATGCGAAGGTGCTGATTGCCGGCGGCAATGCATATGCTTTGCAGTATGCGACGGATATTTTGGAAGTTCCGCTGGATGACTCCGGCTATCGTTACTCCTGCGCTTCCATTCCGTTTATGGGAATGGTGCTGCATGGATATAAAGAATTCGCGGGATCAGCACTGAATCTTGCCGGCGATTATTCCTATACGTTGCTGAAATCCATTGAGAACGGTGCATCCCCGTACTTTGTTGTTGCGAATGACAATACCTCTGAATTGAAGGATTATGCTTATTCTATTCTTTCACAGTATTACTCCATTCGATACACCATCTGGAAGCAGAGCATTGTCGATGCGTACTATATGTTAAATACCGCACTTAAGAGTGTAAAGACGGAAACCATCGAAACACATGAGTTCCTTGACCATGATAATAGGGTTGTGAAGATTACATACTCCAATGGGGAGGTCTTCTATATCAATTATCTGACCAAGGATTACAGCTACAAAGAAGGCAATACGATTTACACCATTCCGACCTATGGCTTTGTGAAAATCTGCGAGGATAAGAGCGTTCTCGTGTATGATGGCAACAACCTTGAAAAGCAGTAAAGGAGGGGCTTTGCATGACGAATACAAAAGAAACGGCTGCGCCCGTCAAAACTGCACCGAAAAAGAAGAGTAGATCTCTTGCGAAAAGTAAGGCGAGAAGTGGGTGGGTATTCATCGCACCATTCCTGATCGGTTTCGTGCTGATCTATCTGCCGATGATCGTGGAATCCATCCAATTCTCATTCAATTCGATTAAAATCCAAGCGGGCGGTGGTTATGAACTGATCTTCGTCGGCTGGGAGAACTACCGGTGGGCACTTTTCGAGAACGCGGATTTTGTAAAGACACTTGCTTCCAGCATTGGGCAGCTGCTGTTTAATGTTCCTGCAATTGTGGTTTTCGCTTTGTTCGTGGCGGTTTTGCTGAACCAGAAGATGCGCGGTCGAGCCATTTTCCGTGCGATCTTCTTTATCCCGGTTATCGTTTCAACCGGTATTATTGAGTATATTGATCTTCAGGATCAGATGGCGGAAACAATGGGCGAGATTTCCTCGTCCGCTTCCGCCGGAATCAGCGCCAGTTCAGGAGGTACCGAAAACGGTAACGAACTGATCAATGCAATGGACGTTGCTGCCTACTTCCAGAATATGGCGGTGGGTACGAAACTTGTCTCATACGTTGTAACCATTGTTACAAATGTCTATGACATCATCAATAAGTCCGGCGTACAGATGCTGATCTTTTTGGCTGGCTTGCAGTCTATATCACCTGCGATATTTGAGTCCTGCCAAATGGATGGAGCAACCTCTTGGGAAACCTTTTGGAAGATCACGTTCCCGATGATCAGCCCGATGATTCTTGTTAACGCGGTCTATACGGTCATTGACTCCTTCACGTCACAGGATAATACCATGATGACTCTGATCAACTCGGTTTACACCGCTTCGAGCGGTACGGTCAGAGCAACGGCGATGGCGTGGATGTACTTCTTGGTAGTGGTGCTGATCCTTTTGATTGTTGCGGCGATCATGGGCGGCTATGTATTCTACCAGAAGCGTGATACTTAAGGGAAGGGAGGCTTCGCACAATGGATTTATCGACGATGAGTAAAAAAGAAATCCGCGCGATCGAACGTCAGCAGAAGAAAGAAGCTGCTTACCGTAAAATCAAGGCGCAGGATAAACTCCCTTTCTGGACACTTTTCCGTTATAAGTATTGCACGGCGTATTTTGCCAAGAAATTTTTACTTGCTATCTTCCGTTTCGTGCTGCTGATCGGTATTTCTTACGTCATTCTGTTCCCGTATCTCTCTAAGATCTTTGCCTCTTTTATGAGCCGGGATGACTTCGTTGACGTTACGGTTAAGCTGATTGCAAAATATCCGACGCTGGATACCTATAAGGCGATTATACAGGATAATTCCTATTTCAGCGCTTTACTGAATACGACCACACTCTCTTTGATGTGCGCCGTGCTGCAGACGTTGTCCTGTACCCTTGTCGGTTATGGCTTCGCGAAATTCAACTTCCGCTTTAAGAAGCTGCTGTTCGTGCTGGTTGTCTTTACGATGATCGTACCGCATGAAACGATTCAGCTCTCCCTGTTTATGAAATTCAGATATTTCGATATTTGGGGAATCTTTGGAGCGATCAGCAAGCTGTTTGGCGGTAGCTGGAGCGGTTTGAACCTCTTGAATACAAACTGGCCGCTCGCAATCATGTCGATTACCTGTATAGGCTTGAAAAACGGCTTGTATATCTACATCATGCGCCAGTACTTTAACGGTGTTCCGGACGAATTGGAAGAGGCGGCATATGTGGACGGCGCCGGCGTTTACAGAACATTTGTGAAAATCATCCTTCCGATGTCGGCAACCATGCTGGTTACGATCTTCATGTTCGCTTTCGCTTGGCAGTGGTCTGATATGTTCTATACGGACCTGTTCTATACCGGTAATAAGAGTGTCCTTCTGCCGGATATCGTTAAGATTCCGTCATCACTGGATACGCAGTACGCCGCACAGAATGCGTATGAGTCTGCAATCCGAAATACCTGCGGCTTGCTGATCCTCGCCCCGCTCGTTGTGCTCTACCTCTTTGCACAGCGTACGATGATTGAAGGCGTTGAACGTTCCGGTATCACCGGCTAAAAAATCAGAGAAAGCTGTCATTTCTGTCCCGTTAGGCTGTTGCACGTTGTGCAGCAGCCTTTTTTTCGCGGAATAGATAGCGCTGGCTTTTCAGTACGGGTACTTTTCGTCCGTAAATAGTCGGAAAATTTGCACCGAATGCTGCGGCGAGGGGTTGCATACCGACGAAAATTGTGGTATAGTGGTAGTACGTAATAATAGAGTAAAAGGAGAATGTTTTACCTATGTCACAATGGAATAAGAAGCTTGCTTTGGCACGGGCGAATAACCGTGGTTTTTCGCTTGTGGAACTCATCGTCGTGATCGCGATTATGGCGATTTTGGTCGGCGTTGCCGTGCCGGTTTACACGAGCTATATCACGAAGTCGCAGAAGGCGTCAGACACCCAATTGGTGGACGAAATCAAGCGCGCGGTGGAAATCAAGCTGATTGCCGATGCGCCTGAGGATTTTGCCGGCGGGGTAGTGATTACGCTTTCTAAGGACGGCGCTGAGGTTAAGAGCGGCAGCGATGCTGATCAAGCATTTATCACCCAAGCCCTTTCGGAAACCTTCGGTGACGATTGGGCGAGTACATTGACATTGAAATATGATGGCTGGGAATCCGGAACGGCT
>CAZJVB010000015.1:0-52878 GCA_964549435.1 uncultured Ruminococcus sp.
ACTGTTGCCAACATCACCGTCACAAGAAGCAGGGAAAGTGTTTTTTTCATGCTGCTGTAATACCTCCGTTATATTGATTTGTTTTCATTATACCTGTTATTTTCCAGTTTGTCAAGGGAAAAACTGGTTGAATCCCATCTTTTTTTAGATAAATAGATGTCATATATCACAAAAAATCGTTAATAAAATAGTCTAAATGCATAAATAATATTATGTAAACCGATAAAAAGCAAAAAACGTCTCATAATAGAGACGTTTTTTTGTACAACGGTCTTCAGAAAAGGCGGAATCGAAACAGTCAATTTTCTGTCGATTTTGCCTCTTCCTCGTCCACAACTTCTTCCTTGGATTTCTCCGGCGTATTTTTACGGGGCGGCGCGATGACACGAACCTCCTCCGGTGTAAAATACCGGAGAACATGATCCTCCAGCGTGCAGACCTTCACCTTTCCGGTCAGAAAGCTGCTTTCCAATACGGTTGCGCGTCCCTTGGGAGTTTCCACAGTGCTGTTCGGGCGCGGCAAGGCGGCATTTTCCCGCTCGTAGGTGTCCTGTTCATAGCGCAGGCAGCACATCAGCCTGCCGCAGGAGCCGCTGATTTTTGCGGAAGCCAGCGAAAGATTCTGCTCCTTTGCCATTTTAATGGAAACCTGTACAAAATCCGAGAGAAAGCTCTTACAGCAAAACGGTCTGCCGCAGACGCCGATTCCGCCGAACAGCCGCGCTTCATCCCGAACCCCGATCTGACGCAGTTCAATCCGGGTGCGGAACACTGCAGCAAGATCCTTGACCAGTTCCCGGAAATCCACGCGCCCTTCCGCCGTAAAGTAAAAACAAAGCTTACTGTTATCGAAGGTATACTCCACATCCACCAGCTGCATTTCCAGCTTATGCTTCTGCACCTTCTCCAAAAAAACCGGACGGGCACGCTCCTCCAGCTCATGGTTTGCGAGATCATGAGCGGCATCCTCCTCCGTTGCTTTGCGAACCACCGGCTTCAGAGGCTGTACCACCTCGCCCGCGTCCACCCAACGGTTTGCCAGTACAATTTCGCCGTACTCTACACCGCGGACCGTCTCCAAAATGGCATGCTCCCCCTCGGAAAACAGAATACCGTTCGGTGAAAAATAATAGGTTTTCCCCGTATTCCGGAAACGGATTCCCACCACTTCAAAGCGCTCAGTTTCCTCCTCCGAAACAGGAGCGGCGACCGGCTCCGCATCCTCCATGGAAAAGAGCAGGCCGTCCGCGCGAAGCTGCTCCTCCGTAATGACCTCTTCGGCGGCAGGAACGCCGTCCCTTGGAAAGATATCCACACCGCCTGCAGTATCGGACACATCCACAACCGATTTTTGGCGAAGCACCCGTTCCGGACGGCTTCCTCTCTCGCCGCGCGGCGTCTGCTGCGCCTTTGTACCCTTTTTTGCATTCGGTCTGCCGCCCTGTCTTCCGTCGCCCTTCGCACCGGACTTTGCCGCCGCGCTGACCGCTTTCTCTGTCCTGTCCGTTTGTGCGCTGTCCTGCTCCGCTTTATGCGGTTCCCTGCGCTCGAAAGCACGCCCCGCGCGAGTAGTTCGCCGTTCCCGCTCCTCCCGACGCTCCCCCCGCTGCTGCTTTGCAGGACGTTCAAAAGGTCTCCTCTCATTCTGACGTACCACCGGTTCCTTCTCCTCCCCCGCGCCGGTCAGCTTACCGCTAAGATGCTCCGTCATCTGCGAAGCGGGCTGCGCCATGCGAACAAAGGGGCGCTTTGGCGCCGGACGTACGTTCTGCTTCAAGCCGTTGGTTTCGCCCGTCGAAGCAGATTTTTTCGATGCTATCTTTTCCTCCCGGTTTCCGGTCAGATCCTTGATCTTTTTTTCTTTTACATTTTCTTCCATATTTAATGAAACATCCTTTCCTCTCCTACCCCCGTTCCGCCGAACCGTTTACCGCCTCCCAAAGATCAGTCGCCAGACAGGTCATCACAGCGGTCACGTTGCCGTTTGCCTCCAGCCGTTCCCGACAGACGATTGCTCTCTCGCACATAACAGCCAGAGATCTACGGGTTGCTTTTGCAGCCAATGCTCCTGCCTCCTGTTCGGATAAAAGCACCGTCTCCCCGCCGGTTTTTATCAGCAGGAGATCGGTCAGCAGACGCAAAAGCACATCCACAACAGGCAGCAGCGCATCCCGCTTGGTTTTCGGCACTGCAAGCAGACCGAGCAGCCGATACTTGTCCCCTTCAAATAATACAGTCAGCCACTCCTTCGCCTTCTCCCGGTTCTGCACGGCTTCCTTCTTCAAAAAATCGCTCGCTTCTCCGAGGTTTCCCTGCGAAACGCGCACGGCGGAAGCGATCTCCCCCTCGGAAGCGCGCGGATAGG
The DNA here is from genome assembly GCA_964549435.1 of uncultured Ruminococcus sp. Lineage (GTDB taxonomy): Bacteria > Bacillota > Clostridia > Oscillospirales > CAG-382 > Coliplasma. Next base: position 2,366 of record CAZJVB010000015.1, read on the forward strand.
TTGTCCGCAAACGCAATTCCAGCTCCTTATCCGACAAACCCGACAGCACCATCACCTGTCCGCGGGAACGCACAGTTGGCAGCAGTGCACGGCGGCTTTCCGTCAGCAAAAAAAGCACCACACCGGGCGGAGGCTCTTCAAATACCTTCAGAAGTGCATTCTGCGCAGACGGAAGCATCCGCTCCCCGTGACAAAGCAGATAAATGCTCCGCTCTCCGTCCGAGGGAACCAGTCCGGTTTCCCGAATCAATGCGCGCACATCCCCGACAGAAACCGCCTTCTCCCCGTCTCCATAAAGATGAACATCCGGATGGAACCCCGCCCATACCTTTCGGCAGGCCTCACAGTGCCCGCACGGGCGGAATCCGCCGGCAGTCCCGCCTGTACATAGCAGGGCGCCTGTACACCAAAGAGCAAAATCCAGCTTCCCGGAGCCCTTCGGACCTTCGACAATAAAAGCATGGGAGCACGCACCGCTTTCCAATCGCCTCAGAAACGCTTTCTGTTCCGGCAAGCCTACCGGCTGTGCCGGCAATCCGATTCCGTATCCCATGCGCGTCGTCCCCTTGTTTTTTAGCCTTTTTTGTATTCTACCACGTTTTTTGCGTTTTGGGAAGTATATTTTTAAAAAATAATTTGACTTTTCTGAAAAAAGTGGTACAATATCCTTGTATTCATATCCGATCAAACCATCAGGTACAATGGAGGCGTCTCATGAGCATCATCGTCGGAATTGACGTCGGCGGGAGTACGACCAAGATCGTCGGCTTCTCCGGCGGAACCCTTCTGAATCCGCTGCTGGTCAAAGCGACCGATCCGGTCGCCTCCGTTTACGGCGCATTCGGAAAATTTACCAGTGAAAACGGCATCTCTCTTTCCGAAATCGAAGAGGTGCGCATCACAGGAGTAGGCTCCGCCTTTGTGGAGGACCGCATCTACGGCCTGAAAACCGTCCGCATCAACGAATTTTCCGCCAATGCACGCGGAGGATTATACCTGAGCAAATGGGATCGAGCGATTATCGTCAGCATGGGGACCGGAACGGCATATGTTTATGCCGATAGAACCGCCGGTATCTCCGCAGACTGCGATACCGACGGCGAGTATCTCGGCGGAACCGGCGTCGGAGGCGGTACTCTGATCGGGCTTTCCAAAAAACTGCTGGGCATGTCCGACCCGGCGCAGATCGCCTCGCTTGCCGAGGGAGGAAATTTATCCAACATTGACCTGCGCATCAACGACATCTCCAGATCCGCAATCAACTCCATCCTTTCCGCAAATGCGACAGCCGCAAACTTCGGCAAGGTCAGCGATCTCGCTTCACGGGAGGATATTGCGCTCGGCATCTTCAATATGGTTTACGAAACCATCGGTATGATGGCAGTTTTTGCGGCACGGCAGAAAAATCTCCGCGAAATTGTCCTGATAGGCAATCTGGCGGGGCTTCCGCACGCACACGTCACTTTTGAATCCCTCAATAAAATGTTCGGGATGCACTTCCTGATCCCAGAACTTGCTACATACGGCACCGTCATTGGCGCCGCGCTGACCGACTCCGCTTCCGATGAAAAGAGCGGGAGATCCGAGTAACGAAAGGGGCTATCCATTATTATGGCTGAAAATACCCGTTGGAATAAGAAAATCTTCGCCATGCTTCTGGAACGTGCCAAGGGCGTCCGCTCCTGGCGGCAGTTTGCAGCGGAATGTGACATCAGCTACGTCCAGATGCGCAAGCTCGCCAATATGACGCAGGAAAATCCCCCGCGCCCGAAGCTGATCCGCAAGATCACCGCCAAGGCATTCGGAGACGTGGATCTTGCAGACCTGATGTTCGCTGCGGGGTTGAATGCCGTAGAGAGTCCGGTTTCTCGCAGGCAGCAGCCGGAAACGGTTTACGATCGGTTCCGCGCGCTTCCCGCAAAAGAGCGGCGCACTGTGGAGGAGCTGATTGATTTTCTCTCCGCACGCGCCGCCCGCTCAGAGCAGAAGCAGCAGTCCGACCAGCAGAATCAATAAATCGTTGTTTTCTTCTCCGCTGTCCGTCAGCAGCAGAAAACCGATTGCCAGCAGCAACAGGTCTTCTGTTTTCAAATCATGTAAAAAATGCAGATCCAAAAGCCCGTGTCTTTTGGACGAAGCCGGCGCAGCCGCACATGCCGGTTCCTGATACTCCTGTTTTTCATATTCCGGCTGTGCGTAATCCGGCTGCCTATATTGCGGCGTCGGACAATCGTATTCCGAGCGCTCGTTTCCCGGACGGGGCGGCTCCGGATGCCCCGCTTCCCGCCGGAAGGTTTCTTGCTGCAGCTCCTGCTGCATTCCGTAAAGCTGTCCGTCACTGCGGATCCCGCCCATTTCCCGGCTGTACATCGTGATTTCCCTTTCCTTTCTCAACTGATTTTCGGAGCCGTTCTACCGTCCCCGTTTATTGAACGAACCAAGCAATGAAGCGATTGTCGCGATCTGTACCAAATCATCCAGCCGCCCGCGCTTCTCCTCCGCCACCAGCGGGCGCAGCGCCCGCAGCAGATCCAAACGCGGATCGCGCGGCAGGGAAGCAGGCAATGGCGGCTTCTTCGACGCCTCGTGAAAAGCACCCGCCTCTTGAAAAGCGCCTGCTTCCGCCGCAGGTGCGCTTTGTCCTCCGCCGGAAAGGGAGCCTGCGATGGAAGCGATCTTTTCCGCCGCCGCCGGATCCGATAGCACCGCGCGGATCTTTTCCGTCAAGCTGTCATCCAAAATAAGCTCATCCCTTTCTTAATTACTGATCCGGAAAATTAGCACCCCTTCTTTCGGAGCAGATCGTATATTTCACGGCTCTTGTCCTCGCCCGCACGGTCAAGCAGCTGTTTCGCCTGTTCGGGCGTCAGATCCTGTAAGCTGTTCCGCAGAGCATCCAGATTTCCCAACAGTTCTGCCGTCTTCCGACGGTCCGCTCCCGCTGCGGAAGCGATCTGTGACACCAAATCCGCCAATTGCCGGTCGTTCAGCCGCTGCAAAGCGGCGGGATCAAATTCCATCATAATCTCCGATTCCTTCCCTAACAATACATTCTCGCTGAAAAAGTCCGCCCCGTCCGAAAAACCGGGCGAACATCCGAAAGGAGCACTCTCCATGTACAAATGCAAGCCGGAACGAAATGCCCGGCAGGTTCTTCTGCTGCTGACAGTCAGCGTTGCTGTGACTGTCGGCACATTCGCGCTGGGCGCATATTGGACCGATAAAAGAGGTATCATCAATTTTATCGGCATGATGTTTGCTGCGTTGGCGATTTATGTCATCATCCGCTTCACCATGACGGAAATGGAATACACGCTGGACAATGGAACCTTTATTATCACCAAGATCGTCGGCAATAAGAGGACCGATCAGGGCGTACTGGATCTTGCGGATACCGTCGCATTGGTGACACGAGAGGAATACCGTGCGCAAGGGTTAAACAAAAACCTATCCACCATCTGCAATTATTCCCAAAACATCGGCGGGAAACATTGGTTCTATGTGTTTTCCTTCGGCGGCAAACGCGCCGTGATCGAATTTGAACCGAACGACGCATTTGTCGCTATTTTCCGTGAGGAAATTGAGAAGGCGAAATCCAGCGGATCGGGAACTCCCCACGATACCGACGACGGCACGCACGGCGGTCTTCTGATCTGACCGTGCAAAACGCTTCGTACTATTCTTCCTCCGCGCCCCCGGAAATCCGTTCATATTCTCTGGTCAACGCTTCCCACGTCAGCGGACCGACAATGCCGTCCACTTCCAACCCGTAATTGCTTTGGAATTGCCGTACATTTTGCTCCGTCAGCGGACCGAAAATACCGTCCTCCGCCAGTGTCGGCATGGAAAGATCCACTGTGGACACTGTATTCAGCATGGCTTGCACCCAGGCGACATCCGTGCCGGTGGAACCTCGCTGCAGCGGTGTTCCGGGGTACGGTCTGGAAGGGGTTGCCTCTCCGCCGCCCAGCGCATAGAAGGTGGATACGATGGCATTCCAGGTCGCCTCATTGACCGTTCCGGTCTGTACAAGACCATAGTATCCCTGAAACAGACGAACCGCTTCCTGTGTTGCGGAATCAAATACCCCTCCGATGTCCGGTGCTGAGATCACGTCACTGCCCAATTCATTGGAAATATATTGCAGATACTGCTGTATGCGAAGAACCTCGTTTCCACGGCTTCCCAGTTGCAATGTCCTGCCATTAAACGTGTCCGACTGCGGAAATTCCCCCTCACTTCCCAATTCCGCCAGCTTTTTCACCGCTGTATAAATGTACTGGATCCGATACCAGGTCTCCCGGTTGACGGTTCCGGTCTCCTCCAGACGGAACAAGCGCTGGAAGGCGCGCACGGCGAGTGATGTGGCTGCACCGTAATTGCCGTCCGCCGGCAGAACAAACGGAATGGCGGGGAATGAAATCGCTATCCGATTCAGCCGGTTCTGCAGCGTCAGAACCTCCGGAGAAGCGTCCCCCTGCTGCAAGGCGCCGGGAAAAGAATCCGGTACAACCTCCGCCGTTTCTGCCTGCCGAATCACAATGTCCCTTCCAAAATAGTATTGCAGAATCTGCAGGGGAGTATACTCCTTCCGTGCCAGCGCTACCGTACCCCACTGACTCAAACCGTCACAAGTAACCGAAGCGCCGTCGCAGTATTCCGCAAACAGCGGCTCCAGCTGATTCCCACGCGCAATATAGTTAGTGAAATATCCGTCCACTACCGTATCAATTCGCTCAAAAATCCCCCGTTCATGCACATAATATTGATCATATGCGGTGGAATTGGTGATATCGAAATCATATCCCTGTGAGGGATACCATTCGGTATACAGACGGTTCAGTACCAAGGACACCTGCGCAATGATATTGGAGATCAGGGAGTTTTCCGGCCAGGTCGGATAAATTTCACTGCTGGCAACATTTTTGATGTAATCGATAAACGGAACTGTCACATTTTCCGCATTCGCGCCGGGCGCACCCAAATGAACACGTATGGTTTCCGGTACCACTACCTGCCGTGGATTTTCCGTGATCGCAGCGGTCGTAATAGCGCCCATAGAAGGCGAAAGGGTATCCGCGCCGCTCTGCCCGCTGTAAAGCTGATGCTCCGGAATAATGATAACACGCTCCAATTGGCCGGGATGCCCGCCCACGCGTGTCAAAATGACCGTCTGTCTGGTGGTCTCATTTGCAAAGATTTGCTCGCCTACAATACTGACTGTCACGTATCCCCGCAGAATGATGCGAAGATCCGCCGTCGCGTAGGGACGCTCCCGCGGGTTGGGGGTATAGCTATTCGTAGCCGACGGCGTGGGAACGGAAAAGGTTACAAATCCGTCCGCATTGCTGATCCCGGTACTGCTCCCGCGCCCCCCTCCGGTCATCAGTACGGTTGCGCCCTCGAGCAGCGCGCCGCCCTGTTCATCCCGGAGAATAATATCCAAAGTTCCTCTGCTCTCTGCCAATGTCTTTCTCGCTCCTTTCCCTGCTTCTACTATATGCGGAAACGGTTCGGAATGTGCAATAAAAAGATCACAAAAAAGAACCCGTCCAGAATGAAAGACGAAAGGCTGCGGAATCAAAATGAACATAAAAAAGAGGCGGTGCTTCCCCCTGAAGTACCGCTTCTTCTTTATCTTACGCCATTTTAGCAAGCATATCCTTGGTAACCTCGGCAAACAGCTTCTTCCCGGCAAGGAAGCGCTCCAGCTCCTCGCAGACATGCTGCCCGATCTTTTTCAATCCGTTGTTGGCAAGTCCCGCAAGATGGGGCGTCATAATCACATTCGGCAAGGAACGCAGCGGATGGTCGGCAGCCGGCGGCTCCGGATCGAACACGTCTAGGCAGGCATACTTGAGATTCCCCGCTTTCATATGTGCATACAAAGCCGTTTCGTCAATGACAGAGCCGCGTGCCGTATTGATAAGCACAGCGTCCTTTTTCATCTTAGCAAGCGTCTCTGCGTTAAACATATGATAAGTTTCCGGAATCGACGGCGCGTGAATGGAAATGATGTCCGCCTGCTCCAAAATCTCCTCAAAAGATGCTTTCTGACAGCCCAATGCGGCAGCCTGCTCATCAGTCACAAACGGATCGTACAGCAAAATTTCCACCTGAAAGGGACGCAGCAGCTCAATGTAATGACGCCCTGCCCAACCGCCGCTGATGACGCCGACAGTCAAATCGTAAAGCTCGCGGATATTCTCTTTTCCCTCTGCCCAGCCACCGGCGTGCAAATTCGCATTCAAGTTGAAGAAGTTCTTGGAAGCGGCTATCGTAAATCCAAGCGCTGTTTCAGAAACGCCCATCGAAAGTACCGGCGCGCTGGAAGAAACCCGGACGCCCCTCTCCCAGAGCGCATCGGAGACAACCGGCTTGACGCTGCCCGCCGCATGAACCAGCAGCTTCAGATCCGGGCAGACGGAAAGAAGATCCGCGTCCAGTGGCTGATTCCCCCAAGAGGTGACGCAGACAGTTGCATCCTGCAGAACCTTCTTAACCGTCTCCGCGTCCGTGCCGCCCTCATTGATGACCACTTCGCCGTGACCGGAAAGACGATCAATCGTCTTTTGGTTCATGACCATTTCCCGCGTGCCGGGATTCATAATTAGTGCGATCTTTTCCATGCTCATATCAATACCTCTTTATTCGATGAATATTCATTTAGTCCTTTCTACGAAAATACTGTTCATACCCGTTGGCTTCAAACAGATTACCGCTCTGCCGGTAAAACGATTCGTCCAGCGGAAACACGCCGCCTTGCAGCTCCTGTAAGGGGAGTCCCGCCGGCAGCAGCTCGCAAAGTGCATTCCAACGGGCATAATTGCGATCGCCGTTGATCTCCACACAGCCAACCTTCATCCCTGCAAGCGCCGGGATGCGCGCGGCAAACTGCTTGTTCCACTCCGCAAGCAGAGGATTGACTGTCAGATCCGCGCAAAGGCATTGCCCGCCGGCAGCGCAGATAGCCTCTGCCATCCGGAAGGAAACCGACATGGTTTTTGCGATCGGCTTCAATGCCACTGCGGAATATCCCAGCGCCAGACGCCCTTTCACATCGGCAAGTGAATGTGCTGATTCATCCGCATTCACGCAAACTGGCAGTCCGCCTACAAACGCATCGTTTTCCGGCGAGAAAGGCTCTTCCAGCAAAGCGATCTGCTCCAGCGCACCCATACGGTCTGCCGCGTCCAACAGCGCTTCCACCCGGTCAAGACAGTCATATCTGCCATTCGCATCCAAATAGTACAGCACCCTACCACTTTTTGTAAACGGTGTTTCATACCGGGATACAATCGTATGGATCTGCCGCAAACGAGCAATGTCCCACTCCAGCATGCGCTCCATATCCTCCTTACGGGAGGAAACACCGGAAACCGCTTTCCCGATCTTGATTTTCAGCAGCGAAATGCCACTGTCAAGCACAGATCTAATTTCCTCCTCCTGCACAGCGTAGGAAAGCAGCGGTATCTGCGCCAGCGCAGCATGCCGACAGGAAAGCGCGGCTTTCGCTGTTTCCGGAATCAACCCGTCGAAAGAAACGATATCGTTTTCCTTGGCATACAGCATCCAGAGCGCATAGTCCACACCGACCAGCGCATTCAGCACAAAGGTTTCCGCCACCGGACGACCGCAAACCTGTGCCGCGTACCGCTTTAACTCCGGTACCATCGCGTCGATGACGGTCTGGGGTGACTCGAACGTTTCCCCCTCCAGCATCCGCAGTGCGCGGTTGGTGACAGTCAGCATCATCGCTGAGGAAACGGCAGGGGGATTTTCCCCGAATACGGCTTCATCCGACCAAAGCACACTCTCTACGCAAGGGGAAACGGCTGAAGCATTCTCACTTTCCAGTTTTGCCACTGTCTGCCACAGCTCGGTCAGATACCTTCCTTTAAAGCCAAACGGCGCGCGCAGCGGTTCTCGAACAAATTCTAAATCAACTGTTTTAATGTGTATTTTTTTCATACTTTCTGATCACCTCCGCCGCCGGCGCCGGCAAAGCGGACTCCAACGGTTTATGATAACGAATCAGTTCCCTCGCATAGGTGGAGCTGATATGGGAAAGAGAGCCGGCAGAAGGCAGAATGACCGTATCAATGCCGCCTAATTCCAAGTTGATCGTCCGAAGCTGTGCTTCGTAATCAAAATCGGATCCGTTGCGTGCGCCGCGCACCAGAACCGGATGCTCATAACGCTTCACAAAATCCGCTAACAGACCGTCCAGCAACACCGGCTCCGCCTCGCCATCCGGAAAGCAAGCACGAATGGCATCAAGACGGACCTCCTCCGGAAGCAAGCCGCGCTTTTCTGCATTCCGGCTGACCAGAATCACTACCCGGTCAAACAGTGCCCCCGCACGGCGAACCAGATCCTCGTGTCCACGAGTAAAAGGATCGAACATCCCCGTAATCACAGCGGTTCGCATGACGATTCCCCTTCCTCTTCCTCACGGTAAATGGAAACATAGGTCTTGCCGTACCGGTGCAGCTTCTGCCGATATCCCTGCATCGGCAGCGGAATCCCCTCCTCCGCGCTTTCACAAAGAACAATGGCACCTTTTGCCAACAGTCCTGCGGCACGGAGAGCTTCCAGAACTTCATCCAGAATGCCCGGCTGATAAGGAGGATCCAGCAGCACCAGATCGAATGTATCCCTGCCTTTTGCCCCGCGGATGTATTCCCGCCAATCGACGGTCAGAATCCGGCACTGCGGCATCAAACGGGTTTTCTGCGCATTCTCCTTAATGATCGCTGCGGCCTCACGGGATACATCACAGATCACGGCAGACGCCGCACCACGTGACAGCGCCTCCAGCGCTAATTGCCCGCTGCCGCCGAACAGGTCCAATACCCGCTTATCATGCAGTTCAAACTGAACTGCTGAAAACATGCCTTCCTTGGCAGCCTCCGTGGTCGGACGGGTTTCCGTCCCTTCCAGCGTGCGCAGCTTGCTCCCGCGCGCTTTTCCTGTAATTATACGCATGGTTGTTTTCCTTTCCCGCAGTGTTACGGAGCATCATGACCGAAAAACTGCAATATACTGCGCGCGGTCTCCTCGCTGATCCCCTTCACCTCGCGCAACTCCTCAAGCGTTGCCTCTTTCAGCCGTTCCAACGTGCCGAAGCGCGCCAGCAGTGCCTGCGCACGCGTCTCTCCGACACCCTTGATATTCACCAGACTGGATTGCCTGACCGTCTTACGACGACGTGCATCCATACGCGACAGCGAATATCGGTGAACCTCCTCTTGGATCTTATACAGAAAGACGAACACATCCTGCCGCCGATTCAACGATAGCTCATGCTCGCCGTCGGTCAGCGTCCGTGTCTTATGGTGCTCATCCTTGATCATACCTAATACTTTGATATCAATGCCAAGCGAGGACAGCACAGCCTGCGCGGCATGCACCTGCGGCAGACCGCCGTCCATCAGAATCAGATCCGGATATTCCCAGCCCTGCTCTGCGGGGTCGTGAGAGAACCGACGCATCAGCGCCTCTGTCAGGGAGCCGACGTCGTTCTGTCCCTCTATCTCTCGCATATTGAAAGAGCGGTATTTCCGCTTGGCAAATCTCCCGTTCTCCAAAACAATCATTCCGCAAGAGATATGCTCCCCGCCGCTGTTAGAAATATCATATGCCTCGATCCGATCCGGAACGACCTCCAAATGAAGAAACTGTGCCAGCGAAAGAAGGAAGCTGCCGTGTTTTTCGTCCTCTGCACGCCGGTGCAGCAAAAGCTGCTTGGCATTTTCGTCAGCCCGATCAGTCAATGCGCGGAATTCCCCGCGCTGTGGCCGGTAAAGCTGCACCTTGCCGCCTGATTTTTCAGAAAGCCATGTAGTCAGCAATGCGCTTTCCTCCTCCGGCAGTTCCATGGAAAGGCAAATCCTTCTTGGAACAAAGCCACGCAGCTCATAAAAACGCTGCAGCAGCCCCTCCAGCGCGGCAGGATTCATGATTTCATCCGCACCGAAAAAGAAGGTTTCCCGGTCCGTAATCGCACCGTTGCGGACAAACAGCAAGGATACTGCGCTGCCGAGATCATCCTGATAAATACCGACAATATCTGCCTCCACATCCGGCTGAGCAACGATCTGCTGCCGGTCGCCGAGCTTTTTTACCGCGCGGATACAATCCCGGTACTTGGCGGCTCGCTCATACTGTTCCGCCTCACTTGCCTGCTCCATCTGCTCGGTCAGCTTCCTGATAAGCCCGCTATAATCCCCCTTAAGAAGCTGCGCGGCACCGGCGGCAAGCATGCGGTATTCCTCTGCGGAAACCTGACCGCGGATGCAAAGACCGCAGCATTGTCCGATATGATAATGCAGGCAGGGACGCCCCTTCCCGATCTCCTTCGGAAAGTCTTTCCGACAGGTCGGAAGGCCGAAAGTTTTGGAGGCCGTAGAAACGATGGCGTTAGCAACATGCGAGGAGGAGAAGGGACCAAAATAACGATCCTTGTCATTTCCGCGGCTATACACCACTGAAAGACTCGGATATTCCCCGGAGGAAAGGCGGATATACGGGTACGCATCACTATCCTTCAGTTTTATATTGTAATGCGGCATATACTGCTTGATAAACGCATTTTCCTGCAACAGCGCTTCCAGTTCGGTCGCGGTATGATAGACCTCAAAATCATTTACCGAGCGAATCATTTTTTCCGTTTTTCCGTAATGCGGCACGGAAGGGGAAAAGTAGCTGGAAACACGGTTGCGCAGCGCCTTGGATTTACCGACGTAAATCACGGTTCCTGCTTTATTGTGCATCAGATACACCCCCGGCGACAGCGGGAGTAACTTTGCTTTTTCAAACAGTTCTTCCTTGGTCATATGCTTTTACCGGCTCCTGTTACAGATGAAAAACAAAATCCGTCCGGACCTCCGGACGGATTTTTCCTCTTTGTTTGCAGGGCGGGACGGCGAGTCGAAAATCGTGTCCGGATGCCTATCCGCTTACAGGTTTTCTAATGGGGGATTCCGACGAAACCACTCAATCCTCAAAGCTCTCGATCAATTTGGCAAGACCGGCAACCGCCTCGGCTTCATCCACGCCGTCTGCAATCAAAGTGACAACATCTCCCTTGGAAACGGCGAGGGAAAGGACACCGAGCAGGCTCTTGGCATTCGCCTTCCGCTCACTGTTTTCCACCCAAATAGAGCTCTTATAGGAGTTTGCCTTCTGGATAAAAAACGTGGCGGGGCGTGCGTGAAGTCCCTTTTCATTTTGAATGGTTACATCTTTTTTCGTCATAATACAATCTCCCCTGATCGTAATTCCTTATTATAAGTATAACAAGTTTTTTTGTTAAAATCAATATCGCCAATCAAAAAAATATGTGTTGGAACACTCTGTTTTTGGTCACTTTGCACGATCTTCTTCCGATACGGATACGGCAGTGATCCGGAAAGTGAAGAGCGCATCCCCTGTCGAAACCACCAATGTGCCTCCCGGCACCAAAAGAATTCCGCCGTCCAGGTAAACAAAGCCATCCGATGAATACCCGGTCGCCGTGACCGAACCGGTCAAATCCGTCAGCCCGTTCAGTACCTCCACCGTACGTCCGTCAGGAAGCAGCTGCTCATCAGAAGCGGCACTGCTCCCGCAGGTCAATACCTCTCCCACCGAAACGCCGGAGGTACTGAAAAGAGAAACACCCGCTTTCAAGGAAGCGGCAGTCACATCCTCCACGTCGATCACCGCAAAGGTATACGTGATTACATGACTTCCTTCCTCCGCAAAAAAACGACTTACCCTGCCGCGCAAACAGAACGCCGCAACCGCAGCCGCAACCAGCAGCACAATCACAACATCCAGCGCATTGAAACGTATATTACCGGTTCTTTTCATCGTCAAGCCGCTCCTTCCGTTGCAGGCAGAGGCTCCACCGTGAGAATAAGACCCGTCCCAAGATAGCCGCTCACCATTGCTGAAACCTCCATACCCGCGGCGATGCGGCGTCCCTCTACAAAATACCCGCCGTCACGTGCTTCCGCCGTAACAAGAACGGTAACCACCACATCGCTCTTATCTGTCGAACGGGTTTGAATATAGCGGTATTGCTCACTCTCATCTCCGGTCACGGCGCTGCCGTCAAAGCGGCTCTCCAGTGCACGGGACGCGCTTGCCGATTGAATCTTGCCCATTTCATCACCCGCGACGGTATACAAGGTTTTCCCTGCTGAAAGGGTGCCGCTGTACGCATTATCGACACCGGAAAACCGCACCGTGTACGTCAGTTCCACCGTCGGCGTTTCCGCGCGGTGTGTCGCCCAATAGATCCCCCCGCAGATTGCCAGTGCGAGAAGCACCAGAAGCGCAATATCAAACAGCGGGAACCGCCGTTTCTTTTTGGAGCGCTTTTCATCCAATCTCAGATCCATTGTCTTGCATCCTCCTTCTCTCGTTTGAAGCCGTACAGTTCTCCGGTCAGCGAAGCTGCCGGACAAAGACACCAGAATACACCGAGAATCCGCAAATCCGACCAGACATCCGTCACCGCAGCAGCCACAACGAACAGCAGCGCTGCCGCAGCAAGCCCGCCGCACAGGATCCGCCTGCGGGCGTTCTCTTCCTCACGCAGACAGGTAAACAGCCTCTGCAAAGCGAAGAACGCCGTACCGACAAACAACAGAACAGTCGCCACGCCGCCTTCCAATGTCAGACGCGTATACAGCCCTGCTGCAAAACCATCCAACTGCAGGCCGTTGCTCAGTGCTGCGGAAATCCAAGCATGATTTCCGGCACCAATGCCGGAAAACCAATACTTCCGCGCCAGTACATGGGCGGTTTCAGAAAAGCCGGAGGCAACCCTGCCCAACCGATCGCCCATCAGCTGCACCGCCACAGGAAGCGTCAGCACACCAATCAGCGCCGAACCAATCCATGCATCATGGGCAAGCGCAGCATACAGCAAAACCGAAAACAGCAATCCAAGAAACACCCACATCGATTGCAGCAGATAGGCATGCAGACAGATGAGCATCAACAGCAAAATTCCCGACCGCCGCTTTCCGTGAAGCAGCGCGATCGGCATCAGCATCAGAAGGTAACAGCCAAGAACGGTCTCGGACATTCCCGTTGGCAGGCAGGAACGATAGGTCTCCAAGGATAGGAACCCAAGCAACCGGTCGGCAGCGGCGAGCAGCAACGTCAGCAGACCACCGTACAGCAGCGCGGCGACATACTTGCGAAACAATCGCTCCGTCGTAATCAGGCTGACCGTCAGAAACCAAATGCAGGCGAACAGCAGGATCCGTTTAAGCGTAAACAGCTCCCCTGTACCCACCGCAGAAAGGCAGGTTACACCCACCGTCAGAAGCAAAAGCAGCTCCGGCAAACGGAAACGGAAAACGCGTTTCAGCCGGAAATACTTCTGCAGATAGCCCAGTGCCGCAAGTGCGGTAAGGAAGGCGGTCAGACGCAGCGGGGCAAACGGCAGGACGATAACCGCCGACAGCAAGCCCATTTCCGGCACTGCAGGAATACAAAGACAGAACAGCGCGGCGAATACAAAGAGCAGCACCAGATGCGGACGGTAAAACACCGTCGCAAGTCCTGCGAGGTTGCCGACAACAAAGGCAATGCCGCCCCGTGCACTTACCCGCTCCGTTCCCTGCCGCCAAGCATCGGGATACACGCCGAGCATGCCGATGAGTACACGGCGAAACAACCGGCTTTCCGAAAAAAAGACATTGAGCGGCTTTCCGCAGGGAAGCAGCAAAACGGATACAAGCGCAGCAGCGGCAGCGATACAAAGATCTGCCGGATCCGCTGCGACAAAGCCGAGTCCCATATATCGCTTTGCCAGAAAGATTCCTGCCGTATACAAGGCAAACACCAATCCGGCAATGCCAAAAAATCTCGCCTTAGTATGAAGAAAGGCGTGCCGCACCCTCCCGACCCAGGCGAAGATTCCGCTTTCGCAGGCGCCGGTTGCGACCGCCTTTCTGATCGGTCCGGAAACGCTTTCCCGGAAACCGATTTTTTGCAGCAAACGGCTGCCTGCACCTTCACGGAACGCACGCTCTGTACGGTCTGCGGAACAAAGTACGCCGGAAGCGATCCCATGACGGAACGACCAGCCGCAACGCCCGGAAAGCCCTGCCGTGCGCGACAAAAGGAAGCTGCCCGCAAGCATCCGTCTGCGGAAGCCCTTCCTTTTTTTCCACTTGGTTCGCTTTTCGTTCGGTGCCGCCATAACCTGTCGTATTGCTCCTTTTATGTCCGTTCGTCCGACTTCTGCAGAAGATCCGGACGCTTGCGGCGTGTGCGCTCCAACGCCTGCTCCCGGCGCCATTGCTCCTGCAGCGCGTGGTTGCCGTTCACCAGTACCTCCGGAACCTCAAGCCCCTCGAACACCCGCGGTTTAGTATACTGTGGATACTCTAACAGCCCGTCCGACAGACTCTCCCTTTCATAACATTCCCGACTGGCAAGCACGCCGTCCTGCATCCGGGCAATACAATCCACCAGAATCGCTGCAGGCAGCTCCCCGCCGGTCAAAATATAGTCCCCGACGGAAATCTCTTCATCCACTTCCAGCTCAAGGATCCGCTCATCAATCCCTTCATAATGCCCACAAAGCAGGATCAGCCGGTCATACCGACACAGCTCTTTCGCTTTCTGCTGTGTCAGAACCGTTCCCTGCGGGGAGAGGTAAATCACGCGGGAGCTTCCCTCCCCCTGTGCCTTCACCGCACGAATGCAATCCACCGCAGGCTGGCACATCATAACCATGCCGTAGCCACCGCCGTAGGGGGTATCGTCCACCTTGCGGTGCTTATCCATAGTATACGCGCGAATATCCGTACAGCGAATGTCCAACAGCCCCGCTTTTCTTGCACGGCCGAGAATACTGGAAGAAAAGATGGCTTCCATCATCTCCGGAAACAGCGTCAGTACGTCAAACCGCATACCAATTCTCCATTCCGTCGATCAAACGGACGCGGACTTCCTCCCCCGGCAGCACCGAGACAAGATATACCGACACCGCCGGAAACAAAAATTCTCGATCCCCGTCACGAATGTGCCACAGGAAACGTCCGTTTCGCTCCTCTACCTCATGTACCCTACCAAGCGTCCGCTGTGAGGTCTCGTCAAAAACCGGCGTACCGAGCAGGTCATCATTGAACCAGCTTCCCTCCGGCAGGACGACATCCTCACGGTCAAACCAGAGCGTGCGTCCGGTCAACACGGAAACGGCAGTCCGGTCATCGTATCCCTTAAACATGACGGTTCCGAGATGGGGCAGATACCGCTCTACCTCTAAAAACCGCTTGCCCTCCGGATCCAAATAAAGCCGGGTAACGCCGGAAAGAAATTCTGCGCTGTCGCACCAGCAGTCGAAGCGGATTTCTCCCTTCAGTCCGCGGGGAGAATTCAGCCTCCCGGCCTCCAAATACCGTTTCATCAAAGAATATCCACGATCACCCGTTTGTTTTCTCTAGTAGCAACGGCACGCATAACGGTACGGATGCTCTTGGCGATCTTACCTTCCTTCCCGATGACACGGCCCATGTCGCGCTTGGCGACCGTAAGCTCCAAAACAACGGTATCTCCGCTTATCTTTTCGTTGACGGAAACCTCCTCCGGATGATCGACGATCGCCTTTACCAAGTCGGTCAGCGTCTGTTTCATCAGATTGCTCCGTTCTTCTTAAGCAGGTCGCGAACGGTATCGGTCGGCTGCGCGCCGTTTGCAATCCACTTCTTCGCCTTTTCGACATCGACATGAACCGTCGCCGGCTCGGTCATCGGATTATAGGTTCCGATCTCCTCGATGAAGCGACCGTCGCGGGGATATCTGGAATCCGCCACCACGATTCGATAAAAGGGCGCCTTCTTCGCGCCGAGTCTTCTCAGTCTGATCTTTACTGCCATGATTGTTTTCCTTTCAGAAATGAACTCTATTTTTTCTTTACTTTAAACATAAATTAGCCGAACAGCCGTCCGAAGCGACCCTTCTTTCTGCCGCCTCCCATGAAACGCTTCATCATATCCTTGGTCTGTTCATATTGCTTGAGCAAACGATTGATATCCTCCACGGACGTGCCGCTGCCTAATGCGATCCGTTTTTTGCGAGAGGAGTTGAGCACGTTCGGATGCGTGCGCTCATACGGCGTCATGGATAAGATGATGGCTTCCGTTCGGGAGAGCGCCTTTTCATCCACCTTTGCATCCTTTAAAGCACCCGGCTTAACGCCCGGCATCATACCGAGAAGCTGCTCCATGGAACCCATCCCGCGAAGCTGCTCCAGCTGATCCAGAAAATCCTCCAGCGTAAAGGACTGCTCCCGCAACTTACGCTCCATCTCAGCAGCTTTCTTTTCATCAACCGCTGCTTCTGCCTTTTCAATCAGCGTCAGCACATCGCCCATGCCGAGAATCCGGGACGCCATCCGGTCGGGATAAAACGGCTCCATCGCATCCAGCTTTTCACCGGTTCCGATAAATTTGATCGGCTTCCCCGTCACATAGCGAACAGACAGCGCCGCGCCTCCACGGGTATCGCCGTCCAGCTTGGTCAGAATCACGCCGGTGATGTCCAGCAACTGATTGAAGCTTTCCGCAACATTCACCGCGTCCTGTCCGGTCATTGCATCCACAACCAGCAGAATCTCCGTCGGTTCCACCGCGTCCCGCACTTCCTTCAGTTCAGCCATCAGCTCCTCGTCCACATGCAGACGGCCGGCAGTATCGATGAACACCATATCATAGCCGTATTTGACGGCATATTTCAGAGCCTCCCGCGCAGTATCTGCAGGCTTTTGCGTACCGCGCTCAAAAACCGGCACCCCTACCTGCTCCGCAACCACCTGCAGCTGCTTAATGGCGGCGGGGCGGTAAATATCACAGGCAACCAGCAGCGGATTTTTTCCCTGCTTCTTGTACAGCTTGGCAAGCTTTGCAGTATGGGTAGTTTTCCCGGATCCCTGCAAACCGCACATCAGCACAACGGTCGGCGGCTTCGAAGAAATGTTCAGCTTGGCATTGCTGCCGCCCATCAACGCAGTCAGTTCCTCATTGACGATCTTGACAATCTGTTGTCCGGGCAAAAGGCTTTCCAGCACCTCCGCGCCAACAGCACGCTCGGAAACCTTATTTACAAAGGCCTTGACAACCTTGAAGTTGACATCCGCCTCCAAAAGCGCAAGCTTGATCTCCCGCATCCCCGCCTTGACATCCGCTTCGGTCAGCTTGCCCTTGTTGCGGAATTTTTTGAATGCCTCGGAAAGTTTATCGGCAAGATTGGAAAACATCAGTGACCTCCTTTGGTTACCTCGGACTCCGCCGTCAGGACAGCGGAGATTTCCGCCGCAAGACGCCTGACCTCTTCTTGGGAACAAGCGGACAGCTTCTCTGCAACGGCAAGCAGCCGGTCGGTCTTTTCGGCAAAGCCGAGCGCCGCTTCCAGCGCAAACAGCTCCGATTCCCCGCGCCGGATCGCATCATACACGCCCTGACGGGTGATTCCGCAATTCTCCGCAATCTCCGCCAGAGACAGATCGTCCGCATAATAACATTCCAGCACATCCCTGCACCGGTCGGAAAGCGCCGCCCCGTAACAATCCAGCAGCCGGCAAAGCGTGTCACGCCGTGTCGCCATCGCACCTTTCCTCCAACAAAGAAAGCCTGCAATCTCTTACTTTAAGAGATCCCTTGCAGGCTTTGCCTGTCAAGTCTTTTGCTTTACAGGCTTTTATTATACACACTTTTCTCCGTTTGTCAATAGCTTTTCTGCGAAATTTTCATCCGATACGCACCGTTTTCCGCACAAAGCAGGACATCGCTCTCCGTACTGATGCTTCCGTCCAGAATGCCGCCGGCGATCAACTCCTCGGCCGCTTTCATGACCTGCCGGCAGACCTCTCTTGCGCCGCCCTGTGCCTGCGATAGCGCCTGCTCCAAAAAGCTGCCGTCAAAGCTGACGCCGATACCCTTTTCCTTCAGCCGCTCCGCCAAACAAAGAATCCTTCCGCGCGCAACCTTCTCCAGAGCTTCCCGATCCAACGGGCGGAATGCCGCGATCTCATCCACACGATCGGTCAGTTCACGGGTGAGCAGCGTTTCCGCACGTACACGTACTGCGGAAACAGGTGAGGAAGAAAAGCCGATACCGGACGCACCCTCTCCGAGATTGGCAGTCAGCACGATCGCCGCATTCCGGAAACTGACAGTAAGTCCGGCAGAATCGGTCAGCTTGCCCTCGTCCAAAATTTGCAGCAACAATGCCCGCACTTCAGGATGTGCCTTTTCCACCTCATCAAACAGAATCAGAGAATACGGTCTGCGGCGAATGCGCTCCGTCAGGAAGCCTCCTTCCCCGTATCCCGCGTAGCCGGGAGGGGCACCGATCAGTTTTGAGACGCTGTGCGGCTCCGCATATTCTGTCATATCCAGCCGCAGGAAGGCATCTCTTCCGTACAGCAGCTCTGCAAGTGCCTTGGCGCATTCGGTTTTGCCGACACCGGACGGACCGATCAGCAGAAAAGAGCACGCAGGCTTTTCCTCCTCCCGCACACCGGTTCCCGCACGACGTAAAGCGGAACAGATTGCAGCGACCGCTTCCTCCTGTCCCAGAATGCGCTCCTTCAGTCCCGTTTCCAGCCGCCGCAAACGCTCCGCTTCGCTGTCCTTCAAAGCGGTCAGAGGAATACCGGTCTTCTCCTGCGCTGCCGCCGCAATATCCTCTGCGTTCACCACTGCACCGCCGCGCATTCGTTTACGCGCCGCTGCTTCATCGATCAGATCGATGGCCTTATCCGGAAGATACCGGTCACTGATATACCGTGCGGAGATCCGAACTGCGCATTCCAGCGCCTCTGGAAGCAGCCTGACTCCGTGAAATCCTTCATATTTATCCCGCAGCCCCTGCAGGATCCGCAAGCATTCCCTTTCCGTCGGCTCCTCCACCGCAACCCGGCGGAAACGGCGGTCCAACGCCGCATCCTTTTCGATACAGCGTTTATATTCTTTCTGTGTAGTCGCACCGATTAGCTTGATTTCTCCACGCGCAAGCGACGGCTTCAGAATATTGGAGGCATCGATCGCTCCCTCTGCAGCGCCCGCACCGACAATGGTATGAATCTCATCAATGAACAGGATCACATCCTCCGCCTCCCGCGCTTCAGCAAGGATTCCTCGGATTTTTTCCTCAAATTCTCCGCGGTATTTGGTACCTGCAACGATAGACGCCAGTTCCAGACTCATAATCCGTTTTCCCAGCAGCTGCTCCGGCACCCGTCCCTCTGCAATGCGCGCTGCTACGGATTCTACGATCGCCGTTTTGCCAACGCCCGCTTCGCCTACTAAACAGGGATTATTTTTGGTACGCCGCAGCAAAATACTGATGATCTGCTCCTCCTCCCGCTCCCGTCCCACGACCGGATCGGTACGTCCGAACAGTGCTTTTTCCGTCAGGTTGATCGCATTTTTATCCAGAAGCGGGGTACTCTTTCGCGTACGCTCCGGTTCCGGCCGAATCTCTCCGCCCCGCCCGTAAAGCTCCTCTAAAATCTCCAACAACTCGCTTGCATCCGCCCCGCAGTTTTCCGCAAGCCGCTTCCCGACACATTCCTCCTGCAACAGCGCCATCAGCAAATGCTCCGTCCCGATCAGCGGATTTCGTCCGCCGCGTGCTAGCAAGGACGCACGCATCAGAATACGGCGGCAGGTCGGAGTCAGATCCTCGGTTGTGACCGTGCTGCGGACACCGGTACCGACAATGCCGACGATCCGTCGGCGAAGCTCCGATTCCGTAACACCGCGTTCGGAAAGCAGGCGCGACGCCGTGCTGTCCGGTTCCGACGCGATTCCGGTGAGCAGATGCTCGCTGCCGATATAGGTATGTCCAAGTTCCTTCGCAAGCGATAGCGCCGTACCGAGTACACGCTTCGCACCTTCGGAAAATCGTTTGGTCAGATCGCTCAAGTTCAAGAAATCCCCTTTCGTTTTGGTCCTCGTGCCTCCCGTATTCGGAAAGCGGCACAAATGGAGCGTAAAGAAAGCACCCGGTTCCGGCTTCCCATTCTGCAATCCTTTACGCTGATCCGCGATGTTACATCTTATGAAAAAAATTCAAAAAGGTTCCGGCAAAGCCCTTTACTTCTTCGCTCTTTTCCGATATAATAACAAAAGAAACCGAAGGCGATACCGCGACTCGTGCGGGAGCGCCTCGAAAGGAAGGGAAACGCCGTGCAGGAAAAAAAACCGGGGCCGCCATCCGCAAAAGGCGGCAGTTCTGCCAGTAAACAACGGTCGTCCGCGCAAACCCGAAAGCAGCCGTCCGCTGCCAAACCGCCGGCGGGACGCCCGGCGAAGAAAAGAAAGACAGGCGCTTCGCCAAAAAAACCGGCGCGAAGGCTGACACCCGGAGAACGACGCGGGGCACAGAAGCTCCTTGCCGTTCTGGTTGTTGCCGTGTTGCTCTATCTGCTTCTCATGATGATTATAGCCTTTCTGGTATGGTATTCATTCGAAACACCGGCAGAAAGTGAAGCACTTTATTCCCTGCAGATTGTGACTGCGGTCGATAAGAAACGAATCGCATCCTATTCAGTCGAACAGGCAAACAACAGCTATGGACTTTATTTGCATTATGCGGACCTCGCGCCGCTCTGCGGATTCGGCGTTGCGGGTGACGAGGAACAGGTCACACTGTTTCTTCCGGGAGATGGACTGACAACCGACAGCATCGTCTGCAATCGCAATTCCTCACTGATTCAGGTCAACGGCAATTCCGTTCGTCTGTCCTCACCGATCCTGTTCTCCGGAGACGACTATCTGCTGCCGGTTTCCCTATTTGAAACCTACCTGAGCGGATTGGAAATCACCTATGACGATGAAAAGCAGACCTGCACCGTCACCGTACCGGAAACCCTTGTTTTTTCTTTGAAGCTGCATAAGCCGGAAGCCGCTTCGCAATGCGAATCCGATGAGTTCGCCTCCGTGCCGGATCTTTCCGATCCGGACGCCTCCTCATCCTCCGATCCCGAGCCATCGGAATAGGAGCCAGAAAAATAAAATCGTACCACGAAAGATTCCTCAGCGTATCAACAAATGTTTTCGAGAGGCCTCCCTCTTTTGAGGGCGCCTCTCGAACTTTTATTATAACGGTTTACTATTTGCGGTAAAGAGCAGTCAGCCTTTCCGCCGTTTCCAATACGCGAACCCGAAGCCGCTCCGGTTCCAGAATCTCCAACTCGTCCCCGAACGACAGAATCATACCGAACCAATGCTGTTCCTTTTCCATCACATACAGCTTCATTTCCAGATCGCCGTTTTCACAGGTACGGATCACGCTACCGTTCAGATACTCAACCACCCTTGCTTTCGACCTCGCCCTGCACCGCACAAGAAGTTCCGTACAGGGAGGCGCCGCTCCCTGCTCATGCTCCCGCAAAATCTGTTCTGCATCGCCATGTTCTCCGGCAAACGGCTCATCCGTTAGCTCCGCCTGCTCCATCCGGATCAATTTATACATTCTGTAATCCTGTCTGACATTCGAATAGGCAAGCAGATACCATGCGTACCATCGATAAACCAAAGCCACCGGCTCCACGCAGTGTAATCTTGCCAACTGTTCGGCATTTGTATATAAGGAAACGAACCCTGCGCTTTGTCCGGATTGCCGCCTGCAGAGTGGAAAAAAGCGTACCGTCCCGCTCCTGCAAAACAGAAAAGTCTAGCAAAATGCCGTTGTCCTTCTTTTCTGCAAGTGCGGAAATCTTTTCCGTCACCGCTTCCAATGCGCCGTTTCGCGGACGGATGCCTGCGGTTGCATAGCTCTTTAACGCTGCAAGAATCAAAGCATATTCCTCCCCCGTGGCAGTCTGGGCATCCATGCGAAAGGACTCTGCCAGAGAATAGCCGCCCCCAATACCCGTCTCTGCTATCAACGGAATGCCAGCCATGCAAAGCGTTTCCATATCGCGCCGCACCGTACGTACGGAAACCTCAAATCTTTGCGCCAACTCTGCAGCGGTGGTCCTGCCATGATTCAACAGATAGACGGTTATCGCATACAGTCTGTCCGCTTTCATTCCTGCTCTCCGTGCTCCAAAAGCTCACGCAGGGTACAGCCGCAAACGGAAAGATCAACACGGCCGTCCGGCAGAAAACGCACCCCTTCCGCCTCCAACAGCTTTCTCTGAGCACCGGCTCCGCCGAAAGCAAAGCTCTCCGCGACCGCACCGTCTTTACGCACCACCCGGTGGCAGGGGATCTCTCCCGGTCGGGGATTGACATGCAGTGCGTACCCCACAACACGCGCCCAACGGGGATTGCCCGCCATCGCGGCAACCATGCCATACGTCATCACTTTCCCCCTCGGAATCTTCTGCACCTGCTTGTAAATGCGTGCAAATACCGATGTTTCTTCTCCCATATTCCTCTTTCCTCCTCTGCACCGGAAACTGACACTCTGATATGTGCAGTATACCCAAATCCGCTCCGTTTTGCAAGCCCCTTGGCAATCGCTTTTTCCCTTTGCCAACTTTCTTCGTCATAGCGCCGGCATACGATTCCCCGGAAAAAACCGCTTATTTTTTGCTTTTTCCCTTCGTCTTTGCATCGGCTTGTCATATAAATAACATAATTTGTTTACAAAATAATTTTCTTCTTTCTATTGACAACCGCCAAAAAAAGGATATAATAAAGGCAAGATTAGCACTTGAGATCAAAGAGTGCTAACTCCAGCGAGTAGCCTTTGAAAGGAGGTCGGCAGCTTGGAACTTTCCGAACGGAAGAAAGCGATCCTGAAATCTGTGATTGACGCTTATATCCGCACCGGTGACCCGGTCGGCTCCAAATCCCTGACGGAATCTCGCCAGTTCAACCTTTCCAGCGCAACCATCCGCAGCGAAATGAACGATCTGGAATCCATGGGTTATCTGGAGCAGCCGCACACCTCCGCCGGACGCGTTCCGACGCCGCAAGGCTATCGAACCTATGTCAACAGTTTGATGGAAAAATATCTGCTCGGCATGGAAGAGCTGGAAGTGCTGGACGAGGTGATGAACAGCAAGCTGGTCGAGGTCAGTCATCTGATGGACGAAGCTGCACGGGCGATTGGTCGCATCACCAACTATGCCACCTTCGCTTTTATTGGCGGCAGCAGCAGTACCGTAGACCGCTACGAAACCGTCTATGTCGATGAAACCAGTTTCCTGCTGATCATGATTTGTAAGGACGGAACCATCCGCAACCGCCACGTCAAGCTGATGGAAGCGGTGACACCGGAGCTGCTTGCACTTGCCAGAAATGCATTGAATGCTGCTCTGGCAGGTCTTTCTGCCGACCAGATCAATCTTTCAGTCATTCTGAATTTCGAAGAACGGATGGGAGAACACCGTTCCTTTTCCACCACGGTGCTGCGCGTCGTTCATGAAATGCTCGGCTCCTATGATCGGGAAAAGGTGCACATCGACGGCGTGACCAAGCTGCTTTCCTACCCGGAATTCATGAACGTCTCCAAATTCCAAAGCATTCTGAACCTGTTTGAGCAGCGGCAGCGCTTTGCAGAATTGATGAACCGAGCTGTTCCCGGACAGACCAGTGTGATCTTAGGAGATGAAGAAAAGGATGAATTCGCTCCGCCGGATACCGGCTTTGTGTTTCATCCGATTACGGTGAGCGGAAAAGTGGTCGGCGCCATCGGCGTCATCGGTCCGCAGCGGATGGATTATAAAAAAGTGGTCGCCTCGCTGGATTACTTCGCATCAGGGCTGACAGAACAACTGGAACCGATTGAAGCGCCGAATCCCAAAGGAGCAGGCGGCACCGAACCAGAAAGGAGCGATGAACGACATGGAGAATAAACAGGAACCCTTTACGGAAGATCCCGCAGTAAAAAAAGAAGCGGAAAACGATATACAGACAGACGAAACCGCGGCGGAATCTCCCAGCACGGAAACGGTATCATCCGACAAGGAAAACGGGAAAGATAAGAAGGAAAAAGAAAAGAAGCTTTCCCACCGTGAGCAGAAGGAATTAGAGGCACTTAAAGCACAGCTTGACGAAAAAACGAACCAATACCTGCGCTTGTATGCGGAATACGAAAATTTCCGCAAGCGAAGCGAAAAGGAGAAAGCCGATTGCTACACTACCGCCTACGCAGATGCTCTGACCGCGTTTCTGCCGCTGATCGACAGCATGGCGCAGGCGCAGCAATTCGCTCCGGAAGACGAGGGCATCAAAGCGCTTGTCAAGCAGCAAAACGACATTCTGACAAAGTTGGGCATCACGGAAATTGAAAGCGACGGCGCAGCATTCGATCCGAATTTCCATAACGCCATCATGCACGAAGAAAACCCCGCGCTCGGAGAAAATGTAATTACGCAGACCTTTCAGAAAGGGTATATGCGCGGAGATAAGGTTCTTCGACATGCCATGGTAAAGGTTGCTAACTGATCCGAAAAACAATCTCTTGATAATTCATCGATAAAAAGGAAGGTATTTTTATGGGCAAAATCATTGGTATCGATCTCGGTACAACAAACAGTTGTGTAGCTGTATATGAAGGCGGCGAACCGGTCGTCATCGCCAATGCGGAGGGAAACCGCACCACCCCGTCCGTCGTCGCATTCGCAAAAAACGGAGAACGCATGGTCGGGCAGGTCGCGAAACGGCAGGCAATCACCAACCCCGACCGCACCATCAGTTCCATCAAACGTTCCATGGGAACCTCAAAAAAGGTGGAAATTGACGGCAAAGGGTATACGCCGCAGGAA
Organism: uncultured Ruminococcus sp.; assembly: GCA_964549435.1. GTDB lineage: Bacteria > Bacillota > Clostridia > Oscillospirales > CAG-382 > Coliplasma. The sequence goes on from CAZJVB010000015.1 coordinate 27,102, forward strand.
ATCAGTGCGATGATCCTGCAAAAATTAAAGGCGGATGCAGAAAGCTATCTCGGCACAAAGGTAACCGAAGCGGTCATCACCGTTCCCGCCTATTTCTCCGACGCACAGCGTCAGGCGACCAAGGACGCCGGCAAAATTGCGGGACTGGATGTCAAGCGTATCATCAATGAACCGACCGCAGCGGCACTCGCTTACGGTCTTGACAAGGACAACAAGGATCAGAAAATCCTGATTTACGACCTCGGCGGCGGCACCTTCGACGTTTCCCTGTTGGAAATTTCCGACGGTGTATTTGAGGTGCTGGCCACCAACGGCGATACCCGTCTCGGCGGCGATGACTTTGACGAACGCGTCATGGAGTGGATCGCAAGTTCCTTCAAGTCGGAAACCGGCATCGATATTCACAGCGATAATATGGCGATGCAGCGTCTGAAGGAAGCGGCGGAAAAGGCAAAGATCGAGCTTTCCGGTGTTATGAGCACGGAAATCAATCTGCCGTTCCTGACGGCGGATGCTTCCGGTCCCAAGCATTTCTCCGCAACCTTGACGCGCGCGAAGTTCAACGAACTGACTGCTGATCTGGTCAAACGCACTATTGAGCCGATGAAGAAGGCACTTGCCGATGCAAATCTGACGGTTAAGCAGATCAACAAGGTTCTGCTTGTCGGCGGCTCCACCCGTATTCCCGCAGTTGTGGATGCGGTCAAGGATTTTACCGGCGCTGATCCGTTCAAAGGCATCAACCCGGATGAATGTGTCGCGGTCGGCGCTGCGATTCAAGGCGGCGTACTCGGCGGCGACGTCAAGGATCTTCTCCTGCTGGATGTCACTCCGCTGTCCTTGGGAATCGAAACGCTCGGCGGCGTATTCAACAAAATCATCGAACGCAACACCACAATTCCGGTTTCCAAGAGCCAGACCTATACCACCGCCGCAGACGGTCAGACCTCTGTCGAAATCCACGTTCTGCAGGGCGAACGCGAAATGGCAGCCAGCAATACGACACTTGGACGTTTCGTCCTCGACGGTATTTCTCCCGCGCCGCGCGGCGTTCCGCAAATTGAAGTCACTTTCGATATCGACGCAAACGGTATTGTAAACGTTACCGCGAAGGACAAAGGCACCGGCAAGGAGCAGCATATCACCATCCAATCCTCGACCAACATGTCCAAGGAGGACATCGATCGCGCAGTAAAGGATGCAGAGCTGCACGCAGAGGAGGATCGTAAACAGAAGGAAACGGTGGAGATCCGTAACCGCGCGGAAAGCACGGTGTTCCAATGCAAAAAGACCATGGAGGAAGCCGGATCTAAACTGAGCGATTCCGACAAAGCACCCGTGCAGGAAGCCGTCACAAAGCTGGAGGAAACATTGAAAAATGGAACCTCCGAGCAGATTAAGACGGATACCGAAGCATTGGAAAAGGCGTTGTATGCCCTCTCCTCCAAGCTTTACCAGCAGCCCGGCGGAGACAGCGCACAAAGCGGTCCGACCGGTGATGACGGCAATACCGGCTCCGGTGATGACGGCACGGTCTACGACGCAGATTTTACGGATAAAACCAACTAACCAAATATAGGCAGCGGGCAGCCAGAGCAGCGTTTGACGCTGCTTTGGCTGTCTGCAAGAGATCGCAAAAACTGCGGTCTTTTCGCCAAGAAAGGTATGTGATATACCAATGGCAGAACAAAAACGGGACTGCTACGAAGTACTCGGCGTACAGAAGAGCGCTTCGGACAGCGAAATCAAAAAAGCCTTTTATAAGCTGGCCAAGCAATACCATCCGGATGCCAATCCCGGCGACAAGGAAGCGGAGAAACGTTTCAAGGAGGTCAATGAAGCATACTCCGTTCTTTCCGATTCCGAAAAGCGTGCCCGCTACGATCAATACGGATGGGCAGGCATCGACAGTTCGGCAGGCGGCGCCGGTGATTTCAGCGGCTTTGGCGGAGAAGGGTTTGACGTCGGCGACATTTTCGGTGATCTTTTCGGCGGTATGTTCGGCGGCGGAACTCGTCGAAACGCGAACGGACCGCGTCGCGGCGACGATATCGGCGCCCGCATCACATTGTCGTTTGAGGAGGCAGCGTTCGGCTGTAAGAAGGAAATTTCCTACACCCGCATCGAACAATGCCCGACCTGCTCCGGAAGCGGCGGAAGTGGCAGTGAAACCTGTTCCAAGTGCGGCGGACGCGGGCAGGTCACTGTTCAGCAGCGCACGCCCTTCGGATACATGCAATCGACGCAGGTCTGCGATGCCTGCGGCGGAAAGGGCAAGATCATTAAGAATCCCTGCAAGGATTGCCGCGGCAGCGGACTTGCACGCAGAAACAAGGTCATTGAAGTTAAAATTCCCGCCGGTATTGACGACGGGCAGCGTATCTCTCTGCGCGGGCAGGGAAACGCCGGTGCGAACGGCGGTCCCGCCGGGGACCTCTATGTCTCCGTCTCTGTCCGTCCGCATAACCTCTTCACGCGAGACGGCTTCGACCTGCTGTGCGATCTGCCGATCACCTTTGTGGAAGCGGCACTGGGCGCCAAAGTCACAGTACCGACGCTGGAGGGACAGGGTGAGTTGACAATCCCGGAGGGAACTCAGTCCGGAACCACCTTCTGTATCAAGGGCAAGGGCATTCAGACGCTGAACGGCAAAGGGAGAGGCGATCTGTTGGTCACTGTCGAAGTAGAGGTTCCGAAAGGACTCGGCAAAAAGCAAAAAGACGCGCTGGAAGCGTTCGGCAAGCTCTGTGAGGAAAAGCACTACGCAAAGAAAAGCTCCTTCTTTTCCAAATTCAAAAAGAAATAATCGCATAAAAAATGGAGGCGCGCCCTCCATTCTTTTTTTCTACCATTCCGACCATCTCAGACTTCTTTGGAATCCTGTGCTGCATCAGCAATCATTCCCCGAAAAAGCAAGGACCAAATGATACGGACCGTTTCATTGGAATTTGGTATAATTCCCCACCTTTCGGTCAACACTAAAGCGGAAAAGATCAAAAGGGACGGGATCATTATGAGAAACGGTTCATCGCTGCGCGCAAGGCTTTCGTCTGCCATCCGCGCGATCCGCACCAGTATACGTGAAGGAGCGCCGGAATGGGTTGCGGACAATTACTATCTGATCGACCGGCAATATAACGCCGTGCGGAAAAATGACGGCATCCGGCATTCTCCCGAAATGGAAGATATTACCGCCGCCTATCTCACTGAAGTGGGCTGGAAGCTTACAGAAGAAAGTCTTTTGGAGTTCCTGCGGACAAGATCGGAAGCCCGGAAACAGACCTTCGATTATAACGCGCTGACCGCCGTTCCCGCCATGCTCGCTGCCAACGCAATTCTGCGTATCGGCGGTATTTGTGCGGGAAAGAAAAATGCTTCCCTGCTACCGGAAGCGGTCGGCGTTCTGCGCGCATTGCCGGAGCTTGAACACTCGACGCTGTTTGAAGCGGCTTGGCTGCCGGAGGGCGTCCTTTCCGCATTTGAGGAAGACTACGCTCTCTTCTCTCCGGAAACCAAGGCTTCCTACCGGTACGCCTTGACCGTCCGTGCACGCAGACACCGCATCAGTGAATATGAAGAAGCGGTCCGCTCCGCTGCAGAAGCGAAAGCAAAAGGTGTGCCGCTCGGCGCTCTTCTGTTTCCGCAAAAAGCAGCTTGGGGAGCAATTGCCGTCTGGTGGCTCTCCTTTTTACTGTTCCTCGCCGGCGGGAGCCTCCTCTGCATATCGGCATTCGGCTGGCTGACGCTTTTGCTTCTACTGCCAATTGCCGAAGGCATTTCCCCGCTCTGTGACCGCATCGCCTCCCTCTTTCGCAGGGAACCGGCCGCGCTACGCCTCTCTCTGCCATCCATCCCGGAACGCGCAAGGACGGTGGTCGCAGTCACCGCGTTGTTACAGCAGAATACAGACGCCGCAGAGCGTCTGGAACGGTTTTACTATCTGAACCGAGAGGAAAATCTTTCCTTCTGCCTGCTCGCAGACTTTCCGGAAGCAAAAACCGCAAGCACCGGAGAGGACATCCCCCTGCTGGAAAAACTCAAAGCGGACATTGACCGCCTGAACAGCGTTCACGGGAACCGCTTCTTTCTGCTATACCGTGAGCGTGAGCAGCTGGAAAACGGAAAATTCGGCGGAAAAGAGCGGAAACGGGGCGCAGTCGGAGCGTTAATCCGCCGACTATCCGGCGAGGAAGCCGGGCTGCTGTACGGTACCTGCCCATCCGGTGTGCGATATTTGCTGACGCTGGATGCGGATACGGAGCTTTCGCCGGGCATTGTCCGGGAACTGCTCGGCGTTGCACTGCACCCTGTCAATCGCCGATTCGGCGTCTTTCAGCCGGCTGTACAGACCGAGCTCGTCTCCTCCTACCGCACCTATTTTACCCGCCTGATCTCCGGCTCGGCGGGAGTCTCTTTCTATGAGCGAGCGGCTTTTGACCGTAATATGAGTCTGTACGGTGAGGGAATTTTCTGCGGAAAAGGGCTGTTGGACGTCAACCGATTCCGGGAAAAAGCGCTTTCCCTGCCGGAAGGAAAAATCCTCAGCCACGATCTGCCGGAGGGCGGATTGCTTCATACCCTGCTGATCTCCGATCTGCCGCTGTCCGATTCGGTTCCGAATAATCCCGCATCCTGGTATCGGCGGGCACACCGCTGGATCCGCGGTGATATTCAGAACCTGTATTTCCTGTTTCATCGCCGTTATCAGCTCTCTTTCGTTAGCAGACGGCAGATTCTCTGTAATTTGTTCCGTCACCTGACACCGATTTTCTCGCTGCTTGCCCTGGTCGGTGGCGCTGTTTTCGTTCGCGGAGAATGGCAGGCGCTGTTTCTGTTTCTTGCGGCATATGCATACCTGCTGCTACCCTTTCTGATCGGTTCGCTGTCCGAGTTATTTTCTGGCGGACCGTTTCTGCTGCGCCATGCATTCACCGCCGGCATCTCCACCTTTGCGGAAGCCGTGCTGCGCTTAGGAAATGATCTCTGCTCCGCCTGCCGCAGCGCCTTTCTTTCTCTGGACGCAATCTGCCGTTCCCTTTGGCGTATGATCGTCTCTCACCGCAATCTGCTGCAATGGACCACTGCGGCGGCAGGAGAAAGCGGCTCCGGAAAGCTCGCCCTTTACCTGCGCAAGGGACTGCCCGGTGCCGTCACAGGCTGCCTGTTTTTCCTGTTTGGAGGCGCGTCCGTTTACCGTCTATTAGGCATTCTGTTTTTCCTCAACCCGTTGCTTTCTTACCTGCTCTCTCTGCCGCTGACACGCGGCGGCGATCCGCGAAGCGGTGAAAGCAGGGTTTCCCTCTCTGAGAAGGATGCTGCCTTCCTGAAAAAACATGCCGCTGACCAGTGGAATTTTTTTGCGGATACCGTCACAAGAGAATCGCATTTCCTCCCACCGGATAATCTGCAGCTTGCGCCGAGTGAGGAGAAAGCCCTGCGAACCTCTCCGACCAACATCGGACTGTTTCTGCTGTCCGTGCTCGCGGCGATGGATCTCGGATTTCTGGATGCCAAGGAGGCCGCCGACCGACTGGAACGCGCGCTTGCAACCGTGGAAGGGCTACCGAAATTTCACGGCAACCTGTATAATTGGTACGACCTGAAAACGCTTTCCGTGATCGGAGACGGGTTCGTTTCCTTTGTAGACAGCGGTAACTTCGTCGTCTCGCTGATCGCATTGGAAAACGGACTGCAAGAGTATGCGGATGCGGAGGAGCGTTTCCCCGCATTAGCTATACAATGCCGCCATCTGGCAGAGGATACCGATCTTTCCGTTTTTTATGATGCGCGCAAAAACCTTTTTTCGCTCGGCTGGGACAGCCTGCGCGATCAACGGGAGAGCGGCTGCTACGATATGCTGATGAGCGAAGCCCGAACCGCCAGCTATTACGCGATCGCAACCGGAATTGCTCCCAAAAAACACTGGTATGCCCTTTGCCGCACAGTCGCCGCCGAAAAAGGCTATATCGGCATGGTCAGCTGGTCGGGAACCATGTTTGAATATTTCATGCCGCAGTTATTTCTGCCGATTTACCGGAATTCCTTCTTACAGGAAACGCTGCTTTTTTCCGTCTGGGCACAGAGAAAAGCGGCAAAGGGAAAGGTCTGGGGTGTTTCCGAATCCGCGTATTACGCGTTTGACGGAGAGCTGCATTACCGCTATCGCGCACATGGAATCCGCACGCTTGCCCTGCGGCGTGACGTCTGTGGAGAAACCGTGATCTCCCCCTACTCCACATACCTTGCACTCGCAGTCTGTCCGGCGGCGGCAATTCGTAATCTGCACGCACTGGAAGCATGCGGAATGTACGGGAAATACGGTCTTTACGAAGCCTTTGATCGAACACCCGGCAGAAGCCGGGACGGCATTGCGGTGCGCAGCTATATGGCACATCATGTCGGAATGAGTCTGCTTGCCATCTCCAATGCGGTGAACGACCGCGCCTTTGTGCGGCGCTTTATGAACGACGCGCGGATGAAGGCGGCAGCGGGCCTACTGCAGGAAAAATTGCCGCCCAATCCGGCTCTTCTGACCGAAGGACTGCGCGCACAGCCGAAGATACCGCGCCTCTCCCGTGCGGAACGCCCAACAGAAAGCAGCGAGACGGATCTTTGTGCTCCCAAGGCAGCACTGCTCTGTAAAGACGGCTTCTCTGCCTGTATGACATCCTTGGGGCACGTGTGCCTACGGAAAGGGAATCTACTGCTGAACGAGTGCCGCACCGAGCGGTTCTCCTGCGCGCATACGCTGCTGGTTGCTTTCCCGGAGGACAGTCGGACGGACGGCTGTACCCCCTTCTTCGGTGAAGGCGCCTACTCCTTTGAAACCAACGGCGACTCAGTCAGCCTGATCGCCGGAAGCAAGCGCTTCTCCGGACGGGTACAATTTTCCTTCTGCCGACGCGCGGACTGCTTCCGGGCGGAGACGGAATCCGAAAACCGACGTTCCCGACCGGTGCTGTTTGCCTTTGAACCGGTTCTGACGGACGAGGCTTCCTATGATGCACACCAGGCTTTCTCCAAGCTGTTCATCGAAAGCAGTTACGAAAGCGAGACACGCATTCTTTATTTCGCACGGCGGGATCGCGAAACCGGGAAACCGGTCTGCTGGGTAGCGGCAGCGCTTCGGGATCCGACGACAGCATTTACCTTCTGCACATCCAAAGACGGCTTTCCGGCGGAAAGTCTTAACACCCCTGCGGACTTCAACCGCGAGCTCGACGGAAAAACGGGAACCTGCATCGATCCGCTCTGCGTCATACGCACGGCTCCCTGCCCGGGCGGACGTGCAACGCTGCTGCTTTCCATGGCGGGCAGTCGCGCAGAGGTGCGCACGGCAATCCTAACCGCCCGTCACGAAAAAGAAAAATCCCCCTGCGGCTCTTTGCCGGAAACCTGTGATCTGCTTGCTTCCCTGCTCTTTCCGCATCAGCCGGCGCCCGGCGTCTGGCCCTCCTATCGGCGGGAACAGCTTTGGCGGTACGGAATCTCCGGCGATTACCCGTTGATCGGGCTGCGCGCAGGCGAATCGGATATGGCGGCAGCGGAATCCCTGCTGCGCGGTTTTTCAGAGCTTGCGCGTGCAGGACTGCGCACCGAATTTTTGTTACTGCCGGAAGGGGACGGACAGTATTTCCGTCCGGCAGAAAAGAAGCTGCTTGCCCTCTGTGAACAGCTGGATCTACAGGGCTTTCTCGGTGTACGCGGCGGCATTTTCCTGCTGCGACAGGAGCAGATCGACGAATCACTTTCTGAGTTGCTTCCCCAGATCTGCGCCGTCTGGAGCTTTCCGGCAAAGGTTTCCTGCGGGAAACCGCCTCTTCCGCTGCCGAACTTTATTCCTCCCTGCCTAACGCCCTCCCCTGCGGAAGAACGCTATCCGGAGGATGCCCTGCTCGTAGCGGACGGCTACGCAAGGGAGGAAGGCTTTACCCTTTATAAAAATCGCCCGCAGCCGGCGCCGCGGTCTTTCGTCCTGTCCGGCAAGCACTGCGGCAGCATTGTAACCGCATCTTCGCTGGGCTATACCTTCTGCGGCAACGCACATGAGCGGCGGCTGACGCCCTTTACCGGAGATCCCGGCTCCCTGTCCGACGGGGAGCGGCTTTATCTGCGCCGTGACGGCAGGCTCTATGATCTGGTCGCCTGTGCAGGGAAAGCCTTTTGGGGCAAGGGCGTGGCGATCTGGGAAGGAACCGCCGCAGATGTCTCCTATTCCGTTCTATGCTTCTGCTGCGCAGAAAAACCGATCAAAGTCATTCGTGTCCTGTTTTCCTCTGCGGCAGGAGAATTGCTGTACTGTGTCCGTCCGGCAATGGGCAGCGGTGCGATACCGCAGAATATTCTTTGGAAAAAGGAGCAATCCGATGTGCTGCTATTCCGCTCCGGACACGATACCGCCTTTGGAGACGGCGTCGGTGTGCTGTATGCGAAAGGCGCTTCTCCGCTGTTTTCGCAGACCGAGCTCTACACCGGTGAACGGGGAGAATCCGACACCAGTAAGGACGGATTCTCCGATCTGATCGGATTGCGCACAAATTATAATTATGTCAACTTCTTTCTCGGCGGATGCGAAGAAAGCGAGCTGCCGGAACTGCTGGAAAGTCTGCGGAATATTTCTGCGGAAGCTGAACAGGCAGCTGCAGAGGCATTTGCGGTTTCCATGCTGCCGCCAATAGAATTTCACACACACAGCAAAGCGCAGAACCTTTTTCTCGGTCGTTTTCTTCCCTATCAGGTAGCCGCCTGCCGCTTCCATGCACGCGCTTCCTTTCGACAATCCGGCGGCGCGTACGGGTTCCGCGATCAACTGCAGGATTGTCTTGCGCTGGTTTACGCACGACCGCAGGAGGTGCGGGAGCATCTGCTTCGCTGCTGCGCACATCAGTATGAGGAGGGAGACGTGCAGCACTGGTGGCACCCGGACGGAAAAGGAATCCGGACCACCTGCTCGGACGATCTACTTTGGCTCCCCTATGTAGTCGCAGATTATGTAAACAAAACAGGAGATAGTCAACTGCTTTCGGAGCAAGCGGAATATCTTTCCTCCCCGCCGCTGACCGAAGAAAATGAACGCTATGAGCTTCCCGCCCGCAGCTTTCTAAGTGAGACGGTTCTGCTTCACTGCCTGCGCGCTTTTTCCAAAGCGGACAGGCGCGGACCGCACGGACTTCTGCTGATGGGCAGCTGTGATTGGAACGATGCCTTCTCCGCTGTCGGGGCAGCGGGCAAAGGAGAAAGTGTATTCTCCACATTCCTGTATGTCGTTGCAGCAAAGACCTTCCTGCCGCTTCTGGAAACGGAGGATCCGAAAAACGCCGCAACCCTGAAAGAAACGGCGGAAACACTGCTGCAAAATGCAGAAAATGCCGCCTTTGACGGAGATCGATATCTGCGCGCTTTCTGTGACAATGGCGACATTTTAGGAAAGAAGGGAAATCAGGAGTGTGCCATCGACATTCTTTCTCAGGCATTTGCCCTGTTCGCCGGCGCGGAGGAGGAGCGCTGCCGCATCGCGCTGGATACCGCAGAGCGGGAGCTCTACGAGCCCAAGTATCGTTTACTGAAGCTGTTTTCTCCACCGTTTGACGGCGGGAATGTCCCGGCAGGCTATATCCGCGGCTATCCGCCGGGAATCCGTGAAAACGGCGGTCAGTATACGCATGCCGCCGTCTGGGGCGCGCTTGCATTCCTGAAAGTGGGAAAAACGGAAACCGCGCTGGATATTCTTGCCGGCTCCAATCCGTTTAACCGTACCGGAACCCGTGTAGAGTCGGACCTCTACCGCGCCGAACCTTACGCACTCTGCGCCGACATCTACGCAGGACAGCATATCGGACGAGGCGGCTGGAGCTGGTATACGGGATCCGCTTCCTGGTATTATAAAGTATTCATCGAGGAGGTGATGGGCATTCGCCTCTCCGCTGCGAACCGGATTCTCGACCTGCACCCACACATTCCCTATGAAGCCATACTCCGCTACCATGGAACCGTACGCATCACCGTTTCCGCAGATACGGAAACCACACTGGACGGAGAACCGGTCACCTTTCCCGTCACTCTGCAGGACGGCAACCATACCCTTACGGTACGCTTAGAGTAACAACAGGAGGCACCTCAACGAAAGGATTAAAAAAACGGTAAACGCAGACACTGAATAGATAGGAGGCAGGGAAATCACCCCCTGCCTCCCTCTCATCGTATAAAAACAAGAGTTTCTTTTTGTTAATTACGCTGAATTTTTTTTTGAAAAAATGCTTGCTTTATGAAAAGATTCCGTGTATACTATGCTTAGGTTATTAGCGTAATACAAAAGGAAGAAAATAGCGTGGCAGAATCCATTAAAATTGCAATCGACGGTCCTTCCGGTTCCGGAAAGAGCACCTTAGCGCGCAGACTTGCCGCTGCTCTCGGCTTTGTCTATATCGACACCGGCGCGCTTTACCGCACTGTTGGTATTTTCGCCTCTCAAAACGGCATCCCGGCGGACAAGCCGGAAGATGTTTGCCCTCTGCTGGCAAAGCTGGATCTTCAGATGCGGTTGGAAGACGGCGGAAACGCAGTATATCTCGACGGCAAAAAGGTTGGCGAGGAAATACGCACTTCCCTCGCTTCACAGTATGCGTCGCAGGTTTCCAAGCTGCCGGAGGTGCGCGCTTTTCTGTTGGAAACACAGCGCGGTATTGCAAGGAAAAACCATGTTGTTATGGATGGCCGCGACATCGGTACGGTAGTCCTGCCTGATGCGCAGCTTAAGCTGTTTCTGTCCGCTTCTCCGGAGGAACGCGCAAAAAGAAGATGGGCGGAACTGCTCGCCAAAGGAGAACAGGTCACGGAGGAGCAGGTTCTGGCTGATCTGAAATGGCGGGATGAAAACGATTCCTGCCGGGACATCGCACCGGCAAAGCCGGCGCCGGATGCCGTTTTTTTGGACAATTCCGTCATGTCACCGGAGGAGACGCTCGCCGCCGCGCTTGCGCTTGTCCGCGAAAACTTGTCTATCCTATGAGCTTTTACGGATTTTGTAAAGCCGCTTTCGGCGGACTGTTCCGACTGCTCTACCGTGTCCGCGTTGTTGGCGCAGAGCGGGAGCCGACGGATCGCCCTTACCTCGCGTGCGCCAACCATTCGTCTTATATAGACCCGGTTCTGCTGGCGGTTTCCCTGCGGCAAAAACAGCGTTTCATCGCCAAGCAGACGCTCACTAACCATTTTCACATGCGTGTCGTATTTTCCGTCTTTGACGTGCTGACGGTCAGCAGAGACGGAAACAATCTCTCCACCTTCCGTGCTGCGATTCGCACCCTGAAAGAAGGCGGCTGTATCGCCTTGTTCCCGCAGGGAACACGAATGCCCGGAGTCAATCCCGATCCTTCGCAGGCGATGGCAGGAATGATGATGATCGCAGGCGGCGCCAAAGCAGATATCCTTCCGGTAAGTATCCTGACTGATAGTCGCAAACCCCGTCTGTTCCGAAAAACGACCGTAATCATCGGTGAAGCCATTCCGTTCTCCGTTTACCGAGGCATGGAACAGGAAAAGGGACGCGACGGTGCTGCATCCTATTGTTTTGAAAAGGTTTGCGCGCCTTTTCGGGAACCTCTGCCATGAGCCGAATCCGCATTGCCAAGCATGCCGGCTTTTGCCCCGGTGTGTCCCGCGCCGTGGAATTGATAGAACAGGCGATCACCGCACGCAAAACGCCGATCTACTGTCTCGGTGAACTGATTCACAACCGGGTGTTCAATGACTCCCTTCGCGCCCGCGGCGTTATATTCATCACGCCGGAAGAGGTGGACGGACTTCCGTCGGATGCGTTGTTGTTTATCCGCGCGCACGGAGCGACGGAAGAGGTCTACCGCCGTATCCGGGAAAGCGGTCTGGCATATGTGGACGCAACCTGTCCCTATGTACGCAAGCTGCATGAAATTGCTGCTTCCGCTGTCGGCGCACGCTTTCTGATCATCGGAGACAAAAATCATCCGGAGGTACAGGGAATCGTCAGTGCGGCGCCCGGAGAATCCGCTGTTTACGGCGGGCTTGCAGAGCTGGAGGCCGCCTTTCCCGACCGAACGCCGAAAAACGAACCGGTCGTTCTTGCCGTTCAGACAACTTTCAACACCGAAGAATGGAAAAAGTGCCAAAAATTCATAAAATGTCTCTATACAAACTCAAAAATTTCTGATACAATATGTAAGGTTACAGAGGATCGTCAAAAAGAAGTGCGCACACTCGCGGCAGCTTCCGACCTGACGGTCGTAGTCGGATCGAGGGGCAGCTCCAATACGGTCAAGCTGTTTTCGATCGCCCAAGAGGTCGGGAAGGCCATACTGGTGGAAACCGCCGCCGACCTCATCGCCGAACACGAACGTATCCACACGGCGAATTCCATTTCGATCACTGCAGGAGCTTCGACTCCCGGTAGTATAATTCAGGAGGTAATAAACACAATGGCAGAAATCAAGAATGAAGAAGCAAGTTTTGCTGAACTGCTGGACGCGTCATTCAAAACATTACATACAGGAGATAAGGTTACCGGCATCGTTTCCGCAGTCAGCGCTTCCGAGCTGAAAGTGGATCTTGGAACAAAGCACACCGGCATTCTCGTCTATGACGAGATTACTGACGAGAGCGGCATCGATCTGACCGAGAAATATCATGTCGGCGACCCAATCGACGTTGTATGCATCAAGTTCAATGATTCGGACGGTACCGTTCAGCTCTCCAGCAAGCGGCTTGACATTTCCAAAAACTGGGAAGTCATCAAGGCGGCTTACGAATCCGGCGAGGTGCTTTCCGGCGTCGTCAAGGAGGTCATCCGCAAGGAAGATTCCTATTCCGGCGTCGTCGTTACCAAGGGAACGTCCCGCGTCTTTATTCCCGCATCGCAATCCGGCATTGCAAAGGGCGAGCCGCTCGATCCGCTGAAAGGACAGAAGGTTTCTTTCAAAATCATTGATCTCAACGAGGATCGCAAGCGTGCAGTCGGCTCCATCAAAGCCGTTCAGAGAGCGGAAAAGAAGCAGGCGGAAGAAGAATTTTATAAGAGCTTGGAAGTCGGGCAGAAATTCGTCGGCACCGTGCGCGCCATTATGAACTACGGCGCGTTCGTCAACATCGGACCGGTGGACGGCATGGTTCACATTTCCGAGCTTTCTTGGGGCAGACTTCGTCCGCCGGCAGAAATTCTGACCATAGGACAGAAGCTGAATGTCTTTATCAAGCATTTTGATCCGGAAACCAAGCGCATCTCTCTCGGCTACAAAACGCCGGAATCCGATCCTTGGAAAATCTTTACAGACAATTACGCCATCGGCGACGTCGTGGACGTCAAGATTGTTTCCCTGATGCCGTTCGGCGCATTTGCAGAAATCATCCCTGAACTGGACGGTCTGATCCACAACAGCCAGATCGCTGCTAAACCGGTTTCCAATCCCGCCTCTGTTCTGAACATCGGAGACAAGGTTACCGTCAAGATCGTTGGCGTTGATCTGGAAGCAAAACGTATCAATCTTTCCATCAAGGCGCTCCTTGAGGATGCGACGGAGGAGACGTCCGCAGAAACGACCGGAGAGACAACTTCGGAAGACAGCGCGGAATAAAATCCGAAAAACAGAAAAATACAAAGACAGAGCCGCTGCGGCTGTATACGCAGAGGCTCTGTCTTTTTCTGCCGGAAAAGTACATCGCAAATGAAATTTCTTTCCGCTTTTCACCTTGATTTTTCATATCCTATATATTATAATAGAGGGGTGTGAAGCCTGAATCCTTTCATGGTCAGAAAACGCTTTTCGCGCCCCGAACGGGAAAGGCGTGAGATTTTATGTCAGATTTATTGCTTTGCTTTTTCGCCGCGATCGGAATCATCTCCACGGTTTGGGAGATTTTCCTTCTGATCGGGAAACGACGCCTGCGTTTTACCTGCCTGCTGTTCGGAGACCACGCCAAAGCGGAGTTTGAAGCGAAGGAGTACGAAATCGTCCTTCTTTGCCGTTCTGAGCTGCAGGAGGAAGAATTGATTCGTCGTCTTTCCGCAGGCGAAAAGCGAAAGATCTATATCAGAAGGTGGTGAGTGCTGTGGAAACGGAGGGTGGTTTCCTGGAGGGAGTGATCGACGAAGTCATTTTCTCCAATGTGGAAAACGGATACACCGTCTGCGTACTGGATTGTATGGGAGAGCCGGTCACCTTAGTCGGCACCATGCCGTTTCTCGGCGAGGGCGAGCACGTAAAAGTGCGCGGTGCATGGACCGTTCACCCTACCTTCGGCAGACAGTTCCGGGTGGAGTATTTTGAAAAAAACCTACCGGATTCCGCAGAATCGATTCTGAAATACCTTTCCTCCGGCGCACTCAAGGGAGTTGGCCCGGTTTTAGCGGAGCGCCTCCTACAAGCATATGGAGAGGATACGTTGGATGTCATCGAGCATCACCATCGCTGGCTCTGCGATATCAAGGGCATCTCCCCCAAAAAAGCAGACGAAATTCATGAAGCATTCGAGCAGCAATTCGGCATGCGCGCCGTCATGCTGTATTTTGGGCAATTTTTCGGTCCCGCACTTTCGGTACGTATTTTTAAGCGATTCGGAGCGGCAGCAATCGATCTGGTCAAGCAGAACCCCTACCGGCTCTGCATCGAAATAGACGGTATTGGTTTCGAAAAGGCAGATCAGTTTGCCCGTTCGCTCGGTATCGAGCCGGACTCCGAGGAGCGGTTAAACGCTGGGGTTCTTCACGTCATGGAAAGCGCTGCTTTTCAGGGTGGTCACTGCCGCCTGCCGGAGGACCTGCTGCTTTCTCAGGCAGCGCGAATCCTGTCCGTCTCGCGGGAAGCCGTGCTAAGAACTCTTTCCGCCCTCTCGACACAAAAGGAGCTGATCCGTACAGAAGAAAACGGGCAGGTGTTCTACGCCGCCAAGGATCTCTACGCCGCAGAGCGATACATCGCAGCCAAACTTTCCGCGATCTCTTCGGAAAAGTTTCCGTTTGTTCCGGCGGGTGTAGAGGAACGAATTGATCTCCTTGAAAAGGAGGGCGGGATTACTTATGCACCGGAGCAGCGACAGGCAATCGTTTATGCAGTGACAGAGGGTCTTACCGTCGTAACCGGAGGTCCGGGAACGGGCAAGACTACGGTGATCAAAGCCATCCTGCAAATTTTTGATGAGCTGAAAATCAGCTGCCTTCTGGCGGCGCCTACCGGGCGGGCTGCCAAACGGATGAGCGAGGCATCCGGAAGGGACGCTAAAACCATTCATCGTCTGTTAGAGACTGGTTTCTCCGAAGACCGGCAGACGCGGTTTTCACGCTGTGAGGACAACCCCCTGCCCTGCAAGGCGCTGATCATCGACGAAATGTCAATGGTAGACACGCTGTTGCTGGAGGCACTGCTGAGAGCGGTTCGTCTCGGCACATATGTGATTCTCATCGGGGATGTGGATCAACTCCCTCCGGTCGGACCGGGCAATTGCCTCTCCGATTTGATTGCATCCGACCAATTTCCGGTGGTCCGGCTTCATAAAATATTCCGACAGGCAGAGCAAAGCTTGATTATTGTGAACGCGCACCGGATCAATCACGGCGAGGTTCCACTGCTCTCCGTGCGGAACAGCGATTTCTTCTTTATGGAACGGCACGGGGCAAACGAGATCCGTGACACGCTGCTGCAGCTTTGTTCCCTCCGGCTGCCCAAACGTTACGGTGTAGATCCGCTGGAGGAGATCCAAGTGATCTGCTGGACGCGCAAAGGTCCGCTCGGTACTTCAGAACTCAATACTGCATTGCAGGAGACGCTCAATCCGCCCGCACCCGGCAAACGGGAAAAGAAGGTCGGCTCCCGCAGCTTCCGAGAAGGGGATAAGGTGATGCAGGTTCGCAACAACTACGACCTGCTCTGGAGCCGCGGAAAAACCGAAGGAGCCGGTATTTTTAACGGCGATATCGGTCGTATCCGCCGGATCAACCAGCAGGGGGAATACCTGCTGATCGATTTCGACGAGCGCACCTGCGAATATGATTTTTCCCTGCTGGAGGATCTCGAACTTGCCTATGCAATCACAACCCATAAAAGTCAAGGCAGCGAATATCGCTTTGTTCTGATCCCCTCCTTTGAAGCCGCCGCCCCGTTGATGACAAGAAACCTGCTGTACACAGCAGTCACACGCGCAAAGGAACTGGTCTGCATTGTCGGAGAACAGAGAGTCCTTTCCGTCATGGTCGGCAATGACCGCAAACCGGTCCGATACACCGCCATGCCGGGTATGCTGGCGGCGCTATGAAGCTGTCGCTGAACAGGCGGGCATTTTCCCGCATCCTCTTTCCGAAGCCCTGCTTTCTCTGCCGCAGAAACGCCTGTCTAACAGAGGTTCCGCTCTGCCCGCAATGTGCAGAAGCCTTCGGAAACCTGCTGAAAATCCCCTGCCGCTTTTGCGGTCTTCCGGCAGCGGAATGCATCTGCCCGCAAAACCGAAAGGTTCGTTTCCTGCTTTGGTACGGTCAGCCGGAAACCAATCGGCTGGTCGGCATGCTGAAGCACCATGCCGACCGCGCGCAGGTAAAATTTTTAGCGGAACTGCTCGCCGGTCTCTGCGCTGGACGATATGACGCGGTCACATACGTACCGCGCAGTCCGTCAGGAATTAAAAGCAACGGATATGACCAATCCCGACTGTTGGCTTCCTATATCGCCAAACGTTTGGAGCTACCGTTGGTGAATACTCTGCAATGCCGCTCCTCATTACAACAGAAGTTGCTTTCCGCATCCCAACGGGAAAAGAGCATGAAGGGGCGTTACGCAGCAAAACCCGCTGCGGTCGTCGCTCACCAGCATCTCCTGCTGATAGACGATGTATGCACGACCGGTGCAACATTGCGCGCCTGCTCCGCTTTGCTGCGAAAGGCGGGTGCAAAGTCCGTCTCCTGTGCCACGCTCGCAAGAACACCGGTGCTGCTCCCTTAGCGCAACTGCCAAAACCCGTCCGATGACTGAAAATCAGAAATTCTCCATACACTATACCACAAGGAATCGCCATGATGAAACTGCACGTCATTCACGCCGGCGAACTGGCCGTCACTCTTTCCGTTTCGGGAGAAGGCATCTCCCTTCATTCCGTTACCGACCGGAGATCCGGTCGCCGTTTCCTGCGCAAGGACGCACCTCTGCTGACGCTGACCGCGCGAAAAGTCGGTTTAGAGGAGTTTCTGACCGTTTCCTCAGAGAACGGCTGGAAAACTGCTGCCGTTGCCGCAGCAGGCTGTGTCCACACCCTTACGCTCGCGGATCATCGGGAATTACCGGGCATATCGGTCATTCTGACTTGCCATGCGGACAATTCTGCCAATCGACTCTCCTGGACGGTACGCCTTGCAGGGGAAAATCCCACCTATACGCTGTATGAATGTGATTACCCGATTCTTTCCTTCGGGGCATGCAGCCGAACCAAAGTATTCTTCCCGTATGGTTGCGGCGAGGTATATCCCTCTATGCGCACATTTTCCACCCGACAAAATTATCCCTCCTACGGTGCGTCCATGCAATATCTCGCGTTTTGGCATACCGGTTCCGGCCGCGGGCTTTATTACGGGCTGCACGATCCCGCTCCTGCTTATAAGAAATTAGAATACAAAAAAACAGAGGAAACTCCGGTCGCACACCTGAAGGCATCCATGCCGCTGCGTGACATCGATCAGACCGGCAATGCGCAAACGCTGGAGGGCGAAGCCATTTGGCAGCTGTTCGACGGCGACTGGTACGATGCAGCACTGCTCTATCGCGCCTTCTTCGAGCAGCATGCCTCATGGAAACCGGTCATGCAGGACGGTAAACGGGCGGACATGCCGGAATGGCTCCGCACCAATCCACATTGGTGGCGAAAACGGATGCTTTGGGATGAATCCTACGTCAAAGAACTGCTGGAAGCCGACAGAGATTTGGGACTGCAAAGCCCGGTGCATCTTTATGATTGGTTTCAAATCCCTTATGATACCAATTATCCGCACTACTTCCCCGCAAAAGACGCCTTCCTGCCCGGCATCCGCCGGCTGCAGGAAAACGGCATCCGCGTGATGCCCTATATCAACGGCAGACTTTGGGACACACACGACAAGGGAAAAGAAGATTGGCAATTCACCCCGATCGCACGCCCCAACTGTACAAAAAAAATCGGCGGTCAACCGTTCTTGGAGGTCTATCCGACCAGCAATATTGAACTGGCAATCATGTGCCCTTCGACAGCACTTTGGCAGGAAAAGCAGAAGGAAATCGTAGATCAATTATACAACGATTACGGCGTAAATGCGGTGTATCTCGATCAAATCGGTGCAGCGCAGGCGTATCCCTGCGAGGATCGCGGGCATTCTCATCGCGCAGGCGGCGGCACTTGGTGGGTGGAAAGCTACCGAAACTTACTGGATCACCTCCATCGCAGCATGCCGGAAGATACCTTTCTTGCCACCGAATGCACCTCCGATCCATACATGAAGGATATTCAGGCATATCTTTCCTGGATCTGGATCAAAAACGACCAAGTTCCGGCATTTATGGTCATCTATAACGGTTATGTTTCCGTGTTTGGTCGCTGCTATGACTATGCGCCGGATGCGGCGGGACAGGATATCCTCGCCGCACAGTCCCTGACCTTCGGGGAGCAGATGGGTTGGATCAAGCCGGAGATCTATCAGAAGCTGAAGCACAAGGACTTTTATAAGAAGTGCGTTCGATGCCGCGCAGAGCTCGGATCCTTTTTCTACGACGGACACCTCTTGCGCTCACCGGTCATTACGGATTCCCATCGTCTCCGCACAACCAAAATAAAATTTGAAGCATACGGCGGACTGCTGGAGCATACCGCCACTTTCTCTGAGCTCTGGGAACGCAGTGACGGTCAAAAACTGCTGCTTCTGCTTAATGCCTCTGCACGGGAAACCACACCGGTAATCACCGCTTCGCTGCCGGATGGCGCCTATTCTCTGCGCGGCGATCTGACAGGAGAGGTATCCGTCGCTGACGGAAGCCTGTCGGTAACGCTCCCGCCTCACTCCGTTTCATGGATTCTTTTCTGAATCTCCCGGAAGGAACAATATCATGGAATATTGCAGCAAAAAAGGAATGTTCTATCCGGATATTCTCTTTGCAAATATCTACGAAATTACACCGGCATTTCTGCTTTCCCAAAAAGTACGCGGCGTGATTCTGGATTTGGATAATACCGTTGCTCCCTATGAGATCGAACAGCCAAATGAACGGATGACAGATTGGTTCTGTTCTCTGAAAAGCGCCGGTCTGCTTCTCATCTTTGTTTCCAACAATCACGGAGAACGGGTAACCCGTTTCAACAGTACATGGGGAATTCCGCAGATTTGCAACGCAAAAAAGCCCTCTCCGAAGGGAATGCTCCTTGCGATGGAGCAGCTCGGACTTACGCAAGCGGAAACCGTATCGCTCGGCGATCAGATCTTCACCGACTGTCTGGCATCCCATCGCGCGGGTCTGCGTTTCTATCTCGTCCCCCCGATCCGAGACAAAAAAACGCTTTTTTTCCGTACCAAACGGTTACTGGAAAGACCGTTTGTCCGCTCGTTCCGCCAATACCGACGGTATCTCGCGGAAACAGATTCCTGATCAATGGAACCGCAAACAGAAAGGAACGGTGATTAACCATGGGCGCATTATTCGGACCCGGAGGAAACTCCGACGCATTCCGCAAAGCGGGCTACCGCTCTACGCTGGACGCACCGCGTTTCGTCACGGAATGCGGACTTGACGCTTACGAATACGAAGCGGGGCAGGGACTTTCCGCTTCTCCGGAAACGCTCGCTGCCATCGGACAGCAAGCCGCTGCACACAGCATTAAAATGTCCTTCCACACCCCGTATTTCATCTCGCTGTCCTCTGTCGATCCGGAGAAACGCCGCAAAAGTGTAGATTACCTCTATCAATCCGCCGCTGCCTCCGAGGCGCTCGGCGCCTCCGTTATGGTCGTACATACCGGCTCAGCCGCCAAAATTTCGCGTGAAACCGCCTTGGAATATGCCGCAGAAACCCTGCGCATGGCGGATGAGATGCTGGTTGAAAACGGGTTTACCGTGCTGCTGGGGCTGGAAACCATGGGGAAACAGAATCAGCTCGGAACGCTGGAAGAAGTAATTTCCCTGTGCAAGCTTTCACCGCGTTTCGCACCCGTCGTAGATTTCGGACATATCAACGCAAGGGAACAGGGGATTCTGCGCACGGAGGATGATTTCAAACGCATCTTTGACCGCATCGCCGAAGAATTGGGACCGCAGGCGGCGGAACGGCTGCATTGCCACTTCTCTCGCATTGAATACACCGAAAAAGGAGAGAAACGGCATCTGACATTTGCGGACGAAACCTTTGGTCCGGATCACCGCCCGCTGCTTCGCGCGGTCGCTTCACTCGGCGTCTCGCCTACATTTATCAGTGAATCCGCCGGCACCCAATCCGAGGATGCCCGTACCATGAAGGATTATTATCATACGCTATGAAAATCAACGTTCTGTTTCGAAACAAAAAGGTTCGCTTCTTTCTTTGGATTGCCGCCGGGCTACTGATTGCCGTCATTCTGCTTACATTGGTCTGTAATTTAGTTGTCGTCCGAACCGCTGCGCCCTACCGGCAAACCGAGGAGATGCTGCGGGAAAGCGGAGCGAAATACGACTGTATTCTGGTGCTCGGTGCACTTGTCCGCCCCGGAGGAGAGCTGTCTGTCGTCCTACAGGATCGCATGGACAAAGGGCTTGCCCTTCTGCAAGCAGGCTTTTCCAACATCCTGCTGCTATCCGGCGACTCCGCGGAGCCTGAAAACTATGACGAAGTCGGTGCGATGGCAGTTTATGCCATGAACGCCGGTGTGGAGGAAAACCAAATCATCGAGGATTCGCTCGGGCTTTCCACCTATGAAAGCCTTTGGAGAGCGAAATATATCTACGGCGCTGAAAGCATCCTGATCGTCACACAGGATTTTCACCTGTCCCGCGCCCTTTATCTGGCACATCAGCTCGGAATGGAATGTGCGGGCGTGATCTGTGACGCAAGAGATTATTACGTAAAAAATAACGTCCGCGAAGCTGCTGCCCGCGTAAAGGCGGTCTATGACGGGCTGTTTCTGCCGGAACCGTAATTACGAGGAGAACGCAAGCATGATTTATGAAGAGCTTACCATTCATACCAATACCCCCGGAAGTGAGCTGGTCAGCGGCGTGTTGATGGCAGCCGGTATCTCCTGCTTTGTAACCGAGGATTTTAATGACCTCGTCCAGGTGATCGAGGAGAAGTCCATTCCTTTTGACTACATTGAAGACAACCTGTTGCAGGATTCCGGCGACGTCCGCGTCAAGGTTTATCTTGCCGCTAATGAGCAGGGAAAACTGCAGCGTGCAGAGATCCTCTCCGGGTTGGAAAAGCTGAAAGCAGAACCGGATCTGAATCTTGGCAGTCTGGAGGTAACGGTTGCCTCTGTGGACGAGCAGGACTGGGCGGATAATTGGAAGCAGTATTTCCATCCGCTTCCGATCGGCGACCGCTTTCTTGTCAAACCGACATGGGAATCCTACACAAATAACGACCGCATTGTACTGGAAATTGATCCGGCTTCCTCATTCGGCACCGGGCAGCATGAAACCACGGCGCTCTGTTTGGAGGAGTTGGAGTCGCTGGATCTGACCGGCAAGGCTCTTTTGGACATGGGCTGCGGCAGCGGCATTCTCGGCATCGGTGCGGCGCTTTTGGGCGCCTCCGAGGTCATCTGCGTGGATATTGAGCAGGTCGCAGCGGTTACCGCAGTCGAAAATGCAAGGATCAACCATCTGCCGGAGGGCGTCCTTCAAGCGTACTGTGGTAATATCCTGACTGACGAAGCTCTGCGTGAAAAGCTCATGACAGCAACCCGGTATGACGTAATTGCAGCAAACATCGTCGCAGATGTCATTCTTGCGATGCTGCCGCAATTCAGCACCTGCCTGAAGCCGGGCGGCATCCTGCTCTGCTCCGGCATCATCTCCCCGAAAAAAGATATCGTTGCGAAGGCAGCACAGGCAGAGGGCTTATTCCTCCTCTCTGAAAGAGAGAAAAACGACTGGGCGGTGATCAAATGCAGGAAATAACTGCAGAAAAGCGCATGCGGGAATTGGAATCACTGTTAGAATACCATTCCCGTCTTTATTATGAACTGGATGAACCGGAAATCGAGGATACGGCATACGATAAGCTGTTCCGTGAATTACAGGAACTGGAAGCCGCTTATCCTTCTCTTGCTTCCCCTACTTCCCCGACCAAACGCGTCGGAGGAAGAGTGGCGGAACGCTTTGAAAAAGTTCGGCATCAAGGCAGCATGGGCTCTCTGTCAGATGTTTTTTCCGAAGAGGAATTCCGCGTATTTGACGGGCGGATTCGCGAAACTGCTCCGGAAGCCGTCTACTGTGTGGAATGTAAATTTGACGGGCTTTCGGTTGCACTGGAATACCGGGATGGCAAATTGGTCCGCGGTCTGACACGTGGAGACGGCGTGTTCGGAGAGAATGTTACCGATAACCTGATGACCATACGAAGCCTTCCGCTGCTCTTGAAGCAGCCTGTACCTCATTTGATCGTTCGCGGCGAGGTATTTATGCCTAAGCGAATATTCGCCGCACTGAACGATGCAAGGGAAGAAGCCGGCGAAAAACCGTTTGCCAACCCGCGTAATGCCGCCGCCGGCTCTCTGCGTCAGTTGGACAGCCGGCTTTGTGCCACACGAAAGCTGGATATATTTGTATACAACGTCCAGCTCTGTTCAGAGACACTTCCGGAAACGCATTTCGATTCCTTGGAATGGCTGCGGTCACTCGGCTTTCCGGTTTCCACCTATAACCGGCGCTGTCGGAATGCAGACGAAACAATTGCGCGCATCCGTGAAATCGGGCTTCTCAGACCGAGCCTGCCGTTCGATATCGACGGGGCAGTAATCAAGGTGGATTCCTTCGCGATGCGCGAGGAGCTGGGAGAAACCGCCTCCGTTCCTCGCTGGGCGGCAGCATTCAAATATCCGCCGGAAATTGCGGAAACCGTCGTGAAGGATATTCAGATACAAGTCGGTCGCACCGGGGTTCTGACGCCGCGCGCAGTGATGGAGCCTGTCACGCTCGCAGGTTCAACCGTCGGATTCGCTACCTTGCACAATGCAGACTATATCGCAGAAAAGGATATCCGCATCGGTGACACCGTTCGGCTACACAAAGCCGGTGACATCATTCCCGAAATCATCTCCGTCCTCCCTGAAAAACGCCCTGCCGACACGCATCCCTTTGCAATGCCGGTCACCTGCCCCTCCTGCGGGGAACTTGTCTATCGGGAGGAGGACGAAGCTGCCATCCGCTGCGTCAATCCGGAATGTCCGGCGCAATTGGAACGCAGCGTCGTGCATTTCGTCTCCCGCGACGCCATGGGGATCGATTATCTCGGCGAAAGCAATGTCCACGCAATGATCGCCGGCGGGCTGCTTTCCAGTGCAGCGGATCTTTACACGCTGACCAAGGAAAAAATTCTTTCCCTCGGTAGCGGCTACGGTGAAAAGAGCGCCGCCAACATTCTTTCTGCCATCGAAAAAAGTAAGCAGGCCGGACTTGCCCGCCTGCTGTTTGCTCTCGGCATTCGTCATATCGGCGAAAAAGCAGGGCAACTGCTGGCGGCATCTTTTCCGAATCTGGACACGCTGATGACTGCCGACCGCGAAACACTGCTGTCCATCGATGAAATCGGTCCGGAAAGTGCAGATTCTCTGCTTCGCTTTTTTCAAAGCGCCCATGCAAAAAGGTTGATTGAACGCTTGAAAGCGGCGGGCGTCTCCACAACCAGCAAGCAGGAACGCAAAGGAGATACTCTCGCCGGTATGAACGTTGTCTGTACCGGCACGCTTCCGACCTTGAAGCGAAATGAAGCGGAAGCGCTTATCCGCGCTCATGGCGGCAATCCGTCCTCTTCCGTTTCCAAAAAGACAGCCTTTGTCCTTGCCGGTGAAGAGGCAGGCAGCAAACTGACCAAAGCGGAAACCCTCGGTGTGCGCATTCTGAACGAAGGGGAATTTCTGAAGCTGATTGGAGAGCAGCGCTCCTGACTTTCTGATAAAAAAGCAGGGAAGTACTTGACAAACCCGTTTTTTTGTTGTAAATATGAGGTAGACAAAAACCGAACCGCGAAAGGATTTCTTTTCTATGAATACAAACGCTTTCTCTGATCTGCCCATCTATGCGGAGGCAGAGGTCGTCGTCTGCGGAGGCGGCACTGCCGGTGTTTTTGCGGCAATCGCTGCCGCCCGTGAAGGGCGGAACACCTTGTTGATCGAGCAACTTGGCGCGCTCGGCGGGACTGCAACCGCCGGCCTGACTACACCTATGATGCGCTCCCATATCAACGGCAATCCGCAATGCTCCTACCTTTCCCGCGAACTACACAGTAAGCTACTGGAAATAGGAGCAGCCAACGAGCAAGGCAATGAGTTTGATCCCACCCTGCTTAAAGTTGCTTTGGAGCAGTTGTGCATCGAAGCTGGCGTCCGTCTGCTCTATCACACCTTTATTCCTGAAGTCGTTATGGAAAACGGCAGTCTCCGCGCTGTCGTTATCGCTAACAAAGGCGGATTATCCCTCGTAAAAGGAAAAATCTTTATTGACGCGACCGGCGATGGTGATATTAGTGTTCGTGCCGGCGCCGCCTTCCAAAAGGGCAATCCGGAAACCGGTAGCAATCAACCGATGTCCCTTCGATATATTATTGACGGTGTGGACACCATTAAACTAGGCGAGTTCTTCCGTTTGGAAGCGGAACGTACCGGCGTCAATGCCGCGGCATCTGTTTCGGAAGACGGCACATGCGTCTATGCACATTGCTGCAAGGGGTCTCCGGTTACCCTGACGCCTATCTTTGAGGAGGCTATTGCAAACGGAGATCTGTCAGAAGAGGATCACCTGTACTGGCAGGTTTTCAATATGCCCGGAAGATACGGCTCACTTGCCTTTAACTGCCCGGAATTTTTCGTTCATATCGATGGTACCAATCCGGAGGATCTGACGATTGCGCAAATCGAAGGTAAAAAAAGAATACTACGTCAATTGGCGTTTTACCGTAAATACTTTAAAGGATTTGAAAAAGCTTATATTGCGGAAATTGCACCGATGGTCGGCGTGCGGGAGAGCCGCGAAATCGTTACAGATTACGTTCTCACCGCCGAAGACATTTTAAACAAGCGTAAATTTCCTGATATGTTCTGCCAAACCAACTATCCGATTGATATTCACGGTAAGGTGCTGACAAATCGCTATCTCACCGAAACGCCCGTCGACAATAAGCCTTGGTTTGAAATACCCTTCCGCTCTCTCCTAGTCAAAGACATTGAAAATTTGCTGGTCGTCGGTCGTTGCCTCGGCGCAGAATTCATTGCGCAATCCAGCATCCGTATCCAACCAAATGCCCGTTCTTCCGGAGAAGCGGCGGGTATCGGCGCTGCACTCGCACTGCAAACCGAAACCTCCGTTCACCAGATTGACGGCGCCGCCGTCTGCTCGATCATGAAAACTCGTGGCGCAATATATGCAGAATAGCAATATACTGCTTCATATCGGCAAAAAACATAAGGGAAAGGGGCATCATCTTTACGTTGATGCCCCTTATATTGGTACCTATTGATCTCTTTTTTAAACAACAAAATGCCTGCACTTTTAAGCGCAGGCATTTTGTGTCAGCATCGACCTATCGTTCCGGGCCGCTTCCAGCCAAGTATTGTGGGCACA